>NZ_AHJE01000070.1 GCF_000243095.1 Cupriavidus basilensis OR16 | reverse complement strand
CATATTCTGCGGCACGGCAAGCGCGAGCGTCTCGGGCAGTTGCGCCCCGCTCCAGCGCCATTCCGGCTGGCCGAGCGGGCTGCGCGTAGCCTTCCAGTTGCCCTGCGGCACGCGCAGCGCGGGATCGCCCTCGCCGGCCAGCCCGCGGCCCAGGCCACCGCCAAGCGCCTTGTTGAGCCACACCAGCGTCACGGCCCGGTCAATCGTCGGTGAGGCTGCGCCGGCGCGGGACAGCAGCGCCTGCACGTCGGAGGTGGCTGCGCCCTTGCCCGCCATCAGCAGCAGGCTCTGCACCAGCGGCGAAGGATCGCTCGCCAGCGTCTGGCGCGCGGCATCGGCGGCGCTGGCCAGCCCTTCCGGCATCGGCTGGCCAATCTGCTTGTAAAGCTGTGCGGCCAGCACGGTCGCGACGCGGCGGCCTTGCGGCGAATCCGGGGCAGCGAACACCAGGCTTTCGCCCACGGCCGCGCCAGACGCATCGGCGCCGGGGCGAGAAAGCTCGACGGCCACGCCACCGAGTTGCGTGGCTACCGGCAGGCCCATCTCGTTGATGAACCACAAAGCCAACGTGCGATGCAGCAGCGGCTCCTTCATGGCCTGCTTGTAGGCTTCCAGCGTGCGCTTCCAGTGATCGGGCGGCAGGCTGATGCCCACGGCACGCGTTGCCAGCCAGTCGGCGTAATAGGCGTAAGCGGTCAGCAGCGCGCTGTTGCCAAGGGTATCGCCCCACCAGCCAAACTGGCCGTTGACGCCAGCCAACAGAGCCAGGCGCTGGCGCTGGGTGCGCAGCAGCGCATCGATGCCCTGGGTGCCGCCGCCGGTGTCGGCACCCGTGGCCGCCAGGCTGCGCTGAGCCAAGGCCAGCGGAATCAGCCGGCTGGCGGTCTGCTCGGTGCAGCCGTAGGGATAGGCCAGCAAGTCGTCCGCCACGCGGGCGAACTGGCTGGCGGCGCCATCGACGAAGCGCAGGCGCACGTCCTGGGCGTCCGCCGGCAGCTTGAACGCGGCATTGGCGCCGGCCAGCGGCAACGTCAGCTCGCGCTGCGAGAGCCAGCCAGTCGGCTCGACGGCGAGCGTCGTCTGCAGGCGGTCCACCGTCTTGCCCTGCACCTTGATCTCGGCATTGACCACGCCGCCCTGCAAGGCGCCCTGCGCAACGGGCAGGCGCACGTAGTTGGCGCCGCGCTTGAGCGTCACGCTCTGGTTCACGTTAAGGCCTGCACCGATCACCACGAGCTCCGCGGCCACGTCCTGCTCGCCCTGGTTGAAGGCCACCATGTCGATACGCGGCGCGTCCTCGGCGCGGTAGCGCTGGGGCCCGGTCCATTTGAGATACAAGCCCTTGTCGGAGCGAATGCTGGCGGTACGCTGCCCGACCATGCCGTCGCCCGACATGGCGCGCACGGTGATGCGCCAGCGGGTCAGGGAGTCGGGCATGGTGAAGCTCATGCGCACGCGGCCGTCGGCGCCGGTGCGCAAGTTGGCCTCCCACGCAGCGGTGTCCTTCTCATCCCGGCGCGGGCGCTCCAGCACCTTCACGCCACGCTCGTTATAGCGCCCGCGCTCAGGGCCACCCGCACCCGGCTGGGCCGACACGGCGAGGTCGTAGCCGATGAAATTCAGGCTGGAGGTAGTGCGCACGCTGTTGCGGCGCGGATGGTAGAAAAAGTCGACGATGCTCGGCGCGATCTCTGGCTGCAGCACATACACCATCTCATCGACCACGCTGACCGTGAGGTTGGCCGGCACGGGCTTGCCGTTGAACGCACTGGTAAGGTCCAGCGTGACGGTGTCGCCTGGCGCATAGACAGGCTTGTCGCTCTTGACCGCCAGCTCGATGGTGGGCTGCACCACGGCAATGCCGGCGTTCTGGAACACGTAGTCGCCGTCCTTCACGTACAGCACGGAGAACGTCATATTGGGGCTGAAATCGTTGCCCACCTTGATGCGCGCGCGCCACTGCCTGTCGGTGACCTTCTCCAGCGACAGCCAGTCGCCGCCCTTGGACAGCAAGCCGCGCCGCTCCACCCGGTCGCGCTCCAGCGTCAGCAAGGCGTCTTCCACGGCAAGCGGGAACGTCACCAGCGCTTCGGCGGTGTCGCCGATGCGGTAGCGGTCCCGATCGAACACGATCTCGATATTGCCCGGCACGGTCTGCAGGCCCTCGCCGGCCACCCAGTGGCTGGCGGCGGCCAGCAAGTTGCCTGCTCCGTCCCTGACGGAGAGCGTGTACGAGCCCGGCTGGTCGAACTTGACCGGGAACGACACAGCGCCGCTGGCGGCCGGGCTGAGCGGGCCTTCGCTACGGGTGCGGGACTCCAGCCGCACCAGTTCCCACTTGGCGGGAGCCTGGGCGATTGCCTGGCCGGATGCGGCCAGCGCCTGCAATTGGAAAGTCACGCTCTGGCCCGGGTTGGTGAAGTTGGCCGGCGCCGTCAGCTTGTACGGCGTGGCGCCGCGCGCGATCAGCAGTTCGCGCGTGACCTTGACCCGGTAGGCCGCGCCATCGTTGGCGAACACCGTCACCACGTAACGGCTCGGGTCCTTGGCGGCAGGCAGCGCCAGCGCGGCATTGCCGCTGCCGTCGGTGGTCAGTTCCTGCTGCTCCAGCTTGACCGGGAACAGGCCAGCATATTGCAACTCGCCCTCCACCATCGTCACCTGCTGCGCGCGCAGGCTGACGGACAGCTTGGCGTCCTTGACCGGCTTGCCGTCCGGATAGCGCAGCTGGATCTTGCCCTTGACGGCCTCGCCGGTGGCGTAGTCGGCCTTGTCCAGCGCGAGGTTCACGTCGAAATGCGGCTTGATGTATTCGGCCACGCGGAAGGCGCCGCCGTAGGTGTTGCCGCCATAGTCGAAGCGCAACGTATAGCCGCCGGCCAGCGCATTGGCCGGCAGCGTGAAGCGTGCGTCGGCACCGTTGTCCGCCGCCAGCGCGGTACCGACCGAGGCCAGCGGCGCGCCATTGGGGTCCAGCACCTCCAGCTTGATATCACCGGGCGCCGCAGGGCCTGATTCGGTGGCATTGCGGAAATTGCGGCCGATGAACTTGACCCGGACCTCGTCGCCGGGACGGTATAGCGGACGGTCCGTGAACGCGTACAGCTTGGTGTTGTAGATCTCGCTGTCGTAGTAGAAGTTCTCCGAGATAAACGCGCCGCCGGCCGGATCCACGCCCAGCAGGTAGCTGCGCTCCGGGCTGGCATGGGCCAGGTCCGCCGCGCCGTCCGCGCCGGTGGTGGCGCTTTGCAGCACGCCCAGGCCATCGGTCCACGCCAGGCTGGCGCCGGCAACCGGACGTCCGCTCTTGCGCTGCGCGGCCCAGACCAGCATGCCGTTGCCGGTGCTCTTGGTGATGGCCACGGTATCCGAGATAAACAGCAAGGTATGGGCACGGTAGGTGCCGATGATGCCTTCGACGATGTACAGGCCCGGCTTGAGCTTGCCCAGCGGCACCATCACGTTGCCGGCGTCCTGCGGCAGGAACTCGCTGCTGCTGCCTTCCAGCTTGACGTCTTTGGGCGGCGCGATTTCCTTGGCGTCCCAGATCGGGTAGCGGAAGCGCTCGACCACGTCATAGCCCTTGAGTGGTTCGTATTGCGGGTTGTTTTCGAAGCGGGTCGGCTGGGCAATCTGGTCGCCCATGCTGAACTGCGGCGCGTCCTCCACCGCCTTGCTGCGGGTCGCGAACGACAGCACGCGCTGCCAGGCGCGGCGCGCCTGCTTGTACCAGCTGTCCCAGAGGTAGGACAAGGTATTGGCCAGCCCTTCGCCGCGATAGTTCGCCCTGACGTCGATCCGGTGCAGGTTCTTCTGCGCCTTCAGGAAGGCGATCGGATCGGCTACCCGGTACACAAGGATGTCGGCGCCGCCGTAGCGCTGCAGCTCGCTCTTGTATTCGCGCCCCGGGGCTTCCAGCCGCACCTGCGCCATCTGGTCGCTGCCATAGCTGGCGTCCGAGAGCAGGAAGAATGGCTGCCCCTGGAAAGCGCTATAGCCGCTTGAAGGCACGGTGTCGAGCGTGGCGCCAGGCCGCTCGGCGGCCGCTGCCACATGAGCCCCCGCCAACAGAGTGAGCGCCAGCAGCACGCGGGCACCAACGGAGCGCAGAAGCGCGCTTGCGCGCGTCATGACGATAAGCATCGTCTTTACCTCGACAAAAAGGCGAAACGGAATACGCCGATGAAATTGGGATTGCCGTCCTGCGGCTGCCAGCGCGAATCGTTCCATTGCATCAAGCGGGAAAGGGTGACAGCACGCAGGCCGTTATCGGTACGCGTCACGGTGCCGGTGTGATAGGCCAGGTACTGGCCCATCCAGATCATCAGGTGCTGTTCATCGCCCTGGTCGTAAAAGAAAAGCAGGTCGCCGGGCTGGGCCAGGTTGACGTTCCTGGCGACAAAGCGGCTATTGCCCTGCACCAGCGCCAGGCGGAGCGTACGCCCCGGTGCTGCCATCGGTGCGGGTCCAGCGCTGGCCAAGCGTGCGCTGGCTCGGGCTCAGGCTAAGCTCGGGCGGCAACTGGCGGGCCGAGGCGCTGCCTTGCATGCCGTTGGCGCGCAGCCAGCGCGCGTCATGCACCTTGAGCGCCTCGCCCACGGCAAAGCGCACCAGGCCCGCACAATCGCGCTGGTACCAGCGTGGGGTCGGCCCCTGGCGCAGTTGCTCGCCGGCGATGCGCACGAACCACGCGCGAAACGCCGCCGACTGCGTGGCATCGAGCGCATCCGCCTCGGGCGTGTCCGACGCCAGGCCGGACAAGGCCCAGGCACGGCCGCCACCGGCCAGGGGCAACCCGAGCGCAAGCGCCGCCAGCATCGCGCGGCGGCCTCGGCGCATAGCGATCACTGCGCGGCCTCTTGCGGCGCCGGCGGTGCTGGCGGGACCGCGGCCTGCGCGCCGCGTGGCGGCGTGCCTGCCTGCTGCCAGGTCACCGGCACCCACGCACGGCCCGAGGGCAGCCTGTCGGGCAGTACCAGCGACACTGGCGGGTAGGCCGCAAGCGTCTTCAGCTTGGGGAACAAATGCGCGCGCGCCGCGTTCAGGAACAGGGCTTCCTGGTCCGCAGGCAGTGCCTTGGTGGCTTCGCGGCGCACCAGCGGCGCGAGCGTCGACGGGGTGAAACTGAGCACGGTACGGGCCAGCTGAGCGCGCTGCATGGTGTCGGCCACCGCTGGAAAGCGCTTGCCCTGCACCGCCAGCGCATCGTCGACCAGGGTGCCGTCAGGCGAAAACAGCACGATATTGCCGGCCAGTGCCAGCGTAACGGGGAAATACGCTCCCGCCGACAACTGGGCCGCGAACGGCGCGCCTTTGCCCTCGCGCGTGCCGTAGGGCGAACTGACCGCGCGTGACCAAAGCACCGCGCCGCCCGCGCCCTGGCGGTTCTGCACCGGCAGGCGCGCATACGTGCCCTTCTGCGCGCCTGCGTTCGGTTCAAAGGCGCCGATCACTTGCTCGAACAAGCTTGCCAGCACCGGACGCAACGCGCTGGCGGCATCGGCCGACTTGACGCGGGCCATGAACAATGGCGCCACCAGCGCCGACTTGCTGTACCAGCACACGGCGGCCGGGCCCTCGAAGGCCTGGCCCACCTGCGCGGCCAATTCGTCCTTGCCTCCGCTGACCTTCTGCAGCATCTTGCCGGCTGCCTGCCAGTCGACCGGCAGCGTGGCGCACGCCGCGGGGTCGGCCGGCAAGGCCTTCCAGAGCTCGGCCGTGTTCCACTCGCCCGGCAGGCGCGCGCCATCGACCAGCACCGCGCTGCGCCAGGCGGCATCGTCGGCACCGGCCTTGGGGTCGGCGCCGGCAAAATCGAAACGCAGCGCTTCGATGCCCGGGAAGAACATCTGATAGCCAAAGGAGAGGTAATTCGCGCTTACCAGCACCCGGTGGCCCTTGGGCGAGCCCTTGGCGGCATCGAGCGCAAAGGATTGCAGCGGGGCCTCGCGCGCGCCGGCGTCGTCGGACAGCCAGGCGGCCATCGCCTTGGCGCGCGCGCCGATCGGCTTGCCCTCGGCGTCCAGCAGCATGCCGGCCTCGGACAGGATCACAAGGCGGTCGCCCTTGCCCGCCAGCAGCAGGCTGCGCGCCGGGCCGATCCGCAGCGCGTACAGCGGCGTGCCGTCGACCTCGCCGGCTCGGCTCAACTGGGTATCGGCCGGGGCAATGGTGCCAAGCGTCTGCAACACCTTGGCCAGTCCGTTGCGCTCCATCGACAGCGCCCAGTAGCGCAAGGTGCCGTCGGCGCCGCGCCACGCCATGAGCCGGCCCGGTTCGTCGAATACGCGCTTGAGCAACGCATCGCCCCAGTCCAAGTCATGCTCGAAGGCAATGCGGCGCAAAGCGCCGGAGGCGGAGAGGCGGCCTTCGTTGTCTTCGTAGTAATTGACGAAATCTTCGGTGAGCACGTCGCGCAGCAGCGGCACGCGGAGCATATCGCGCGGCAGGCTGGACAGGCTTTCGCTGTCGACCAGCGCATCGGGGCGGCTGAAATCAAGCTCAAGCTGGCGGGGCTGCCCCTTCCAGGCGCGTCCGAACGGGTGCCAGACCACTTGCACGGCCACCCCAGCGGCAATCGCCAGCGCGGCGGTGCCAAGCGCGATTTTCTTGCGCGAAATCTTCATGATTCCCTTCACGATCGTGATCACTGCACGTCACAGACGCAGCGAACCCGGTAGCGTACCGCGCACATCGAGCAAACCGCAACCCAGCGATCGTGAATTTTTGTTAGAGACTGCGCAGCCGCGCTCCCAGGCTACACACCGGCGCAACGCGCATTCTGGCGGGGCACCTTTGCCCGGGCGGCTCTCCGGGCCGATATTTGCTTATGACAAAGAAGTACTTTGCCAATGCGAGCCACGGGCGTAGCCTCGCCATTTTTGAAGTATTCGACCTATGTTTTCGTTTGCCACATTCGCCAGTGCCGGCGTGTTCCGTGCCGCCCCCCAGGCTGCCCAGGCCCAAAGCCCGGTGCTGGACAAGATCCGCGACACCGGCACCATCGTGCTTGGCTATCGTGAATCGGCGCTGCCCTTCTCTTTTGCCAACGACAAAGGCGAGCCCGCGGGCTACGCAGTGGACCTGTGCCTGCGCGCCGCCGAAGCCGCGCGCGTGAAGCTCGGACTGAAAACGATCAAGGTGCGCTGGATTGCGGTTCCCCCGGCCAGAACCGGATCCCCGCCGTGGTCAACGGCCTGGTCGACCTCGACTGCGCGCCCAACACAAACTCGCTGGAGCGCCAGAAGCAGGTCGCCTTCAGCGTCTCGCATTACATCTCCACGGTCCGCATGCTGGTGCGCGCGGATTCGGGCATCAAGTCCTTCGAAGACCTGCGCGGCAAGAACGTGGTGACCAGCGCCGGCTCCACGGGCGATCGCCATGTGCGCCGCCTGAAGAGCCAGTATGGTTTCCATGACATCTATGCGAAGGACCATGGCGAATCCTTCCTGCTGCTCGAATCCGGCCGCGCGCAGGCGTTCGTGATGGACGATGTGCTGCTGTCGGGGCTGCGCGCCCGCGCCAAGGACCCCTCGCAGTTCGTCATCGTGGGCCCCGCGCTGTCGATCGAACAGAACGCGTTGATGATGTCCAAGGCCGATCCGGCGTGGAAGCAACTGGTGGACCAGACCCTGGCATCGGTATTCGCCGGCCAGCAGGTGATCGCCCTGCAAAAGCAATGGTTCCAGCAGCCGATTGGCGCCCGCAACATCAACCTTGCGCTGGCCCCGAGCGCGGAAGTCCGGGATGCGTGGAAGCATCCTTCGGATGTCGCTACCGAATAACAGCCTTCGAAGCCTCCTCGATCCGCCAAAATCAAAGCCCCCGCAGGCCGCAAGGCCGGCGGGGGCATTTTCTTGTGCATCACTGAACCGAAAAGTGCGCAACGGCGCATATCAATCACCAAACGTCAAGCAAGTCCTGGCGATAAAGGCAATAGCGGCTTTCCATAGGAAAGATACAACGTGCATTTCACAATACAGCGCATGTTGACAGCCGGGCGAAATGTTGGCGACACTGAGGACAAGCGGATAACGCGGCAACGGTATCCCACGCAATCCGCGTGGCGGCCTTACCCGTCAGTTTCCGTGCATTCGAACCGCCGGAAGGCGGCATTTTCCAGGAGAAAACATGAACAAGTTCGTCGCGACAGCCATCGCGCTGTGCATTGGCGCCGTCTCCGTGGCTGCCCAGGCGCAATCGACCGGGAAGAAGCAATTCGACCCGTATAGCCAGGGCGCCAAGTCGGGCGAGAAGTTCGACCCGTATAGCCAGGGTGCCAAGTCCGGTGACAAGTTCGACCCGTATTCCCAGGGCGCGAACAAGAGCACGCGCACGGACCTGACCGACGCCTCCGCGCCGGCGGCCGAAAAGCCGGCCAAGAAGTCGACCAAGAAGAGCAAGAGCAAGAGCAAGAAGCCCGCCGCATCGGCCGCAGCCGCGAGCTGATCGGCAAGCTGCGCCGCACGCCGGATGCCGGCGCGCGGCGCACGGGATCCGCTTCGGCAGGCGGGAAGGCTTCAGGGCGAAGTCGTATCCAGATCCATCGCCGTGACGTCGACGCGCTGCACCTTGTCCTGCTGGCGGATCTCGGTACGCAGCACGAACGCCTCGGCGGGGCAATACCAGTCGGTGACATGCATCACCGTGGGTTCCACCTGCACCACCTCCTCCCCCACCATCAGCGGCCCCAGCGAGGTCCGCTTCTCGTAGGTGATCGGCAAGCATTCCTTGCGTCCTAGCACCGTATCGATCATCTGGCGCTTGCCCACGTGGCGGGAGCCGACGCTGATCGAGGCATACAGGGCTCGCATGCTGCCCACGATCTCGTCCGCACCTAGCGGATAGATCTGCAGCGAGACGCTGGACTCGAACGACTCTCCCTCCAGGGTGCTGCCCTCGCGGATATCCAAGCCCGCGTAACTGAACACGCCCTGCCCCCGGAAGGCCGCTTCACCGTACATGCGCGCATAGCGCCCTTGCGCGTTGATGACGGCGTGCTCGCTCTCGATGCTGCTCTTGGCCGAGTTGGAGCGGCCGTCGATATTGACCATGTGGACCTGGTCCATGATGACCGGCGGCCCCATCAGGGCAGACAGCGCTGACTTGGAGCGCACCTCGAGTTGTGCCTGGCAGCCGCTCTGGTTCTTGGTCGCCCGGCGCAAGGTCATGGTGATCGACATGGGCATGGCCCCGTCGCCTTCCATCCGCACCCGCGAACCGGAACGGAACCATGGCGCGTCGCACAGCGGGGCCAAGGGCCGCGCCGGCATCGCCTCGGGCGCGGCGGCGGCCACCGTCTGTGCCTGCGCAGGATTGCCCACGGCCAGTAGCACTGCACCGGCAATGAAAGCGTTCCTTAGCAATTGCGCCTTTGTCCTCACATGAATCCTGTCTAGAATGATCTCGCGCCCCGCTCGTTCCGGCCAAGCTTCCCACGCAGGGACAGCCAGACTTTGTGACTCGCGCTGGCTAGAAACTAGCGCTTTTTTGCCCGCCTGTGTTGTCGATCTTAGCCGGTCACCGTCGCTGCCAGTCCAACGCCGGCAGCTTGCCAGGGAGTTCCTATGCTTCAGTATTACGCCAAGCTTTGGTGGGTTGTGGCATTACGCGGCATTTTCGCCGTCCTTTTCGGGATTTGCGCGTTTTTCGCACCAATTGCCACACTGGCTGCACTCATACTCTTGTTCGGCGCCTTTGCCGCTGCCGACGGCGTCAGCGCGCTGCTGATGGCCATCTCCGGCAGCCAGCGCGAGGCCAGCGACCGCGGCATTCTTGCGCTCCAGGGCCTGCTTGGCTTGGGCGTGGGCCTGCTGACGTGGTTCAGCCCCGTGGTCACGGCGTTTTCCCTGCTGTTATATATCGCCGCCTGGACACTTGCCACGGGAGTCCTGCAGATTGTCGCGGCGATCCGCCTGCGCAAGGACATTCCTAACGAATGGTGGCTGATACTAGCCGGGCTGGTCAGCATCGTGTTCGCCTTCCTGCTGCTGTGGCAACCGCTTGCCGGCGCGTTGGCGGTGCTGTGGATGATCGGAGCCTGGGCGGTGGTTTGCGGCATTCTGCTGATCGGCGCCTCACTGCGTTTGCGCAGCGCCAGAAACACGCCTCACACACCACTTCCAGGTTAAGCCACACTTCCTGCGCGGACCGAACGTCCCGCGTGTGCTGGCCCCTCGCGCGGCGGCGGGCTGCGGCGGTCGTGCTAACATTGCGCGCCGCGCCACTTGGCAACCACGGTTGGCCATGGGGCGAAGGCTTGAATGACTGAGGAACGAGAAGGCGCATGGCGGGCGGTACGATTGCTTGCTTTCATTTTGTGTCTACCAAAGCAGTCGTTGCTGCGTTGTGATGTCTTCGCCGGAGCCCGGATACCCGGGCAGCCCGAAGCCGTCAGGCGGCCAGGCCGCGCCACCGCGCGCCGCTGCAGTGAATGGTGTGACAGCAGGCGGAGTGGGCCAACCGGACCGCATGCGCACCGATCGCCACACCCCGCAGGCCAGAGAACCGGTCGTCATGCGCGCAAGCCAGACGGCCACCCGACCCCTTTCCAGGAGACGTATGCGTAGTTCCGTGACCTCGCGAGACACCTCGCGAAGCACCGCACAAGGTGTTTCGCAATCTGCCGGCTTGCCCACGACCACGATCGTCCTGGTTTGCCTGTTTATTCTCCTGGTCTGGTTTGGCACGCTCGACGCTCGCCACCTTCTGCGCTCCGATGAGGGCCGCTATGCCGAGATCGCCCGTGAGATGTTTTCCAGCGGTGACTGGGTAACCATCCGCTACAACGCGCTCAAGTACTTCGAGAAGCCACCCTTCCATATGTGGGTGACGGCGCTGTCCTACACCCTGTTCGGTGTCGGCGACTGGCAAGCCCGGCTGTGCGTGGCACTATCCGGCATGGTTGGCCTTGTGGTCTCGATGCTCGCCGCCAACCGCTGGTATGGCTTCCGGGCAGCCTTCCTGACCGGGCTGGTGCTGGCCGCCGCACCGATGTGGAGCGTAGCCTCGCACTTCAACTCGCTGGACATGACGCTGTCAGGCGCCATGGCCTGCGTGCTGGCCTTCATGTTGCTCGCGCAGCACCCGGCAGCTACGCCGGCCACCCGGCGCTACTGGATGTGGGCCTGCTGGGTAGCGATGGGCGTGGCGATCCTGACCAAGGGACTGGTTGGCATTGCCCTGCCCGGCCTGGTACTGGTCATCTACACGCTGATCTCCCGCGATTTCGGCCTGTGGCGCCGCCTGCACCTGATCTCCGGCGTCGCGCTGATGCTGATCGTCACCGTGCCTTGGTTCTGGCTGGTGTCGGAGCGCAACCCCGAATTCCTGAATTTCTTCTTTATCCACGAACACTGGCAGCGCTATACCTCGACGGTACACTCGCGCAAGGGCCCGCTGTGGTACTTCGTGCCCTTGCTGGTGGCAGGCTTCATCCCCTGGCTGGGCCTGGCGCCGCGCATGTGGCAAGTGGTCCGCGGCGATAGCGCCGCGGCGCGCGCCGCCACGGTGCGGCCGTTCCAGCCGGCGCTGCTGCTGGCGGTGTGGGCCATCGCCATCTTCGTCTTCTTCAGCCTGTCCGGCTCGAAGCTGCCTGGCTATATCGTGCCGATCTTCCCGGCGCTCGGCATACTGGCTGCCGTGGCGCTGCAGCATATCGATGAGCGCAGCTGGAAGCGGCAGCTCAACGGCATGCTGGTGATGGCGGCAATCGGCTTGCTGGCCAGCCCGGTGGTGGCCACGCTGAATTCCGACAACACGCCCAATGAGCTGTACCGCTTGTTCGCGGTCTGGGTCGGCGCCGCCTTCGTGCTGATGCTGGGCGCCGTGTTCCTCGCGCGCAAGCTGCTGGCGAGCAAGGGCCTGATGGTCAGCATCACCGTCTACTCGCTCGGCCTGTTCACCAGCTTCACGGTGGCGCTGCTGGGCCACGAGGTCATGGGACGGCAGACTTCGGGCGTGGACATGGTGCCCGCCATCAACGCCGTGCTGACCGATGACATGCCGATTTACGGCGTGCGCATGCTGGACCACACCCTGCCGTACTACCTGCGCCGCACCACCATCATGGTGGAATGGCCGGACGAACTGGAGTTCGGCACCAAGCAGGAGCCGCAGAAATGGCTCCCCACGCTGGATGCCTTTATTGCAAAATGGCAGGATGGCCAGCACGCCGTTGGCATCATGTCGGCCGCCACCTATAAGCTGCTGGAAGAGCGCAAGGTGCCGATGTACAAGATCGGGCAAGACAAGCGCCGTGTGGCGGTCGCGAATTTCCCGCTCCCGGGCGAGGCGCCGGCAGCCCCCCATCAAGAACCGAACCGCGCGCCATGACGCTTTCCACTTTCGCTTTTATTTTCACCGGCGTGCTGCTCAACGCCTGCGCGCAGTTGCTGCTCAAGGCTGGCACCAATGCCATCGGCGCCATCACCATCGAGCGCGCGACGCTGCTTGCCACGGCGTTTCGCGTGCTGACGCAGTGGCCGGTACTGGCCGGACTGACGCTTTACGTGGTCAGCGTCGGTGTGTGGATCGTCGGCCTGTCGCGGGTCGACGTATCGATCGCTTACCCGATGCTGTCACTCGGTTATGTGGTGAACGCCCTGGCAGCCTGGTGGCTGTTCGGCGAAATGATCGGCCCCCTGCGTGTAGCGGGCATCCTGCTGATACTCGCCGGCGCAAGCCTTCCTGCCTTTCGTCAAGCCGAATATTGACGCCGATGCCATCGCCGAGGTGGGCAAGGTACTGGCCTCGGGCTGGATCACCTCCGGCCCCAAGATGCACGCCTTCGAGGCCGCGCTGTCCGATCTGTTCGGTGGCCGCCCGGTGCGCACCTTCGCCAATGGCTCGGCGACCATGGAAATCGCACTGCGCGTGGCCAATATCGGCCCGGGCGATGAAGTCATTACCACACCGATCACCTGGGTCGCTACCGCCAACGTCATCATCACGGTGGGTGCCAAGCCGGTCTTCGTCGACATCGACCCGCGCACGCGCAATATCGACCTCGATGCCGTTGAAGCTGCGATCACGCCACGTACCCGCGCCATCATGCCGGTCTACCTGTCGGGCCTGCCGGTGGATATGGACCGTCTCTACGCCATCGCGAAGAAGCACAAGCTGCGCGTGATCGAGGACGCCGCCCAGGCCATCGACTCACGTTGGCGCGGCCAGCGCATCGGCGCCTTCGGCGACCTCGTCAGCTTCAGCTTCCAGGCTAACAAGAACATCACCAGCGTCGAAGGCGGCTGCCTGGTGATGAGTTCGCCCGAGGAAGCCGAGCGCGCCGAGCGCCTGCGCCTGCAAGGCGTGATCCGTACCGGCATGGACGGCATGGATGTGGAAGAGCCCGGCGGCAAGTTCAACCTGACCGATGTCAACGCCGCCATCGGGCTGTCGCAACTGGCGCACCTTGACGCCATCACGGCACGCCGGGCGGAGCTGGCGCAAACGTATTTCCGCTGCGCGGCCAACAGCGGCCTGGCCGAACTCGGCATCGAGCTGCCGGTACCGCTGGACCGCGAACTGGCCACCACCAACTGGCATATGTTCCAGGTGGTGCTGCCGGCCGAACGCATCGAAGGCGGGCGCACCGCGGTGATGGAGGCCATGCGCGAGCAAGGCGTCGGCACCGGAGTGCACTACCCCGCCGTGCACCTGTTTTCTTATTACCGCTCCCTGGGCTGGCGCGAAGGCATGCTGCCGCACGCCGAGCGCATCGGACGGGGCATCGTCACGCTGCCGATGTTCCCCGCCATGCAAGCCGCCGATGTGGAGCGGGTATGCGCAACTCTTAGTGAAACATGCAAACGCCTCTTCAAATGAGCCCTGTCGAAGTCTCCGTCGTCATTCCCGTCTATAACGAGGAAGATGGCCTGCAAGCCCTGTTCGACCGGCTCTACCCGGCCATGGACGGACTCGGCTGCCGCTACGAGGTCATCTTCGTCAACGACGGCAGTCGCGACCGTTCGGCACAGATCCTGGCGAGCCAGTTTCACAAGCGCCCGGACACCACGCGCGTGGTCCTGTTCAACGGCAACTTTGGCCAGCATATGGCCATCCTGGCCGGCTTCGAGCATACCCGCGGCAAGATCGTGATCACCCTGGACGCTGACCTGCAAAACCCGCCGGAAGAAATCCCGCGGCTGGTGGCGACCATGCGCGAAGGCCATGACTACGTCGGCACCATCCGCCGCGAGCGCAACGACACGGCATTCCGCCGCATTGCGTCCCGCGCCATGAACCGGCTGCGCGAGCGCATCACGCGCATCAAGATGACCGACCAGGGCTGCATGCTGCGTGCCTACGACCGCAATGTCGTCGACACCATCAACGCCTGCCGCGAGGTGAACACCTTCATCCCGGCGCTGGCCTATACCTTCTCCTCCAATCCGGTGGAGATCGTGGTGGAGCACGAAGAACGCCACGCCGGCGAATCCAAGTATTCGCTGTTCCAGCTCATCCGGCTGAACTTCGACCTGGTAACCGGCTTCTCCATCGTGCCGCTGCAGTGGTTCTCCGCCATCGGCACCTTGCTGTCACTGGCCTCGGCCGGCCTGGTGGCGGTGCTGCTGATTCGCCGCTTCGTGCTCGGCGCGGAAGTGCAGGGTGTGTTCACCCTGCTCGCCTTCAACTTCTTCCTGGTTGGCATCATGCTGTTCGGCATCGGCCTGCTGGGCGAGTACATCGGCCGCATCTACCAGGAAGTGCGCAACCGTCCGCGCTACCGCATCCAGGCGGTGCTCGAAGGCACGCCGGAACAGCAAAAAGCGACGGAGGTACCGTGCGCGCAGTAGTCTTCGCTTATCACAACGTCGGCGACCGCTGCCTGCGCGTGCTGCACGCGCGCGGCGTGGAGGTGGCGCTGGTGGTGACGCATCGCGACCGCCCGGATGAGAACATCTGGTTCCGCCGCGTTGCCGATACCGCCGCGGAACTCGGCCTGCCCGTCACCGATGGAAGCCAAGCCCGATGCCGGCTACATTGTCGACCAGACTTCGGTGCCAATCCTGCCCGACGACACCGCCGGCGAGGTCTTCGAAAAAGTGACCGTGGCCGCCGAGCAAACGTTGTGGCGCGCCCTGCCCGCCATGATGGCCGGCAACATCCCCCAACTGCCCAACCGCCTTGCCGAAGGCAGCTACTTCTCCGGGCGCAAGCCGGAGGACGGCCGCATCGACTGGCAGCAACCCGCCGCGCAGGTCTACAACCTGATCCGTGCGGTCGCACCGCCCTATCCCGGCGCCTTCACCGATGCCGGCTCGCGCCGCTTCGTGGTGGCGCAGGCGCGCCTGCCGTATGACGGCAGCGCCGCCGGAGCAGCATCATTGCAGTCCACCAGCGCCGCCCACCCGGGCTTGCACGTAATCGACGGGCAGATCGTCGGCGTGTGCGGCGATGGCGGCCTGATCCTTGTACGCGAACTGCTGGACGATGGCGCCCAACCCGCGCCCGTCTCGCCCGCCGCGCTTTCCACATTTCTTACCGCATTGTCCAAAGAGGAAAACCGATGAAAAAGGTCCTGATTCTTGGCGTCAACGGCTTCATCGGCCACCACCTGACGCGCCGCATTCTCGAAACCACGTCGTGGGAAGTCTACGGCATGGACATGTCCAGCGATCGCCTTGGCGACCTGATCGACCATCCGCGCATGCACTTCTTTGAAGGTGACATCACCATCAACAAGGAGTGGATCGAGTACAACATCCGCAAGTGCGACGTGGTGCTGCCGCTGGTGGCCATCGCCACGCCCGCTACCTACGTGCGCCAGCCGCTGCGCGTGTTCGAACTCGACTTCGAGGCCAACCTGCCGATCGTGCGCGCCGCCGTGAAGTACGGCAAGCACCTGGTCTTCCCGTCCACCTCCGAGGTGTACGGCATGTGCCACGACGACGAATTCGACCCGGAGACGTCCGAGCTGATCTGCGGCCCGATCAACAAGCCGCGCTGGATCTATGCCTGCTCCAAGCAGCTGATGGACCGCGTGATCCACGCCTACGGCATGGAACAAGGCCTGAACTACACCCTGTTCCGCCCGTTCAACTGGATCGGCGCCGGCCTGGACTCGATCTTCGAATCGAAGGAAGGCTCCTCGCGCGTGGTCACCCAGTTCCTCGGCCACATCGTGCGCGGCGAGCCGATCAAGCTGGTGGACGGCGGCGCGCAAAAGCGTGCCTTCGCCGATGTCACCGACGGCATCAACGCGCTGATGCGCATCATCGAGAATCCGAACGGCATCGCCACCGGCAAGATCTACAACATCGGCAACCCGCGCAATATCCACTCGGTGCGCGAGCTGGCCGAGATGATGCTGAAGATGGCCGGCGACTACGCCGAGTACGCGGAAGAAGCCAAGAAGACCCAGATCGTGGAAACCTCCTCGGGTGACTTCTACGGCAAGGGCTACCAGGACGTGCAGAACCGCGTGCCGAAGATCGACAACACCGTGGAAGAACTCGGCTGGAAGCCCGAGGTCACCATGGAAGACGCGCTGCGCGCCATCTTCGAGGCCTACCGAAGCAAGGTGGTCGAGGCGCGCACCCTGGTCGATTCGGCCAACTAAGCGCACGCAGCCGATGGCCCGTATCGCCCTTAAGGTCGACGTCGACACGTTGCGCGGCACCCGCGAAGGCGTGCCGGCGCTGCTCGCCATGCTGGCCCGCGTGCGGGCCGAGGCTACCTTCCTGTTCAGCCTTGGCCCTGACCACACCGGCTGGGCGCTGCGGCGCGTGTTCCGGCCCGGTTTCCTGCAAAAGGTATCGCGTACCTCGGTGGTCTCGAACTACGGCTTGCGCACGCTGATGTACGGCGTGCTGCTGCCCGGCCCCGACATCGGCCGCAAGGGCGCGGCCGAAATGCGCGCGGCGCGCGCGGCGGGCCATGAATGCGGCATCCACACCTGGGACCATGTGTACTGGCAGGACAACGTGCGTGAGCGCGATGCCGCCTGGACGCGGCGCCAGATGCAAAGCGCATTCGACCGCTACGTCGAGATTTTCGGCGACGCGCCGCCCACCCATGGTGCGGCTGGCTGGCAGATGAACAATGAAGCCTTCCGCCAGATCGACGACTGGGGCATGGTGTATGCGTCCGACGGCCGCGGCACCGGGCCGTATATCCCCACCGTGGACGGTGTGGCATGCCGGCATGTACAAATGCCTACTACGCTGCCGACCCTGGACGAACTCATCGGCGTCGATGACCTGACCGAGGATAACGTCCACGAAGCCGTGCTGCGCCTGAGCGAAGGCGAGCGCGACCACGTTTTCACCCTGCATACCGAACTCGGGTGCGATCGAGGGAAGAAGCGGCGAGCTGATCCTGCAGCCGTAGGGACCTGACCGGGGCGGCTTGCCGGCTCGCCGGCTCGCCCATATCGATCACCGCCGAAAACCCGAGCACCATCAACGCGTCGCCAACGGCCAACAACCGGCCGCTGGCGATGCGTTCATGCGCGCGCAGCTCTTCCGCGGTCCTTCCCTGCCAGCCTCAAGCCGTTGAAGACCACCAGCAGGCTCGCTCCCATGTCCGCAAACACCGCCATCCACATGGTGCCCAGACCCATGACCGTGAGCGCCAGAAAGATCGCCTTGATGCCAAGCGCCAGGGCGATGTTCTGCTTCAGGATCGTCGAAGTCTGCCGCGACAGCCGGATAAACACGGGGATCTTGCGCAAGTCGTCGTCCATCAGCGCCACGTCGGCCGTCTCGATCGCCGTGTCGGTCCCGGCCGCACCCATGGCGAAGCCGATGTCGGCACGGGCCAGCGCGGGCGCATCGTTGACGCCGTCGCCCACCATGCCTACCACGACGCGCTTGCTGCCATTGCCCTCGGCGCCCTGTGCGCCCTTCACGCTAAGCGCGGCGATGGCGTCGGCCTTGTCCTGCGGCAACTGGTTGCCACGCGCCTCGTCGATCTGCACCTGCGCGGCGATCGCTTGCGCGGTGTGCGGGTTGTCGCCCGAGAGCATCAGCGTCTTGACGCCCAGCGCGTGCAACTGCGCCACCGCCTCGCGGCTGCTGTCCTTGACCGTGTCCGCCACCCCGAACAGCGCCTCCACGCCGTGATCGGCGCCCAGCAACACAACGGTCTTGCCCTGCCGCTCCAGCGCCTCCAGCGTAGCTTCCAGCTCCGGCGAGCACAGGCCACGGTCGTGGATCAGGCGATGGTTGCCCAGGTAGTAGCTACGCCCGTCGACCGTGCCGCTGACGCCATAGCCAGGCAGCGCCGCAAAGTCCTGCACGTCCAGCGGCACCAGGCCGCGCGCGCGCGCGGCATTGGCGACGGCCATCGAGACCGGATGGTCCGAGCGGGCAGCCAGGCTGGCCGCAATCAAGCGGGCGGCTTCGCTGGCGGCAACACCCGCCGCGGCGGTTGCGCCCAGCGGCTGGAAATCGGTCTGGGCCGGCTTGCCGTGCGTGATGGTGCCGGTTCAGGATGCCACGGCGCGCCGCGGCCGCCAGACCGCTGACGATCGTCACCGGCGTGGAGATCACCAGCGCGCACGGGCAGGCAATCACCAGCAGCACCAGTGCCTTGTAGATCCACGCACTCCAGTCGCCGTCCGTCACCAGCGGCGGCACCACGGCCACCAGCACCGCGCCCAGGAAGACCAGCGGCGTGTAGATACGGGCAAAGCGGTCGACAAAACGCTGCGTGGGCGCGCGGCTGCCCTGCGCGGCTTCCACCGCGTGGATGATGCGCGCCAGCGTGGAGCCACTGGCCGGCGCGGTGACTTCGTACTCCAGTTCGCCGGCCTGGTTGATGGTGCCGGCGAACAGTGCATCGCCAACGGTCTTGTCGACCGGGACGCTTTCGCCGGTGATCGGTGCCTGGTCCAGCGTGGACTGGCCGCGCAACACACGCCCGTCGAGCGCAACGCGTTCGCCCGGACGCAGGCGCACCAAGGCACCGATGGCCACCGCGCTAGCCTCCACGGGCAGCCAGCTGCCATCCGGCTGCCGCACCGTGGCCTGCTCCGGCGCCATCGCCATCAGCCCGCGCACGGCGTTGCGGGCACGGTCCAGCGACGCCGCTTCGATGCGCTCGGCCAGTGCGAACAGCACCATCACCATGGCCGCCTCTGGCCACTGCTGGATCAGCATGGCGCCAGTGACGGCGATGCTCATCAGCGCGTTGATGTTCAGATTGCCGTTGGACAACGCAATCCAGCCCTTCTTGTAGACACCCAGGCCGGCCATGGCTACAGCCGCCAAAGCCAGCAGCGGCGCCAGCCATTCCTGGCCGGGCACTTGCAGCCATCCCGCCGCCTCGGCGCCAAGCGCGGCCACCCCGGCGAGCGCCAGCGGCCACCACGGCTTGGCGGCCTGGGGCGGCAGCTCCGCAGCCTGCTCTGACAGCGGCTCGGCCTTCATGCCGAGGCTTTCGATGGCACGCACTACCGGCTCAAGCGAATCCAGCTTGTGGTGCACCGTCAGCACGCGCTGCATCAGGTTGAACTGCAGCGCGGCCACGCCGGCCATGCTGCCCAGCTTGTTGCGGATCAGGGTCTCCTCCGTGGGACAGTCCATCGCGTCGATGCGATAGCTGGCCGTGGCGGCGCCAGCCGGGACGGCGACAGCGATCTGTGGGGCCACGCTGGTGCCACCGCAGCAGGCAGCGCCGGAGGCTTGCGCGTGCTGGTGGCCGTGATCGTCATTGTGGCCATGGTCGTGCCGGTCATCATGGCCGTGAGCGGGCTGGTGAGCGGGCTGGTGCGCGGGCTGGTGCGCGTGTTTATGTGCCTCAGAATGCCCATGATCGCAGCATGTCTGGTCACGGAGCGAAGCTTGGTCTGGCGTTGCGCTAGGCATGGCGGTTTTCCCTGCTTGTTTTTGCTTACCGGCCATTAAAGACCCTGAAGCGGCTACAGGGTCAAGCACTGTCTGCATTGCGGTCCGGATTGGGTATCCTGCCGCCCCCTTTCGCGACACGGTTAAGCCACAGTCGTGCAAGGGTCATGCTTGCTGCCTATATAATCCGCCGCATGCGACGTTTCCTGATCCTGCTTTTCGCCATCATGCTGCCGTTCCAGTTCGCCTGGGCCGGGGCTGCGGCCTATTGCAATCACGAAAGCACGCAGCCAGGCGAAGGTACCGGCACGGCCAATGCCAGCTGGCATTTCGGCCACCATAGCCACGCCCACCAGGGCCAGCTCAGCCAGCACGGCACCGGCGAAAGCAAGGACAGTCAGGACAGTAAGGACGGCAAGGGCAACATCAAGCTCCCCGACCTGGACTGTGCCGTGTGCCACTTCGCCAGTGCCCAACTGGTCTTGCCGGACCTGGCCTCCAGCGCCTCGCACCACGGCGTGGTCATCAGCTACCGGGCGCTAGCCGCGTCCTACCTGTCGGCGCCCGGCGCCACCCCCGACCGCCCGCAGTGGCCGCTCGCCGCCTAAACGGCGAGACGACTCCCTTTACCTCCAGACTCTCGTCTCGCCGAACTTCCCTGGCTTTTTCCCCGGTGAAATTCGATGAGAACACTTGTGATGCCGCTCGGGCTGGCGGCAGCTTTGCTCAGCCCTGCCGCGTTCGCCCAGAACGCGGTGACGACCCCATTGCCCGCCGCGCAAGCGGCGCAACAGATCGCCGAACCCGCCGACGTGCTCACGCTGGACGATGCGCTCGCCCTCGCAGCCGGGCGCAACTTCACGCTCTCGGCCGCCGGCCATGAGCTCGATGCCGCCGAGGGCGGCATCATGCAGGCCCGCACCATCCCCAACCCGGAAGTCGCGGTGCTGTTCGAGGACAACCGTCGCGACACCCGCACCACCACGGCCCAGGTCAACCTGCCGATCGAGCTCGGCGGCAAGCGCGCCGCGCGTATCGGCGCCGCGCAGAAGGCGCGCGAGTTCGCCCAATCGCAACTGGGCGCAACGCGCACCGACCTGCGCGCGGCCGTGCTCGGCGGCTTCTTCGCCGTGGTCATCGCGCAGGAGCGCGTCAAGCTGGCGCGAGGCTCGGCCGAGATCGCCGCCAAGGGTGCGCAGGCGGCAATTCGCCGCGTGGCCGCCGGCAAGATCGCGCCGCTCGAAGAAAGCAAGGCGCGGGTGGAGCAAGCCAACGCCGAGCTCGAGGTCGCCGACGCCGAGGCCGCGCTGGCGATCGCGCGCCAGTCGCTGGCCGGCCTGTGGGGCAGCAGCGAAGCCCGCTTCCAGGAAGCGGCAGGCAACCTTGACACCCTGCCCGCGCGGCCCGACGGCGCCGGCCTCACGCAAGCGCTGGACAGCGCGCCGGAACTGGCGAGCCGCCGGCTGGAACTGGAGCGCAGGCAAGCCATCATTGGCGTGGAGCGCAGCCGCCAGTACCCCGACCTGACCATCAGCCTGGGCAGCAAGCGGGACAACGGCTCCGATCGCGGCACCATGCCCGTGCTGGGCGTGTCGCTGCCGTTGCCGCTGTTCGACCGCAACCAGGGCAATCTCTACGCCGCGCTGCGCCAGGCCGACAAAGCGGCCGACGAGTACCGCGCGACGCAGGTGAGGCTCGCCAACGAGCTGCAGCAGGCCACCCGCCAACTGACGGTATCGCGGAGTTCCGCTGACACGCTCAAGGGCACCGTGCTTCCGGCTGCCCGGCAGGCCTATGAGGCCGCCACGCGCGGCTTCGAAGCCGGCAAATTCAACTTCCTCGACGTGCTCGATGCGCAGCGCACCTGGTTCCAGGCGCGCATCCGCTATCTCGGCGTGGTCGCCAATGCCTATCAGGCCGCCACCACCATCGACCGCATTCTTGGCCGCTAGCACCAAAGGAATTCCATCATGGCAATCAGCAACAAGCAAAAAACGAGCATCGCCGTTATCCTGGCGGGCGGTGCCATCGCCGCCGCGGGACTGATCTTCGTCGGACGCGGCAGCGGCGACGGCACGGCCGAAGCCGCGCCCACGGCGTCCGCGCATGGCGAGGCCGCTGCCCACGGCGACGGCGAGCACCACGGCAGCGCGGCCAGCGCGGCGCATGACGATGCCGTCCGGCACGCCGACGAGGAGCATCACGAAACGGAAGAGAGCGCGGGCCACGTCGAGATGACCCCGGCGCAAATCCAGGCGGCCGGGCTCACGCTGCGCTCGGCTGCCCCGGCACGCATCGAAGGCACGGTGTCCTTCCCAGGCGAGATCCGCTTCAACGAGGACCGCACCGCCCACGTGGTGCCACGCGTGGCCGGCGTGGTGGAGGGCGTGTCCGCCAACCTCGGGCAACAGGTAAAGAAAGGCGATTTGCTGGCGGTGCTCGCCAGCACCGCGCTGTCCGACCAGCGCAGCGAGCTGCTGGCCGCGCAAAAGCGCCTGGAACTGGCTGAATCCACCTTCCAGCGCGAGAAAAAGCTGTGGGAGGACAAGATCTCCGCCGAGCAGGACTACCTGGCCGCGCGCACCGCGCTGCAGGAAGCCCGCATCGCCACCCAAAACGCCACGCAAAAGCTGACCGCCATCGGCGCCAGCGGCAATGCAGGCAGTGGCAAGTCGCTCAACCGCTTCGAGCTGCGCGCGCCCTTCGACGGCACCGTGGTGGAAAAGCACCTGGCGCTGGGCGAAGCCGTGGCAGCCGACGCCAATGTGTTCATCATCTCCGACCTCAGCACGGTATGGGCGGAGTTCGTGATCGCGCCCAAGGACCTGGATCGCGTGCGCGTTGGCGAGAAGGTAAAAATTGCCTCCACCGCCTTCGACGGCAAGGCCGAGGGCAAGGTGTCGTACGTAGGCTCCCTGTTGGGCCAGCAAACGCGTACCGCCACCGCCCGCGTCACCCTGCCCAACCCCAAGATGGCCTGGCGTCCCGGCCTGTTCGTCACCGTCGGCGTGACCGACTCCAGCGCCGAGGTGCTGGTGGCGATCGAGGCCGAAGCCCTGCAAAGCAACGGCGATCAGCAGGTGGTGTTCGCGGTCGTTCCAGGCGGCTTCCAGGCGCAGCCGGTCAAGACCGGCCGCAGCGATGGCAAGCTGGTGGAGATCACCGATGGGCTGAAGGCCGGCACGCGATACGTGGCGGGCAACAGCTTCGTGATCAAGGCCGAGTTGGGCAAGGCCGGCGCCGAACACAGCCACTAAGCGGAGAATCCCTCATGTTTGAAAGACTGATCCGCTTTGCCATCGAGCAGCGATGGCTGGTACTGCTGGCGGTGATTGCCATGGCCACGCTCGGCATCTACAACTACAGCCGTCTGCCCATCGACGCCGTGCCCGACATCACCAACGTGCAGGTGCAGGTCAACACCTCGGCGCCGGGCTATTCGCCGCTGGAAACCGAGCAGCGCGTCACTTACCCAATCGAGACGGCGATGTCCGGCCTGCCCGGGCTGGAGCAAACCCGCTCGCTGTCGCGCTATGGCTTGTCGCAGGTCACGGTGATCTTCAAGGACGGCACCGATATCTATTTCGCGCGCCAGCTGGTCAACCAGCGCATCCAGGAAGCTGCGCAGATCCTGCCCGCAGGCGTTGCGCCGGCCCGATCTCCACCGGGCTCGGCGAGATCTACCTATGGACGGTGGAAGCCGAGGACGGCGCCAGGAAGGCCGATGGCACGCCCTACACGCCAACCGACCTGCGCGAGATCCAGGACTGGGTCATCAAGCCGCAATTGCGCACCGTGCCAGGCGTCACCGAGATCAACTCCATCGGCGGCTTCGCCAAGGAATACCTGGTGGCGCCCAGCCCGGAACGGCTGGCGTCCTACGGCCTGAGCCTGCAAGACGTGGTGGCCGCGCTGGAGAAAAACAACGCCAACGTGGGCGCGGGCTACATCGAGCGGCGCGGTGAGCAGTACCTGGTGCGCGCACCGGGGCAAGTCAAGTCCGTCGACGATATCCGCGAGATCATCGTGGGCAGCGCGCAGGGCCAGCCCATCCGCATCCGCGACCTGGCGGACGTGGGCATCGGTCGCGAGCTGCGCACCGGCGCCGCCACCGACAACGGGCGCGAAGTGGTGCTAGGCACCGTCTTCATGCTGATCGGCGAGAACAGCCGTGCCGTATCGCAAGCGGTGGACCAGCGCATGGCAGCCATCAACCGCTCGCTGCCTGCCGGCGTCAAGGCCGTCACCGTCTACGACCGCACCGTGCTGGTGGACCGTGCCATCGCCACCGTCAAGAAGAACCTGGTAGAGGGCGCGATCCTGGTGATCGTGATCCTGTTCCTGTTCCTCGGCAACCTGCGCGCCGCCGTCATCACCGCGCTGGTGATCCCGCTCTCCATGCTGTTTACATTCACCGGCATGGTGACCTACAAGATCAGCGCCAACCTGATGAGCCTGGGCGCGCTTGACTTCGGCATCATCATCGACGGCGCGGTGGTGATCGTGGAGAACTGCGTGCGGCGCCTGGCCCATGCCCAGCAACAGCACGGCCGCCCGCTCACGCGCAGCGAACGTTTCCACGAAGTCTTTGCGGCCTCCCGCGAGGCACGCCGCCCGCTGATCTTCGGCCAGCTCATCATCATGATCGTGTACATCCCGATCTTTGCGCTGACCGGCGTGGAGGGCAAGATGTTCCACCCCATGGCGATGACCGTGGTGCTGGCGCTGATCGGCGCGATGATCCTGTCGGTTACCTTCGTCCCGGCGGCCGTGGCGCTGTTTATCGGCGACAAGGTGGCCGAGAAGGAGAACCGCCTGATGCTGTGGGCCAAGCGCGCCTACGCGCCGATGCTCGGCAAGACCATCGCCAACACGCCAGTGGTGCTGACCCTCGCCGCCGTGGCGGTGCTGCTAAGCGGCCTGGTGGCGACGCGGCTGGGCAGCGAGTTCATCCCCAACCTGAACGAAGGGGATTTTGCCGTGCAAGCGCTGCGCATTCCCGGTACCAGCCTCACGCAGTCGCTCGCCATGCAGCAGCAGATCGAGACGCGCCTCAAGGAGACATTGCCGGAGATCGAGCGCGTGTTCGCCCGCACCGGCACTGCCGAAATCGCCTCGGACCCGATGCCGCCCAACGCCTCGGATGGCTACATCATGCTCAAGCCACGGGCAAAGTGGCCCGATCCATCGAAGACGCGCGAGCAACTGCTGGCGCAGATGGAGGCCGAACTGGCAACCATCCCCGGCAACAAGTACGAGTTCTCGCAACCGATCCAGCTGCGCTTCAACGAGCTGATTTCCGGGGTGCGCAGCGACGTGGCCGTAAAGATCTTCGGTGACGACAATGCCGTGCTCGAGGACACCGCGCAAAAGGTCGCCGCCGTGCTGCAGGCCACCCCCGGCGCAACCGAGGTCAAGGTCGAGCAGACCAGTGGCCTGCCGATGCTGACGGTGGACGTGGACCGCGCCCGCGCGGCCCGCTACGGCCTCAACATGATCGACGTGCAGGACACGGTTGCCATCGCCGTGGGCGGGCGGGACGCCGGCATCTTCTTCCAGGGCGACCGCCGCTTCAACATCGGCGTGCGGCTGCCCGAAGGCATCCGTGCCGATGTGGAGGCGCTGCGCCGGCTGCCGATCCCGTTGCCAAAGGGAAGCACGTCAAGCGCCAGCTATATCCCGCTAGGCGAGGTGGCAACGCTCACGCTAGCCCCGGGCCCCAACCAGGTCTCGCGCGAGAACGGCAAGCGCCGCATCGTGGTCAGCGCCAATGTGCGCGGGCGCGACGTGGGCACCTTCGTGCCCGAGGCGATGGCGTCGCTGGATCGGCAGGTCAAGATCCCGGCGGGCTACTGGGTCACTTGGGGCGGCACCTTCGAGCAGCTGAAATCCGCCACCACGCGACTGCAGATCGTGGTGCCGGTGGCGCTGCTGATGGTGTTCCTGCTGCTGTTCGCCATGTTCGGCAATGTGCGCGATGGCCTGCTGGTCTTTACCGGCATCCCGTTCGCGCTCACGGGCGGCATCGGGCCTGGCGCTGTGGCTGCGCGGCATTCCGCTATCGATCTCGGCGGCGGTCGGGTTTATCGCTCTGTCCGGTGTGGCGGTGCTCAACGGGCTGGTGATGCTGTCCTTTATCCGCAGCCTGCGCGAGGAAGGCAAGCCGCTCGATGAGGCCATCCATACCGGCGCGCTGACCCGGCTGCGCCCGGTGCTGATGACCGCGCTGGTGGCTTCGCTGGGCTTTATCCCGATGGCGATTGCCACCGGGACCGGGGCCGAGGTCCAGCGGCCGCTTGCCACGGTGGTGATTGGAGGCATCCTGACTTCTACCGCGCTGACCCTTCTGGTACTGCCGGTGCTGTACCGGC
>NZ_AHJE01000071.1 GCF_000243095.1 Cupriavidus basilensis OR16 | reverse complement strand
ACGAGACATTGGGCACGGTGAGCGCACCGCTTAGCACCATCGGCAGGCCGTCCGTGAAGGCGACCGGCGCGGCGCGTCCGCCCATCGATTCGGCCAGCCGGTTGAGAAAGCCGGTGCCGCGCAGCGCGGCATCGATGCGCCCGCTGCCCTTGCCGTTGCCCGCGAGCGGCAGGCCGGCCTCGACCCCGTCCTGCGTCTCGAAGTGGCTGCGCGACAGGTCATCGGTGCCGGCAAACGGCACGAACGCAAGCTGCTGCTTCTGCCACAGCGGCAGCAGGCTGTCCTTGAGCGCGGGATGCAGCGCCCACGCATCGATGCCCCTGCCCGCGCCGCCATCGAAGGCTGCCGCCAGCGACAGCGCGGCGCGCGGATCGGCCGGGGCGCCCTGCGCGACCGGCCTGGCAATGGCGATGGTCGGCCGCGATGCGTAGTAGAAATCGCTGCCCGCCGGCACCAGCACATTGGTGGCATCGTAGCCACCACGCAGGAACACCAGCAGGAAACGCGCATCGGCCTGCTGCGGCAGCGCGTAGGCGCGCGAAACGATGCCGGGCGCCAATGCCGCCAGTCCGGCAAGCCCCGCGCCCTTTAGCCAGTCACGTCGTTGCATGGGGTACTCCTTGTTCAGGGCGGACTGCTCAGTCCTGCATCCATTCGGGCGACGACAGCAAGATGGTGTTCCACTCCGCCTGCGACGTCGCCTGCGTCATCGCGGTGCGCGTGGCGGGGCCGAGCGTGGATTCGATGCTGTCGAAGAACACGCGGTTGGTCAGCAAGGGAAAGCCGGTGCGCTCGGCCGGCTTGCCATCATCCTTGGAGAACAGGCCGGCCTGCCCCGAGCCAATGGCGCGCGCGATCTCGAAGCGCTTGACCATCTGCCCGGAACTGGCCCATGCGCTCTCCGCCGCCGGGAAACCGTCCGGCGTGATGCGGCCATAGAGCGGCTCGCCAAGCTGGTTAAGCCAGCCGATGGCCGGGCGCAGGTTGGCCACCGTGCGGCCGTCATACGCCAGCCGCAGCGACGAGGCCACGAACTGCATCGGGTCCTTGAACTTGCGCGTGCCGGAGGCCAGCGTGTTGTTCAGCTCAGGCGACAGGAACAGCGTGCGTAGCACTGACGCGATATCGCCATCGGTCTGCGTGAACGTGCCGGCCATGCGGTTGACGAGCGACGGCGGCGGCGCATCGCCGACGAAATGCGCGGCGAGCTTGTAGGAGATGAAACGCGCGGTGGCCGGATCGCGGCTGAGAATCTCCACGGCCTGCTCCACCTCGTGGAAACCGGTCGGCTCGATGCGATGGCCAAGCAAGGTCTTGGGGCCGAAATCATGCCGGTTCGGGTTGAACTCGAACAGCCCGTCGGCGCGGTAGAGCGCCTGCTTTTGCGGCGGGAGCTTGGGCGGCTGGCCGCTGGCGTTGATGCCCAGGCCGGTCAGCACGCGTGCCAGTTCCTGCACATCCTGCTGCGTATAGCGCGAGCCGCTCGGGCCGCCGGCCACGCCCAACGTATGCAGCTCCATCAGCTCACGCGCATAGTTCTCGTTGATGCGGTTGACCGCGCTTTGCGCGTTGTCCAGGTACTCCAGCATGGCGGGCGATGTCACGGTCGCCATCAGCAGGTCGCGGAACTTGCCCAGCGCATGCGGGCGCACGGCCTTGTCTTCGTAGTCGGCCAGCACCCAGCGCACCGAGCCCTTGCCGGAGTACACGCTGAAATGGTTCATCCAGAACCACGTCATCTGCTCGCGCAACTGCGCGGGCGAGTAGAGTGCGCGCAGCAAATGGCGGCGGCTGGTGTCGAGCACCACATCGTTGCCGCTGCGGTTGAGTGCGTCGCGCGCCGTCTTTTTTTCGTCTTCGTCGGTGAGGGTGTTGATGCGCTGCTGCTCGGCGCGCACGCCGCGCAGCCGTTGCTCGCCGCTTTGCTGGGCGATGCTCAGCGCGCCGATGCTGGCGGCAAGCTCGCCCTTATCGGTGCCGGGTGCCTTGAGTTGTTCTTCGAGATAGCGCTCGCGCCCCAGCTTGCGCAGGCGCTCGATGCTGGCCTGGTTGACTCCGAAGGTGACGGTGTTGAGCCAGTGCAGGTCGGCCGGCTTCAGCGCCGCGCCGGATGCGCCCTCCGGCGCGGCGCCGCCTTGCGCGCAAGCACCCAGCAGCCCGGCGGCCGCGCTCAGGAGGCACACCGATATCAAGCGTGACATCAAGCGTGAAATGCTGAAGGACATGGTTGGCCTGCCTCGAACGCTGTGGGGTGACACCGCTCTTACGCTGGCGGACGGGTTTTGGTTGACGTTGGATTCGCCCGTTATCCGGCCTGGCTCAGCAAGCAAAATGTAAGTTCTGGCCGGTTACCGGCGCAAGGTCGCGCCCCAGAACACCAGCGCGGCGGCACTGATCGCCGCGCCCAGCATGCAGACGCCTGACCAACCGGCGCGCGCATAGACATAGGTCGATGCGATCGACCCGGCACCGCTGCCAAGCGCATAGAACAGCATGTAGCAGCCCACCAGCCGGCTGTGCGCTTCCGGGCGCACCCGGAACACCATGCTCTGGTTGGTGACATGGATGGCCTGCCCGGCCAGGTCCAGCACGATAATGCCCGCCACCAGCAGCCACAGCGACTCCCGCGCAAAGCCCAGCGGCACCCAGCAGGCCACCAGCAGCACCAGCGCAATGCCGGTGGTCCACTGTCCCAGCCCGCGATCCGCGAGGCGCCCGGCGCGCGCTGCCGCCAGAGCACCGACGGCCCCGACAAGCCCGAAGGCACCGATGGCGGTATGCGACATCGAATACGGCGGCGCGCTCAGCGGCAGCACCAGCGCGGTCCAGAACACGCTGAACGCGGCGAACATCAGCATGGCGATCCCGCCACGGACCTGCAGCGTGCGCTCCTGCGCCAGCAGCGTGAACATCGACGCGAGCAGGCTGACGTAGCGCATCTTCACCGGTGCGCTCGCCTGCCTCGGCAAACAGCGCGCCAGCAGCGCGATCATCAGCAGCGCCAGCACGCCCGAGACCACGTACACCGCGCGCCAGCCGGCAAGATCCGCCAGCGCGCCGGCCATGGCACGCGCCATCAGCAACCCGATCACCACGCCGCCCTGCGCGGCGCCCACCACGCGGCCGCGCTCGGCCGGCGCGGCCAGCGTGGCGGCGAAGGCGATCAGTCCTTGCGTCATCGCCGTGCCCAGCAGGCCGACGGCGAGCATCCCCGCCAGCAGCGCCGTGCGCGTGGACGCCACGGCCACGACGGCCAGCGCCACGGCAAGCAACAGCAACTGCAGCAAGATCAGGCGGCGCCGATCCACCAGGTCGCCCACCGGCACCAGCAGCAGCAACGCGAGCGCGCAGCCCGCTTGCGTGGCGGTGACGACGATGCCGACCGAGCCGTAGCCCAGGCCGAACTCGCGCGCGATCGCATCCAGCAAGGGCTGCGCGTAGTACACGTTGGCCACGCTGAGCCCGCACGCCAGCGCGAACAGCCAGACCAGCGAGGATGGCATCGCAGGCGCTGCGCCGGCTTGCGCCGGGGACGCGATGGCTTGATGAAAGGTCATGACGGCTCCTCTTGGTTTTATAAAGAAACCACGCGGAGTCTATCTAACTAAGTTTTTTAAAGCAACCAGATGATGAATTCAGCACACCAACGAACATCGTTGATGTGCCGTGCAAGCCGCCCCAGCAAAGCCGCCGCGTATATCGTATAGTTACGATATTAATTTTGTGAGAAGCGGATATATGTTTCGCCAAAACGCGAAACAGCCCGTGGCTCCGCTACCGGACAAACCCACCCAATGGACATCGACGCCATCCACAAGGCCCTGGCCAATCCCGTGCGGCGCAGCATCCTCGCCTGGCTGAAAGCCCCGCAGGAGAATTTCGCCATGCAGGACTACCCGCTCGAGCTTGGCGTCTGCGCGGGACTGATCGACGCGCGCACCGGGCTGTCGCAGTCCACCGTGTCGGCGCATCTCGCCACGTTGCAGCGCGCCGGGCTGGTGACATCCAAGCGGGTAGGCCAATGGATTTTTTTCAAGCGCGACGAGGAGACCATCCAGGCCTTCCTCGATCACATGCACAGCGATCTTTGATGCCAGCGGCACGCGAGCGCCTACTTCCGCACCAACGGTGCACCCCTCTCTTCGACACCCGGACAAACTGACATGACCTCTCTCTTCGACCCCATCCGCATCGGCGACCTCGACCTCCCCAACCGCGTCATCATGGCGCCCCTGACGCGCTCGCGCGCGGTGGGCGGCGGCCGCGTGCCCAACACTCATGGCCGAGTACTACGTGCAGCGCGCGTCCGCAGGCCTGATCCTCAGCGAGGCCACCTCGGTCACCCCGCAAGGCGTGGGCTATGCCGACACCCCGGGCATCTGGTCCGACGAGCAAGTGGCCGGCTGGAAGGTGGTCACCGATGCCGTGCACGCCGCCGGCGGCCGCATCTTCCTGCAACTGTGGCACGTGGGCCGTATTTCCGATCCAGTCTTCCTCGACGGCGAACTGCCGGTGGCGCCCAGCGCCATCGCCGCCGCCGGCAATGTCAGCCTGGTGCGTCCCAAGCGCGCGTTTGTCACGCCGCGCGCGCTGGAAACCGATGAAATCCCCGGCATCGTCGCGGCCTTCCGCCACGGCGCCGAGAACGCCAAGGCGGCCGGCTTCGACGGCGTGGAAGTGCACGGCGCCAACGGCTACCTGCTTGACCAGTTCCTGCAGGACAGCACCAACAAGCGCACCGACGCCTACGGCGGCTCGCTGGAAAACCGCGCCCGCCTGCTGCTGGAAGTGACCGACGCCTGCATCGACGTGTGGGGCGCATCGCGCGTGGGCGTGCACCTGGCGCCGCGCGGCGACGCGCACGACATGGGCGACTCGGACCTGCCGGCCACCTTCGGCTACGTGGCGCGCGAACTCGGCAAGCGCGGCATCGCCTTTATCTGCTCGCGCGAAGCGCTGGGCGACAATCGCCTCGGCCCCGCGCTGAAGAAGGCGTTTGGCGGCACCTATATCGCCAACGAGAAGATGACCAAGGAAACGGCCGAGCACGTGCTGCAAGCCGGTGAAGCCGATGCGGTGGCCTTTGGCCAGTTGTTCATCGCCAACCCGGACCTGCCGCGCCGCCTGCAGATCGACGCGCCGCTGAACGCACCGCAGCCGGAGACTTACTACCACTCTGGCGCCGAAGGTTATATCGACTACCCCGCGCTTGCCTGAGCGCACGCGGCCAGGCGAACTGGTCGCGCAGTTGAACGGTTGAACGCCCCGCCTAGCGCGGGGCGTTTTCCGTTGGCCGGGACGGTTTGCGCATGTCGCCGTCATGCCATAATCCGCAGCCATGGCACCCACCGACCAAGTAGAAAGCCAGCAGTCAGACCCATCGCTGCTGCGCATCCATCGCGCGGAGTACACGCGGCGCGTGAACCGCGTGCTCGACTATATCGACCAGCATCTGGACACGCCGCTCGATCTGGCCGAACTGGCGGACGTCGCGAACTTCTCCCGCTTCCATTTTCATCGTTTGTTCGCGGCCTGGATGGGCGAGACGCTGGGCGACTACACACGCCGGCGCCGGCTCGAGTCCGCCGCATTTCAGTTGGCTTGTAAACCCGGCGCCTCGGTGCTGGAAATCGCACTGGCCACCGGTTTCGGCTCCGGCGAGGCATTCGCGCGCGCCTTCAAGCTCAAGTTTGGCTGCACGCCCTCTACCTGGCGCGCCGGCGCAGCCGAACACCGGGCCACGCAGGTCGCGGCGGCACGCGCGCGCTTGGCCAACCGCCATAGCAATCCGGATCAGGTCCTGCGCAATGCCGATCAGGTGGATGGCGGTGCTTTCATCGACCATGGCGTCTCCTGCCAAACAGATGGAGAGAGCAATATGGAAGTCCGCGTCATCGATCTACCCGAGGCACGTGTCGCCTATCAACGCCATATCGGCCCCTACGGTCCGGCGATCGGCACCTTCTGGCGTGAAGCCGTCGCGCCATGGATGCATGCCAACGGCCTGGCCGGGCAAACGTGTTACGGCATCGGCCACGACGCCCCCGGCATCACGCCGCCGGACAAGTGCCGCTACGACGCCTGCGTGGAGATACCTGAAACCTTCCAGCCCGGCGGCCGGGCCAGCATCTCCGTCCTGCCGGGCGGACGTTACGCCGTGGCGCAATTCACCGGCGCCCCTGCCACCATCGCCGAGGCATGGACCTGGCTGACCCGGGAATGGCTGCCGTCCAGCGGTCTGCAATGCGACGAACGCCCATGCTTCGAGCGGTTCTCGGCAGTGTCGGCGCTGGACGCGCGAACGGGCTCACTGACCTGCGAGTTGTGCATTCCCGTGCGTGCGCTATAGCGCGGCGAGCGCAACGCAAGGTCAAGCCGCCGGCGCGGAGTGCCGATGATGTTCGGGGTATGCGCGGGGAAACAGATTGTTGATCATCGCGTACTTCTTGTTCTTCATCTTCCACTCGCGGCCCCCGGCCCGCCATGAAGGCGATGGCATTCAATGGGAGCATTCAAATCTACTTCCAGGACCAAACACGCGGGGCGTTCGGCAATCCAGTCAGGATCGGGAATTTCCAAGGCGCCAACACGATGGCCGTGGGCGACCTCAATGGCGACAAGGCACCGGATATCGTCGTGGACGACGGCGACGGCATCCTGTTCCAGAGCGCGCAACAGCGTGGCCAGTTCCTGCCTGCCGTGCACCTTGCTCTCTGACGAGTGCGGTGAGAGAGGCGGTCAACGACGACTGCTGCAACGGATCGCAGAGCCGATGCCGATTGCACGCTCCGGCCATCGCTGGACAACGTCGAAAACCGGGGGCATCAGCAGTCGCAGCATCACTTGCGCCGCCGGTCGCCTCCAAGCGAATCAACGATGATCATCGTGCGATCCAGTACGCCCTGGTCGTCAAAGTAGGCACTAAAGTGGCCCGGCTGATAGCCATTCGCATAGAGCCGGTACGACCATGCCTCGCGCTTCATGAGCGGGTAGTACTGGACAGGCTCGCGCGGCAGGCCAAAGCGCTCGGCCACGTCGCGCTTGGTCCAGACCCCCGGCTTTGCCTCGTAGATCTCTTTCTCGGTCAACATCTGGCGGAAGTTGACGAGCTTTCCGTTCCCGTCGAAATCTGCGGCGTAGACCTCATATCCCAAGGGCTGGTGCGAATAGATCCACCGGCTGGTACCGTCGGCGAGCGCATGGGTCTCCGTGGGCGCGCCAAAGGTCTCGCGCACGGAGCTTGCCGGGCTGCCTATCATTTTCTGCGCAGTCTGGAGGGGTTGCAGGGACGCACAGGCAGACAGCGCAACCGCGGTGCCGGCCAGCCACTTGGCGAAGCGATATTGCATGACCATTCTCCACTGCCGAAAGGTGCAGTTTCTTTCGGCCAGTATTCGATCCAAGCATAGTCCACCCGCTACATTCCGGGCCCTGCCCCTACGCCGCCAGCCCCGCCGGCGCCACCACCGATGCCGCCGGTACCTGGCGTCGGCTGGAATCCGGGCGCGCTTCCTGACGAGGCGCCGCCCGTCATGCCCGCCCCCGATCCGACCGTGGTGCCGGGCTCGTCCCCGCCTCCGCCGCAAGCCGCAAGAAGGAATGCGGCAAGCAACGCCGCGAGAATTCTAGCCGACATGATGTTCTCCTGTGTCGCATCGGTGAACGCACCCCCCTGGTACTGCCAAGCGCTTCAAGGCCCAAGCACGAACTCCACCTGGATATTCATGTGCACGGCGTCGCCCACAGTGGGGAACCATGCTGCCAGGCCGAACTCCCGGCGGCTGACTTCGCCGGCCGCGGAGAAGGCAATCGTGCGGTCGCGCCGCGGCTCTCCGATGGCGCCGCCTGGTGTTACCAGAAGGCTGACCGGACGCGTGATGCCGTGGATCGTGAGGTTGCCGAGAAGCCACCCGCTGCCCTCTGCGGTCCGGACAAAGCGGGTACTGACAAAGCGGATCTCCGGATAGCGGGCCACATCGAGCATGCCGCCGCCCCGGATGATCGGCGACAGGAAGCGCGGGCGCGCCTCAACGCTTGCGGCCTCGATCGTCACCATGACGCGGCCCGAGTCAAGACCGGCCCGCGTTCCTTCGAGCTGCGCATTCATGCAGTGAAAGCGCATCTTGATCTGTGAGTGCGAGAAGGCGTCGACCTCGAACGTGACGGTCGAGCGTTGCGGCGCCAGCATGTACCGATCGGGCCGCCCATCCACCTCGGTTGGCTGGGTCTGGCTGACGGCGCCCGCCAGCGATGCTAATGTGGCGAGCACAAGTTCGGCGATCGCGTGCCCGCGGGTGGCCCGGAACCAGAGTGGCGAATCGAGCACGATGCCTCCACGGCAGAAGAACTGTGGTCCGGCTAGGTAAACGCTTGGCGGCCAGGATTTATTCCATTGCGCGCCGCCGCAAATGCCGAAGGGTCGGTTGCCAGTCCATCCCCCCTCCCTCCGCAAAAAGCCCTAGTCGGGCCCACGGCAAATTGCCGGTACGAGGGCGAGGGCGCTCACCGGGCCTTGCGCAGGTCGAGCCCGGATGCCCGCTTCCCGGTGCGGACATTGGCCAAAAACCTCGGCAATCAGCGTTTCCCAACGGATAGCACGCAACCGCAGCCGGCTGAGGCGGTGAATCACTGTGCGCACACGAGCTGAAGGCCGCGGTATAGTGCGGGCTCCAGAACCCAGCGCTGCGCCTGATGGACAGGATTCGCATCATCAACCCCGATGCTTATTTAGAAACGCCGGCAGGACGGGTATGGACGCCGGAACGCAGCCAGCTTGCGTGGTCGAGCAGCTTTGCTGCACTTGAACAGGCGCTGATTGAAATGCGTGACCTTCAGCCGCGAGTGCTCATCGTCTGCGGACTGCAAGGCGCAGGAAAATCTCATTGGCTCGCACATCACGCGAGCGACTACGCGCCTTGCATTGGCTTCGATGCGGCGTTGCCGGGCGCGCGCCATCGGAGCCCGATTATCGAGATCGCCCGTCGACGGAGTGCTGAAGCACTGGCGATATGGATTGATACTCCGCTAGCCGTCGCGAAGATGCGCAACGCCGACAGGCCAGCGGACAAACGCGTACCAGACGAAAGCATCGAGAGTGTAGGAAACTTGTTCGAGCCGCCTTGCATTGAAGAGGGATTTTCCAAGGTGCTCAGAGTCGCGGGCTCCTGATTTCCGATGTCGGTGAAGAACCTCAAGTAAGCCGGGCCAGCCATGGGGCCCGGCTTTCTTCTTCACACTACGCGCTCAGTCCGCCTGCGCCCCGGAGCGCTTCACCACCGCGCCCCACTTGTGGATCTCGCTGTCGACGAACTTGCCGGTTTCCTCCGGGCTCATCGGCATTGGCTCCGAGCCGCGGTCGGTGATGAACTTCGACAGCTCGGGCGACTGCAGCGCCTTCACCGTCTCCGCGTTGAGCTGGCTCACGAGCGCGGGTGGCAGGCCTTTGGGCGCCATCAGGATGGCCCAGCCCAGCGCTTCGAAGCCCGGAACGCCTTGCTCGCGCACCGTGGGCACCGACGGCAGCTGCGGCGTGCGCTTGGCCACCGTGACCGCCAGCGGCACGGCCTTCTTCGACTGGATCAGGGGCAGCGCCGCCGTCACCGAATCCACCATCAGCGGGATCTGGTTGCCGAGAAAGTCGGACTGCGCCGGGCCGCTGCCCTTGTAGGGGATGTGCACCATGAAGATGCCCGCCTGGGCTTTGAGCATTTCGGCCGACAGATGCTGGGTACCCCCCACGCCCGCGCTAGCGTAGCTGTATTTGCCGGGCGCGGCCTTGGCCTTGGCGATCAGGTCACGCAGCGAGACGATGCCGGAAGCCGGCGTGGCGAGGAACACCAGCGGCACCGAGAACACGCCGGAGATCGGCTGGAAGTCCTGGCGCGGGTTGTAGTTCAGCTTCTTGTACAGCGTCTCGTTGATCGCCATCGCGCTGCCGGCCATCACCAGGGTGTAGCCATCGGGCGCGGCATGGGAGGCGATCTCCATGCCGAGGTTGCTGCCCGCCCCGGCGCGGTTGTCCACCACCACCGGCTGGCCGAGCTGCTTGCCCAGCCGCTCCGCCAGCGCGCGCGCAAAGATGTCGGTGGCCTGTCCGGGCGGGAAGGGCACGATCAGCTTGATGGGCCGGTCGGGATAAGCGGCGTGGGCAAAGGTGGCGGCCGTCGTCAATGCTGCTGCGGCGGCGATGAGGGCAAAGGGCTTCTTCAAGGGACTCTCCTGCTTTATTGGTTTTATGTGCCGTGCTGGGTCTGTGCATGACGCGCGGTGCATGGGCACGACCGCGCAGGAGAGAATTCTACGGGATGGCGCGTCGCCGCCGCGTTGCTGCATGTCGCCCGTGCAGCCCGCGCATTTCCATATGCCGATTGCGGCGTTGGCAGGCCCGCGCGCCAGCCGTATGATGTTGCGGCCCCCCCCTTCTTCCGGAGCGCCGCATGAACACCGTCACCGAACCGCTGCTTGCCTGGTCGGATCCCAGTCTGTCCCTGCCCGCCCTGCATTTCCCCGCCGTCCAGGCCAAGGTATCGCCCACCGAATGGGCCGTGCGCGTGGAGCTGGCGGCGGCCTACCGGCTGGCGGCGCAGTTCCGCTGGACCGATCACATCTACACGCATTTCTCGGCGCGCGTGCCGGGCTCCGACGAGCATTTCCTGATCAATGCTTATGGCCTGACCTTCGAAGAGATCACCGCATCCAACCTGGTCAAGGTCGATATTGACGGCGAGATCCTGCGCGACGACACTGGCCTCGGCATCAACCCGGCTGGCTACGTGATCCACAGCGCCATCCACGCCGCGCGCCACGACGTAGGCTGCGTGCTGCATACTCACACCGCCGCCGGCATCGGCGTGTCGGCGCAGCGCGATGGCCTGCTGATGATCTCGCAGCACGCCATGCGCTTCTTCGAACGGGTGGCGTATCACGACTACGAGGGCATTGCCATTGACCTGGACGAACGCTCCCGGCTGGTGGCGGACCTGGGCGAGCGCGACATCTTCATCCTGCGCAACCACGGCCTGCTGACCTGCGCGCCCACTATTGCGCAAGCCTTCCAGGAACTGCATATGCTGGAGCGTGCCTGCGTGGCGCAGCTGGCCGCGCAATCCGGCGGCGCGCCGCTGGTGATCGCGCCCGATGCCGTGGCGCGCAAGGTGGCGGAGCTGGTGGTGAGCAATGCCGGCGGCCCCGTCACGCGCAAGCACTGGGCTGCCCTGCTGCGGCAGCTCGATCGCAGCGATCCGTCGTATCGCCAGTAACGGCAGGCGCGGCACGCGCTCCGTGGCCGGCTCAGCGCCTGTGGTCGAAGCGCCGCGCCAGCCGCTCGCCGCCGAACTGCACCAGCGTGACCAGCGCCACCAGGATCGCGATCACGTTGAACATCACCGTGGTCTCGTAGCGCTCGTAGCCGTAGCGGATGGCCAGGTCGCCCAGCCCGCCGGCGCCCACCGCGCCGGCCATGGCCGACGAGCCGATCATGGCGATCACGCTGACCGTGGCGCCGCCGACGATGCCGGGCAGCGCTTCGGGCAGCAGCACGTGGCGCACGATGTGCCAGCGCCGGCAGCCCATGGCGCGCGCGGCCTCGATCAGGCCCGGATCGATCTCGTTGAGGCTCACCTGGGCGATCCGCGCAAAGAAGGGGATCAGGTGCACGCTCAGCGGCACCACCGCCGCCCACGTGCCCATGGTGGTGCCGACGATCAGCCGCGTCACGGGCAGCATCGCCACCAGCAGGATGATGAACGGGATCGAGCGGAAGGTATTGACCAGCGCCGACAGCGTGCGGTGCGTCCGCGGCCGCGGACGCAAGCCGCCCGGCGCGCTCAGCGTGAGCACGATGGCCAGCGCCATGCCGCACACGAACACCACCAGGCAGGCGGCGCTCACCATCAGCAAGGTCTCGCCCAGCGCCTTCACGTACTTGTCAGCCATTGGCGGGAACATAAGCCTGTATCTCGATATTGGCGCGCGCACTCGCGTACGACGCATTGGCCGCATGGGCGCAATGAATGGCATTGGAAAACTCGCCGCCGGCCGGCACCGGCAGCTCCAGCCGCAGCGGGCGCAGCAGCGCCAGCGTGGCGGCGGCCTGCGGCTCGGCAAACACCTGCCACACCGTGCCCAGCTCCACCGCGCGGCCTTGGTCAAGCACCAGCACGCGGTCGCAAGCCTGGCGGATCACCGCCATGTCGTGCGTGATCAGCACCACGGTCAGTCCGAGCGTGCGGTTGATGTCGCGCAGCAGGGCCAGGATCGATTCGGTGGTCTCGGGGTCCAACGCCGAGGTGGCCTCGTCGCACAGCAGGATCTCCGGGCGGTGCACCAGCGCGCGCGCAATGCCCACACGCTGCTTCTGCCCGCCGGACAGCGTGGCCGGATAAACCTGCGCCTTGTCGGCCAGGCCCACCAGTTCCAGCAGCGCCATCACCCGCGGCACAATCTCCGCGCGCGGCACGCCCGCTACGCGCAGGGGCAAGGCCACGTTCTCGAACACGGTCTTGGCCGACAGCAAATTGAAATGCTGGAAGATCATGCCGATGCGCCGGCGCAGCGCCACCAGGCCATCTTCATCCAGCGTGCCCACGTCCACGCCATCCACGCGCACCTGCCCGGCGCTGGGACGCTCCAGCATGTTGATGGTGCGCAACAGCGTGGACTTGCCCGCGCCGCTACGCCCGATGATGCCGAAGAGCTCTGCGCGCGCCACCGTGAACGATACTTCCTGCAAGGCGGCCGCGGGCGCGCCCGGGTAGTGCTTGCCAAGGTGATCGAAGACGATATGCGGCGGACTTGATTGCAGCGGGTGCGCCTGTGACACGATGAAGATCCTCCGGGAACAACATGAACAACGACATCCGCATCAGAACGCCGGGATCACCGAGCCCTGGTACTTGGTCAGGATGAACTTGCGCACCTCGTCCGAGTGGTACGCCTTGATCAGCGGCGCCACCCACGGCGCGGCCTTGTCGCGCTCGCGCACGGCGATCACGTTCACGTACGGGTTGTGCTCCTTCTTCTCCACCGCGATGCCATCGCGCGTGGCGATCAGGCCGGCCTGGTAGGCGAAGGTGTTGACCACCGCAGCGGCGTCCACATCCGGCAGCGAGCGCGCCAGCACCACCGAGGCGCTTTCCACCAGGTCCAGCTTCTTCGGGTTGGCCGTGATATCGCCCAGCGTGGCCGTGCCGGTGTACGGGTCGAAACCCTCGCGCAGCTTGATCAGCCCATGATCGCGCAGGATCACCAGCGCCCGGGTCTGGTTGCTCGGATCATTGGGAATGCCCAGCCGCGCCCCCTGCGGCAGCGACTCCAGCGACTTGTATTTGCGCGAGTAGAAGGCGATCGGCGAGATCAGCGTGTCCGCCACCGCCACGATCTTGTAGCCGCGCTGGTTGATCTGGTCACGCAGGAAGGGCTTGTGCTGGAACGCGTTGGCGTCGAGATCGCCGTTGTTCAGCGCCTCGTTGGGGCTGGCGGTGCCGGTGATCACGATCGGCTCCACGTTGAGGCCTTGCTTCCTGGCCACCTTGGTCACCACTTCCCAGATCTCTTCGTCCACGCCGCCGCGCACGCCTACCTTGATGGGCTTGTCGGCGGCCAGGACCGGGGCCGCGCCGATGGCGAGCGCCGTCGTGGCAGCGAGGACCGTGGAAAAAATGCGCGCAGGTTCATATGCCGTTCACCTCGAAGATTTTGCTGGCCGTGTTTGAGCTGGCGAGATGCCAGGGGACCAGTCTAGGTAAGCAACGGCAGGCGGGTCCAAGAATAAAACCGCAGTAGCAAATCCGGAAAACCTGCCAGCGATCCGGCGAGCCGGCATCCCTCGATGGGAAGGCCGGCCGGTCGCGGGCAGGCCGGTGGCAAGCGGGAAGCGACGCCCTTGCGCTGCCCTACTTCAGGTACTTCCATCCGCCATTCTGGATCTGGACCAGCGCCGCCGCGCGCTCGTCGTACCCGACGTGGTCGGAGCGGGACATGGTGGTCACGCCTTGGGTAGTCACGACACCGCTGGTGCTCTCCAGTGCGTCGCGCAGCGCAATGCGGAATGCCTCGGTGCCGGGCCGGCCCTTGCCGAGCGCGGCGGGAATGGCCGCTCGCAGGACCAGGCCCGCATCCCAGACATTGGCCGCGAAGATCGAGGCTGAGTTCTGCCCGTACGCGGCCTCGTAGCGCTTGATGAAATCCTGCGCAACCGGCCGCATCGGGCTGCCCGGATCAAGCTGGTCTGCCACCAGCACCGGTCCGACCGCGAAGATCGCGCCCTCCGCATCCTTTCCGGCTACGCGCAGGAAGTCACGGTTGGCAATGCCGTAGGTCTGGTAGACGCGGCCCTTGTAGCCGCGTTCGGTGAGCGTTTTCTGCGGCAGCGCGCCCGGTGTGCCGGATGCCGCGACAAGGACGGCGTCCGGCTTAGCGGCAATGATCTTCAGGGTCTGCGCTACCACGCTGGTGTCGGTGCGCACGTAGCGCTCGGTTGCCACGAGCCGGATGCCAGCCTTGTCAGCCAGCGGCTGGAGCGCCGCCAGCCACGCATCCCCGTAGGCATCGGAGAAACCCATGAATGCCAGCGTCTTCGTCCCCGCCATTTGCATATGGCCGAGCGTGGCGCCGATCATCAGGTTCTCATTCTGGATCGCCTTGAATGCCCACCGTCGTTTCTCGTCCTGAGGCTCGACGATCCTGGCGCTGGCGGCCAGGCTCATCAACGGCACCTTGGTCTCGGCGGCAACATCGACCAGCGCAATGGTGGATGGCGTGACCGAGGAGCCCATCACCACATCCACATTGTGCTCATCCACCAGGCGGCGAAAATTGCGCACGCTGATGCTCGGATCCGAGGTGTCATCGAGGAGGATGTAGTTCAGCTTCTGCCCTGCGATCTCCTTTGGCAGGAGGTCAACCGCACGCTTTGCCGGAATGCCGAGTGACGCCGCCGGACCGGTCAGCGCCAAGGTGACGCCGACGTTGATATCGGCGTGCGCGGGAGTTGCGGCCAGGCCGGCCATGGCGAGCACGGCTGCCAGCATTGCGCAAGTGGGATGGAACATCGTCTTGTCTCCTTGGGTGAAACGCGGCCATCCGGGTGGCGCGTGTTGTGGTGCTTTTGCCGGGACGGTGGGGCCGCGCGGCGTGCTCAGATGTCCAGTTCCAGCTCGGGAGTCAGCGCCCGGGAAACGCAAATCATGATGGCGGCGTTGGCCTCGCGCTCCTCGTCGCTCAGCACGTAGTCCCTGTGGTCCGCCTTGCCGGACAGCAGGGGCACCTCGCAACTGCGGCACAGCCCCTCGCGGCAGGAAAACGGCAACGGCACGCCGTTGCGCTCAAGTGTTTCGAGAATGGTGGAACCGGCGGGCACGGTGAAACGGCCGCCGTGCCGGTGCAGGACAACCGTGAAGGCCTCGTCCGCATCGAAACCGGCATGGGCGCTGGCCTGCTGCGGATCCACACTGAACCGCTCGAAGTGCGTGGCTGCGCGTGGCACGCCCGCCGCCTCTGCCGTGGCAGCCACCGCATCCATCAGTGGCGAAGGCCCGCAGCAATACACGTGACCGCCCGCATGCAGCCCGCCAAGAAAAGAGGCAAGGTCCGCCAGCGCTCCCTGGCTCTCGTCATCGACATGCAGTTGCACCCTGTCCCCGTAGCGCGACAACATATCCAGGTAAGCCGCGCGACAGCGCGAGCGCATGCAGTAGAGCAGTTGCCACGGCCGGCCGTTGGCCTCGCACCAGCGGATCATGCTGAGAATCGGCGTGATGCCGATGCCGCCGGCGATAAACATATGCGCCGAGGCAGCCGCATCGATGCCGAACAGCGAACGCGGCGCGCTCACGGCGAGCGTGTCGCCCGCCTTCAGTCCTTCATGGACATACTGCGACCCACCGCGCGACAACGGCGCAAGCCCCACGCCAAGGCAGTAGCGGTCAGTCTCCTCGGAGTCGTTGCACAGCGAGTATTGCCTGACGATATTGCCGGGCAGGTGCACATCGACATGCGCGCCCGCGGTGAACGCCGGCAAGGCACCGCCGCAGGCGCGCCGCAGCTCTATGCCGAGAATGCCCTCGGCCTCCGCGGTCACCCTGGATACGATCAGTTCGAGCATGCTGTGCTACCTCCGCGCGGACGCCGCCGCTTCTTCTTCGAGCCTCTGGTTCACGGCCCAACGGAATTGCGAAAGCGCGGCGTCGATGGAGAACGGCATCATCTTGAAACCGGGCTCAAGCGCAAGGCTTCGCTGCTGCGCCGAGATGATCTCGCGGTCTTCGTCGAACGCGGTGACCACGCTTTGGTGAATCGACGCGGTGACTTCCGGCCGGTCGATGGCAAAGTTGTGCGGATGGGCGAAGAAGTAATGCGTGGAGTTTTCCGTCTCCGGGGTGATGGCCTGGCAGCCACGGAATTCGGCGGCATCGACGCGCACGCCTGCCGGCGCGCCCGTGCCGGTGGGAGACATGCCGGAATCCATTAACAGGATGGCGGGAATCGTGAAGTTGTAGATATTCCAGCGGTCGACCTTCCCGGGATACGCCTTGACGGCCTTGGCGAAGGCAGGCGCTTCGGTATTGATGGCCCAGCGCGTGATCCGCACGCCGCCATCGATACGCTCCACCTTGGGCCGCACCGCGGCATAGTCCTCGCTGCCACCCAGGGTGGTGGGGTGAACGAACGGCAGGTGCGAGAAGTCCAGCAGGTTGTCGCAGATCAGCAGGTAATTCACGTCGTAGTGGATGTAGCCGTCCAGGCTGCGCCATTCCGGATGGTCCAGCCACTGCGTATCCGGGATCAGCGACGGATCGGCCTTGTCCGGGTCGCCCATCCAGATCCACACCCAGCGGTGTTGCTCGACGGTGGGGAACTTGCGCACCTTGGCCTGCGGCGCAATGCGTTCCTGCGCGGGCGCCTCGATGCATTTACCTGCGCTGTCGAACTTCAGGCCGTGATACATGCAGCGGATGCAATCGCCCTCCCTGCGCCCGACCGACAGCGGCGCGCCACGATGGCAACAGCGATCCTCCAGCGCGACGATGCCGCCGTGTTCCTTGCGATACATCACGACAGGCACGCCGATGATGGTGCGGGAGAACATGCCTTCGGCAGGGATTTCCTTATCCCAGCCGGCGACATACCAGGTGTTTTTGATGAACATGCGGGGTTCCTTGGAACGGTCACTTTGCGCCCGGCGCGGAAATTCGGGGCGCACGTTGCCATGCACGCCTTGCCTGAAAACAATGCGTGTTGCGGGCGTTAAAAAAGGGAGGCGTCAGGGTGGCGGCAATGCGCCTTGCAGGCCGGGACGCGGGTGGCAGCGTATGCGTGCGCGGGGTGTCATGTCTTGTCTCCAGTGCGGCGACCCATCTCCGGGGTCCTTGACTGCAGAATAGATTTGGAGGAAACATGCGTCAACGTCATCCCCCTAATAGCGAGAATGTGCGCCATGCATGCAGATGAGCTGGACCTCAACCTCCTTGCGGTGTTCGACGCGATGCTGCGGGAGCGCAGCGTGACCAAGGCCGCCCAAGAGCTGGGCCTGACGCAAAGCGCGATGAGCCACGCGCTGAACCGGCTGCGCGCCTTCTTCGACGACCAGTTGTTCGTCAAGACGCCGGCAGGCATGATGCCCACGCACAAGGCGCAGGAGCTGACCGAGGCCATTGTGGGCGTGATGGCCACGGTGCGGCAGCAGGTTCTATCGCAGTCGCGCTTCGATCCACTGGCGGCGCGGCGCACGTTCAACCTGTGCATGACCGACATGGGCGAGCTGGTCTTCCTGCCGCCGCTGATCAGCAGGCTGCGCCGCGAGGCACCGCACTGCAAGCTGCGCACGTTGCAGGTTCCACTGCAGCAGATCGAAGGCATGCTCGGCACGGGCGAGGCCGATCTCGCGCTGGGATCGATTCGCGCCGCGCCGGAAGGCTTGTTCCAGCAGCGCTTGTTCATGCACTCGTTCGTGACGATCGTGAGTGCGCGCAACCAGGCGGTTGGCGACGCCCTGACGCTCGAGCAGTTCCAGCGCATGCCGCAGATCGTGGTCACGCTGTCCGGGCGCGCCAGCGCGGCGTACGACAGCGCGTTTGACGACCACGGCATCCAGCGCAATATCTACCTGTCGACGCCGCACTTCCTGGTGGTGCCGCTGCTGATGGAGCAGCAGCCGGACCTGATCGCCACGGTGCCGCTGGAGCTCGCCAACGTCTTTGCCCGGTACGGCACGGTACGCGTGATGCAGCCGCCGGTGGCGCTGCCGGAATTCGCCATCAAGCAGCATTGGCATCCACGTTTCCACCATGACCCGGCCATCATCTGGCTGCGCGAGCTGGTGAAACGGACCTTCGAACACTATCCACGCGTCGACGATGGCGAGGATGAGGCACCGCCACCGCCACCGCAACCCAAGCGAACCCGGCGCTTGGCAAAAGGAAGGTAGGCGGCGGCTATCCGTTCCCCGCGGCCGCCTCTATCGGCTCCATCGCGCCGAAGCGCCACGATAGCCGCCGCGCCGCCTGCAACAGCGTCCCGGCCGTCGCGCCGTCCGTACCGCTATCGAAGCTGCCCGACGTGCCGATCAGGGCAATCACGAGCGCGATGCTGCCGGTATGGTCGAACACCGCTGCGGCGAGCGTGTCGATGCCGGGCACCGGCTTGCTCAGTGCATTGTCGATGCGCCGCGCGCGGATTTGCGCCAGCCGCGTGGCATATGCCGGCACAAGCGCCTCGCCTGCGCCGCCGTGCGCCTCGACTCCGGCCGATCGCCGTATGGACCAGCGACAGCACAGTGCCGACCCGCAGGCTCACGTGCTGCGGCCGCGCGGCTTCTTCCAGCCGCACTACCGTCGGCCCGAGCGGGCCGAGGACCGCCATCGCCACGCTCAGGCTGGTGGTGCCGGCCAGCTCGATCACCTCGGGCTCGGCCTCGCGCGTTGGCGAAAGGCGCTGCAAAGCCACCAGCCCGAGTTCCAGGCCCAGCGCGCCGGACAGGAAATTGCCCGCCGCGTCGCGCGCCAGCAAGCCGATCTTCTGCAGGCTGACCAGATGCGGAAACGCCTTGGCGGGCGGCATGCCGGCCGCGCGCGCGAGGTCGCGCAAGGACAGCGGCCGCCCGGCCGCGACCAGCGCGGCGAGCAACTGGCCGGTGTTGTCCAGCGACTGGATGCCGCGCTGCGGCTTGGCGGCTTCGCCCTGGCTGTCGTCGATCGGCATGGGGGCTGGTGTCATTCGGTTTCGGTAGTGCCGGCGATGGCGGCCCGGATGGCCGCGGCGGTGTCTAGCATTGCGACCGCCACGGGGCCGCGCCAGTCCACATCGATGGTGCCGGTCGACCCCACCACGGTCAGCGCCAGGCGCAGCCGCCCGCTGGCGTCCAGCACCGGCACGCACAGACTGCTGACGGCGGGGCTCGGCGCGTCGATGCTGCGCTCGATGCCGCGCCCGCGGATGGCGGCAAGGTCCGCACCGAAGGCGGTGGCGTCCACGGCGGGCGTGTCGCCTGCGTGCTGCTGCTCCCAGATCGCCTGCCACTGGGCGGGCGGAAGAAACGCGCAGAACACGCGGCCTGTCGCCGTTGCCGACAGCGACATCACCGTGCCGACGTGCAGGTTCACATGCAAGGGCGAGCCCGCGTGCGCATAGCGGACGATGGTGGGGCCCTGAGGCCCCGCGGCGCAGATCGCCACGCTGAACCCGCACGAGCCGGCCAGCGCGGCCACCAGCGGCACCGCCGCCCGGTAGGCTGGATCGTGGTCCAGGTACAGCATGCCGAGCTGCAGCGCCAGCGGGCCCGGCTCGTAGCGCCCGGACAGGTGATCGCGCTTGATCAGGCCAAGCCGCACCAGGCTGACGAGGTAAGTGTGCGCTTGCGCGGGTGCGATCTGCACGGCAGCCGCGAGGTCGGCCAGGGTCATGGGGGCACGGACATCGGCCAGCGCCCGCAGGAAGCGGCCGCCGACTTCGACGCTCTGTATGCCGCGCTGCGCTTTATCCGCGCCGCCGGCATCCGACGTGTTGTCCGTTGATCGTGCCATTCGCCTCTCGCCTGAAAACCCAGATAGTAATCGACCAGACGCTCTGCCCCCGGCATCACCGAGGGTTTCCCCTTGGTTTTCTGTGCCGCATTCGGCCCCCACGTCTTATTAGTCAAAAACAATACGATTTGTTATTGACTAATTTTACTGCAATTCCTAAGATGGCCTTACCCCGATACCGGTGCAGCTATAGAGTGAATACGGGGCGAGACAGTCCCCGCCATGCAGTCATCCGCCCCCGGCGCCTGCTGTCTCGTCTTTTCCCCACCCGAAAGAAGAGAAGTGAGGCAAGCATGAGCAAGGCATTCGCATCCCAGGCCGACCTGGAAGCCAAGAAAGTCACCTTTACCCAGCTCTCCGAGAACGCCTACGCGTACACGGCCGAGGGCGACCCCAACTCCGGCGTGATCATTGGCGACGACGGTGTGCTGATCGTCGACACCACCGCCACGCCCGCCATGGCGCAGGACCTGATCGCCAGGATCCGCTCGGTCACCGACAAGCCCATCAAGTACGTCGTGCTCTCGCACTACCACGCGGTGCGCGTGCTGGGCGCATCGGCTTACTTCGCCGAGGGCGCGCAGCAGGTCATCGCCAGCCGCGGCACCTACGAGATGATCGTGGAGCGCGGCGAGGCCGACATGAAGTCGGAGATCGAACGCTTCCCGCGCCTGTTCGCCGGCGTGGAGACCGTGCCCGGCCTGACCTGGCCAACGCTGGTCTTCGAGAAGGAAATCACGCTGTACCTCGGCAAGCTCGAAGTGCGCATCGCGCACCTGGGTTCGGGCCACACCAAGGGCGATACGGTGGTCTGGCTGCCTTCGCAAAAGGTGCTGTTCTCCGGCGACCTGGTGGAATACGACGCGGCCTGCTACTGCGGCGACGCGCAACTCGAGCAGTGGCCCGCCACGCTGGACGCCTTGCAGGCACTGGGCGCCGAGAAACTGGTTCCCGGCCGCGGCCCGGCCCTCACCAACCCGGAAGAGGTCAAGAAGGGCATCGAGTACACCAAGGACTTCGTCACTACGCTGTTCCAGGCCGGCAAGGAGGCCGTCGTGGATAGCCTGGACCTGAAGAGCGCGATGGCCCATACGCGCAAGTCGATGGACCCGAAGTTCGGCCACGTCTTCATCTACGAGCACTGCCTGCCGTTCGATGTGTCGCGCGCCTTCGATGAGGCCAGCGGCATCAAGCATCCGCGCATCTGGACCGCGCAGCGCGACAAGGAAATGTGGGCCGCGCTGCAAAACTGAAGGCCAATCGCCGCATAGATGGAATGGCCGCAAGAATGTGGATGGAGACACAGGCATGAGCATCGACTACCAGAACCTGTCATTTGCGTACCAGCCTTGCCGCGAGCAGGGGCAGGAACACACTGGCACCCCGTATCCCGTCATCGTCGTAGGAGCCGGCCCGGTAGGCTTGGCCACCGCGATCGACCTGGCCCAACACGGCGTGCCGGTTGTGCTGGTGGACGATGACTGCACGCTGTCGAGCGGATCCCGCGCGATCTGCTTTGCCAAGCGCACGCTGGATGTCTTCGACCGGCTCGGCTGCGGCGAACCCATGGTGGACAAGGGCGTGCGCTGGCACGTCGGCAAGGTCTTCGTGCGCGACGAACAGGTCTACACCTTCGACCTGCTGCCGGAGGCCGGCCATCAACGGCCGGCCTTCATCAACCTGCAGCAGTATTACGTCGAGGGCTTCCTGCTCGACCGCGCGCGCCAGTTGCCGAACCTGGAGATCCGCTGGAAGCACAAGGTGACGGGCATCGAACAGCGTCACGCCGGCACGCCGGATGCGAACGTGGTGCTGACCATCGACACGCCGGACGGCCCCTACGCGCTCACCGGACGCTACGTGGTGGCGGCCGATGGCTCGCGCAGCCCGCTGCGCAACCTGCTGGGCCTGGACAGCAAGGGCCGCACGTTCAAGGACCGCTTCCTGATCGCCGACGTGAAGATGGAAGCCGATTTCCCCACGGAGCGCTGGTTCTGGTTCGACCCGCCGTTCCATCCGAACCAGTCGGTGCTGCTACACCGCCAGCCCGACAATGTCTGGCGCATCGACTTCCAGCTCGGCTGGGACGCCGATCCCGTGCTGGAGAAAACACCGGAGCGTGTCATTCCCCGTGTGCAGGCGCTGCTCGGGCCGGGCGCCAGGTTCGAGCTGGAATGGGTCAGCGTCTATACCTTTTCCTGCCTGCGCATGGACAGCTTCCGCCATGGCAATGTGCTGTTTGCCGGCGACTCCGCGCATGGCGTCTCGCCGTTCGGCGCGCGCGGGGCCAACAGCGGCGTGCAGGACGCTGAGAACCTGGCCTGGAAGCTGGCGTACGTGATCCGGGGCCACGCGCCGGACAGCCTGCTCGACACCTATGCAAGCGAGCGCGAATACGCCGCCGACGAGAACATCCGCCACTCGACGCGTTCGACGGATTTCATCACACCCAAGAGTGCCGTCAGCAAGGTGTTCCGCGATGCCGTGCTGGCCCTGTCGAAGAAGCATGCGTTTGCCCGGCAACTGGTCAACAGCGGACGGCTGTCATTGCCGTGCGTGCTGCGCGATTCGACGCTCAACACGCCTGACTCCGGCGACTTCGCCAGCACCATGGTGCCGGGCACCGCCTGCGTGGATGCGCCAGTCTCCGGCAAGCAAGGCCAAGGATGGCTGCTGGCGCAACTAGGCGGGCAATTCACCGCGCTGCTGTTCGGCACCCCCGACGCTGCCACCCTGGCTGCCTTGCAACGGCTGCTGCAAGGCACGCTGCCGCTCAGGCTGGTGGTGGTCAGCGCGGATGCCATGTCCGCGACATCGCCCGGCATACCGGTGTGGCACGACGCCGAGGGACTTGCTGCGCAGCGCTACGACGCGCGGCCCGGCACGCTGTACCTGATCCGCCCGGACCAGCATGTCTGCGCGCGCTGGCGGCAGGTCGACATCGCCGCCATCCAGCAGGCCATGTCGCGCGCGACCGGTAACGCGCAGGGCGCGCCAAGCGGAGCGGCGGCAGCGCAGGCGGCCGCCCCGGTGCCGGCATGAATCCCACCGGGACATTCTGAATCAGAGAGACAGCAATGGCACTCAACACCCACCCCAACCTGGCACGCGCCGACGACTTCTACGAAGCCCTGATCGACATGCATCGCGATCTCGACGGCGGCCAGAGCCAGGCAGCCAATGCGCAACTGATCCTGTTGCTCGCAAATCATATCGGCGACCACGACACGCTCGCCGCCGCCCTGCAGCTCGCCCGGCAGGGCGCAGCGCAGGAGATCGGCGCGCAAGCCTGATTGCGGCGGGCACGGCCCGCTGCCCGCTTCCACTCATTGCCAATACGCACCAGACGTCGGCATCCAGGGCCCGGCCGGGCCCGCGTTCCCGGAGACAATCCATGACCTATTCCTCTGCAGGGGCCATTGCGCCCCCGGCTTCTGCTGCCCGCGACGAAGACGCGCTCTATCGAAAGATCTGGCTGCGCATCATTCCATTCCTCTTTGTCTGCTACGTCATCTCCTTCCTGGACCGCATCAATATCGGCTTTGCCCAGTTGCAGATGAAGCAGGACCTGGGCTTCAGCGATGCGATGTACGGGCTGGGCGCCGCGGTGTTCTACGTGGGCTACGTGCTGTGCGAGGTGCCTAGCAACATGCTGCTGGCCCGCTTCGGCGCGCGCCGCACCTTCACCCGCATCATGTTGCTGTGGGGCCTGGCATCGGTCGGCATGATGTGGGTGTCCACGCCCACGCACTTCTATACGCTGCGCTTCCTGCTGGGCGTGTTCGAAGCCGGTTTCTTCCCCGGCATCGTGCTGTACCTGACCTATTGGTTCCCGGCGCGGCGCCGTGCTGCCGTGATGGCCATCTTCTTCGCGGGCGTTGCCGTGGCTGGCGTGCTGGGCGGGCTGGTGTCGGGCTGGATCATGCGCGACATGGCCGGCGTGCTCGGGCTCTACGGCTGGAAGTGGATGTTCGCCATCGAAGGCGCGCCCGCCATCGTGCTCGGGCTCATCGCCGCGGTATTCCTGGTCGATGGCCCGCGGCAGGCAAGCTGGCTCAGCGACGAGGAGAAGACATTGCTCGCCGCGCACAATGGGCCGGCCGGGCAGGCCACGCACGCGCACTCGCTGAGCGCGCTCATCGAGGCGCTGCGCAATCCTCGCATCTACCTCTTTGCCTTCATCTACTTCGCGCTGACCTGCGGCTCGCTGACCCTGAGCTTCTGGATGCCGCTGATGATCCGCGATTTCGGCATCACCGACGTGATGTCGATCAGCCTCTACTCCGTCATCCCGAACGCGATCGGCGCCGTGGGCCTGATCCTGATCGCCCGCCATTCGGACCGGCGCGGCGAGCGGCATCGCCACTTCGTAGCCTGCACGGCCGGCGGCGCGCTGGCGCTAGCGCTGCTGACCCTGCACCTGCCCAGCTTCGCGGCGATGCTCGCGCTGCTGTCCGCCGCGTGCGTGCTGATCTTTGCCGCACTGCCGATCTTCTGGTCCTTGCCGCCGAGCCACCTGCCGGCCCACACCGCCGCCGCCGGCATTGCCTTTATCAGCAGTATCGGCATTACCAGCGGCATCGTCAGCCCCTGGGTGATCGGGCAGATCAAGACGCACACCGGCAGCATGGACAATGCGCTGTATCTGCTCGCGGCGTTGCTGCTGGCCAGCGGCATCGCCATGTGGGCAGGCGTGCCGAAGGCCGAGCCGCGGCACTGATCGCTGGCCAGCGATCAGCCCGGGGGCCGGATGGCCCGCGGGCGTCGCGCTTTTTGGGGTTCTGACTAAATTTGCCCGCCAACCTGTCGATATGAGTGGCGTACTGGCGCTTTCTTTGGCACGCTCTCTTGCGTGTCACATGGAGTGGCACCCAGGCAGTTCAAAGTCAACGTCCAGAAAGGTTTTCCATGCTCGCCGGTAGCTACAACAGTTTGCTTGTGCTGTTCTCACTGCTTGTCGCGATACTGGCCTCCTATACTGCCCTGGACATGGCGGGGCGCATTGCCAGCGCGCAAGGGCGCGCGGCCCATTGGTGGCTGGCCGGCGGCGCCTGCGCCATGGGCATCGGCATCTGGTCGATGCACTTCATCGCCATGCTGGCGTTCCACCTGCCAATACCGCTTGGCTACGACCTGCCCATCACCCTGGCCTCGCTAGTGATCGCCATCGCGTCATCCGCGCTCGCGCTCTGGCTGGTCGGCCGTGAAACGCTGCCGTGGCGGCGCCTGGCCTGCGGCGCCCTGCTGATCGGCGGCGGCGTCGCCGGCATGCACTACACCGGCATGGCTGCGCTGCGCATGGTGCCGGGCATCCGCTACATCCCATCGTTGTTCGTCTTGTCCGTGGTGATTGCGGTGCTGGCGTCCGGCACGGCGCTGTGGATCGCGTTCAACCTGCGCCGCCAGTCGGTCTGGGTGCGGCCCTTGCGGGCGGGTGCGTCGGTGGTGATGGGCTCTGCCATCGCCGGGATGCACTACACCGGCATGGCGGCCGCGGAATTCCCGATCGGCGCCGTCTGCGGCGCGGCGCGCAACGGCATGGACACCGGATGGCTGGCGGTGGTGATCATCGTCGTGACGCTGGCCGTGCTGGCCATTGCCCTGATCACCTCCGTGCTGGACATGCGCCTGGAAGCCCGCACCGCCATGCTGGCCATCTCGCTCGCCGAGGCCAACCAGGAACTGACCTACCTGGCGCTGCACGACAACCTCACCAAGCTCCCCAACCGCGTGCTGCTGGAAGACCGGCTCGAGCAAGCCATCCAGAGCGCCACACGGGAGAAGAGCCGCTTCGCCCTGATGTTCATGGACCTGGACGGCTTCAAGGCGGTCAACGACGCCTACGGCCACCCCATTGGCGACCAGTTGCTGGTGGAAGTCGCGCGGCGCGTCGGCGCCACGGTCCGCTCGCAAGACACCATCGCAAGGCTGGGCGGCGACGAGTTCGTGCTGCTGGCCAGCGTCAGCGAGCCGGCGGATGCCGCCACCCTTGCCGAGAACGTGCTGAGCGCCATCCGCGAGCCCTTCCAGGTAGCCGGCCGCGAGTTGCGCGTCTCCACCAGCATCGGCATCGCCATGTACCCTGGCGATGGCGAGTTCCAGCACGACTTGCTGACCAACGCCGACGCGGCGATGTATCACGCCAAAGCGCTGGGCCGCAACACCATCTGCTTCTTCGAAGCATCGATGAACGCCAACGTGCACGAGCAGCTTCAGCTGGTGCAGGACATGCGCATGGCGCTGGAACGCCGTGAACTGATCCTGCAGTACCAGCCCAAGCTCACCGCCCCCAGCGGTCCGATCGTCGGCGTGGAAGCCCTGGTGCGCTGGATGCATCCCACGCGTGGCCTGATCGCCCCGGACCAGTTCATCCCCCTCGCGGAAAAAACCGGGCTGATCGTACCGATCGGGGACTGGATCCTGGACGAAGCCTGCCGGCAAATACGGGCATGGCGCAACGCAGGCCGCCCGGAATGGACCATGGCGGTCAACCTGTCGGCGCTGCAGTTCCGGCACGCCAGCCTGATCACGACCGTGCGCGACACCCTGGCCCGGCATGCGCTGGAGCCACGCTGCCTGACGCTGGAGGTCACCGAATCCACGGCGATGCGCGACGCCGACGCCAGCCTGCAGATCCTGCAGCAACTCCACGACATGGGCGTGCGCATCTCGATCGACGACTTCGGCACCGGCTACTCGAGCCTGCTGTATCTCAAGCGGCTGCCAGCCAGCGAGCTGAAGATCGACCGCGGGTTTATCCGGGATCTTTCACGCGATACCGAGGATGCGGCGATTGTCTCGGCCATTGTGGCGCTGGGTCGGACGCTGAATTTGAATATTGTTGCGGAAGGGGTCGAGACAGCAAAGCAGCAGGAGTTCCTGACGCGGCTTGGATGCGATTCGTTGCAAGGATTCCTGCTGGGACGGCCGATGTCCGCGGAGAACCTGATTGAATCGCTGTCCGAGGACAATCTGCTATCGGATGCTGGATGAAGAAGGCCCCATACGGCCATTAAACGACGCGGGGTACCTCACGCCGCATTATGACGAGCCAGATACTTAACCAGCCCCTCAATCCCGCCCTTAGCCACAATATCGGCAAACTGCCGGCGATAAACCTCAATCAACCAAGCCCCACTCATATTAATATCGTAAATCGACCACCCAGCCGCCCCCCGCTGCAGCCGATAATCAATCTTCACCTCATCCCCCTTATTCAGCACGCTGGTTTCCACCACCACATCATTCCCACTGGTGCGCGGTGCCTTGTAGCGAAACTTCAGCGCCTGCTCGCGCACTTGCGAGAGAGATAAGGCGTAGCTGCGCACCAGCAGCGTCTGGAACTGTTCGTAAAGCTGCTTCTGCTGTTCAGGCGTAGCACTGCGCCACGCGCTGCCGACCGCAAGCCGGGTGGTGCGTTGAAAATCGGTATAAGGCAGGAACTGCTGGCGCACCACGGCCGTGATCTTGTCGAGATCGCCGTTACGGGTGTCGGGGTTGGCCTGGATGGTGGCGAGGACGCCTTCGACGGCGGCGCGGACCATGCGGTCCGGCGAGGAGCGGTCCACGCCTGCGGCCGCGGGGCTCTCGCCAGGCGTCGCGGCCGGCGCGGAGATAGGGAAGGATGCACCCGCGATAAAGACAAGACCAGCGCAAACCGCAAGCGCCACGGCCTTGCCTCCCGCAATGGCAAGGCGAAGGCGAAGACGGAGATGGCGAGGCATCGCGATGTCCTCCACTAGCGGTATGCGGTTGCCCGGGGAGCCCGGTTACCGGCATCTCTTGCCTAATGCTAGTGCTTTGCCGCCAAAAATAAAATGACGAAAACGACAGTGGCCGGTACGCGTTGCGTGCCGGCCAACCGGCAATTACTGCGTCAGCGCCTTGAAGCCCTGCAGCAGGCGCTCGATGTCATCCATCTTGATATTGCCCATCGTGGAAATGCGGAACAACTCGGCCGACAGCCCGCCCTGCCCCGCATAGATGACAAAACCGCGCGCCTTCAGCCCGTCGTGCAGCTGGGGATACGACAAGCCGGCCGGCAAGCGGTAGGCCCGCAGCACCACCGAGGACTGGTCCGACGGCCACAGGGCCGGCATGCCCAGGGCCTCAAGCCCGGCGCGGGCGCGTTCCGCAAGGGCCGCATAGCGCGCATGGCGGGCGCGCCAGCCGCCCTCTTCCTCCAGCTCGCGCAGCGCCTCCACCAGTGCGTAATAGGCATGCACCGACGGCGTAAACGGCGTGTTGCGCTGGTCCTGCAGGCGCGCAAGCCGGCCCAGATCCAGGTAGTACGTGCGGCTGGCGGCTTGCTCCAGCGCGCTGCGGCGCACCATGACGAACGATGCGCCCGGCACGCCGTGCAGGCACTTGTTGGCCGTGGCCGCCACCGCGGCAATGCTGCCGCCGAAGTCGATCGCCTCGGCGCCGAAGCTGCTGACGCCATCCACCAGCAGGCGCACATCCCGCGCGCGGCACAGTGCGTCGAGTGCCTGGAGGTCGTTCAGGCGGCCGGTGGTGGTTTCATGATGGATCACCGCCACATGCGTGATCGCGCGGTCCGCGTCGAGCGCGGCGGCAATGCGGGCAAGATCAGGCGCCTGCATCCAGTCGTGCGCGACCACCTCATGGGCGATGCGGTACTGCGTGGCGATCTGCGTAATGCGCTCGCCGTACACGCCGTTCTGGACGATCAGCAGCTTGCCTTGCTCGGGCACCAGCGCGGCGATCATGCTCTCTACCGCCGCCGTGCCGGAGCCGGTCATCAGGACCGCGGCCCACTCGGCGGGATCCAGTCCGTAGATGTCCAGCAGGCGCGCGCGCGCTTCGTCCTGCAGGTCGAAGAACTCGCTTTCGCGATGGCACAGGTCGGGCTGCAGCAGGCTTTGGCGGACACGTTCCGACAGGGTAACGGGTCCCGGATTGAGTAGCAGCATTTACTTCCCTCCTTGGTCGGCACCGATGTGTCGCGCCAGGCGCGTCTTCACATCGACCGGGGTGATGGTTGGGCGCGGCAGGCCGTCCGGCGTGCCGGCACTGATCGTCAGCGCGACAAAACGCGGGCCGGCGGCACGCGCGGGCGCGGCGCCGGACAGTGCCTGGTCAAGCAGGTCGAGATGGTCGCCCTCGGCCGCCGACGCGTAACCGCAGGCGGACGCCACGCCGGCAAACGAGACGTGGTGCGACACGGTCGCCTGGCCGCCGGTGGAGTCGTGGGCGCCGTTGTCGAGCAGCACATGCGTGAGGTTGCCCGGGCCATAGGCGCCGAGCGTGGCGAACACGCCCATGCGCATGAGCGCTGCGCCATCACCGTCCACCGCGACCACCTTGAGGTCCGGACGTGCGAGCGCGAGGCCTAGCGCGAAGGGCGTGAGGCAGCCCATCGAACCCACCATATAGAGCTGGTTGGCACGGTCATCGAGTGCGTAGAGCTCACGCCCGCAGAAGCCGGTCGATGCCAGCACCACGGTGTTGTCCATCGGCGTATGCGCGATCACGCGCTGCAGCGCGTCGCGGCGCGTAGGCAGGCCATCGGGCGAAGCACCCTGCGGCTCCGACTGCGGTGTGCACTTCGGGCGCGGCGTGGGCCGCTCCCGCGCGATCCAGCGCCGGGCCAACCTCGGCCGGGTCGGTCGGGAAGGTCTCCCACGGGATTTCCATGGTGTCGAGCATCGTCGGCGTGACCGGACCCATCAGCGCGTGCTGGGGTTCGTCAGCCACGCCCTGCTGCCCGCGCCAGGTCACGATCAGCAACTGCGGCAGGCGGAACGTCCACGTGAGCGACGTCAATGGGCTGACCGCATTGCCCAGGCCGGAGTTCTGCATCATGGTGACGCCACGGCGGCCGCCCTGCGCGCCCAGCGTCACGCCGGCGATCAGCGCCACCGCATCGCCTTCGTTCGCCGCCGACACGTAGTGCAGCGACGGGTCCTGCATCACGTAGTTGATGAACGGCGTGAGATACGAACAGGGCACCCCGGCATACCAGTCGAAGCCCCGCGCGCGCGCGGCCTCGACAAATTGTGCCGCTTCGATCATCGGGCTTCCTCGTCATCCGTGGGGCCAACCGCGAACGGCGTCTGCGTATGCGCGAAATCTCCCGCGCGGCGGAAGTCGTCCAGGTCGTTCACGCCGCGCCAGTGGCCGTGCACATATTTCACCTCGATCTCTTCGCCGGCTTCGACCAGCGCGTTGAGCAGCGCGGGCATGTCCAGCGTATTGAAGTCGTCGCGCTTGCGCAGTTCGGCAACCAGCTTCTGCAGGCGCACGCGCCCTTCGCCGCGCACGTTCAGCAGGCCGATCCAGCGGCCATGCGGCGCCTGCGCTTGACCAGCACCCGGCTCCTGGCCCTCGCTGGACACACGGCGCAGCAGGATCTTCTGGCCGAACAGGTCGCGGTCGTCGGGCGCGGAGCAATGGGCGAAATCGCGCACGCTCTGGTTCGACTCCGTGGTCAGCGACGAGTCCACCACCACGCTGAACGGCGCGTCGCTCTCCAGCAGATCCCGCAGGATATAGCTGCGGAACAGCAGGTCGCCGTAGGCAATGGTGATGTCGTTGATCGACTGCTTCTTGAATGCATCCACCAGCCAGCGCAGCAGCGGCTTGCCGGCCACGGGCAGCATGACCTTGGGACGGTCCTCGGTGAGGGGCTCGAGCCCGGTGCCGCGGCCGGCCGCCAGCACTACCGCCGCGCCCGGTGCTTGCGAGCCGGACAGGTAGATCTTTTCGGCGCTCGAGTATTCGTCGGCGTCCTGCAGGCGGAAGATCTCGTTGACCGAGGCGATGCGGTCTTCCACGTTGACCAGCGTTTCGCTGTCGTGGATTTCCTTGGCCACGGCCTGCATCGACGATGCCGCCACGCGGATCAGGTGGTTGGCCCAGATCACCACGCTGATGCCCGCCTTGCGGAAGGCTTCGGTCGGCGTGCTGTAGTACTTCGTCGGCACGATGACCAGCGGGCCGCGGCCGGCCCACTAGCGCGCGAACTGCAGGATCTCGTCCGGGCGCGACAGCTTGCTGTGGATCAGGATGGCGTCCGCGCCGGCCTGGCGATAGGCCTCCGCGCGGCGCAGGGCTTCGTCCATGCCCCAGCCAGCGATCAGGGCTTCCACGCGGGCGACGATGGAGAAGTTGTCGTCCGACTGCGAATCCTTGCCGGCCTTGATCTTGCCGCAGAACTCATCGATCTCGGCCAGCGGCTGGCGCTCGCCGTCAATAAAGCTGTTGGTCTTGGGAAACTGCTTGTCCTCGATGCAGACGCCGGCAATGCCGCGCTGCTCGAGCTTGCGCACCAGGCGGCGCACGTTGTTGAAGTTGCCGTAGCCGGTGTCGCCGTCCAGCAGGATCGGCAGGTCGCTGGCGTCGGCCATGAACTCGAGCGTGTCGACCACCTGGGTCCAGCTGGCTTCGTTGTTGTCGCGCACGCCGTACTGGGCGGAGATTGCCAGGCCCGAACCCCAGATGGCCTTGAAACCAGCCTCGCGCACGATGCGCGCGGACAGCCCGTTGTGGGCTTCCATCATGAATTCCAGCTCGTTGCCGACAATCATCTGGCGCAGGCGGGCGCTGCGCGAGGCAGTCGAGAAAATCGGGTCAATCGCGTTCACTGTGCTACTCCCACAATCGGCTGAAGTTCGGGCAGGACTTCGTCGCGCGCGCGCGCCACGTCGTTCGGGAAATCGATCTCGATCCACGGTGCGCCGCTCACGTCGGCGACATCGAATACGTGGCCGCCTTCGAGCAGCAGGTCGCGAACCGCTTCTTCGTGCGGCATGTTCGAGCGGCCGCTGTCGACATAGCCCTGGACGATCTGCGCCAGGCGGCGCGCGGTTTGCTCCTGGAAGCGGAAGAAACCGACCGACTCGCCAATGGTGTCGTACGCCAGGCCAACCGCGAGCTGTTTGCGCAACTCCACCGGCACGCCATCCTTCAGGCACAGCTTGACGGGTTCGTCGCCGGCTTCGAAATCGCGGTCGATCAAGAGGCGATTGGTCGTGCCGCCCGCCACCAGCGCGCTGAGGATGCGCTCGTCGTAGAGCACGTCCGCATCCATCAGCAGGACATCGCCGCCGCGCGTGAGCGCATCGGCCACCGTGTGCACGGTCAGGACGCTGCCCAGGTCGTAACGCGGGTTCAGCACGATTTCCGGATAGGGGTCGCGCCCCAGCCGCACCAGCTCGGCCTCGACGTGTTCCGGCTGGAAGCCAAGCGCCAGCACGATCTCGTCCACCCCAGCCGCGTCGAGCATGCGCAGATGCCGCTCCAGCAAGGTGATGCCCTCAAAACGCAACAGGCACTTGGGGAATTGCTCCCCGGGTTGTTGCTGAAGTCGCAGGCCTAGGCCTGCGGCAAGGATGATTGCTCGCATTCGTTCTCCGCACCCACGCAAATTGCCATCGATCAATCGGCGACCTGCTGCACACCTGCTGCACGCCGCCGTTGGAATTTTCGTTCACTCAAATGTAAATACAGCAGCCCGGGCGCGCCGAGCCCGATCTCGCGGGCACGCTTGGCCAAGGACAGCGCCAGCGCCGCATCGGGCGGAAGGCCGACGATGGGAGCCAGCAACAGGTAGCCGCCTTCCTGCGCGCCCAGCGAGCCGGGAATGGCAAACGCCGCGCCACGAATCGCCTGGCCGACGCTCTCCAGCAGCAAGGCGTCGAGCCAGCTGACGGGATGCCCGAGGAAATGCAGGGCCAGCCAGACCTCGCCGGTGCCGACCAGCCAGCCGACCAGGCTCAGCGCGAAGGTGGACGCCACCTTGCGGCGGTCGCGGTACATCCCTTGCACGGCCGCGTCCACGGCATCAGCGCGCATGGTCAACCCCGACCAGTCGCGCTTGCCGAATACCTTCGACAGCAAGCGCAGCACCCGGCCAAACAGGCCGCGCTTCTGCACCACGTAGAAACCCGCGATGCATAGCGCAAGCACAGCGGTGACAACCAGGGTCGGCGTGCGCAGGTCCGACAGCGCGCCGTGCCCGCCGTACAGGCCAAACAGCGCCAGGCCGATAAAGGCAAACACCATCTGTGCCAGCGCCTGCATGGTGGTGCTCACCGTGATGGCCGCGGCGGCGTCGCGCATGCGCGTGCCGCGCTGCGCCAGGTAGCGCACCATCAGCACCGGGCCGCCGATCTGCCCCGCCGGCAGCAGGCTGTTGACGGACTCGCCGGCCCAGCGCGCCAGCAGCGCGTCGCGCATGGTGGCATGGCCGGCCCGGCGCTCGAACAAAACGAAGATGGCGCCGGCGTCCAGCACCAGCGGCAGCAGGTGGAACGCGGCGACCAGCACCAGGCCCCAGCCGGCCGACATGAACGTCGACGCGACGGAGCCGAATCCCTGCCAGGCGAGCAGCGCGACAAAGAGCGCCGCGCCGATCGACAGGAAAAGCATTGCGGCACGGGTCATGGGCGGGGCTTCTGGCCCGACACCAGTCTCTTGAATACCTGCCTGAAGCCAAAATACGCGACCGCGTCCTTCATGTTGGAGATGAAGCGCAGCCACGGGCGCATGCCCGGATCGGTGACGTACTCGAAGGTCAGCGACACCCGCATCTCGTTGGCGCCGGACGGCGTGATGCGGTGGCGCAGCTTGTCGCCATCGAAGAACACCAGCCCGCCGGGGGTGGTCTGCACCGAACCGGGCGCATCGGGCACTTCCGCGTCGCGGGTGTGCAGTTCGTAGTCGAGGCGGCAGGAGGATTCCTCGATCACGCCCAGCAGCAGCGTGTAGCGGCGGCCGTCGTAGTAGGAGGTGTCGTAGTGCCAGCCGATGTGGTCACCCTGGCGCGTGTAGTAATACAGCGCGTAGGCGTGGGGATCGGAGTCGGGGGAGACCTGCAGCTTCTCGCCGCACATCTGCTCGAGCCAGCCGATCAGCGCCTTCGACCGGTACAGCTCGGCGATGAACGGCGCGAGCTCGTCGATGGTATGCCGGCTGACGCTGCCACCCTGCTTGTGGCCGGGCAGGTAGTTGCGGTTGATCTGCGGCACCAGCGCGCGGGCGCTGGCCACCAGTTGCGCAGTGACCTCCGGCGCCAGGAACGCCTCCAGGTGAAGGAAGGCGCCCTGGCGCACGAAATCGGCACGCAGCTGGTTGCTGTCGAGCCGGGCCGTGCGCTCGGCCACCGAGGCGTCGGCATCGGGCAGCCTGGTGCCGGCGGCAGGTTCCGGGGCGGGCGTCTGGCGGGGATTCGCTGAAACGGGGCGCGGGTCGTCCAGCGTGATGTCGTTGGATTGCTCGCTCATCGGGTTCCTCGGATCTCCGTCGAAGCCGTGGCCGGCAGGGGACGCCGCATCACACGCCAGTAATCGATGATGACCCAGGCTGCGAACAGGGGAGCACCGATCGACGCCGCCATCAGGAACGGTGCGATGCCGCTGGTCAGCGTGACGAGCGGAAGCAGGTAAAGCACGTCTTCCGTCTCGAAACCACCTGCAGATGCCTGCTTCGTCCCGCTTTTCCCCACGCGCGACTCGATCCGCATGCGCAGGAAGAAAATCAGCGCCACCGCCACACCCGCGAGCGTGCCTTGCAAGACGGGCGGCATGGTGTCTGCCGCGGCCTGCCCCGAGATGGCTACGCCCATGCCCACAAACAACAGGACGGTAATCAACGCATCGCTCGCCAGGTCATAAAAATGACCTATCTTGCTGGATTTTCCGCTAATTCTCGCCAATTCACCATCAGTGTGGTCCACGAAGTTGGACACCACAATGAGGAGCGCACCGTAATTGGTCCACGCGAAACCGCCCTGCATCAGGCAGGCTACCCCGGCAAGGCCGATCACGAGCCGCAGGGTGGTCAGGTGGTTCGGGGTGACCCAGGAGTCCTTGAGCGGGCGCACCAGCGCGCGCGCCAGACGGGCGTCCCAGGTACGCGGGGCGGGAGGCTCGCCGTGTGAGTTCTTTGGATTTTTGTTCATCTGGGAAAAGGTCCACCGGCAGGGAAACTGCCGCACGGCTCGCATACTAGCGCCGGTTCACGCACATTGCATTGCGGGAACGCAACGGCCGAGCCGGCCGGGTCGCCATACAGGGATACCGCTAGTCAAACCGCTATGGTAAGCGAAGTGAACCGCAACAGCACGCGCGCGGTGCCGGGCGGCTGGCAAACAAGGGGGGTCCTGCCTGCTTTGCGGCGCTGACGGTGGGTGCGGGATGCCATGCAATGGCTCGCTCCCGCTTGCGCATGCGCAGACGAGCGCCGGGGGGACTGACGGGCGCTCGTTATGGCGTCGTGCTGCCGGCTCATGCCGGTAGCCCTTGCCCGGTCACGACCCGGTCATTGTCCCGCCCGGCGCGGATCCACCGGCACCCCGCAGCTGGCGCGCGCCTCGATCGCCTCGCCGCCGGCCAGGCACAATTCCTCCTGAAAGCGGCCCGCGACCAGTTGCACGCCCATCGGCACGCCTTCCACCAGCCCGGTCGGCACCGACAGCCCGGGCAGGCCCAGGATGGCGGTGGCCAGCAACGGGCTTTGCGCGTCGAGGATCCAGCGCATCGCGTCGTCGCCCTTCTGGTCCGCATCGATGGGGAATGGCAGCTGCCACGAGACCGGCAAGAGCAGCAGCGGATAGCGCGCAAGGAACGCCTGCCATTCGCGCAGCAAGGTGGAGCGCTGCGACAGCGCGGCCATGTATTGCGTCAAGCCTAGCTGTGGCGCGTGGCAGTTCATGCTTGCGAACGCTTTGCGCATGGGGTCGTCGCCATCCTGCTCGACGGCCTGGCGCACCCCGGCCCCCGCCTCGTTCAGGGTCAGCGCAAGCCATAAGTCCGCCGCCTCGCGCAGCCGCGGCGGGGCCACCTCCTCGATCGTGCAGCCCGCCTGCTCCAGCCAATGCGCCGCCTGCCTGACCGCGCCGGCCACCGCTGGCGAGACCGCGTAACCCGGCAGTTCAGCGCAAACGGCCACGCGCACGGGAAACCGCACCGGGCCATCGAGCGGCGCCGGTACCCACCAGGGATCCCTTGGATCCGGCCGCCATGGCGGCAAGACCCAGCCTCAGGTCCGCGACCTGTCGCGCCAGTGGTCCCTGCACCGAGCTGATCTGCATGCCGAGAGTGCGCTCCTTCGCTTGCGACGGATTGAACGCCGGTACCCGGCCCAGGCTTGGCCGCAGTCCGGGCACGCCACAGGCATAGGCGGGATAGCGGATCGATCCGCCCTGATCATTGCCGTGGGCAAGCGGCCCGATGCCCGCCGCCACCGCGGCCGCGGCGCCGCCGCTGGAGCCGCCAGGCGTGCGCTCCGGGTCCCACGGGTTCACCGTGCGGCCATGCAGATCGTTATCGGTGAACCAGCGCATCGAAAACGCCGGCGTATTGGTGCGGCCGATGACGATGGCACCCGCCTTGCGCAGGTTCGCCACCACCGGGCTGTCGGCGCGGGCCAGCACATCGCGGTAGGCGCCCACCCCGTTAGTGGTGGCGCAGCCTTCCAGGTCCACGTTGACCTTCACCGTGACCGGGACACCATGCAAGGGGCCGGCCGGCTCGCCCCTTGCCAGCGCGGCGTCGGCCAGTGCCGCCGCCTCCATCGCCTGCGCGGCCAGCACTTCCACCACGGCGTTGATCTGCGGATTCACCTGGTCAAGCCGATCCAGGCAACTGGCAACGGCCTCCTCGCACGACACCTCGCGAAGCCGGATACGGCTGGCCAGGTCAACAGCGCTCCAGCGCCAGATTTCATTGCTCATCGGACTTCCTCCCTTTGGTCCCTGCATTTGCCCGCGACGGCGGGCATGTGCGCTTCAATCTGCCCTGACCCCGGCGCGCTTGACGCTCTCAGCCCACTTCGGCACCTCGCTATGGATCAATGTCGAGAATTCGGCGGGCGTAGAGGGCATCGCGTCCACCGACAGCAAAGCGTTGGCCCGTATCACCGCGGGATCCCGGAGGGCGCTGTTCAGCGCCGCATTGAGCTTGCGAATCACCGCCTTGGGCGTGCCCGCCGGAGCGACCACGCCACCCCAGGCGACCACATTGAATCCCTTGATGCCGCTCTCGTCGATGGTCGGCACATTGGGCAATACCGAGGCGCGTTGCAAGCTGGTGACCGCGAGCGGCTTGACGCGGCCGGACTGCACGAACTGCAGTACGCCGGAAATGTTGTCGATCATGATGTCGACCTGCCCGTTGACCATGTCGCCGAGCGCCTGGGCACCGCTTTTGTACGGCGCGTGCAGCATGACGGTGCCGGTGCTGCTCTTGATCAGCTCGCCTGCCAGATGGCCCGCGGAGCCAACCCCAGGCGAGCCCATGACCACCTTGCCGGGATGCTTGCGGGCATAGGCAATCAGTTCCTCCAGGTTGCTGGCCGGGAAGTCCTTGCGCGCGATCAGCACGTAGGCGTTGCTCACGGCCAGCCCGACCGGCTCGATGTCCTTCTCCGGGTCGTAGGGCAGCTTGGTGTAGAAGGCGCGGTTGATGGCCAGCGTGACCAGGTTGCCATAGCCGATGGTGTAGCCGTCCGGCGCCGCAGCGGCCAGCACCTGCGTGCCGACGATGCCGCCCGCGCTGCCGCGGTTGTCCAGCACCACCGGCTGGCCCAGCTCCCGTCCCATGACTTCGGCGATGGGGCGCATGGTGACGTCGACCCCCGAGCCTGCCGCATAGGGCACGATCAGCTTGATCGGGCGGAACCGGAAACGCCATGAAAGACCATCACCTGAAAGCCTGGCTGCGGCTCGTCGAAACCGGCAGCATTCGCGCCGCCGCGCGTAGCCTGCACCTGAGCCAGGCGGCCATCACGAAGGCGGTAAAAGAACTGGAAGAGGACCTCGATGCGCCGCTGGTCGTGCGCAGTTCACGCGGCGTGACCCTCACCGAGTGCGGGCATCAGCTCACCTCGCGAGCCCGCATGGCACAGGCGCAGCTTGCGCTGGCGCGCCAGGATATCCGTGAGCTGCAGGGGGGCAACTCCGCACGCGTCGCGGTGGCGGTCACGCCGATGGCGTTCCTCAGTGTCCTGCCGGAGGTGATGCGATCCTTCCGGCTCAGCATGCCCCTGGCCGACGTCACGATCGATGAAGGACTGATGCCCATGGTGCTGCCGGCCCTGCGCGAAGGCGCGGTGGACTTTGCCGTGGCTGCGCCAGTGCGCGAATCGATCGGGAGCGACTTCAGTTTCGAGCCGCTGCTCGACCTCGATACGATGCTGGCCTGCCGGCGCGGGCATCCGCTGGAAAACGCCACGCAATGGAGCGAATTGCTGGAATGCGAGTGGCTGATGTACCTGTCGCCAGGCAGTCAGCACACGCACTTCCTGGAGAACATCCGCGAAGCGGGACTCGCCCGGCCCCGCCGCATCATCAAGGTCAATACCTTTGGCGTGGGCTGGAACCTGCTGACGCGCAGCGATGCCCTGCTGACCTGCCCTGCCGGCATGCTGAAGACAGCGCCGTATGGCGACCAGGTCAGCCGCATCCCGCTGGCCATGTCCCTGCCGCCAATCACGCTCGGCATCCTTACCTTGCGCGACAATCCGCTCTCGCTAGCCGCAACACGGTTTGCCGAGCTCTTCCGCCGCGCGATCAGGAGTGACGCCCGGCTCGCCTGAGCGCCGGGCGCCGCCCGGACACGATACTCGGCGGGCAGGATCGACCCGCGCGGCCTACTCGGAACGCAGCGCCTCCTGCGGATCAAGCCGCGCTGCCTTGCGCGCCGGCAGGACGCCCGCAGCCAGGCCGACCACGACCGCCACCAGCTCGGCAAGCACGGCATATGACCATGGGGTATGGACCGGCAGGGCCGGCAACGCGGCTTCAAGCAATAGGGCGAGGCTCCACCCCAGCAACAGTCCCGCCATGCCGCCGGCGGCTGCCAGCACCGCCGCCTCGCCAAGAAAGAGCAACATGACCCGGCGCCGGGTTGCGCCAACGGCGCGCAGCAGACCGATCTCCGACGTGCGCTCGGCCACCGCGATGGTCATCATGGTGAGAATCCCCACCCCGCCGACCACCAGCGAGATGGCACCGATCGCCGCGACCGCGAAGGTGATGGCGTCGAGCACTGCGCCAAACACATCAAGCATCTTTTGCTGCGGCGTGACGGTGAAGTCCTCACCGCCATGGCGCGCGCTCAACACACGTTTGATGCCTGCCTCGACCTCGGCGAGCGGGGCCGTCGGATCATAGGTGACCTCGATTTCCACGAGGCTTTCCCGGTTGAACAGGTCCAGCGCGCGGCCCGCCGGAATATAGACGGTATCGTCCAGGTCGAAGCCTAGCATCTGGCCTTTGGCTTGCATGACGCCAATGACGCGATAGCGCTCCCCGCCGACACGCACGCGTGCGCCCAGCGGGTTGTTGCTGCCGAAGAGTTCGCGCGCCACGGTTGCGCCGAGCACGGCCAGGGTACGTGCGGCGCGCGGATCGTCGTCGGGCAGGAATTGGCCCGCGGCCACGCGCATGCTCAGCGCCTCGGTAAAGCGGTGCCCGACGCCATACAAGGTAACGCGCCGGCTCTTGCCGAGGTAGTCGATTTCGGCATTGCCCTGGACCAGGGGATTGGCCACGCGCACGTGGGGGACGTGGCCCAGGGCGGAGGCGTCTTCGATGGAAAGCGGGCGCACCGTGTTGATCGACCCGAGCGAGGCGCCGTGGGTCTGGGTGCGCCCCGGTGTCACGCCGATCAGATTGGTGCCGAACTGGGTGAACTCCTTGATCACGTAGCGATGTAGTCCTTCGCCGATGGAGGTCAGCAGGATGACCGCGGCAATGCCAACGGCAATGCCCAGCGCGGTGAGGAAGGTGCGCAGCCGGTGGGCGGCCAGCGAGGCGAGCGTAAAACGGATGAAGTCGGCGTAGCGCATGCTCATCTCCGCGACAAGGCCTGCACCGGGTCCAGGCTGGCCGCGCGCCGTGCCGGCGCCACCGTGAACACCACCGCCGCCACCACCGCGGTGGCCGGTGCGGCCAGCAAGGCCCACCAGGGCGCGGTGAACGGAATCGCCGGATAAAGCCGGGTGGCCAGGCGGCAGCCCGCCTCGCCCACCGCCAGGCCCGTCGCCGCGCCGCCGAGCGCCAGCAGCACCGCCTCGGTGAGGAAGAGCAGCCGGATATGGCCGGCGGTGGCGCCGAGTGCCTTGAGCAGCCCGATCTCCTGTCTGCGCTGGGTCACGGCAATCAGCATCACGTTCATGATGAGAATGCCGGCCACGGCCAGGCTGATGGCGGCAATGCCGCCCACTGCCAGGGTGAGTGCCCGCAGGATGCGGTCGAACGTGGCCAGCACCGCGTCCTGGGTGATGACGGTCACGTCGCGCTTGCCTTCGTGGCGCTGCCGGATGATCTCCTCGGCGTCGGCCCTCGCGTGCTGGATCTGCTCGCGGCTCCTGGCTTCGATCAGCACACGGAACAGCGAGTCGGTATTGAACAGGGCCTGGGCCGCGGCCAGCGGCACGATCACCATCTCATCGGTATTGAAGCCCAGCGACTCGCCCTGCCCCGCCAGCAGCCCGATCACGCGGAAGCGCCGGTCGCCGATGCGCAGCCACTCACCCAGGGCCGGGCGCGCGCCGAACAGCTCCGCCGCCACCCTGGTGCCGATCACGCAGACGGGCTGGCCATGGTGGGGATCCCCTTCGGGCAGGAAGCTGCCCTGGGCCAATGCCATATGACGCACCGCAAGCAGTTCCGCGGTGGAACCCAGCACCGGCGCTTCGCGCCGGCGAGCGCCCACGCGCAAGTCGGCGTCGCCGACAATCAGCGGCGCGATGCGTGCCACCGCGGGACTGCGCTTGAGCGCGAGCGCATCGTCCAGCGTCAGGTCGCGCGTGGTAGCGCCCAGCACGATCCCGGGTGCCGCGCCGGCCGTTTCGCTGCGCCCGGGCAACACGATGACCAGGTTGGTGCCCAGCGCGCCGAACTGGTTCACCACGTACAGCCTGGCACCCTCGCCGAGCGCGCTCACCGTCACCACGGCCGCCACGCCGATGCTCATCGCCAGCAGCATCAGCAGGCTGCGTGCGCGGTTGCCGCGCAGTACCTGCCAGGTGAAGTCGAACACGTCGGCGATGCGCATGGCGGACCTATCGCGGCGGGGATTGGGGCTGGTCGCCGACGATGGCGCCGTCCACCATGCGCAGCTGGCGCGCGGCGCGGGCGCCGAGCTCCGGGTCATGCGTGATCAGGATCAGCGTCCCCCCCTGAGCGTGCAAGCGTTCCAGCACCGTCAGCACATCCTGGCCCGTCTGCCGGTCCAGGTTGCCCGTTGGCTCATCGGCGAGGATCACCGGCGGATGCATGGCCATTGCACGGGCAATGGCCACCGTGGTCCGGCCGGTGGCCGGCGCGGTCCTGCTCGCCGAGCAGCACGGCCAGGCGGCGGTGGCGCTCTGCCGGATCCATGCCCGCCAGTACCATCGGCAGCTCGATGTTGCCCGCGGCGGACAACCGTGGCACCAGGTGGAAGAACTGGAACACGAAGCCCATCTTCTGCCGTCGCAGGCGGGCCAGTTCGTCATCCGGCAGGACAGTCACGTCGCGGCCGTCAAGCTCGTAGGTGCCGGCATCGGCACGATCGAGCAGGCCCAGGATATTGAGCAGCGTGGACTTGCCCGAGCCCGATGGCCCCATGATGGACAGGTATTCCCCCTGCGCCACCGCAAGGTCGATGCCGCGCAGCGCATGCACCGTCTCGCCCCCGAGCGCGAAGGCACGCCGGATGCCGTGGAGCCGGATCATTTCGCCGTGCCTCCCGTGCCAGCCTGCGGCTCTTCGACGGCGGCCGCGCCTGCGCGCACGCCGCCGCGATCCAGCGAAGTGACCACCCGTTCGCCGCGCGCCAGGCCCGCCTTTACCTCGGTGAACTCCCAGTTGGATAGCCCGGTATCGAGCTTGCGCGCCGCCAGCTTGCCCTCGGCGGTCAGCACTAGCGCCATGTTGCCTGATCTCAGGGCCGTGGTGGGAAGGCGCAAGACCGGGTCGTGCGCGTCGGTCACGATCTCCACATCCGCGCTGTAGCCGACGAGCAGGTAGTGCGCCGGGTCCGGGCTATCGAGCTGCACCTCGACCTCGACGGTGCGGGCCTGCTTCTCCTGCGCCAGCACGTAGGGCGCGACGCGCCGCACCTTGCCCGCGAAATGCCTGCCGCGATAGGCGTCCAGGGTGACGCGCGCCGGCATGCCCACCCGCAGGCGCGCCGCGTCGATCTCGTCGATCGGGGCCGACACGTAGAGGCAGGAGTCGTCGATCAGGTCCACCGCCGGCAGTGTCGGGATGCCTGGCGGCGACGGCGTCAGGTATTCGCCTATTTCTCCATTCACTTCGGCCACCACGCCGTCGAACGGCGCCTTGAGGACCGTACGTGCGATATCGGCGCGGGATCCCGCGATACGCGCGCTGGCCTCTTTCACCTGGGCCCTGGCGGATTCGCACGCCGCGGACCTGGAACTGGCGTCGGCGTCGGCCCGCTCCAAGGCCTGCGAGGAAACAAAGCCCCTGGCCACCAGCCCGAGCGCGCGCCTGGCGTCGCTGGCCGCCACCTTGGCCAGCTCGCACACTTCGCGCGCATGCGCCGTGGCTGTCAGCAACTGCTCTTGCGCAAGCCGATCACGCGCGAGCAGGTCCTCGTTCCAGAGTGCCAACAGGACCTGCCCGGTCTTCACGCGATCGCCCTTGCGGATATTCAGCAACTCGATGCGACCCGCCGCCGGAGGCGCCAGCTTTGCCCGCCGGCAGGCGGACACCGAACCGGCGCGGGTATTGGCGACAGTGGCCTCGACCCGCCCCATGTCGGCCCTGGCTGTCAGCACCGCCACAGGCTCGACCCGGGTCGCATACCAGGTGGCACAGGCCAATAGCGCCAACACCATGGCGGCGCCCGCTACGCGGATAGTGACCAGGCGGCGGATTGCCCGCCCCGGCGGGAAAGGGGAACGGTCTGTCATAGGGCAAGGAGGAGCAAGCCTAGTCCAACAGCCTGTTCATAGCCCTCCTGTTTGATGACCGGAAGCGGAGCGCTCGCATCAAGATTCGCCTCAAACGCAAGGTTGGACCCCTGGGCGTTTGCCAGCTCGCCAGACCATCTTCGTGGGCATACGTACACCCTTGGCCGCGACAATGCCCTCTGATCTCTAGCATAGGCATACATGTGACGAACTGGAACCGTTCCGTCAGACTTGCTCATTCCTGCTCAATCAGGAACAAAGCTGACTTCCTGCTTCGTCGAGGCTGGTTTCGTCCCGGCGTTACCGCCAGGACCAGAGCCTTCCTCTCCACAGGCTGGTACCGTGGAACTCACGGCATAACTTCTCAAGTTGATCGCGGCGTTCACGTCGCGATCATGGCGCGCGCCGCAGGCCGGACACGCCCACTCCCGTACCGACAGCGGCAGCACGGCCAACTTGTGTCCACAGCATGAGCACGTCTTGCTGCTGGCGAACCAACGGTCCGCCACCACCACCACACCACCCCGCGTCGCCGCCTTATACTCCAACTGCCGCCGGAACGCGAAGAAGCCCATGTCGGCCACCGAGCGCGCCAGATGCCGGTTCTTCGTCATCCCGCGCACATTCAGGTCCTCGATGCCGATGGTATGGAACCGGCGCGTCAGGTCGCTCGTGAGCTTGTGCAGGGCATCGGAACGAAGACAGGAGATCCGGGCATGCAGCCGGGCAAGCTTGCCTTTGGCCTTCTTGCGGTTGGTCGAGCCTTTCTGCTTGCGGCTCAAGCTACGCGATAAGCGCCTGAGGCGGCCGAGCAGCGCCTTGTGAGGCTTCGGGCCCGGTATTGGAGGTTCTCCCGTCGAGAGCGTTGCCAGGGCCGAGACACCCAGATCCACACCGACCGCGCCTTGGTTTTCGGCTTTGGGCAGATGAGAATCGTCCTGGGTATCGACGGTGAGACTGACAAACCAGCGGTCGGCCACACGGGAGACCGTGGCCGATAGGATCTTGCCAGCGAAGCGCAACGTCTCGCGCATCCGCACCCAGCCAAGATTAGGGATGCGGATGCGCGAACCGTCGACACTGAACTGGTTGTTGGTGAGCGTGAAGCGGTCATGCACGCCCTTCCTGCGGAACTGCGGATAGCGGGCTCGGCCGGCGAAGAAATTCTTGAAGGCGTCACCTAACTGAATGATCGCCATCTGCGGCGCGTTCTTGGTGACTTCCAGCATCCAGGGGAACTGCTCGCGCTTCACCGCGTTCAACTGGCGGCGCAACGCGGCTTGCGATGGTTTCGGCTGAGTGGAACCGGCCTTGTGCGCGTCGTATTGGCGCTTCCACTCGGCTAGCGCCCAGTTGTAGGCGAAACGCGCCACACCAGCCGCCCGGGCGAAGTAGGTCGCCTGGATGTCGTTCGGCTCGAGGGCGATCTTGTGAGCGATCAGCATCGCGCAGCCTCGACGGTGCGGCGCACGTCATCCAGAATCTTTTGATTCTTGCGCGACCAGCTGCCATGCAAGCGAGCGCTGAACACCGCGATGATCTCCGGGACGGCCTTGGCTAAGTCTTCCTTGAAGGTCGTGTCCTCGCCTTGATTCAGAATGATGACATCCACTTGTTTCGCCTCGCATATGGCAAACACCAATTCGGCACCGAACCGCAACAGCCGGTCCTTATGCGTGACGACAAGCCGGCCGACCTGGCCTCCGATCACCGCGCTGAGCAAGCGCTTGAGTCCCGTCTTCTGATAGTTCATGCCGGAGCCCAGGTCCGCGACAACCTCGAACGTCCAGCCCTGCTGGGCGCAATACAACTCGAGCACCTGCTTCTGGCGTTCCAGATCCGCCTTCTGGTCATGCGACGACACGCGAGCGTAAGCCACTGTTCGACGCTCCACGGCCGGCGCGCGTGGCCGCTGCGGGCATAGTCGCGCCAAGTCGTAGCGCCTGCGCCCCCCCAGGCGTGCGCTGGTCGGGCAAAAACTTGCCTTCTCGTTCCCAGCGACGCTGCGTTTGCTGGGCGACCCCAAAGAACGCTGCAGCTTCTTGAATGCCGACCATCTCGCGTGACATGAACAAATTATTCAGGAATGCGCAGAAACGAGCAACTCTTATGCACACAGTTCAAGCCCTGCAGGCAAGCTTGCCCTTGAAAATACGCCCAGACGCCACTTTCCGCCCCACTCGCTCTTGCCCGGCCTAGCCCCTTGAAGCATGCGTTGCGCGTCTGCTTGCGAGCTTGGCGCGCATCAGCAAGAGGATTGCGAAGCACCCACGGCAGCGATGTGGCGAACGCAACTGGTCGCTCCAGGCAGGCGCCAAGGCAAGAAGGCGTGGACGATCAAAGGCGGACAGCGAACACAGCGGCAAGTCGCGTTGCGCGCCATGCGTGGGACTGCCTTATCATTCCTGCGGTCGCGCCGGGCCTGGGCCCGCTTCAGGGCTGGCTGCTTTCGCTGGCCCGTACCCTGGGACATCTTGCGTGGAGGATGGCGTGGCGATGGCCGGGGGCACGCTTGCCGGCGCCACCGCCGGCGGACTCGCCGACGCCGGCCCCGCATCCAAGACACCTTGGTCGACGGCCGGGTTGCGTTCGCCCGTCAACGCGGGCAACACCGCCGATGCCGCCACGCCGGTGTCCGGCTCGGCAGCCGCCGCCGGCTCCGGCTCCGGCGCGGGACGCGCGGCCCGCTTGGGTGTGGGCGGCGCTTCCGGCTTGGGCGCCGGCCCGAACCACCGCTGGTACCAGCCCCGTATCGTCCAGCCCAGCGCTTCGAAGAGCCCGACTTCCTTGTGCTCCACGAAGCGGACGTTCGCATCGATCATGCGGGACCGGAGCGAGCGCTGGAAGAAGTCGCCCACCATGGGCAGCGCACTGTGCGCGCCCTGGCCCCAGTAGTCGCTGCGCAGCGTCACCCGGCTGTCGTTGAACCCGACCCACGCGCCGGCCACCAGTTGCGGATGCATCAGGATGAACCAGCCATCGGCATTGTCCTGCGTAGTGCCGGTCTTGCCGGCGACATCCGCGCGAATGCCAAAGCGCGTGCGAATGCTCGCGCCGGTGCCGCGGTCGATCACGCCGCGCATGACGTCGAGCAGCGTCTGCACGGTGGCGACAGGCAGCGCCTGCTCGGGCGACGCGGGCGGAACGTCTCCAGCACCTCGCCCTTGCGGTCTTCGATGCGGGTGACCATCACCGGCTCCAGGTAGGCGCCCTGGTTGGCGATGGTGCCGTAGGCGCCGCTCGGGGGGCCATCGTCGGAGGGCCGCCAGACCTCGCCGCCGGCGAGCGGGATTTCCACGGCCTGGTCAACGAACGTGTCGTCGGGCTTGGCACCTTGCTCGAACGCTGCGCCGTATACGAACGGCTTGAACGTGGAACCCGGCTGGCGCTGTGCCTGCTGCACATGGTCGAAGGCATCCAGCGTGAAATCGCGGCTGCCTACCCACGCCTTGATCTCGCCGGTGCGCGGGTCCAGCGCGAGGAAGCCGGCCTGGATGCGGGTCTTGGACTGGCGCAGCGCCTGCATGAAGGCGTTATCCGCCAGCAGTTGCTTCATGGCCGCCTCGGGCGTCTGCCCCGCTTCCCTGGCCGCGCGGTACGCCGGCGTCTCGCGCACGAAGGCCTGCACCAGGTCCTGGTTGGCCGCCCAGCCGGAGCGCGGTGCCCAGGCGGCATCGGCGATGGCTTGCAGCTGGTTGCCCTGGCGCGCCACCGCCTGGTTGGCCAGCGCCTGCAGGCGCGAATCGATGGTGGTGCGCACGACCAGCCCATCGGTATAGATGTTGTAGTCGTTGCGGTCCGCCCAGGTGATCAGCCATTTGCGCAGCTGCTGGGCAAAGTGCGGCGCCGGGCCGGGCGGCTCGGTCTGCCGCTCGAAGTCGATGCGTAGCGGGCGTTTTTTCAGCAGCTCGTACTTCGCCGGCTCCAGCTTCTGGTACTTGACCATCTGCGCCAGCACGATATTGCGCCGCTGCACGGCACGCTCGGGGTTGATGACCGGGTTGTAGTAGCTGTTGCCCTTGAGCATGCCGATCAGGGTGGCGCTTTCCAGCACGTCCAGCCGGCCGGCGGACTTATCGAAGTAGGTGCGGGCCGCCATCTCGATGCCGTACGCGTTGTACAGGAACGGCACGGTATTGAGATAGGTCTCGAGGATCTCGTCCTTGGTGTAAAGCGCCTCGATCTTCAGCGCCGTGATGGCCTCCTTGAGCTTGCGCGTAAGCGTGGGCGCGCGGCCGATCTCGTCGGGATAGAGATTGCGGGCCAGCTGCTGCGTGATGGTGGAACCACCTTGGCGGTCGCCGGAGAAGGTATGCAGCGCGGCCGAGCCCATGCGGCGCCAGTCCAGGCCGAAATGCTGGTAGAAGCGGTGATCCTCGGTGGCGATCAGCGCCGTTGTCACATTCGGCGAGATATCGGCCAGGCGGACCCATTCGCGGTTGGCCCACTTGAACATGGCCAGCGGCTTGCCGTCGGCCGACAGTACCTGCGCGGGCTGGTCGGACTTGGCCTTGCGGATATCGCTGATGCCCGGGGTAAAGGGAATCAGCACCAGTACATAGAGCAGGAACAGCACCGGCACGGCGGCCACTGCCTTGGCCACGCCGCGGCGCGTGGGGCGCCGCAGGCGGGCAAGCCGTTCGGCGGCGAGGGATTTGATCTGGGCCAGATTCATGAAGCAAGCAACATTGGTCGGAGTCACATTCCGGCGCGAGGAAAGGCCTGCATCCTACCAAAATCGCTTGCTGCGCCCTGGCATCTTGTCCAACACCAGCAAATCAAGGCCGCATTGGGGCCATTTCAGTCGAAGCGGTGCTCCTTGAGCACCAGGCTCTCGTCCAGGCGCTCGTACTTGGACGCGAAGCTTGCGTCGAATCGCACCACGCGCTTGAGCTCCGGTGCATACCACGCCACCGCGGTATAAGGCACCGCGGAAATTGCGCCGGTGGCGCCATAGAACGGGCGCATCACGTAGCCCTTGTAAGCCAGCCGCAAGACCTGGAAGCTGCCGGCGGGCACCGTGATGGTGGACTCCCCGGTCACCTCGCCGGTGAGGTCCGTGCGCAAGCCGGTACCGGCCTGCTTGTAGCTGTATTTCCATCGGGCGCCCGGCTTGATGTCTTCCGGCACCCAGCCGCGCGGCGGCGACGCGCCATCGAAATCGCCGCCGCTGGGCGTGGCGATCCGGTTGACGCGGCCGTCGAGGGTCTCCACGCGGGCGCCTTGGTTGAACGTGACCCGGTCACCCTCGATGCGGTCGACACGGTAGACCACATCGCGCCGCGTGCGCGTCATCTTGTCGACCAGCTCATAGCGCCAGGTCTCGCCAACGCGGGGCGACGCGCCGCCAGCCGGGGCAGCGCCGGCCTCGTCCACCACAGGCTCCGCGGGCGCCGCCGGCGCGGATGATCGATAGCTGGCCATGGCCGCCACGCCGCGCTCCTTGATCGACGCGATCCAGCCGGCGGGCAACGCCTTGAGCCTTTCGCCGGGCGCGCGCCGTGCCGACAGGATGCCCACGAGCCGGCCCGCCTCATCGAACAGGCCGCCACCGCTGGCCGTCACCGGGAGATCAAGCGTGACCTCGATGCGGTCCAGCTTGCCGTCCGGGCCCGCGCGCAATCCGGCCACGCTGCCATCCACCACAACCACGCCCGTGGCCTCCGGGCTGGCTGCCGCAAGCACCCTCTGCCCAAACGACGGCGCCGCCGCCGCCGACACACTGACGGCCGGCGCGTTGAAGTTCGCGACGCGCAGCAAACACAGGTCGCGATCCACGTCAGGCGCTTCCAGCGTGGCGTCATAGCTCACGTTGTCGCGCCGCACGGCAATCTCGCGCGCGCCAGCCAGCACGTGGCAAGCGGTGACCAGCTGCCCAGGGCCGATCACCACGGCGGAGCCCGACGCGAGGGGCGCGTTGTTGAGGCCCGTTGCCCGCACGGCATAAATGCTTGGCGTGAGCTTGGCGAGCAGCTGCGGGGCATCGAGCGCGCTGGCATTAGCGGCGGCAAGCGCCAGGAAGACGGGAACGGCGATCAGGAAGGAGCGGCGCATAGCTGGCGGTGACGTTGTCATGTGCGGGAAGAAAGCTGGGGAGGAGTGGCCGATCCGCGTGGCGAGGTAAGGCGAGGCAAACGCGCGATGGCGGTGCAGTGCGGTAGTTCGTCTCGGGGTCCACCCATATTGCCCGGTCGAGATTATCGCCGGTTTCCGTGCCGGTCCGCGAATGCGATTGCGGGCAAGCATGTAATCCGTTAATCTCATGCCTCATGACCCGCGTACAAACCCCGTCGATTATTCGCACCATCCCTGGGATGGTGGGTTAGCGCACGTGGCCTGAACACGCAAAGCAACCCGCCCAACGAGGCGGGTTTTTTGTGCCCGTCTCCTTGAGGCCTTCAACGCCAAGGAGATTAAAGATGCAGCCAGCCAGCTCCGCCGTACACCCCACAGCCATCCTCCACATGGTCTGCGGCAAGATCGGCTCCGGCAAATCGACGCTGGCCAGGCAGCTAGCTGCCCAGCCGGCCACGGTGCTGATCAGCGAGGATAACTGGCTGTCCCGCCTGTATCCCGGCGAGATCCGGGAGGTGGCCGACTATGCCCGCTGCGCCGGAAGACTGCGCGACGCCATGGCCAGCCACATCGAAGCGCTGCTGCTGGCGGGCATGTCGGTCGTGCTGGATTTCCCCGCCAACACGCCGGCCACCCGAAGCTGGGCCCGGGCCATGTTCACGCACGCGGGCGCAGCGCATCAACTCCACTACCTCGATGCGCCGGACGCCCTGTGCAAGGCCCGCCTGCGCGCGCGCAATGCCAGCGGCACGCACCCGTTCGAGACCACCGATGCGCAGTTCGATGCCATCACGCTTTACTTTGTGGCACCGTCAGCGGACGAGGGCTTCAACGTGATTCGGCATGTGCCATCCGCTGCGGGTGCGGCGACAACCTGACAGGCAAGGCTGGGGAAGGCATCGGACCGCATGCGGCGTTGGCTCGCTATCATGGCGAACACATTCACCATCCAGCCGAAAACCGCCATGCCGTTGATGTTCGAGCTTGCCTCCTCCCTGCCGATCCCCGCCAGCCAGGCATGGCAGCGCGCGACCACGTCGGGGGGCATCAACGACGAATTGTTTCCCTGGCTGCGCATGACCGCGCCACCCGCCATGCGCGGCAAGGCGATCGACGAGCTGCCGCTTGGCGAGCGGCTCGGCCGCAGCTGGCTGCTGGCGTTCGGCATGTTACCCGTGGAGGTCGACGACATCATGCTGGCGGAGGTGGGACCGGGCTACCGCTTCAAGGAAACGTCGCGGATGCTGAGCATGCGCAGCTGGGTGCACGAACGAACGATTCAAGACACCCCAGGTGGTTGCGAGGTGCACGACCGGCTAACGTTCGAATTGCGGGGGCCCGCAGCCTGGCTGCCCGGCGGCGGCGGCGCGGTGGTCCCCGCCTCGGCCGATAGTCAAGAGTGACTCCATGATTGACGAGATTCCGATCACCTCGTCGACCAGCCGACATCTGGATTTTCTTCACCGCCCGGCAATCAAGCAGATCGAGCGATCCAGGCACATGACAGGCCGTCGTTGCCCGGTCACTCACGGTCACGTTCGGCTTTCAGCAGCTTGAGGCGCGTCTGTCCATCGGGCATGAAGTGGGTGCCGAATCGCACCAGGCCGGCCCGATGCAGTTGACAACTCATGGTAAAGCTGAGCAACATGCCCGGCTCGGTCTCTTCGATCGCAATGCCGATGGATTTCAGCCTCGGCTCGTAGCGCAGCAGCGTCGATTCGATTTCGCGCTTGAGCGTGTGCGTTGAAGCGGGTAGATGCCGGTAGATCCTGGACAGATCGCCAAGCCCATAATCCGGCAGATGCGCCAGGCTGCCGCGCCGACTATTGAGGATGCGCTGGATGTTGTCCCGCACGGACAGGAACGTCTGCGTCGCCGCATCGAAATCGTCGACGGCCACGCCGTTCGCGAAGTAGCCCGTCACCGCTTCAAAGAGGCCCGGCCCGCTCCGTGTCACGCGCGGGCCCCGGTTGTCATTGCTAACTCCTCGAAGTCCAGGCCGATGCCGTCGTCCTCGGAGAACGACAGGCGAATCGATGACAGCGTCTGCTGGCCTGCCATGCGCGCCAGCAGCTCGCGCGACAGTACCGGCAGGATCTGCTGATCGAGCAGGCTGTCGATATTGCGGGCGCCCGAATCGGGCAGCAGGCAGGCCCGCACCAGTTCGGCCACCAGCGTGTCGTCGCACCGCAGTGGCACGCCAAAGCGGCGCGCGATGCGGTCAGCCACCTTGCCGAGCTTCATCCGCACGATCAATGCCATGGCGTCGGCCGACAACGGTCGATAGACAATGGTCTGGAAGCGTGCCAGCAGGGCCGGCTGGAAGTGGTCGACCAGCGTCGGGCGGATCGCCTCCATCAGCATGCCGTTGGCGAGTTCGGCGCCGGCCGCGACGGCGGCGTCGGTTGCCGCCAGAATCTGCTCGCTGCCCAGATTCGAGGTCATCAGGATAACGGTATTGCGAAAGTCGATCACCCGGCCTTCGCCGTCGCGCATGAAGCCGCGATCAAAGACCTGGTAGAACAAATTCAGTACATCACGATGCGCCTTCTCGACCTCGTCGAGCAGGATGACGCTGTAGGGCCGCTGACGGACCGCCTCGGTCAAGACGCCGCCTGCCCCGTAGCCGACATACCCCGGCGGCGAACCCTTCAGCTGCGAGACGGTGTGGGCTTCCTGGTATTCGGACAGGTTGATGGTGACCAGTGAACGCTCACCGCCAAACATCAGGTCGGCCAACGCGCGTGCCGATTCAGTCTTGCCAACGCCCGAAGGCCCCACCAGCAGGAACACGCCCAGCGGCGCTTCCTCGAATTTGAGTCCTGCCTTGGCCGCCCGCAAGCTCTTGCTGAGCGCGGCGAGCGCCTCGTCCTGGCCGACCACGACGTGCCCCAAACGCCTTTCCAGTTCCAGCAGCGTGGCCAGCTCGCTGGACAGCAGGTTGTTGACCGGAACCCCCGTCCAGTCGGCAATCACCTGCGCAATGGCGGTTTCATCCACTTCCGCGTGGATCAGCGCGGCCTGACCACCGTGCCTGGCCAGCATCTCGCGGGCGGCCCGGATCGATGGCGCCAGATCCCGCCGCGCCGACTCGTCGGCGGCGGCTTGCCATTGGGCACGCAACGCAATCAGTGTCTCGGCGGCCCCCTTCTGTTCAGCGAAGGCGCGCGCAAACTGTTCGAGCTCAATGGCGAGCGCATCCAGCCGGGCACCGATGGCCGCCAGTCGTTTGCCGACATCCGCGCCGGTGGTCCCCTGGTCCTGCAGCAGGGCGGTCCGTTCGACCTCCAGCGCCGCGCGTTCCGCCTCGCCGGCAGAGATGGCGACCGGCGTGGCCTCCAGGCTCATGCGCACGCGGGCCGCGGCGGTATCGAGCAGGTCGACGGCCTTGTCCGGCAACTGGCGGCCGGTCAGGTAGCGCCGCGAAAGCCGCACGGCGGCGGCGATGGCGGCATCGGTGATGTGTACGCCATGGTGCCGCGCATACCGCCCCTTCAGGCCGCGCAGCATCAGGCAGGCGCTGTCGTCGTCGGGCTCTTCGACCTTGACCATCTGGAAGCGCCGCTCCAGCGCGGCGTCGCGCTCGAAGTACTGCTTGTATTCGGACCACGTGGTCGCCGCGATCGTGCGCAGCTCGCCGCGCGCCAGGGCGGGCTTGAGCAGGTTGGCGGCATCGGCACCGCCTGCGGTGTTGCCCGCACCGATCAACGTGTGGGCCTCGTCGATGAAAAGCAGCACGGGTGTCGGCGATTGCTGCACGGCCTCGATCACGTTCTTGAGGCGTTGCTCGAACTCCCCCTTGACGCCGGCCCCGGCCTGCAGAAGGCCCAGGTCCAGTGTCAGCACGCTGACGTTCTGTATGACCACAGGGACATCCCCTTCCGCGATTTTGAGCGCAAGGCCTTCGACCAGCGCCGTTTTGCCCACGCCAGGTTCGCCAACCAGGATCGGGTTGTTCTTGCGGCGCCGCGCCAGGATGTCGACCATCTGGCGAATCTCGACGTCGCGGCCGAATACCGGATCGATCTTGCCGTCCCGGGCCTTCCGGGTGATGTCGGTCGTGAAGCGGGCCAACGCCGATGTATCGGCCTGACCGGGCATCGGCCTGGCCGGGGTGGAAGTGACCGGCGCCGGCGACAGCGGGCCGGGAGCCGGTCTGGCCGGCTCGCCAGCGTCGGGAGCGGCTGCCTCGGTCGAGATGTTGTCGAGTTCATGCATCAGCCGCTCTATCTGGATGGCCGATACGCTCAACAGCGGCCAGGCGCCGGGCGCCCGCAGCAGGTGTGGCGTTTCGGCCAGCGCGGCCAGCAGGTGCGCGGAGCGGATTGACGTGGATCCTCCGGGCGCCGCGGCTTCGAGCGATGCGCGCATCCATGCGGCCTCCAGCCACTGGCCGAGGCGTTGTGACAGGCCAGGCTTGCCCCGCAGGTCATGCGGCAGCCGGTCGATGGCGGCGAGCAGCCCGTTCCAGATGCCGTCCACATCGAGTTCATAGCGCCGCAAGATCGCCAGCAGATCGCCGTCGCCCAGCTCCAGCAGCTTGATCAGCCAGTGCTCGACCTCGATGTCCCGGTGGGCACGTGTTTCGCACAGGCTGGCGGCGCCGGTCAGGGCACGGGCGCAATGGTCGTTGAGACGACGCAGAAACGGGGAGAGGTCGCGGGCGGTCATGGGAACGAAGTGGGACGCGGGGTGAAGAAGGGAGCGCGCGGCCCCTGTACCGGGTCCGCGCGAGATGGCAGGCCGGCGGTGGACGCCGGCCACGCGCGTATTACGAGCGCTCGTTCCAGCTGTCGGCGTGGATGATGTTGCCGTCCTTGTACGACCAGGTGATTTTTTCGTAACGCAGTTCGATGTCTTCGAGGTGGTTGTGCTTCTCGAAGGCCGGGTTCTTGATGTCCAGCATCTTCGGCGTGACGCCGACCACCTTCACGTTTTCGAGCTTGGTGTTGAAGTACTCCTTCTCCTTGCCGGCGTCGTCGATCTTGTACCACTTGATCTCCACCGACTTGAGCGTCTGGCCGCTGGTAACGGCCTTGTACAGGTACGGCGTCGAGGCATCGGTTTCCTTGGTAAAGACGACCGGCTTGTGCACGCGCGTGCCAGTCAGCTTGCCGGTGTTGGAATCCGTCGGAATACTGACGGCGTGATCGAAGGCGACCACCTCGACGCTGCCCTCGCGGCCACTGACCGTGACCGAGCCCTTGATATCTGCGCCGCCATCGTCCTTGATCCACATGTATGCGGGAATTGCCATTTTCTTCTTTCTCCTTCTACTGGAATGAACAGGCCGGATGGCCCGAAGTTGCCCGATGGTCACGATCGCCGTCGCGGCAATCGGGGACGAGCGTGATCTCCACGCGTCGGTTGGCGGCACGCCCCGCTTCGGTGTCGTTGGCGGCTTTGGGACGGGTATCGCCATAGCCTTGAATCGCAAATTGGGTCGGCGGCAAGCCGGCCGCATCGGCCAGCCAGTCACGCACTGACGCCGCGCGGGCCTCGGAGAGCTTGAGGTTGCGGCCGGGGCTGCCTGCGGTGTCGGTGTGTCCGGCCACCAGCACGCGCTTGTCCGGGTACGTCTTGATCATCTCCAGCGCGCCGATCAGCACGCGATTCGAACCGGGGTTGAGCGCCGCGCTGCCGCTCCTGAAGAGCGACAGGCTGTCCAGCTCGATGGTAGATGGCGGCGGTGCCGGCGGTCGATACGCGGCGATCAGGGCATTGAGCGGCGCCAGCAGTCCGGCGCCACGATAGAAACCCAGGCCAAGGCGCGGCGGTATGCCACCGCGTTCGTATTGATCAAGTTCGTCGCGATCGCGCTTGATGGCCTGCAGTGCATCGACACGGGCCGCGTCGTGCTCCGGTCCGATGGCGCGATAGCGCGCCATATCGCCCACCACGCGCGCCACCAAGGCACGGTTCTGCCAGGCGGAGGCCGCGGCTGCGGCGCAGAAGGCCAGCGCGAGCCAGGCAAAGGCGTGGGCAATGGCGCTCGGCAGCGCCCGCCGCACGGGCTGCCGGGCGATGCCCCGGATCAGGGCATCCGGCAGCGGGTAGCGTGCACGGCGGCCGTCCCTGGCGATGCGGGTAAGCCCGGTCGCTTGCTCAATGAAGCGGGCATGCAACGAATCCGCGGCGGGGATGCCCTCGGTAGCGGTCACGCCGAACGCTACAACACGCACCTGATGGCTGCCGCGCTGGCTATCGAGCAGCGCCGGGAGCAAGGCGCCGCAGGCCCAGCGCGCCAGGGCATCGAGCCGTGCCGCGCGATGCATGCGGGCCTCGCGATCTGCCGGCAGCGCGGCCTGTGCGTGCTGCAGGACGCGTGCGGCAATCAGGGCGGCAATCAGGGCGGGCAGTCTATCGCCTTGCAGCACTCCGGTACCGGAGATGCCGAACCAGGGACAATCGTCCGGGGCACCGTTGCTTCGGGCGACTTCTTCCGCATACACCGCGATGCAGACCGGCAGGCCGTAGCCAACCCCACGGCCGGCCTCGCCGATCGCTGAGCGCCAGCGCCGAAGCCCGGCATTCAGCGCGGCCGCGTCGCGAGCCTGGTCGGCGCCGATCAGGTAGGCGACAGCATCCGGACCCTGCCCTTCGCGCCAGCGCTTGAGGGCGTCAGCCACATGTGCCAGCCGGGACGGGTCATCGACGCGCACCCAGATCGCTGCGTCCGTGGTTCGGACCAGATCCTCGCCAAATGCTAGCGGCAGAGCACCCGACGTGTCCCCAATGGCCATCACCAGCGGTGTATTGCGCCGGATATCACAGGGCAGCCCATCCAGCGACGCATCGATGGCTTGCAGCACCGGCTGCGAAGCGCGCTGCCGCGCGCGCACCCGGCGCGTGGCAGCAATGATCGCCAGAAGCGCCAGCCCGATCGTGAAGGCAGCGAGCAGGAGGCTCCATGCCGCCGGCCATGGCGAACTGAACGCCAGCCAGGCCAGCGCGAGCGCCGCGATCCAGCCGACGAGTGTGCGGTAGGGGTAGCCGGTCACGAACACCCTTTCAGCCGACGAGCCGGGCGATCGCGGTGACCAGCCACCGGTCCAGCGCGAGGTAGACGAGGCCAGTGACGGCACAGGCGCTCACCACCCAGGCGAGCGGCGTCAAATGACCGCGCCATCGGCGCGCGTTGCCGTCTGTCACCAGCACCGGGCCGTCCGACTTAAGCCCTCCGGCCCGATCCAGGCGTTCATCGATAGCGTGCATCAGCGCGATACGTGCGGCGGCGCCGTCCAGCGCGAACCTGCCCTGGAAACCCAGCCCCAATACCACGTGGAAAACAGCGAGCAGCGGCAGCACTGGCCGCGCCTCACCCAGGCGCCGCTCGATGCGAGCGATAAGCGCTTCCCCGGCATCGTGACTCTGGAACTCCCGAACCTGCAGGGGCTCGCGTTCCCACGCGCCGCGATCTTCGCCGGGCAGCCTGCCCAGTGCGACTTCGTCCAGCAAAGCGCATTGGGCATAGATGGCGTCCTCGACGACATCGGCCGGCTGGCCGGCCTCCAGGAATTCCTCGCGCAAGCGGGAAACCTGCTCGACGCATTTCGCGCGGAATGCTTCGAAGCGCGTAGGCTGATCGTCATCGGCGAGCGTGGTGACGGTCAAGGCCGTGTCGCGCAAGGCGAGCGGCAGAATCAAGATGGAGTTCGTCATGCCGGCAAAACTGCGTAGAGTTCAAGTGATACGTCCGGCAGCGACGCAGGAACGTAGAACTGGCAGGCGCGCGCGGCCAGCATGCGCCTGAACGCCGGGTGCGCGCCATCCAGCGCAAAATACTGGTTCTCGATGCGCACGGGGATGGCTGCAGGCACGCGCGACATGGCGCGCAGCGGGATGCCGGTCAGCGCGGAGTTGACGATCTGCTCCACCTCGTCCGGCGCGCCCGCCTTGCACAGGCGTGGCAACTGTTCGAGCAGCGCGTGGGCGGGGAGTCCCGCCTGGACGGACAGGTAGTATTCGGCGCCTTCGACCAGGCGCTCGTCGAGGATCTTGCCGACCCAGACGGTGGGCCGCAGGCGCTCCAGCGCAACAGGTACCACCCGTGACGGGATCACCGTGTCGAGCAAGGTACGAATCAGCGATTCCAGTTCCTCGAACACGGGCTCCGGCGCGAGGTGGTCGTAAGGCGGGATGGCCTGCAGGGTCTCCGTGGTGGAAAACGTCAGCAGTGATCCGGCCAGACGGGCAAGGACGCCGTAGAGCCGCTCGGGATGCTGCTGCGGCACGGCGCACAGGCGAGCCAGTTCCGGCCACGTACTGTTGACGCTGTGCAGCAGCCAGAACAACGCCACATCGGCAACCGCGTAATCGGCGATCTGGTCGGATCGTTCGCGGCGGCGCACCGACAGGCTCGCGCTCTTGGCGCTGAGTATTTCGGAGAGCCGCATCATGCGGCCGGTGAGCCGCTCACTTGCCGACAGGAAAAGGCAAGGCGGCACAAAGGCCGGATCGGCCTCGAAGCGCCCCTGGGGCGTCCGCACTAGCCGAGCGACCGCGCAGCTCACATAGTCATCGTGCGATTCGTAATCGAACAGCAGCGCCAGCGCATGCCGCTCAACGCTGATCTCTTCCTTGCCTTCCCCATGCAGGTCGGCGACTTCCAGATATTCGCGCACGAAGCGGCGCGGCCGGGCGGGCCGTTCCCCGGCTTCGATGCAGTTGCCGCCTTGCGCATCGATCAGCGGCAGACCGATCCCCACGACCACCGCGTCGATGTGCGCCGGCACGTCGGCCAGATTGCGTGCGGCTGGCGTGCGGTCCGCCGTCTCGGTATCGATCACCGTTCCGTCCGGCAGCCTGAGCGCCAGCGTACTGACCACCAGACGGTGAATGGACAGGGCCTGCTGGTCAAGGGCAACCCGCACTGTGCCCCACGGATCGGGACTGGCAAGGCGCGCGACGTGCTCGTCGGCATATCGGTCCCATTGCGCCTGTTGCTGGAAATGCTGCGGGGTCATGAAAATTCCCTGCGCCCACAGCGGTCTTGTTATCTTCATCGTGATCGGCTGGTACGTGGAAAGGCCCTATCCGCATGGGAGCGCCACGTCGAGACTGACGGTTGCTGGTCAGTTCTTCGCTTTCGGCATCTGCGAAACAAGCGACAAATTGATGTCCATGCCTTCAATCTGGAAGTGGGGCACGATGAAAAGCTTGATGCGGAAGAAACCCGGGTTGTCCTCGATATCCTCGACGACCACCTTGGCCTCCCGCAGCGGATGGGAGGCCTGCAGCTCATCGCCCGGATCGGTCATCTCGGTCACGAGCGTCTTGACCCAGGTGTTCAGCTCCAGTTCCAGCAGGCGGCGGTCCTTGGTGGTACCGATGTTCTCGCGCTGAATCAGCTTCAGGTAGTGGGCAATACGCGAGAGCAGGAAGATATACGGCAGGCGCGCATTGATGCGGCTGTTGGCGGTGGCTTCCTTGGTGTCGTAGAGCGTCGGCTTCTGGGCGGAGTGGGCGGAGAAGAAGCATGCGAAGTCATGGTTCTTGTAATAGGACAGCGGGATGAAGCCCAGATTGGCGAACTCGAACTCGCGCGTTTCCGGAATCAGCACCTCGGTCGGGATCTTGGCCTGGTTGCCCGTGCCCAGGTCATACAGGTGGATCGGCAGGTCCTCGACCAGGCCGCCGGCCTGCGGGCCACGAATCTGCACGCACCAGCCGTTCTTGATGAAGCTCTGCACCATGTTCGTGGCGAACGCGAACGAGGCGTTGGCCCACAGGTAGCGGGTGTGATCCGGGCCCTTGACCGCCTCGGTGTAGTTGAAGGCGCGCACCGGCACGGTTTCGGGCCCATAAGGCAGCCGCGCCAGGAAGTTCGGCAGCGTCAGGCCGATATAGCGCGCATCGTCCGACTCGCGGAAGCTCTTCCACTTCAAGTACTCGGCGCGATCGAAGTAGTTGCCGATATCGCGGATGCTGGCTACCTCCTCCATGGATTCCTTGCCGAAGAAAGCCGGCGAGACGGAACCGATGAATGGCATGTGCGCCGCGGCGGATACCTTGGAGATATTGCGCAGTAGCGCGATATCCTGCGGGCCGCGGTCGAACGCGTAGTTCGAGATGATCGAGCCAATCGGCTCGCCACCCGGCGTGTCGTACTCCTGGATGTAGGTGTGCAGGTACAGGCCGCTCTGGATGACCTCGGGGGTGTCCTCGAAATCCTGGCGCAACGCATCTTTCGAGACGTCCAGCACTTCGATCTTGACGTTCTTGCGGAAGTCGGTCCGATCGACGAGGAACTTGAGGCCGCGCCAGGCCGATTCGATCTGCTGGAACGTCTCGTTGTGCATGATCGCGTCCAGCTGGCGGCTGATTTGCTGATCGAGGTGCTCGATATGGAAATCGAGCAGGCTCTTGTCAAGGCGGTCCACCTGCTGCGACGAGTCCTGGATCATCTTCAGGAACACGCTCATCGCCTGGGCGACGCGTTCATCCAGCGACGATTCGGAGAGCGCATCGGCGCTCTGGAAGGACTCCACCGGGCGCGTGGTCCTGACCGGCGTCAGGTTGATCTTCTCGCACAGGGATTCGTAGACGCTCTTGCCCGGCGAGTCCAGGACAACGGTATCTGCTTCGCTATTGCCGCGTGCGGCGATCTCATGCTTCGTCATGGGGTTCACTCCTCGTGGAACGGCGCTTATTGGACGGACGGGGAAGCCGGCGCGGCCTCCCCGATCTTCTGCAGATCGGCACGCAGGCGCTCGGACAAGGCCGGGTCCTTGAGGATTTTTTCCAGTTCGCGGCGGAACATCGCGTTGTCGAGCAGGTTCGACTTCAAGTCGCGCAGCAGATTGCGGGCCGCCATCAGCGCGCGCAATTCAGGCACCTTCCCGGCGACGACTTCCGGCTTGAAGTCGTCCATCGAGCGGAAGTCCAGATCCACCGGCAGCTCGGTGCCGTCGCCGATCAGGGTGTTCTCGACGGCGATCCTTGCCTTCGGGTTGAAGTCGGCGAGAACAGAATTGAAGTTGTTCTTGTTGATGGACACCTTCTCACGCTCGGCAAGTGCCCGCGTGTCCTGACCGCTGCTGTAGTCCCCCATCACCAGCAGCTTGAGCGGCAATTCGACCTTCTTCTGCGCGCCACCGGTATGCAAATCGAGCTTGATATTGACCCGTGCCTTGGGCACTTCGTTCTGGAAACTCTCAGCCATCGCTTGTTCCTTTTCTTATCTCTGATTTAAACGTTTTCCAATTCTTGCGACAACGATCAGTAAGGCAATCCGCCGTAATTAGTAGCATGGAGGTCTACGCGAGATATATAGGACCAGTACGAATTTGCCAAAAAAGTGCGAAATATTTTTAAAGTGTCAAAAAGGTATTTCTGTCACCTGAAAAGCCGTTTAGAGTTCTGCGTCAAGGTCGATCACGCTGACAACGGAGCGAAAACCATGACGGATCCGGTTGCACAACTGCGGGCATACGGCACTGCGCTGCTCAAGGAATTGACCGGGCGCCAGGCGTACTTCCTCGAGGTGCCTGCCGCGGCCAGCGCCGCCGCCCTGTCGGTGGTGTCATTCGAAGCGGTGGAGCGGATGGGCGAGCCGTACACCGTCACCATCCAGCTGACGCACCCCTTGCCGCTTGAGCGCGCCGACTATCTCGGCAAGGATGCGACGTTCCTGATCGATCCTGCCGATGGCACGGAGCCGCGCAAGTTTGCAGGCTGCATCACGCGCTTTAGCCAGACCAAGCAGACCCACGACTTCAGCAGCTACGAGATCGTGGTCGAGCCGCTCGTCGCGCGGCTGCAACTCACGCGCGCGAGCCGCGTCTACCAGAACAAGACTGGCCCGCAGATCATCGAGGCGATCCTGCGCCGGCATGACCTGAAAGGCCACCAGTTTGTCTTCAAGACGCGCCGCGAGTATCCGCAGCACAAGTTCCGCCTCCAGTACCAGATGTCCGACTGGGCCTACATCCGGCTGCTGATGGAGCAGGAAGGGCTCTACAGCTACTTCATCCCGGGCAAGTTCGGCGAGATGGTGGTGTTTGGCGACGACATTGACCACTACATTTACCTGCCGGAATTGCGGGTGCTTTACCGCGAAACGGCAGGGCTGGAGTCCGGCGCCGAGGCCGTGACCGATATCAAGACCCATGCGCAGACGGTGCCGGAATCGGTCCGCGTCGCGGACTACAACCCCGACCAGTCCTGGGAGCGTATCCAGGCCGAGGCGAACATCGCCCGCAAGGACAAGACGACCTACGGCCAGTCCTACGTCTTTGGGAGCCATCACCTGGACAAGGACGGCGCCAAATGGGAGGCCCAGTTGCGCCACGAGGCAGCAATCGCCTGGCAGGTGGTCTACGAGGGTGAGAGCAATGTGCTGGACGCACGCCCGGCGCGCATCCTGCGCATGGACCGCGTCCTGCCGGATGCGCCCAACGGGCAGGTGATCATCGAGGTACGCCACAGCGGCGCGCGCGACCAGGCCTACCGCAACACCTACAAGGCGATCCCGTCCGACCGGCGCTTCCGGCTGCCGCTCGCCGAAGACAAATGGCCCAAGATACACGGCACGCTGAGCGCCCGCGTGACCTCGCCGGGCCAGTACAAGTACGCCTACCTGACCCAGGTGGGCCACTACACGGTCCGCTTCGATCTAGACTTCGATGCATGGCCAAAGGGCAGCGAGAGCGTGCCGTTGCGCCTCGCCAAGGCGTTCGCCGGCGCGCTGCAGACGGGCTTCCACTTCCCCGTGCTCGACGGCACCGAGGCCGCCATCGCATTCCGCGACGGCAACCCGAACAAGCCCTATATCGCGCACTTGCACCACAACAGCCAGCACGTCGACCTGATTACCAGCCAGGACCGGTTGCTGTCGCGCAATGTCATCCACACGCAGAGCGGCAACACGCTCGAGCTGGAAGACTGGGAGGACGAGGAGCACGTACAGCTTTCCACCGAGCATTCGGGCAAAAGCCAGTTGACGCTGGGGCATATGGTCAACGGCGAACGCAAGAAGCGCGGCGAGGGATTTGAGCTGCGCACCTCTAGTTGGGGAGCGATCCGCGGCGGCAAGGGGCTGTTCATTTCGGCGGATGACCAGCCGAAGGCAAGCGGAGAGCAGCTTGCCATGTCAGATGCCGAAGATACGCTGCGGCAAGCCATGGACATGATGCGCAGCCTCAACGATTCCGCAAATGCCGCTAAAGCGTGGCTTGCGGAGATCGACCAGCAGCGCGCCTTGATCGAGCAGACCCTTACGCAGCTCAAGGCGCCTGCGATTCTCGCCAGCGCCCCGAAAGGCATCGGCATTGCCAGTGGTCGAGACATGCAGATCGCCGCAGGCAAGCAAATCTTCATGACAGCTGGCGGCGGCCTGGACATCGGGGTAATGAAGCGCATCACCGCCGCAGCCGGCGAGGCCATCTCCTTGTTTGCGGCGAAGCTGGGTATCCGGATCTTCGCGGCAAAGGGCAAGGTGCAAATACAAGCCCAAGGCGATGCACTGGAGCTGATGGCCTTCAAGAATGTTGTTGTCAGCTCCTCGACTGGCGAGGTCATGATCACCGCCACGAAGGGCATCACGCTCGGCGATGGCGCGGGCGCATACATCCGGATTGCAAACGGGAAGATCGAACTCGCCAGCCCCATCGGGGACGTCAACGTCAGGGGCAACTTGCGTACCGATGACCCTGCTGGCGGCAGCTTTGTCTTTCCCGCTTGGGAGACCGCCCCGCTGCAAGACGTGAAGCACAACATGAAGTTCGGGTTCTCTGAATAAGTAGGCCATGGCAACGACGACACCGCAGCAGCCGGCCAAGACGCCGGTGAAGAAGCTGAACTTTGCATACCCGTTCCGCAAGGCTTCCGAAGTCCCCGGCAAACCGTCGGCCGACTTTGCGGACCAGCACGAATTTCACCGGCTGCTGCGCAAAGAGCCTGGTGGCGCATACGCCGTCAGCCGGAAAGGACTGTGGCACGGCGGCATCCACATCACTGACGCAGGCGCCGGTCAGTCACTCGACCTCAAGCATGGCGTGCGCTGCATGGCCGACGGAGAGGTGGTTGCCTGGCGCGTCAACCGGACCTACCTGTTCAGCGAAATCCCGGCGCAGGGTGACAAGCCAGCATTCAGCGCCTACTCCAGCACGGGCTTCGCGCTGGTGCGCCACGTGATGGAGTTTCCGAAGGACAACACGCTGCCCTTCTTCAGCTTGTACATGCACCTGCAGGACTTCGCCAGTTACGAAGCGGACAAGGCATTGCCACGGCCTTCGTACTGGACAACGTGGCTCCGGGTCACGGAAGCCGCCAGCGACAAGCCCGATGCCAGTGCGAGTGGGGTGGGCGCTCCTGCCGAGCAAACCGGATTGCGCGTCCGCACCTCCAAGCCAGGCGGAACGATCCTCGGCATTCTGCCTCGTGGGGCGCAGTTCAGTCTTCTGAAGCGGGAGGGCAACTGGGGCCAGATCGAAGCCGTGCATGTGTCGGCGCTGGTCCCGCCGAAAGTAGGCGGGTATGTCGCGCCGGAGGCTGCAGAGAAGCGGTGGATCTATCTCGGCAAGGAGAACGGGGCTTACGTCGTCGAGACTGTCATGCCTGATACCTCGCTGGATCGCGTGGTCGCACCACTCAAGCCGGTGCCAATCAACGCGGGCGATCTCATCGGCCACATCGGACGGTTCGATTCGCTCAGCGAACGTGTCTCCGCCCGCATGGTCCACCTCGAGATGTTCTGCGACGACAGCATCCAGTCGTTCATCGAGACGAGCCGCGCATGGGTGACCGAGAACGGCGCCAAGCCGAAAGCGTGGGAGCAATTGGCGCTGCCAGCCGACCCCACGATTCTACGGATCGACCGGCGGACGACGCTCTACGAGAACCCGAACCAGCAAGGCCAGGACGCTCCTCTGACCGATGTTGTCCAGGCGTACACCCTGGCGGAACTCGGCCAGCATACCGAGAAGCCTTACACCGAGACCAGTGAGGGCAGTGACGGCGAGAAGATGCGCTGGTGGAAAGTTGACAGCGCGGACGTACGTCGCCAAGCCATCACCGGCTGGGTGCGCGAGCAAAATTTCGCGGGTGGACGGATCTCGCGCGAGTTCGCGCAGAGGTGGGTGGACTTCGAGGTCCTGCATGACCCGCACGATTCCACCCACACCATCTTTGCTTCGACGCAGGCGTACATCGACTACTCGACCGGCGCAGACGTTCCGAACACCGGCGCCATCGACAAAATCAGTCCGTTGATGCAAGCCGTTTGTCGGCAGCTATATGCGACCGGCGACGGCAGCCAGGCGGCGAATGACCTTTGCGTCGCCTCCCAGGACGCGTGGGCAGCAATGCGGGCATCGCGGCTCATTGTCAAGCATGAGAGCGAGTGGGCGAATCCGGACAAGTGGACGCAACTCATTACGGAGATCGAGAAAAAGGCCGGGCCGGATGAGGCTCGTGAGGCTGAGCGCAAGCGTATCCAGGCGTTGGCCTGGTGGGATGCTGTGAAGGAAGATTTCCCCGCCCTTCCGGCTCCGCAGGTCTTTCATATTCATCCGATTGGATTGGTAGGCAATTTCGGTAAAGGAAGATTTCAGTTTACCCTGCCCATGATGCAGAGGCTGTTTCCCCACGCAAACCGCGACGCACTCCAAGAGGTAGCGGATGAACTCAATGCTCATCTTCAAGCCTACAAACTCGACACACCACTTAGACGAACACATTTTTTTGCTCAAGTGATGCAGGAAACAGGCTCCTCGCTTACCCGCGAAGAGGGCTTTATCTGGAAAGCCAGTTCGTTAATAGCAACGTTTTCATATTTCCATCATCATCCCGATCAGGCGAACGCGCACGGCTACCATCACGTAAGGCCAATCAAGGCGGATGGCACAAGTATGAATCAAGCTGACTTTGAAGCCATCGCTAACGGCGCATATGGCGGACGTGCTGAATTGGGTAACGGAACCTACGTTAGCGGGGATGGTTGGCGATACCGAGGGCGAGGCCTCAAGCAGCTTACCGGGCGGGCCAACTACAGAGCTTTCGCCAGATGGCATGCGGCTCTACAAAATGAATGGCCTCATGAGATTATTGACTTTGAAACAAATCCAGATCTACTCGTTCAACCTAAGTACGCTGCAAGATCCGCTGCTTATTTCTGGGTCGACAGAAATCTACCGGAAAAGGCAGATCAAGGAGAAGCTGCTGCACAGAAACTGATGGAAAAGTGATCTCCATCTGCGCGTCGGGAAACACATCTCCAGATAATGGATACGTTCAATATAGATTTGGCAGAATTGGTGAAATTGAGCTTGAATTTCCAAAAAAACCGTATCCGCCTCGGAGATGGTTTTCCATAAGCGATATATCGGAAGGGAATGTTGTGTATACGCATTTGAAATTTAGTTCAGGACGGTATCATTATGTATTGTATCAAGGTTCTCCAAGTGGGCTTTATATAAAGCGGGATCGGAAGTTGATTTCGAACCGAACCTGCGATCCTGTAACTTATCAGCCGATTAGCCCTCGAGCACTTAGGGGTATCAAAACAGTTGCGCCGATAGACGGCATAGATAACTGAGTTGCGATATCAAACATGCGAAGACGACGGAGAAAGATGCGGTGGACAGATTCTTATGGATCTCAGTCTCCATGGATAAAGTTCAATATAACATTGAAATATATTGCGATTATGAAAGTTTCTCTATTTTTATCTATTTCTAATGCGAAAGATAGTACGAGAGGGGCTCAAACGGTTATTTTGCGGAGAATAAAAATATCATTGAAAATAGCGAGATGACAGGGATCGATGGCTATGTTGAGCACCGGCCATCTACTTTTCGCCTGAAAACTGCCCGCGACGTCAAGAATTTCCTTCGGCAGATGAGGTGAATGGTGCGCAATGCGTCGATTTAGGCGAAAAGGAGCGTTTGACTTCGGTGGTTCTTAATAAGAATAAATTAATTAATTTTTTGGAATTTTTTAAACTTATGAAAGAATTAGCTTACGAAGACGACGATACGAGTCACGGCGGCAAGATCCTGTCGGGATCGGATCGCATTCGGGTCCGGGGGAAACGTGCCGCGCGGATCGGCGATATCGTGTCGTGTCCGATTCACGGCGACAACAAGATCGTGGAAGGCGGGCATGGCATGACGGACGCAGGCGTGCCGCTTGCGCGCGACGGGGACCGCACCCAGTGCGGCAGTCTTCTCATTGCTCGCTGGCGCGGCGCGACGGTCCGATAAATGGCCATCGATTTTCAGCGGGTACCGCCCAGAGCCACGGTGCCAGACCTGCCGCGCCCGTCGGTCGCTTGGTGGACGTTCCTGTTCGTCGCCATCGTGGGTGGGGGCGCCGGGTTGGTCCTCTACCTCTGGCCAGCGACAAAGCCGACAAACACCTTCTGGTTCTGGCTCTGCGTCATCGGCTATCCCGTCGCTGCCTGGGCCTTTCTGTGGAGCGTCACCATGGCCAGCGCGTATGCGCGGCGCAGCGACGCCATGGCTGTCAACCGGGCGAGCGACGCCGAGGAACGGGACTGCCATGTGCACGCCAGCAAGCCACTTGCGATTCTGGCCCATGCGTGGTGCTTTTCCGCCGACGATGCGGAGAACGGAGTTGACGGCGTTGCAAGCGGGCGCGTGCAAGTGACTGCCCGGCCAAGTGCGGCATACCCGGAAACGGACGTGATAGCCCGCTGGATCGCGATACCCGAAAAGCCGTTCTACCCTGGCAATGAACTCTCGGAACACTCCAGGCATAGAGTCGTCACTGACTGGCTGCTTGACCGCCTGCTCCGCCCCGTCATTGCGAGTCTGGCGTCCTTGCCGGTGCAGACCCGGCTACGTGTACGTCTCGTTTCTGCGTCATCCGTGGAAGCGGATGAGATCAGCGCACGACTTGAAGCCAAGATTCTGGCGCACCTCCCGAATCTGTCCGTCGCCGCTACAGCCGATATGGATCATCTGTCGCTGTTTGATGTCGATGCCTGGGCAGATCGCATGCCCGCGAACGAGGTCTTGGTGCCGCGCTGCACTTGCACCGTCCTGCCAAGGACAGCGCACCGTTCACCTCGGACGCCGTGGCATGGGCAATGCGTTGGGGGCGAACCAGCGCCGAGAGCATTGGTGCAGTTTGGGAACACGCCCTTTCCGATGAAGTGGTCACGCAGCTGAAGTCATCATCGCCCTTGGGCAATGCCGTCAGATGGGTGAATCTAGCGAAGACCATCGGTAACTGTGGCAGTGCAGGCGCATGGCTCGCGACTGTCCTCGCTGCCGAGAATGCCGCGCTGTCCGCCCAATCGCAACTCGTCCTCACCCAGGAAGGCGATCAGTGCATCGCCCTCGTGTGCCGCAAATCATCATGAATGAATATCAGCCACAGCCGGTGGCACGCTATCTCTGTATCGCGATACTGATCCTCTTTGTCGCAGTCGGCCTCGCGGTTTGGTTCGAGGGGCCGGGCCAGGGGCTGTCGCTCCAGCAGGTCAAGCTCTTCGAAATCGCCTTGTCGATCGGGTGCATTGTGTCGCTGCTGCTGGCCCGGTACTACGAATGGTTGGCGCTGAAGATTCAGTTGCTGCGCGCCAGGCTGTGGGTGGCCAACTACGATGCCAGCAAGCCGGGCGGGGCTGCGACGGCGGGCGGCGCCGAGTTGGCGGTGCGTCCCGAGCAACTGGCCACAATACGCGATGCGCTGCACGCACATCATGGTTGGGGCTGGCGCTACCGCCAGCCCTGGCTGCTGCTCACCGGCGACGATGCTGCCATCGCTCGACTGTTACCCGAACTGGTCGAACAAGGTTGGCTGATCACCCCCGATACGGTGCTGCTGTGGAACAAGTCCGGGCAGAATGGCCAGCCGGATACGGACTGGCTGAGGCAACTCTACAAGCTGCGCCGCCGCCGTCCGGTGGACGCTGTGGTCCTGACCACCGACGGCACGGCAGACCTGTCGTCACAGCGCCGTGTCACTCACCCCTACAGCATTGTCCTGGCGCGCCTCGCCGAGGTGCTGCGCTGGTCCCGCAACGCCGAGGACACCGTCTACCGGGGCGTGATCCAAGCCTTTGGGGAGAACGGGGGCAGCAAGTATCCGGACCAGACCCTGGCGGCGCTGACCGCCGGCACCGATACCCGGGGGCTGTTCCGCTCCGCCGCCGTCGTGCCCGGTATCTTTACCCGCCAGGCCTATGAGGGCTATGTGGCTCCCGCGATCGAGCAGGCGGCCAAGCGCACGGAAATCGCCAATGACTGGGTGCTGACCGACGGCAAGCCGCAACAAGCGCAACAAGCACAGCAAACGGCAGGCCGCTCGGCCGAAGCCCTGCAGGCGGCTCTCACCGAGCAGTACTTCGCCGACTATGCGGAGCGCTGGCAGGGCTTCATGAACAGCCTGCAATGGGAACCGGCGCCGACCTTGCCGGCGGCGATCGATCAACTCAAGCTGATGGCGCGACGCGCGCCAGTCGCCGGTGATCGCGCTGATGAAGTCGCTCGAATACCAGGGCGGCGCCGGCGCGCGCAAGGACACGCTGTCCGATACGCTGGTGGCCAAGGCGCAGGACCTGCTGGGCAAGAAGGAGACCGCACCCGAGGTGGCGAAGCCGGACGCCGCGGGGCCGCTCGGTGCGGCCTTTGGCCCGGTGCTGCGGCTGGTGGCGCAGGGCCAGGCCGCCGGTGCCAACCCGGGCGCCAATGGTGATCTGAGCCTGCAGCGGTTCCTTGACCGCGCCACGGCACTGCGCTTGCGCCTGCAGCAGGTCAGCAACAGCGCCGATGCCGATGCGCAGGCCCGGCAAATGGCGCAGGCGCTGTTCCAGGGCAAGGGCTCGGAACTCGCCGACACCCAGGCCTATGCCCAGCTGATGGCGGCCAGCCTCGGCAGCCAGTGGGCGGGCATGGGCGAGGCGCTGTTCGTGCGGCCCATCGTGCAGGCGACGCAGACGGTGCTGCAACCGGCGCAGGCGAGCCTCAACGAGGCCTGGCGGCAAAGCATCGCGATGACGTGGGGCCGCTCGTTCGCCGGACGCTATCCGTTTGCCGACAGCGCCAACGATGCGTCGTTGCCCGAACTGGCGCGCTTCCTGCGCCCGCAAAGCGGCCTGATCGGCGCGTTCCTCGGCACGCAGCTGGCGGGCGTGCTTGAACTGCAGGGCGATCAGTGGCTGCCGGCAGCCAGCGGCGGGCAGGCACAGGCCTTCGATCCCGCCTTCCTCAATGCGATCAACGCCTTGCAGCGCATTGCCGCGCACCTGCTGGCGCAGGGCGAGCCCCGGTACCGCTTCGAGTTCAAGCCGATCCCGACCCCGGGCCTGACCGACACGGTGCTAACGCTGGACGGGCAAAAGCTGCATTACTACAACCAGCGCGAGACCTGGCAGGCGATGACCTGGCCGGCCAGCAACCTGCAGGACCCGGGTACCCGGCTGCAGTGGCAGACCGAGACGGCGGGCACCAGCAAGCACTACGAGTTCGGCGGCCGCTGGGGACTGGTGCGGATGCTGGAGCGGGCGCATGTCGAGCCGGTCGACAGCGCGAACTACCAGTTGACGTGGCAAGCGAGGCC
>NZ_AHJE01000072.1 GCF_000243095.1 Cupriavidus basilensis OR16 | reverse complement strand
ACCTGATGGCGGTATGCCAGCCCACTGTGGCCGCGCTGGCGCCGTGGCGTTGATGGCGGAGGATAACGATCCGGCGCAGCCGCCGAGCCTGATCCTGATGGCTGGACCCATCGACGCGCGTATCAACCCGACCAAGGTCAACGAACTTGCCACGAGCCAGCCCATCGAATGGTTCGAGCGCTCGCTCACCAGCTATGTACCATTGCGCTTTGCCGGCGCGATGCGCCGTGTCTATCCCGGCTTCATGCAGCTGATCGCCTTCATGAGCATGAACAGCGAGCGCCATCAGCAGGCTTTCCGTGACCTCTATGACCTGCGCGCCAGCGGCCAGCATGATCGCGCGGATGCGATCCAGGTGTTCTACGAGGAATACTTCGCCACCATGGACCTGACCGCCGAGTTCTATCTCGAGACCGTGAGCATGGTGTTCCAGGAGTTCCTGCTGGCACAGGGCCTGCTGGATGTCGGCGGCCGCCGCGTGAACCCGCACGCGATCCATCGCACGGCGCTACTCACCGTGGAGGGTGAGCGCGACGATATCTGCGCCATCGGACAAACCATGGCAGCGCAGGAACTGTGCGGCAGCCTGCGGCCGTATATGCGCATGCACCACGTGCAAACCGGCGTCGGTCACTACGGCGTGTTCAACGGCAAGCGCTGGGATTCGCAGGTTTATCCGCTAGTGCGCAACGCCGTCCATATGAACGCGTGAGATTGAACGCGCGAGGGGCGCGGTGCGGCCTTGCGGCTTAAGCGGCGTCGCGGTCCGCCGGCCACGGCGTCACCGCCGGCACCGCGCATGGGCCCTCGACGCCGACGGTGCCAAAATCCGCTGGTCCCACGATTTCCAGGTACTCCATGTCCGGCGAGTAGTCGAACAGGAAATGCGTGATGCCGGGGCGCTGGTGCACGCAATCTCCGGTCGCCACCAGCGTCTCCTTGTCCTCATACATGAAGCGCGCCCAGCCCTTGAGCATCAGCACCACATGGAACTGCGCCTCGTGCCGGTGCCAGCCGGTGCCTTGCTCGGGCGGCTGGTTGGCCTTGACCAGCTGCACCAGCAGCTTGCCGCCGGTGGCCTCGGCGATGCCCAGGTCGCGATACAGGAAGAAATCGCGCAAACCCTGGTCAACGAAGGCAGTGTCTTGCGGGCGCACGTGGGAGAACTTCGTGGGAGAGGCATCCGTGGCGGCATCGCCGGCGGACGCGGTGGACTTGCTGAGGGACTCGGCCATGACAAGCTCCTTTCGCTAGGGGAAACGCTCTGCGCTGCGACGCAACATTCACGCCAGCGGCCTGCCTGCCCAGGGCAGCGCCAAAAGCGGCAAGAACCGGTCCAAATGTGGCGCACCGATCGCTGCAAAAGGCACACGCCTGACGCGTCTCCCAATGGGCCTGCACCCCTCAGGGGCGCAGCCCGGCACCGCGCCGGTGCCGCGGCACGGCACGTTGGCGGCTATCATGCAGCGATGCCCACTCCCGCCGCAGCCTGCATGCCTCCTCTTAATTCTATGCATTTCCAAGGCCAGGAACTGATCCGGGTCGGCGACGACACCAGTTTCCTGCTGCTCGCGCCGCAGTTCGGCGCCCGCCTGGTGCGCTGGGTGCATCGGGGCGAAGATATCCTTTACTGGCCGGAAGCCGCCAACTGGTCCCAACTGGCCCGCGTGCGCGGCGGCAACCCGCTCCTGTTCCCCTTTATTGCCAGGCACTTCGTCGACGGCGTACCCGGCGCATGGAAGGACGCCGGCGGCACGGTGCGGGCAATGCCGGCCCACGGCTTCGCGCGCGACCTACCCTTCGACGTCACGCACCACGAGCCGGGACGCAGCCTGACCATGACGCTGCAAGCGTCCGACGCAACGCGCGCGGCCTACCCCTTCGATTTCCTGTTTGAAGTCACCTACCGCCTGCTTGGCGACGGCCTTGAGGCCACGTTACGCACGCGCAATGCCGGCGTGCAGGCCCTGCCTTACTACGCTGGCCATCACTTCTATTTCCCGCTCGCGCATCGGGTGCGCACCGCTTCCACGCTGGCCATGCCGGCCGCGGAGCTGATGCGCCAGCGCCCCGACGGCTCGCTGGAGGCGAACGGCAAGGGGGCCGAAGCCTATCGGCTCGACGACCCACGGCTGCAAGACACCTTTCACGTACTGCAGGCTCAGGCTCCAGCGCCGCGCCATTGCACGCTGGCCACGCCACCCGATGCCACCGCCCCGCGTGGGCGCAAGCTGGTGATCGAGTTGGATACGCCGGGCAGCGCGCCGTGGTTCGCCGTCACCACTTGGTCGGAGCGCGCCGACTCCGACTTCTACTGCGCGGAACCCTGGCTCGGCCTGCCCAACGCCATTCATCACGGCACCGGGTTGCGCTGGCTTGCGCCTGGCCAGGAAGAAGCGGCGGTCTGCCGGCTGCGGCTGGAGTCATAGAGGCAAGCGCACTATCGAGTTCTCCCGATCAGGGATAAACATAACGCCTACGTCACTCAGAGACGCTTCGGCAGAGTGCGGCTCGGTCACGCGGGAGCCGCGCCGGACAGTGGACAAGCCATTTCCCGACGCGATCCTCGATGCTGGCCCCGTTCGCGGTAGATGCCCTCTAGGCGCCGGGCGTTTTGTCTATCAGAACTTGGTGGCCTGCATCCTAAATCCTGAAGCTTGGCGCGGCGGCTCGACCTGTGGCTCGCAGCCCCGGCCCCCTGGGACCACCTGCGATGCCATCCACTATAATCGCGCGGTCGCGACGGGGGTTCCGCCGCTATTGAGAGTCAAGCAGAATTTATGACGTTTCGAGCAACGAAGCTGGCTACCTTTGCCAGCGCCCTGGTTCTGGCATTTCCAATTCTTCTTCTCTGTGTGCCACGTGGTTCAGGGATTTTTCTGGCCGCGGTGGTAGTGCTAGCGTTATGCGGCGGCCACCGAATGGCCAAGACCTGGGGGACATACCGTGATCTGCTCAATCCCTTGAGCCTGGCCATTCTGGCCCTGATGGTCGTCTACCTGGGATCAAAGCTGTACTTCGGCGTGCCGTGGAACGTTATCGACAACCCGTCAAGGATTCTACTTGCCTTACTGGCCTGTGTCGTGGTCATGCGCACGGTCCCGGATCCCACTGCAATCTGGCGTGGGATCACCATCGCACTGGTAGCTAGTCTCGCAATCGTCGCCATTCAGCACTACACGCTAGGCGAGGAACGACCGTCCGGGTGGACACAGGCCATTGCGTTCGCCAACATGGTTGCCGCGCTTGGTTTAGTCGGCTTTGCTCGACCGGGCACCAGTCGTCGCGTGCACGCGTTGGCCTGGGTGAACCTTGTGCTTGCAGCGATGATTCTGTTCTTAAACGGGACACGAGGGGCGACGCTCGCCATGCTTCTCACCGCGCTTCCGCTGCTCTTTGTCCGATACCGAGGACTGAGCGCTGCAAGGTTCTTTGCTGCGATAGCACTCTTTGCAACGTTGGGTGTTGGCGCCTATCTGATTCCTGGCGGTCCCGTAGCGCAGAAAATTGATCAGGTGCGCAACGAGGTCGGGCAGTTCGAGAAAGGGGATGCGGAAACATCCGTCGGCGCGCGTCTGGAGGTATGGAGAATCGCGGCAAGGTCGATCACCATGCACCCTTGGATGGGCGTAGGCGTGGGGCAGTTTGCCCGAATCCTGCATGCATCTGACTTCTGCAAGAGCACCAAGTCCACAGCATGCAATCTGGAGCACGCACACAACGACGTGGTGGAGGCTGCCGCAACCACCGGCCTACCCGGCATGCTCGCGCTGCTGGGTATATTCCTTATTCCTGCAGTCCTGTTTCTGCGGACGTTGCGCGCATGCTGCAACAATGACAACGCGCTTGGTGTCAGCCTCAGTGGGGCTGGGCTTGGCGTCGTGATGGCAAGTTTGATCAGCGGCCTGACGCAAGTGACGATGGCGCATCAGGCGAACATCGTCTTCTACGCCGGCATTATTGGGCTGTTGCTTGGTCTAGCCGGGGTGCAAGCAAAGCTTCCCCGCGCCGCCAAGGCAAATGTCTGAGGAAGCACTGTTCAAACGACTTAGCAATCAACGGCCGGACGCGGAAATATGAAAGGCATCGGAAACCATGCTAGAATCCGCGTCCAGCAAGCCTTAGCGGGCGTCGTATAATGGCCATTACCTTAGCTTCCCAAGCTAAAGACGTGGGTTCGATTCCCATCGCCCGCTCCACCTCAGATTGAGACGAGCCGCCTTCGCCACTGGTCGCATGCCCGATCAGGATTCGCCCGGCGGCTTTTTTGTTGCCATGCTCCCCCAAGACCCCAGTTCCGACCCGACGCCAGCCGACGACGCTGACAATGCGCCCGCCAAGGCCGCCGACGGCAGCGACGTGGCGCATCCGCGCCGCATCCGTTCCTTCGTGCGCCGCGCCGGACGTACCTCCACCGGCCAGCAGCGTGCCATCGATGACCTGGGCCCGCGCTTTATCCTGCCCTACGCACCGCAGCCGCTCGACTGGGAGGCCACGTTTGGCCGCGTCGCGCCGGCGATCCTCGAAATCGGGTTCGGCATGGGCGAGACCACCGCGCATATCGCGCAACTGCGCCCCCAGGACAACTTCCTGGGCTGCGAGGTGCATGAGCCCGGCGTGGGCGCCCTGCTCAAGTTACTGGGCGAGCGCGAGATCGGCAATGTGCGGATCATGCCGCACGACGCCGTGGAGGTGATCGCGCACATGCTGACGGAATCCTGCCTGGACGGCGTGCATATCTTCTTCCCGGACCCGTGGCACAAGAAACGCCATAACAAGCGGCGCCTGGTGCAGCCGCCGCTGGTCAAGCTGCTGGCCAACCGCCTCAAGCCGGGCGGCTACCTGCACTGCGCGACCGACTGGGAAGAATATGCTCACCAGATGGTGGAAGTGCTGTCGGGCGAGACCGCCCTGGCCAACACCTCGGACGCCGCCGGCGGCTTCGCCCCGCGGCCTGACTACCGACCGGTGACCAAGTTCGAGCGCCGCGGCGTGCGGCTTGGCCATGGCGTGTGGGACGTGGTGTTCCGCAAGCGGGCCTGAGGCCGCGCCGTAACCGGCGCACCATGAAAAAAGCGTGGCCTGGAGCCACGCTTTTTTATTCCGGCGACGGTTGCCAGCGCTATCTGCCGCTAGCGCTTTCAGGCATGCCAGGCGATCAGCCCCGAGTACGCGGTCGCCAGCACAACAACGCCGAAGATGATCCGGTACCAGGCAAATGGCTTGAAGTCATGCGTGGCGACGAAGCGCAGCAGCCAGCGCACGCACAGGAAGGCGGACAGGAAGGCGAAGACGAAGCCGATGCCGAAGATGCCCAGGTCGTCCGCGGACAGCAGCGCGCGCGACTTGTACAACTCATACACGGTGGCGCCGAAGATCACCGGGATCGCCAGGAAGAAGGAGAACTCGGTAGCCACCTGGCGCGAGAGCCCAAACAGCATGCCGCCGATGATGGTGGCGCCGGAGCGCGAGGTGCCCGGGATCAGCGCGAAGCACTGCGCCAGCCCGACCTTGATCGCATCGCGCCAGTTCAGGTCGTCGACCGACTCGATCCGCGGCGCGCCGGCCTTGGCGGCCTCCAGCAGCGCGTTGCCTTGCGGGTGGGATACCTGGCCGCGATGGCTTTCCCGCCATTCGGCCCACAAGATCACCACACCGCCGATGATAAACGCGGTGGCCACGGTGACCGGGTTGAACAAGTGAGCTTTGATCCACTTTCCGAATACCAGCGCCAGCACGATCGCCGGCACTGTGGCCACGACCACATTGATGGCAAAGCGCCGGGCCTTCTCATCGGTGGCCAGCCCACCCACCACGGTGACGATGCGGTGGCGGGCAAGGGCAATATCCATGCTGATTGGAATAAGTGGGATGCTGAATGGAGGAGCGAAGGAAAAGCCAAGGACAGGCGAGCAAAAAGGAAACGTGCAACCGTCAGCCCGATGCCATCAGCCACGCACCGGGCGCCAGGAATCACGACTATCCACCATGACCATGACACTGGAGTGGCTGCGCCGCGCACATGCCTGCGCGCGGCGCGTCATCAAGGCCGATTGATCTTGACGTTGATCCCGTTGGGCAAAACGGTGATTGTACCGGGTTCGACACTGGCGCCGGCGAGGCGCAATTCGTCGGGACGGAACGTATGGAGCGGGTAGCCTTGCAGCAACTGCTCCGCGAGGATGCCGCCGAGCGCATTGAGCTGACGCGTGAATTGAGGCGGCAGGCCTTTGACGTCGAACTGCTGGACCTGCGGATCCTGCAGCACCACCGCGCGGCTGGCCGGGTCGTAGCGCAGTCCACTGTCCAGCGCGAAGCGGCCGGTCAACGGCTCGCCGAAGAACAGGCGGTTGTTCACTGTGGCATCGAACTGCACGTTGACGCGGTTACGGCTGGGGTCCAGCGTGAGCTGCGGGTTGGCGAGCTGGATGTCGAACAGCTCCATATAGCGCTTGTTGAACGGAAACTTGCGCTCCAGGGCCGATTGCAGCTGGCTCTGCGAGAAGGTGTAGTCGTTGCCCATCATGCCGCAACCGGCCAGTGCCCCGGCCAGCGCGGCGGCGCCGCTTGGCCAGCCAGCGCCGGCGAGTGATCATGACCATCGGTTTGTTCCTTGCGGGTTCAGGCGGCGCGGCCAGGCGCGGTGGCGACTTCGAGCTGTGTCAGCCAGGCCAGCGCATGCCCGCGGGTTTCGCCGCACATGTCGGCAGAGGGCTTGAGTCCGGCGCAAAACGCCGGCCGCGTGGGTTCGCCAAAAATCGCGCAGCGCCGGTCGGGCAGCAACTGCGCGCAGGGTACGCCGGCCGGCTTGCCGCCGGGCATGCCGGGAATCGGCGAGGTAATGGAGGGCGCGGTGCAACAAGCGCCACAATCGGGCCGGCAGGAAAGTTCAGACTGGTAGGACATGGCAAAGGTTCAGGCGCGGACGACGCCCGGCAGCCCATATTGTGCCCCAAGCCGTGCGGCCCTCCCCGCGCTTGACCGCCTGATTCCGCTCCACTACATTACTGACCCAAGAGTTATTTATTTGCGAATCATGCGGAGCGCGCCCCGCAGAGGTGCGCAACGCCCCAGTGAAAAATCCTCCAGGCCAGAATCAGGAATCCGCGAACACCAAACGCTGGGCGCGCCGCAAGGCAGCGCGCCCACAGGAACTGGTGGCGGCCGCACTCGATCTCTTCGTTGAGCGCGGCTATGCGGCCACCCGGCTTGAAGATGTGGCAGCTGCGGCTGGCGTGTCCAAGGGCACCGTTTATTTGTACTTCTCTAATAAGGAAGAGCTGTTCAAGACCGTGGTACGCGAGAACCTGGTACCAACCCTGACCAGGGGCATCGACCTGGTGGAGAGCTACCAGGGCTCGACGCCGGAGTTGCTCAGGGAATTGCTGCGCGGCTGGTGGGGCCTGGTCGGGGCGACGCCGGTAGCGGGCCTGACCAAGCTGATCATGGCCGAATCCAGCCATTTTCCTGACATTGCCCAGTTCTACCATGAAGAAGTGGTGTTGCCGGGGGATGAGTTGTTCGCGCGCGTGCTCAGGCGCGGCGTGGCGCGTGGCGAGCTGCGAGACATGCCGCCCAACCCGACCACAACGCTGATCTGCGCGCCGCTGATGTTCCTGATGCTGTGGCAGCGTGCGTTCAGCGCGTCGTCACGCATCGAGATCGACCCCGAGGCGTTCCTCGACAACCTGCTCCAGATGTTGCTGTTCGGCCTGACCACCGGCACCGCGCGCGATACGCCACTGCCACCGAAGGTCGGCCCCTACGTCTGGGAACAGATACAACAAGAAGCCCTGGCGCAAGCGCAGGGGCAGCAGGCCGCGCGGGAGATCCCTGCGCAGCCGCCGGAGACTGCATGACCCGACGCAAGAAGATCTTGATCGCCGCGATCGCCACCGTCGCGGTGATTGCCGTGCTGAGCGCCGCAGCCGCCGTGCGCAAGGCTGGCAATGGCAAGCCCGGCACGGCCCCGGTTGCCGCGGCGCCCGACCTGGTGGAATTCCTGCAATCCGACCTGGTCGATGCCGCCACGCAAGACTTGCGCGTGTCGCTGCCGCTGTCGGGCGGGCTGCGGGCGCTCAACCAGGCCTCGGTCAAGGCCAAGGTCTCGGGCGAGGTGCAGCAGGTGCTGGTGCGCGAGGGCGAAGCCGTGCGCGCCGGCCAGGTCATCGTGCGCATCGATGCGACCGAGTACCAGGCCAAGGTGGCGCAGGCGCGCGGGCAGATGCTGGCGGCCCGTGGCCAGTACGAGAATTCGAAGCAGACCTTCGAGCGCAACCGCGAGCTGGTGGCCAAGGGCTTTATTTCCAAGACCGCCTTCGACAACTTCCAGAGCAACCTGGACGTGGCGCACGCCAATCTCGATGCCGCCCAAGGCGGCCTTGAAGTTGCGCAGAAAGCGCTCGCCGACACCATCGTCAAATCGCCGCTGGATGGCCTGGTGGCCGCGCGCGCGGTGCAGCCGGGCGAGAAAGTCTCGCCCGACACGCGCCTGATCGACGTGGTCGACCTGCGTGCGCTGGAACTCGAGGCGCCGATCCCCATGGCGGATGTGGCTCGCGTTGCCATCGGCCAAGCCGTGCAGCTCGACGTGGAAGGCAGCGGCCGCTTCGAGGGCAAGCTGGTGCGCATCAACCCGGCGGTAAGCCAGGGCACGCGCAGCATCATGGTCTATGTGCGGCTGGACAACGGCGAGGCGCGCCTGCGCGCGGGCATGTTCGCCCAGGGCGCGCTGGTGCTCGGCCACCATGCCGGCGTGGTGGCCGTGCCGGCCACGGCGGTACGCAACGATGGCGAGCGCGCCTTCGTCTACAGCGTGGAGAACAACGTGCTGGCGGAACGCCAGGTCAAGCTGGGCATCCGCGACGATGCGAGCGGGCTGGTGGAGATCGCCGGCGGCCTGGCTGCCGGTGCCAAGGTGGTGCGCAACAACCTCGGCACCCTGCGCGCGGGCAGCCGCGTCAAGCTGGTCAAGGCGTAGGAGCCCCCCCATGTGGTTCACCCGCCTGTCGATCCAAAACCCGGTGCTGGCCACCATGATGATGATGGCCTTCATCGTGATCGGCCTGTTCTCCTACCAGCGCCTGCCGGTTGACCAGTTCCCGGACATCACCTTTCCCATCGTCGTGGTGCAGACCGAGTACCCCGGCGCCGCGCCGGAATCGGTGGAGTCCGACGTCACCCGCAAGATCGAGGAAATCGTCAACACCATCTCCGGCATCGACGAGATCTTCTCGCACTCCTACCAGGGCACCTCGGTGGTGGTGATCAAGTTCGATCTGTCCGTCGATGTCGGCCAGGCCGCGCAGGATGTGCGCGACAAGATCGCGCTGATCCGCCCGCAGTTCCGCGACGAGGTGAAAGACCCGCGCGTGCTGCGCTACGACCCGTCGGACGCGCCGGTGTTCTACCTGTCCGTGTCGAACGCGCCAGGTGCGCAGCGCACGCAGCGCGAGCTGACCACCGTCGCCGACCAGATCGTGCGCAAGCGGCTGGAAACCGTGCGCGGCGTGGGCGCCATCAGCCTCGTTGGCGGCACCAAGCGCGAGGTGGAGATCCGCATCCGCCCGGCACAGCTGGAGGCGCTCGGCATCGGCGTGAACCAGGTGATGGATGCCATCCGCAACGAGAACCAGGAACTGCCCGCGGGCGAGCTACGCTCCACCTCCACCGAAACGGTGGTGCAGATCAAGGGGCGCGTCATCACGCCCGATGCGTTCCGTCACATCATCGTGGCGCGCCGCGCGGGCCAGCCGGTTACGCTGGAGCAGGTCGCCGACGTGCGCGACGGCGAGGAAGAACAGGAAAGCCTGGCCATGCTGGACGGCAAGCGCGCGCTGTTCCTGGCGGTGGTGAAGGCACAGGGACAGAACACGGTCGACACCGTCGACGGCCTGATCAAGATGACCGACGAGGTGCGCAAGCTGGTGCCCGCGGGCGTGCAGCTCACCGTGGTCAACGACGCCGCGCGCGGCATCCGCAGCAGTGTCAAGGAAGTCCGCTCCACCCTGCTCGAAGGCGCCTTCCTGACGGTTGCCATCGTCTTTCTGTTCCTCGGCTCCTGGCGCAGCACGGTCATCACCGGGCTGACCCTGCCGATTGCATTGATCGGCACGTTCGGCGTGATGTACATGTTCGGCTTCACGCTCAACGTGATCACGCTGATGGCGCTGTCGCTGTGCGTGGGCCTGTTGATCGACGATGCAATCGTGGTGCGCGAGAACATCGTGCGCCACAACCTGATGGGCAAGGACCACCGCACGGCGGCGCTGGACGGCACCAACGAGATCGGGCTGGCGGTACTGGCCACCACCTTCTCCATCGTGGCGGTGTTCCTGCCGGTCGGCTTCATGGGCGGCATCATCGGCCGCTTCTTCCACCAGTTCGGCGTGACGGTGGTAGCGGCGGTGCTGATCTCCATGTTCGTCTCCTTCACGCTGGACCCGATGCTGTCCTCGGTCTGGCATGATCCGGACCTGCACGGCACCGGCAACAAGAAGAGCCTGTACGGCCGCACCGTGGGCCGCATGCTGGACTGGTTCTCGGCGCGCATGGATGCGCTGGGCCACGGCTATGGGTCGATGCTGGGCTGGGCGCTCAAGCACCGGCTGGCCACGGCTATCATCGCGGCGGTGACGTTCTTCGGCAGCTTCGCACTGGTGCCGCTGATCGGCACGGAGTTCGTGCCGGCCGCCGACCTGGGCGAAACGCAAGTGGGCTTCACCACGCCGGTAGGCACGTCGCTCGCCGTCACCGAGGCCAAGGTCAGGCAGGTGGAGGCCGCGCTCAAGGCCTTCCCCGAAGTGGCCTACACCTACGCTACCATCAACTCCGGCAACACCTCCGGGCGCAACAACGCGCTGGTCTCGGTGCGCCTGACCGAGCGCCGCGCGCGCAAGCTCACCACCACGCAACTCAACCCGATGATCCGCGAGCGCATGGCCAGCATCGCCGGCATCACGCTGACCATGGTCGGCATGCCGGATGGCGCCGGCGGGCAGAAGGCACTGCAGGTGTCGATCCAGGGCGACGACCTGGAAACGCTGCGGCGCCTGTCGCTCGAAGCCAGCCGACGCATGGCCGCCGTGCGCGGCCTGACCGACCTCGACTCCAGCATGAAGGACGACCGCCCCACGGTGGAAGTGCGCATCCGCCGCGAGCTGGCGTCCGACCTGGGCGTGGGCATCGTGCAGATTGGCAATGCGCTGCGCCCGCTGCTGGCCGGCGACGCCATCAGCTCCTGGCGCGCCCCCGACGACCAGAACTACGACGTGCGCGTGCGCCTGCCCAAGGACGCCCGCACCGGCATGGCGGACCTGAGCGCACTCATGATCGCCAGCAACCAGAACAATGCCGACGGCTCGCCGCGCATGGTGCCCCTGCGCCAGATCGCCGAGCTGGTGCCCACCACCGGCGCCAACCAGATCAGCCGGCGCGACCTCTCCCGCGAGGTCGAGCTGACCGCCAATACGGCCGGGCGCTCGCAGGGCGAGGTGGCACGCGAGGTCAAGGCGGCGCTCGATGGCATGAACTGGCCGGCGGGCTACAAGTACCGCTTCGGCGGCTCCACCAAGTCGATGAACGAATCGTTCGGCTTCGCGGTGTCGGCGCTGGCGCTGGCGGTGATCTTCATCTACATGATCCTGGCCTCGCAGTTCGCCAGCTTCTTCCAGCCGATCGCCATCATGACCTCGCTGCCGCTCACGCTGGTAGGCGTGTTCGCGGCGCTGCTGCTGTTCCGCTCCACGCTGAACATGTTCTCCATCATCGGCTTCATCATGCTGATGGGGCTGGTGACCAAGAACGCGATCCTGCTGGTGGACTTCGCCAACCAGGCCAGGCGTGGCGCCGACGGCCAGCCGCCGATGTCGCGCGAGGCCGCGCTGGTCGCCGCCGCGCGGGTGCGGCTGCGACCGATCCTGATGACCACGCTGGCGATGATCTTCGGCATGGTGCCGCTCGCCTTCAGCCTGGGCGAGGGCGCCGAGCAGCGCGCGCCGATGGGCCAGACGGTGATTGGCGGGATCATCACCTCGTCGATCCTGACGCTGGTGGTAGTGCCTGTGATCTATACGTACCTCGACGACTTCAGCGCGTGGCTGGCCCGCCTGTGGCGCGGCAAGCAAGCCAATGCGGCGTGCGCCACGGCGCCCGCGGCCGGTGACACGCCCGCGCACAAGCCAGCGAGCGCGGAATGAAGCAACCCCGCCCGAAAGCCCGGAATGCCGCAGCCATGGCCGGACTGCGGCATGGAGGCCACACCTTGGGCGAAGCGCTTGGGCAACTGCCTTGGCGCGGGGTTAAAATATCAGGTTTGACGGATTTCCCCGGCCCCTGGCACCGCGCGGCCGGAACTCTGAACTGATTAGCGGTTGGCATTGGAAGGAATGGCAAGATGGATCTCGAGAAAGCCCGATTCAATATGATCGAACAGCAAATCCGCCCCTGGGATGTGCTGGATCAGGAAATCCTGGACCTGCTGGCGGTGGTCAAGCGGGAACAGTTCGTGCCGCAGGCCTACGCTGCGCTGGCCTTCGTCGACATGGAAACCGAAGGCAATGCCGCCACCGGCTGGGCCGCCAGCGCCCCCTACGACGTGATCTGCATCTCCGGCGCACTGCCGTGCGTGCCCGCATCCATCCTGTCGCAAGTCAAGGTAGGCGGGCGCATCGCCGCCATCGTCGGCGCGCTGCCGGCCATGGAAGCGCAACTCATCACGCGCGTCAGCGAGACCGAGTACAAGACGGTCAACCTGTTCGAGACTGCCATCACGCCGCTGATCGGCGCCGAGCAGCCATCGCGCTTCCAATTCTGAGCGGGAAACAAGACATGCAGGTAATCAACGCCCCCGAACTGATGCAATGGATGGCGGACGCCAGCCGGGCGCAGCCGGTATTGCTCGACGTGCGCGAAGGCTGGGAAGTGCAGACCTGCGCCATGCCCGGCATCACCCATATCCCGATGGGCCAGATCCCGGCACGCGCCGGCGAACTCGACGAGGAAGCCGACATCGTCTGCATTTGCCATCATGGCGCGCGCAGCATGCAGGTGGCAAGCTTCCTCGAGCGCCAAGGCTTTGCCAAGGTCTATAACCTGACGGGCGGCGTCCACGCGTGGGCCGAGCAGGTCGACCCGGCCATGCCGAAGTACTGAACGCACGACAGCACGACCAGCACCACCGCACCACCAGCACCAGCACCACCGCACCAAGAGCATCAATTCCAAGGCGCCGGCTTCCCGCGGCGCCAATTCCCTTGAACGCTGATCGTTAGAAACGTAAGCCGCGCGCCCGGTGCCCGGCAGACTGGAGATGTCATGAGGTTTGCGCTTTTCCCTGCGCGGGGCGTGCCCAAGACGCGCCTGGCACTGACGGGCTCACTGCTTGCGCTGCTGCACCTGCCGGCCGCGCATGGCGCCGACCTGCTCCAGGTCTATCGCGACGCACAGGCCAACGATGCGCAATTCGCCAGCGCGCGCGCGCAATTGGTGGCCAGCCAGGAAAAGCTGCCGCAGGGACGCTCCGGTTTGCTGCCACAGATCAGCGGCACGCTAAACGCCACGCGCACCAATGTCGACCAGACGGTGCCCTTGGTATCTGACCGCTTTATCAACAACAACAACTGGTCGCTGCAACTGATCCAGCCACTGTTTCGCTGGGATCGCTGGGAAACCTACAAGCAGGGCGAACTGGCCGCGCTGGCTGGCGAGGTGACCTTCAGCCAGGCGCAGCTCGACCTGATCACCCGCACTTCGCAGGCCTACTTCGACGTGCTGGCCGCGCAGGACAACCTCTACCTGGCCGGCGCGCAGAAAAAAGCCATCGGCGAGCAACTGGCGCAGGCCAAGCGCAACTTCGAGGTCGGCACCGCCACCATCACCGACGCCAACGACGCGCAGGCCCGCTACGACCTCGCCGCCTCGACCGAGATCGCGGCGCAGAGCGACCTCGAAATCCGACGCGCCAACCTGCAGCAGATCACCAGCAAGCCGGTCGACGAGCTGCTCGGATTGCGCACCGCCGCCACGCTGCCGGGCCCGCAACCGCCCGATGTGAACACCTGGGCGAGCCAGGCCGAGAACACCAACCCGCAGGTGGGCCTGGCGCGCTACAACCTCGACACCGCCCAGCGCGAGTACAACAAGGCGCGTTCCGGGCACCTCCCCTCGGTCGACCTGGTTGCCTCGTACGGCTTCGTCAACGCCACCGGCAACGCCGCGCAGCAGGTCAATATCTCCAGCCGCTACAACAGCGCCCAGATCGGTGTGCAGCTGAATGTGCCGATCTACGCCGGTGGCCAGATCCAGTCGCGCGTGCGCGAAACCGCCGCGCTGGCCGACAAGGCCGCCAGTGACCTCGAGTTTGCCCGCCGTACCGCAGCCCAGAACGCGCGCCAAACCTACTCGGGTGTGTCCAACGGGCTCGCCCAGGTCAAGGCTCTGGAAGCCGCCGAGCATTCCGCACAGAGCGCGGTGGAATCCAACCAGCTCGGCTACGAAGTCGGCGTGCGCATCAACATCGACGTGTTGAACGCCGAAGCGCAGTTGTTCTCCACCCGCCGCGACCTGGCCAAGGCGCGCTACGACACCATCATGAACGGGCTGCGCCTGAAGGCCGCTACCGGCGCGCTGACCGAAGACGACGTGGTGCAGATCAACACACTGCTGACCTCGACCCCGGGCTCAATGTACAAGCTGCCGGAGAAGGTCAAGCTTGGCACGGCATCGCCAGCCGGCACGCCACCGGCAAAGCGCGCTGCCACGCGCCGGGAAGCCATTACCGGAGCGCCCGCGCCGCGCAGCTGATGCGTTGCCGGGCGCCTGGCGGCAGTCGCCATCCGCTCAAAATGCAAACGCCGCGGCATCGACCGCGGCGTTTTGCTTACTGGCTCAGTGAAGCTCAATTCGCCCGGGTGCGAGACTCCACGTTCAACAACTGCCAGCGGATCGCGGAAGCATCCATCGGCGGGTTCTCCACCCGCGTCTCGCGCACCCGCAGGGTGTATGCCACGCCCGGCTCGAAATCCAGCCCCTCGATCGGCCCATACCAGAGCGTCCACGGCGCGCCCGGGTTCTCGCGCACGCGATAGCAGGTCTGCCGGGCCACGCCCGAGCACTCCACCCGCTGCGAATCCACGTACACCGTCTTCTCCACGCCACCGGCGGCCGCCTGCGCATCCAGCTTCGCGCCGCGCTGGCCCACCCCCTCCCGCTCGATGAATTGCAGCAAATCCCCGTCAGCGGTCTTCCAGATGATCTGGCGGCCCGTTGACCCGGCCGACGGCTGCGTACCCACGGTGGTGAACGGCGACTGCATCGCCTTGAGCAGCGCGCTCTCCAGTTCCCCGCGCGGCGCCGCGCAAGCCATGCGGGTTCCCGCCACCCGATCGAAGCGCATGCCCGTTGCCGTCTTGCCATAGCCACCGGTAAAGCGATTGCATCCGCTGTATCCGCTCACCGTGCCTTGCGCGGAATCGATCCCGCCATTGAACTCAAAGATGATCGGCTCGCCATTGTCGCCATGCGGAATGGACTTCAGCGTGCCATCGGCCTGCTGCCAGCGCACCAGCTCCCAGCGGCTGGGGCCGCCGGTCTGGGCCTGGTTCAGGCTGACGCCGGCGCCGGGTGAGTCCGGCGCGGGCGATGTGGCACAGGCGCCCAGGGCGGCGGCAAGCAGTACGGCAGCGGCGGCACGCGCGGTCAACGCTGCGGGTGAAAGACGAATCATTTTCTGCATCTGGAAGCTCCTGATAGGGGCCGCGCGGCCTGATCGGCCCGCACCGCCCGGCGGTAGCTCGCAGGCCCGGTGGGGCCGCGAGCCTGGCCCTCGCGCGAGATAGTTTAACAACCGCCCGGGCAAGAGGAACATCGGGCGGCGGCCTACAAGCTGCCGCATGCGGCAGCGAAAAGCGGCGTCGCGGCAAGACAGAACCGCCTAGTTCGCGCCGCCGAGCACCTGCCGCAGCGCAGCCATCGTGCGCGCCGTGGCACCCCGGTGAAGCACCGCGAACTCGCGCGCATTGCCCCGCATGGCGGCGAGACCGGGCGCGTCGCCCAATACGGTTGCCGCCGCGCGCATCAGCGCATCCGCATCCGACACGCGCTGGCAGGCGCCGGCAGCGATGGCATCCTCAGTGGCTTGCGCAAAGTTGAAGGTGTGCGGCCCGATCAGGACGGGCGTGCTCGCGGCGCAGGCCTCGATCAGGTTCTGCCCGCCCAGTGGCAGCAGGCTGCCGCCGATAAAGGCGATATCCGCGGCGGCGAAGTACATCGCCATCTCGCCCATGGAGTCGCCCAGCAGCACGTCCGCCGAGACCGGCTCGGGCAGGCCTGCCTGGTCCCACGCGGCGGCGTCACCGAGCGCGCTGCGCCGCTGCAGCGTGAATCCGGCACGCGTGACCATCGCCGCCACTTCATCGAAGCGCTGCGGATGGCGCGGCACCAGCAGCATCGCCGGGCGCGGCACATCGGCGCCAAGCGCCTGCCAACGCGCGAACGCTTCCAGCAACAATGCCTCCTCGCCGTCGCGCGTGCTGGTGGCGGCAAACACCGCGCGCGAGCCAAACCCCTGGCGCAGCAAACGGCCGCGCCGCAGCCCATCTTCGGGCAGCTGCATATCGAATTTCAGGTTGCCGGTCACCTGCACCAAAGGCAGCCCAAGGGCGCGAAAGCGCTCGGCATCGCCCTGGGTCTGCGCCAGCACCGCGGTGAAGTCGCGATACATCGCGGTGGCGGCGCCGCCAAAGCGCGCGGTGCGCCGGAAGCTGCGCGGCGACAACCGGGCATTGACCAGCAGCAGCGGCACGCCAGCCACGCGAGCACCGCGCACAAGGTTGGGCCACACCTCTGTTTCCATCAGCATGCCCGCGTCCGGGCGAAAATACCGCAGGAAGCGTTGCACCAGCCACGACAGGTCGTACGGCAGGTAGCACTGCAACACGCGCGGCTCGGCGCCATACAGCTGCGCGCCGGTCTGCCGCCCGGTGGGCGTCATATGCGTGAGCAGGAGGCGATGGGTTGGATACCGCGCCAGCAGCGCGTCGATCAACGGCTGGGCGGCGCGGGTCTCGCCCACCGAGACGGCATGGACCCACAGCCAGGGACCGGCCGACGGCAGGGCGCCGTAGGCGCCAAGGCGCTCGCCCACGTGCTGCACGTAGCCGGGCTCCTTGCGGGCGCGCCACACCAGGCGCAGCAGCGCGACCGGCAGCGCCAGCAGCCAAAGCAGGTTATACAGAACGCGCAGCATCAATTCCCCTGCCCGCGCACGCGCCGGGCGGCGGCGTAGACTTCATCGACAGACGGCACGATGCCGTCATCGCCCACATTGGCGATGCGGTCCGACCAGTAGCCCTCGGTCTTCCAGCGCCACGTCGCCGTGTAAATCTCCACAGTGGGCCGGCACAGGGCCGCGGCGATATGGACCAAACCCGTATCGACACCGATCACCACTTCGGCGCGATTAATCAGGCCGAATCCCTGCATGACCGTGAAGCGCGGCAGCACCTGCGCCTGCGGGACGCCGGCAGCGATCTCCTGCGCCGCGCGCCGTTCCGCGTCGTTGCCCCAAGGCAGCAACATGGTCAGGCCCTCGGCCACCAACCGGCGGCCGAGGTCGTGCCAACTGGCCAGCGGCCACTTCTTCTTCGCGCCGGCGGTGGCGTGAAAGCACACTGCGTAGCGCGTTGGCAGGCCAGCCCACAGGGGGTCGCCGACATGCAGCGTGCGCGCGCCGGGGCCGAAGAATTGGGGCGGCTCCGGTGGCGTGCCACCCGTCAGGGCCGCGCCCAGCAGGCGCGAGCGCCGCACCGAATGCGTCTGGCGGGGTACGGTCACCGGCGCGGTATAGAACAGCCGCGCGGCCGGCTCATAGCCGGAGCCTTGCGTGGCATTGGCCAGCCCGATCACCGGCGCGCCCTCGCGGCGGTTGGCCACGCGTGCCACCACGGCGGTCTTGAGCAGGCCCTGCGTCTCGATCACGGCGTCGTAGGCGTCCTCTCGCAGGGCGCGCTTGAACGCACCGATCTCGCGCCAGCTAGCGGCCTGGTAGAAACGCTTGCGCCAGCGCCGCAGCGCGAACGGAATCACCCGCCGCACTTCGGGCAGCAAGCGTACGAGCTCGACATAGCCCTCCTCGACCACCCAGTCGATCTCGCAACCCGGCCAGCGCGCGCGCAGGTCGTGCACCAGCGGCATGTTATGCACCACGTCGCCTAGCGACGAGACCTTGACCACCAGGATGCGCGGGCGCGCGGGCAGCGCATGCGGGGTCAAGGATTTGCCCATTGTTCCCGTCAGGGGCTCAGTCAACGGCATCCGCTCAGAACGGGAGTTGCGCGTCCGGCTTTTCCGCCAGGATCACACGTTTGAATTCAGCCTGGATACGCGCCAGCGCGGCGTCGTTGTCAGCCTCGAAACGCATCACCACCACAGGCGTGGTGTTGGAAGGACGCGCCAGGCCAAAGCCATCGGGGTACTCCACGCGCACGCCATCGATGGTGATGACTTCGCGCGCGCCGTCGAACTTTGCATTGGCGCGGATCTTGTCGAGCAGTGTGAAGGCTTCGCCTTCCGCGCATTTGAGCTGCAGCTCGGGCGTGCAGTTGGAATTCGGCAGGGCGTTGAGCACCGCGCTCGGGTCAGCATGCCTGGACAGGATCTCCAGCAGGCGCGCGCCGGTGTAGAGGCCGTCGTCAAAGCCGTACCAGCGATCCTTGAAGAACACGTGGCCGCTCATCTCGCCGGCCAGCGGCGCGCCGGTCTCCTTGAGCTTGGCCTTGACCAGCGAATGGCCGGTCTTCCACATCAGCGGCTCGCCGCCGTGTTCGCGGATCCATGGGGCCAGCTTGCCGGTGCATTTCACATCGTAGATGATCTGCTGGCCAGGATTGCGCGACAGGATCTCCTGGGCAAACAGCATCAGCTGGCGATCGGGGAAGATCACCTCACCGTCCTTGGTCACCACGCCCAGGCGGTCGCCGTCGCCGTCGAAGGCCAGGCCGAGCTCACAATCCGTGTCGCGCAGGCACTGCATCAGGTCCTGCAGGTTTTCCACATGGGCCGGATCGGGATGGTGGTTGGGGAAGTTGCCATCCACCTCGCAGAACAATTCCGTCACCTCGCAGCCAAGCGCGCGGAACAGGTCGCCCACGAACGCGCCCGCCACGCCATTGCCGGCATCCAGCGCGATCTTCATCGGGCGTGCCAGCTTGATGTCGCCAACGATGCGGTCCAGGTACTGCTGGCGGATGTCGACCTGCTGGTAGCTGCCCGCGCCGCTGGCGAACTTGCCGGCGTCGATGCGCTGGCGCAGCGACTGGATCTGCTCACCGTAGATCGCCTTGCCGGCCAGCACCATCTTGAAGCCGTTGTAATCGGGCGGATTGTGGCTACCGGTCACCATGATGCCGGAGGTGGCGCGGCGCCCTGCCAGCTCGACATTGGTGCCGAAGTACACCATGGGCGTGGCCACCATGCCGAGGTCGATCACATCCATGCCCGCGGCGCGCAGGCCTTCGACCAGGCCGCCCAGCAGGTCCGGGCCCGACAGGCGCCCGTCGCGCCCGACCACCACAGCGCGCTCGCCCTGCTCTGCGGCGGCCGTGCCAAACGACAAGCCAATCGCACGCGCCACGTCGCGCGTGAGGGTCTTGTCGACGATGCCACGGATATCGTAGGCCTTGAAAATGGAAGGATCAGCTTGCATGGTTCATCCTGTGTGTAGGCTGTACAACCGGTCGACATTGCCGGCCGCGAATTCCGGCCGGGGCCGGGGCGATGGGCAAATGCGCCAAAGGCCCTATTTTGCCGGATTGCGAGTGGCACGCCAGTTATAATCGACTGGCTTTGCTGGAAAATGGCGCTGCAAGCCAGCCTGGAAGTGGCTCGATCCCCACCCAAGCGGGGTGCCCAGGGCCCGCCGAGCGGTTGGGGACAAGCCTGCCGGACAGGCTTGCCGCCGGTCCTCTCCCTGGCTCATCGGCCATACCGACATGCCCTGGCAACCTGTTCCTGTAGCCCATCCTAGCGCTTTTTGCCCAGTGCCTTCGCCCCTGCCCTCCCGCCGCCCGCGTATCGCCTTCCTGATCACGAACTCCGAGATCGGCGGGGCGCAGACGCACGTTGCCGATCTGCTGCACGCCCTGCGCGACAGGATCGAGCCCGTGCTGCTGGCCGGGGGCGACGGGCCCCTGCTGGACGCCGCCAGGGCCGCCGGCGCCCGCGCCATACGCCTGGCCCTGCTCGACAATGCCCTCTCGCCGCTGCGCGCGCTGGCTGCGCTCAGGGAACTGCTCGATGCCCTCCGGGAAACCACGCCCGACCTGATCCATGCGCATAGTGCAAAAGCCGGCGCGCTGGGCCGGGTGGCAGGCTGGCTGCTTGGCATCCCCGTGGTCTATACCGTGCACGGCTTTGCCTTCAAAGCCGCCGCCCCGGCTCGCCAGCGCCTCATCTCGCGCTGCATGGAGTGGCTGCTGGCGCCACTGACCGCGCGCCTGATCTGCGTGGCGCAGGGCGAACGCACGCTGGCCGCGTCGCTGCCGATCCCCGCCGCGCGGGTCAGCGTGATCCGCAACGGCATCGCCGACAGCGGCGCGCAGGCCTCGCCCGGCACGCCGCTGCGGCGCATTGTGATGGTGGCGCGCCTGGCCGCCCCGAAGCGAGCCGACCTGCTGATTCGCGCCTTCGCGCGCGCCGCCCTGCCCGATTGCGAGCTGGTGCTGGCGGGCGTCGGCCCCCAAATGGCCGCCCTGCAGTCCTTGGCCGATCATGTGGCACCGGGCCGGGTAAGGTTTGCTGGCCCGGTCACCGACGTGCCCGCCCTGCTGGCTTCGGCCCAGGCTTTCGCACTGGCGTCCGACCATGAAGGCTTCCCGCTTTCGGTCCTGGAGGCCATGCGCGCGGGCCTGCCCATCGTCGCCAGCGACCTCCCGGGCATCCGGGAGCAACTGGACAGCGGCGCCAGCGGCCTGCTGGTCGCCGGCGATGACGAACACGCCTGGGCGGCCGCGCTGGCACGGCTGGCAGACGACCCCACCCTGCGCGAGACACTGGGACGCAATGCCCGGACGCGCTGGGCCGGCGAGTTTGGCCTGGCGCCAATGGCCGAAGCCACGTGGACGATCTACCAGCAAGCACTGGCGGGCAAGCCGGGCGCCGCCCGCGCGGCGGCCAGCATCGGAGCAGGTGGACAATGAACAAGACCCACAGCGTCGGCCGCCCTGCCCATCTGACCCGCCCGCAAGGCTCGGAAACCGTTCGCCGCGCCAGCCGCATGCTGGCCTGGGCGCTGCTGGGCCTGCTGCTGTTCGGCCTCAATATCGCGCTCGCCGAGTTCGCCCATCACGCCGGCCTGGTGACGTACGTCTTCACCCGCACGCTGCTATGGTCCGTGCTGCCCTACCTGTTCGCCTTCGTGCTGCTGCACCGCTCCCTGCACCTGCCCGCCATGGAAGGCAACAGCCTGGTCGGGTTGGCCACCACCCTGCCCTTTGCCGCGCTGCTCTTCGTCTTCGCCGCATTCCACCTCGAATACTCGCGCGGCGCGCTGCTGCTCAGCTATCTCACCACGCTGGGCTGGATCTGGTTCGGCTACCGGCGCTTCGTGCGCAACTACGTGCCCGTGTTCGGCTATACCGATGCCGCCACGCTGGCGCAACTGGAGCAGATCCTCGCCATGCCCGGCGCGGCGCCGGCCAGCCCCACCCACTTCCAGGCGATCAGCTCGCTCGACGAAGCCGTGCATTGCGACGGCCTGATGCTGGACCGCAACGCCACCGCCGACCCCGAGCGCACCCGGGTGCTCGCCCAGTTCAAGCTCAGCCACGTACGCATGTATTCCGTCGAGCGGATCGGCGAGATGCTGACTGGCCGCGTAGGCCTCGCGCACATCGACGAAAACTTCCTCGACGACTACGCCGCGCACTACTTCTACAGCTTCGCCAAGCGCCTGATCGACCTCGCCGCCGTACTCTGCATGGTGCCGCTCGCGCTGCCGCTGGGCGTAGCCGTGGCGGCAGCGATCCGCCTCGAATCCGCCGGCCCCGCCTTGTTCCGCCAAGGGCGGGTGGGCCTGTTCGGCAAACCGTTCACCATGTTCAAGTTCCGCAGCATGGCGTTCGACGCCGGCGCACCGGCGCAATTCGCCGCCCGCCGCGATCCGCGCGTCACCCGCGTGGGCCGTGTCATCCGTAAATACCGGCTCGATGAAATCCCGCAGTTGTGGAACGTGCTGGTAGGCGACATGAGCCTGATCGGCCCGCGGCCCGAGCAGGTACCGATGGTCGACGAATTCGCCCATACGATTCCGTACTACCCTTACCGGCACCTGGTGCGCCCCGGCTTGTCGGGATGGGCCCAGGTCCAGCAGGGCTACGTGGGCACGCATGAAGAAACCGTGACCAAGCTCAGCTATGACCTGTACTACGTCAAGCATTGTTCGTTTGCACTGGATCTGCTGATCGGGGTGAAGACGTTGCGGACGTTGTTGACGGGGTATGGGGCGCGGTGAGCAAACCATTCTCCTCTCTCTCCACCAACACGCCCATGCGTATTCTGCTGCTCACTACGGGTCTTAAGCTCGGTGGCGCCGAGCAGCAGGTGGCAGCGCTGGCGCGCCAATTCATCGCGCTTGGCCATTCAGTTGCAGTAGTTAGCTTGACTCGAGGCTGCGAAGTTATGCTGCCCGACGCGGCGACCATTCTGGAACTCGGCATGCACAAGACGCCCACTTCAATGGCACGCGCACTTTGGCGCTTACGCGCATTCGTGCGCGACTGGCGCCCGGATATCATCCACGCACACATGGTTCATGCCAACCTGTTTGCGCGCGCCATTTCCGCCATCACCACCGCGCCACCCGTTATCTGCACCGCCCACAGCGTGCGCGAGGGCGGCAGGCTACTCATGCTCGCCTACCGGCTCACCGACCGCTGGGGTAGTCTTATCACGCATGTGAGTCCACAAGGGCGTCAGGCAATGATTGAGGCAGGAGCAGCGCCAGGTGAGCACTTTGCAGTCATGCCCAACGGCATAGACACCACGCAGTTCAGTCCTGACCCCACGGCCAGGCAAACCGGCCGGACAGCGCTGGGACTTTCGTCAGATACCCGATTGATCCTTAACGTCGGCCGCCTAGTGCCGCAGAAGTCCCAACTCCTGCTGATCGAAGCTTTTGCGCTACTCGATCCTAGCTTCGATACCCGGCTGATGATCGTTGGTGATGGACCGGAGCGTTACGCCCTCGGGCAAGCCATCCAAAAGCACAATCTGGAGTCGCGTGTCATCCTGGCGGGAACTCGCCGCGATATCACAACGTTACTCAACGCCGCCGACCTCTTTGCGCTTTCCTCCAGCATCGAAGGCATGCCATTGGCGGTAGGCGAGGCCTTGGCTTGTGGGTGCCCGGTAGTTGCCACAGATGCTGCCGGCGTGGTGGAGTTGCTTGGCGACTGTGGAGACATCGTACCGAGAGGCAACGCTTCAGCACTGGCTGAGGCTATGCGCAAGGCCCTGGCCGCAGGTATTGGCTCGGCAGCCGATCAAGAGGTACGCCGGCAGCGCATCACGTCGCGATTCGGGCTGGAGGCCGTCGCCCGGCAGTGGCTGACTTGCTATGCTAAGTTGCGATTGGCCTCCCCCGCAGCCTACGCTGGATCCGCGTAATGCAGCGCCGGGTTGCCAGTAACCTGATCTGGATGCTTGTGGAGCGAGGCCTCCAGGTTGTCGCCGGTATCGGCATCGTAGCGATGCTGGCGCGCGGACTTGGACCGGAAGGCTTTGCACATTTTCAGTATGCGCAAGCACTAGTCTATATTGCATCCTCCATTGCCCTGATTTGCGGCAGCGAGGTTGTAGTCCCACGCCTGGTTGCAGATACGAGCCCGCTGGCCCAACACCGCTTGATCAGCCATGCTTTTCGACTTCGGCTGGCGGCAGGGGGGACAGGGTACCTGCTGATGTGCGCCTTCCTCTCCATCACCGCGCAACCCATTGAATTCTGGCTACCATCGCTGATCCTCGGCGTGGCAGTGATGTTGCGCGAACCTTTCGGTATTGTGACTGCCTGGATGCAAGCACATACGCAGACCCGGCCCAATACGCTGTTCAATCTTGCATCCTTGTCGGTAAAGGCGGCCTGTGTTGCCCTGCTCTTCATGCTCGGCACTCGCAATGTACCCGTCTACGCACTGGCTTTCTTGCTTGAATCCGTGCTAATGGCTGCACTGCTAGCAAGCTTCTACTTAAATCGTGCTCAGCACGCACCCACCTCCCATGACCCTGCACTGACCCGGGAATTGTTCGGCAACGGGCTTTTTTTCTGGGCCAGTTTCATGCTGATGATGGCGTCGCGCAGAATTGACCAGTTACTCCTGAAGCCGCAGGTATCGCTTGGCGATCTCGGTGCCTATGCAGCATCAGTGCAAATCCTCGACAACTTTGTGGTACTCGCCACGATCCTGGCCGCAGGGGTTGCACCGATCTACGTTTATGCGCAGCCTACCCTGGCACAAGCCCGCCGCAACATCCTGAAGATCGCGGTCGCCATGACAGCCGTGGGCACGACTGGCGGCATTCTGATTGCGCTGAGCGCCCACTGGATAGTCCACCTTCTCTATGGCGCGGCGTTCGCCAAAGCGGCCAACCTGTTGCAATTCACGGCACTGGCTTCAGCCCTTGTCTTCGCCGACGTCGGCCTGACCTTGCTACCGATCTATTTGCGCCGGCCGCGTCTGGTGGCGATAAAGTGGGGGCTGGTGTTCGGCGTCACCATTGCTATTGACCTCATCGCCATCCCACGTATTGGGGTCTATGGCGCAATCGTCGGCTATGCCACCGCCAACCTGCTTTCAGTATTATTTGGCCTTGCACTTTGGATACATAACGCACACACCACGCTGGCAATTCAGGAGACCCGCGCGTGAAATCAATGCTGCCGAACGTGTGCTTCCTGACGGGAACGCTAAACGTCATGGCGGGCGCTGAACGGATGACGGCCACAATCGCAAATGCACTAGCCGAACAAGGCTACGCAGTAAGCATCCTGAGCCTGTGGGATTCAGCGAGTTGCTTCCCGCTGCATCCAGCGGTCAAACACAGCGCGCTTTTTCCGCAGCGTCCGTCTTTCAAGCGCGCCTATGCGACGACGGTGGCTGGCATCCGACGCCATGTCAAGCTATGCAAGATTGACGTACTGGTGCAGGTCGACACCATGCTGGCGCTGTTCGTACTGCCTGCAACGCTGGGCCTCGGCCTGCGGCACGTCGCATGGGAGCATTGCCACTTCGATGAAGACCTTGGCAAGCCGGCTCGGAAGCTTGCGCGCCGGCTTGCCGCACGCTTCGGTGACCATATCGTGGTACTCACCGAACGGGACCGGCAACGATGGCTCGAGGCACTGAACCCGCGCTGCCCCGTTGTTTGCATTCCCAACCCTCTGCCCTTTCCGATGCCCGCGCAACCCGCACCGAGAACAGGTACGTCCGTCATCGCGGTGGGAAGACTGGTACCCGCAAAAGGATTCGATACGCTGCTGCGCGCCTGGTCGCAAGTAGTTGCCCAGGCACCCGATTGGAGGCTTGTCATCGTGGGGGAAGGCGAGGAACGGGTCGCTTTGGAGCGCCTACGCTCGCGACTTGGCCTGAACAGCGTTGTCTCGCTTCCCGGCGTTTTCCCCGATATAACGAATGCGTATAAACATGCCTCGATATTTTGCCTTAGCTCTCGCTATGAAGGCTTCGGGTTGGTGCTACTCGAGGCGATGGCCTTCGGCTTGCCTGTCGTGTCCACAGACTGCGAGACAGGGCCTCGCGAGTTACTCGATTCCGGGCACGACGCCCTAGTGGTGCCGGTCGATGACAGCGATGGAATGGCTCAAGCGTTGCTACGCCTCATCGTTCATCAAGAGGATGCCACGCGGCTCGGAAAAGCAGCGCGACAAAAGGCGCACCGCTTTTCAATGAAACGGATCGTATCGCAGTGGCAGGCGTTGCTGGGCCGCTCCAGGGATGACAGGCGATGTAAAGCGGAGTCGTTCGGGAGCGCCAAGGAATGAGGGAGGGCCGGGGTACCAATCGTGTGCGCGATCGCAAGCTTCGCCCCAGCCATCCAGTGGCCCTTTCCCCCACTGAACGGCCAGCACACCGCCCGGAACGATAGTACCTATTACGACTCTTTCTTCGCGCTCCCCGGGCGCAAGGCATTCATCAGAACGTCGCGCCAGAGGAAAGCCGCACTCAGTAGCGCAGCAAGCAATGCTACCAACACCATGACCATCAAGGGCCGTGGGCGCTCTGGTAAGTTCGGCACAGACGGCTCCGCGATAAAACGAGGTTGCGACTGGAACCGGACCGTCGTCGCCGATATATCGGCTGCTAGCGACGACAACTTCTCCTTCTGGGCGTCAGTCGTGGCCTTCTTGCCGAAGTCAGCAATCACGGCGGACACCTTGATCACGCTATCACTGCCTCTGTGCGCTTGTGCCGCAGCAGTTTCCGCCTGATCGGCCAGATCCTTCATCAAGGTTTGTTGGTCAGCTTCGCGATCGAGCCTCTGGATCTTCTCGCGGATGCCGATAATCTCGGACTCGGCCCCAACAAGTTGCGCCATCGGAGACATGAATTTCTCATTGTCCTTACGCACATCGACCACCTGCGAGGCCTCGCGTCGGGCGGCATCCGGATAGTCAGCCAGGATTTTCTTCAGCGCCGTTGCCCTGATTTGTGCCTGCTCGATATCAAACTGATACTTGCGCCTGCGCTCAGCAGCGCGATCGGAAAACTGCCTGCTATCCGACGTCCAAACTGAAACGAGCTGACGCACAGCCTCCAGCGTTGCCATATCCTTGAAATATGCGCCAAGCCACGTGGCCACCTTGGCTGCGTCATTGGGATCCGAGGTCGTGGCGGTGAACCGTACTCCCAGGTACACGATCGGAACCAGCGCGGTATCCCGGCTTTCCTCTGCAGCCCTCTCACGCCCCGCAGGCCGATCGCGCTCGCGCTCGCGCTCCTTCCCCTTCTCGCGCTCCTGCTCCAGCTGGAGTATGAGATCAGGCAGTTCCTTGGCATCGCCTCTGCTTACCCGCGGCACCGGCTTCTGCCATTCACCTTTCACCACGTCCTTGATCAAGCGATTGACATCATAGCTATCCAGGCCTGCGGGCGGCGATACCGCCACGAACTGACGCACAGTCCTGGCATCATTAGCCAACTCGGAAATCCGCTTGTACTCCGACGTACTCATTTCCACCTTAAGGACACCCTCGGATCTATAGCGCAGCAGCGGCCCATAGCCCAAACCCGCGCCTACAGCCGCGCCAGCCAAAGCAGTCACCAAAACTATCAATACCTTCTTTCGCATATTCATTCCAAACTTCTGTAGGGCTATTTTTTTATTTAACGAATGGCATTCAGGCAGCGATCACACAACTCTCGGCTCCTGCTGATTGCGGGTTATATCCGTGCACCAGTTGCTTCAGGACGCGCTTGATCGTCACCTCATCGTTGTGCCCCGCAGCCTGTCGCATCTCACCTAACACCAGCGCCAGTTGCCGCCACGCCACGAAATCTTCGCGCGCTTTCATGATTCGCTCGTGTGCGGTGGATTCCGGATTGTCACCAATCAACAACTCTTCGTAGAGCTTCTCTCCTGGCCGCAGGCCGGTAACCTTGATCTCGATGTCACCGTTTGGATTATCGTCGTCACGCACTGTCAGCCCGGACAGCTTGACCATTCGCCGCGCCAGATCCATGATTTTCACCGGAGATCCCATGTCCAGGACGAACACATCGCCGCCATGGGCCATGGCGCCAGCCTGTAATACCAGTTGGGCTGCCTCCGGAATGGTCATGAAGTAGCGGGTCACATCCTCATGGGTCACCGTCACGGGACCGCCTTCACGCAGTTGCTTTCGAAACAGCGGCACCACGCTACCACTGCTGCCCAGGACATTGCCGAAGCGCACCATGGAAAATATGGTGTCGTTCCGTACGTCCTGGCTCTGCATGCCGTCCTGCAAGTAAAAATCCACGGTTTCGCTAGCTGCCAGCGCTTGCAGGACGAGCTCGGCCATGCGCTTTGTAGCACCCATGACATTGGTGGGCCGCACCGCCTTATCCGTAGACACAAGGACAAAATGTGCCACCCCGCTTTCCATGGCGGCCCGTGCCGTGTTGAGGGTTCCAAACACATTATTCAAGACACCCTCCGACGGATTGCATTCCACCAGGGGTACATGCTTATAAGCCGCTGCGTGGTAGACGGTGGCCGGCCGATAGAGTTGGCAGATCTCCCGCATACGGCCAAAATTGCCCACACTCGCCAGCAGGGGAACAACGTCAACCGGCAATTCATGCTCGGCGCACAAGCTCTCCAACTCGCGATGGATCGTGTAAAGTCCAAATTCGCTATGCTCTACCAGCACCAGTTGTCGCGGCTTCTCCAAAAGTATCTGGCGACACAACTCACTGCCAATACTCCCGCCGGCGCCGGTGACCAGCACCACCTTGCCAGCCAGATTGCGTGCCAGCAAAGCTGGGTCTGGGGGTACGGCCGCGCGCCCCAGCAGATCTTCAACATCCAATTCCTGGAAGTCATGCACAGTTACCCGCCCAGACGCTAGGTCCACCATACCTGGTAGCGTACGTACATGAACCGGCAATTCTCGCAATTGGGCAATAATCGCGTTGCGGCGCGCACGACCCAGGGATGGGATAGCAAGCAAAATATCGGTCACTCCCATACGCTCGACAGCGTCGGACACTTCGTCGGGGCTCATAATGTCAACGCCGTTGATGCTGCGACCGACTTTGGCTCCGTCATCATCTACAAAGCCCAGCAGCACAAACTGGTGCGCGACACCCAGGGCGGAAGCTGTCTGCACCCCTGCCTCGCCCGCCCCATAAATCAGTAGCCGACCTTCGGAATAAAGCGCCTTCCCGGACCAGCCTGCCAGCCAAAATCTTGCGAGGGCCCGGCTCGCGCCAACCAGCAGCAGGAACAGCATCGGCTGGATCAACCCTACGCTACGGGGCACGCCCTCCCATTTGACCAGGAGGAGAACGACAAAGAACAGCGCTCCATAGATGCCGACTGCCTTGGCCGTGCTTGCCAATGCGGCCATCCCTGTATATCGGAAGATGGCACGGTAAAGGCCAAAGCGGACAAAGATGGGGAACGCAATCAATGGCGCCAGAAGGTAGACGTACTTTTGTTTTGTTGCTGTTGTGGGAGTCCCGTCTGGTCAATGCGCAAATAGAATGCGACCCAGACGGAAACCAACGCCAGCGCCAAATCCAGTGCAACCACTACCACGCGCTTGGCAGGGCGCGGCAACGCCAGCAATGGGACGGCAAACTTGTTCAACGGCATGCGCGCCCCAACACATCCGCCACTACCTCGCGGGTCCTCTGTATCTCCGCTCTGGTAAGCGTGGGATGAACCAGGAACATCAGACTAGTTTCGCCCAGCTCGCGAGCCACGGGCAAGCGTTCTGCTGGGCGCCAGCCCGTATTGTCGAACGCTTTTTCCAGGTACACCTCGGAGCACGAACCCTGAAAGCAGGGCACGCCGCCCTCGTTAATAGCCTCCACGAGGCGATCACGGGTCCAGCCAGGAGCAAGGTGCTCGGCTTGCACGTAGACGTAGCACTTATAGTGAGCGTGTACGCTGCCTTCGGGCACGGACGGAATGCGTGTCACTGGGAACGGGCGACAGGCCGCCCAGATGGCCTCGGCGTTGGCCGTGCGTTGAGCGGTCCAGTCTGCCATGCGTCGCAACTGAATGCGCCCGATGGCCGCCTGCATTTCCAGCATGCGCCAGTTGGTACCAAAGCTCTCGTGCAGCCAGCGAAAACCCGGCGGGTGCTGACGCTCGTATACCGCCTCAAAGCTCTTGCCGTGGTCCTTGAATGCCCACATGGCGCGCCACAGGGCTTCGTCATTAGTGGTCACCATGCCACCTTCGCCGCCTGTGGACATGATCTTGTCCTGACAGAAGGACCATGCGCCCACGTGCCCGATGGCCCCTACGCTGCGGCCTTTGTATCGAGCACCGTGCGCCTGGGCACAGTCCTCGATCACCTTCAACCCATGCTGCTCAGCCAACGCCATGATCGGGTCCATGTCGCATGGCCAGCCGCCAAGGTGAACGCAGAGCACGGCCTTGGTGCGCGGCGTAAGCACGCGCGCAATGGTGGCAGCGGAGAGATTCCCGCTATCTGCCTCCACATCGGCAAATACTGGCGTGGCCCCAACGTTGACCACGCTCGAGACGCTGGCAATAAAGGTTCGCGGTGTCACCACCACTTCATCGCCCGGGCCGATCTTCAGCGCGCTAAGCGCTACATCCAGCGCCAGCGTGCCATTGCCTAGCGCTACGGCGTGGGAAGTTTCGCACCAGGCAGCAAACTCCTTTTCGAACTCACGGCACTCGGTGCCCGTCCAGTAATTGACCTTATTGGACAACAGCACCTGCTGCAGGGCATTGGCCTCTTCTGTAGTGAAGCTAGGCCATGGGGAAAATGGAGTATTCAACATAGGTTGTCAAACTATCAAAAAAGTCAGTTGCGCCAGACTAGACGCCTCATATTCGGACAAGCGGCATTGCGGGGCACCCAGCCACCGTCAAGCCATCCCCTACTGCCTTTACCACTACAGCGCCGGCACCTACCATCGCGCCTGCGCCAATACAGGTTCCCTGGCGCACTGCAGCCCCAATACCCACCCAGCTGCAGCCCCCCACGATCACGTTACCCGATAGATGCGCGCCCGGACCGATATGCACGCCCTCCGCCAAAACGCAGTCGTGGTCCACCGTGGCCCCGGTGTTTATGATGCAGGCCTCCCCTACGGCGGCATCGACAGTCACCACGGCGCCCGCCATGACCACGGTACCTGCGCCCAAGCGAGCGAACGGGCTCACGCAAGCATGCGGATGTACTACCGTGGCCAGCCGCGCGCCCGCTGCGCGCAAGACCTGTTGCTTCTCCCACCGCGCCAGGCAGTTGCCAATGGACACAAGCACCCCGTCGAATTCCAGAACACGCGTCAACAGTGCCGCCGTATCACCACTCACAGGCCAATGGCCATTGACGGATACTCGCGGCCACGCATCGTCGAAAAACTCCACGCTTTGCCAGCCTGCCGCCAGTGCAGCGTCCGCCACTACTTTGCCGTGGCCGCTGGCTCCCAGCAAAGCTAGTCGCTTCATTGCTTGCTACCCGTGAACTTGGACATTGTCGCCTCACCGGCAGCACTGATACCTTCGCGCACCAACACCTTTCGTACCGTTAGCCACAGTATCTTGACATCCAGCCACAGTGACCAGTTATCGACATACCACACGTCGAGCTTGAACTTGTCCTCCCAACTGAGCGCGTTCCGGCCGTTTACCTGCGCCCACCCGGTGACCCCTGGGCGTACCTCGTGACGACGAGCCTGCTCGGTCGAGTACAGAGGTAAATACTCCATCAGCAGCGGACGCGGGCCAACCAAGCTCATGTCGCCCTTGAGGACGTTCCACAGCTCGGGCAGTTCGTCCAAGCTGGTACCTCGCAGAAAGCGTCCAAAGGCGGTAAGCCGGTCGGCGTCCGACAGCAACTGGCCATCTGGCCCACGCGAGTCCGTCATCGTGCGGAATTTGATCATCTCGAATGGGCGACCGCGCAAACCTGGCCGTACCTGTCGAAAAAACACGGGACTGCCAAGCCTCCTGCGCACCAACAGGATCAGGATCAGAAGTGGTAGGCACAGAAGCAATAGTGCCCCCGCGGCCAAGAGAAGATCAAAAACTCGTTTCATGCGATGCCCATTTCACGCAGCATCACGGCGTTAACCTTATGCACGTCGTACTTATCTTCCGCGATCTGGCGCGAGCGTTGACCCATGCGCGAGACTTTCTCCCCATCTTCAATGAAGTTCAGCATAGCTTGCTCCAAACCGTCCACGGACTTGACGGGCACCAGGAAACCGTTATCGCCGTTGATCACCGTCTCGCGGCAGCCCGGCGCATCGGTCGTAATGATCGGCCGCCCCATCGCCATGGCCTCAAGCACGGAACGCGGCGTACCCTCACGGTATGAGGGCAGTACGTAGACACTGCTATTGGCAATGGCTGGCCGCACATCCGACAAACGACCAAGGAACTCCAACGTACCATCCTCCACCCAGGCATCCAGTTCATGCTGCGCAATGGCATCCGGATTGGAATCAATCCAGCCAACCAGCGCACACCGGACATCCGTATATTTTGTCCGGATGCGGCGGGCCGCCTGCGCATATTCACGCACCCCCTTGTCGCCCAATAGCCTCGCGATCATCAGGAAACGCGGTGATCCGGTCGGCACAGGGGCCACTGCGAAACTGGAGACGTCCACTCCCGAACCATTAACCACACAAGAAGGCGTGACGGCGGCCAGGATTGACCTCTGACGAAACAAAGCCTCGTCATCTGGGTTCTGAAAAAATACCCCATGCGCCCGCCCAAGCGCCAGGGCGTACAAGCGCTGTACCATCGCCTGCAGCGCGCCGCGCCCGCCCTCGCCCTGGAATGCATAACCCAGACCGGTGATCAATGCGAAGCGATGCGGAACACTGGCCAGCCACGCTGCCAGGGTCCCATAAATGACTGGCTTGACGGTGTACCCCATGACCCATTGAGGGCGAATGCGACGCATCACGCCGCACAACGACCACAGCGTGCGCAAATCCGCGAGCGGATTCGTGCCCGTGCGCCGCATGGGAATGTCGTGCACGGTCAGCCCCCGAGCTTCCAACTGCAAGCGGATCGGATGCCCAATCGGCACTTCCGGTGCGGCTACATGCACCTGCAGGCCCTTGGCCTGCAGTGCAGCAATCAAGGGGGCCCTGAAGCCCATGAGCGACTCGGCAAAGCCCGCAATCATCAGGAACTTCACGTGCCCCCTCCCAACGACACCGACTCTCCAGCCAGCCACGCCTGAAACATCAAAATACACCACAGAGGGTGCTGCCAGTTGCGCTGCCCGCTTAGATGCTCAGCCCACTTCTGACGGATAGGCACCGGATTCAGGAACCCCTCGCGCTTGAGGCGAGACTCACTCAGCAGTTCTTCCGCCCAGGGGCGGAGCGGCCCCCTCAACCAAGTATCAATTGGCACACCAAATCCCATCTTCGGCCGTTCTATTAGCGCTTGCGGTACGTGCCGATAGAGTACCTCGCGTAGCGCCCACTTCGTGGTGTAGCCATTGTTTTCACGACGCAGCTTGCATTCGAGCGGAAGCTGCCATGCAAACTCGACGACGCGATGGTCCAGGAACGGCACGCGCGTCTCCAGACTCACTCCCATGGCCGCGCGGTCTACCTTGGTCAGAATGTCATCGGGGAGGTAGGTCAGCATGTCGAGCGCCATCATGCGCTCCACGTCGGTCAATCGAGCCAACTCAGGCAGCGCCTTGGTGAGCAGTGTGACGGGCTCGCCCCCTCCCAGTACAAGCGAAGCCGGATCCTGCCACTGCGATACCATCCCGCGGTACAAATCCTCGGCGGAACGCGCCGCCATGACCCCCGCGCCTTTATGGAGCTTATCGCCCACGTTCGCCCAGCGCGAAGCCATAGGCACCAAAGTAGCCAATTGATTCAGGCTCTGGGGCGAGAAGCGCGTCAGGCCCCATGCGATCGCCGAGCGGACGCTCGATGGAGCAACAGACAGTCTCTTCCACAGACTGGCCGTCAGCTGATAGCGGTTGTAGCCACAAAAAAGTTCGTCGCCCGCATCGCCCGAAAGCGAAACCGTAACATGCCGCCGTGCCAGCTCACTCACCAGGAAGGTGGGTATTTGCGACGAGTCAGAAAACGGCTCCTATCCCCAGGTGCCTTGCTACCGCCTTGGCATGCTCCGCCTCGTTGTACGCAGTTTCGTGAAAGCCGATGGAAAAGGTCTTCACGGGGCGCGAGGACTGCGATTGCATCAGCGCCACCACAGTCGAGGAGTCCACCCCGCCAGACAAGAAGGCACCAAGTGGTACATCGGCCATCATCTGCTGGCGTATGGCGTCTTTCAGCAACGCCTCCAAAGTGTCCACGGCATCCGTCGTGCTGCCGGCGAAAGGCCGTGCGGAGCCTTTCGCCGCGACTTCGGCACCAGACCAATAGGCACGTATCGAAGGCTCCCGCGCCTGCAAGGAGACCCTCAGCAATTGTCCCGGTGGCAGTTTGCGAATGCCTTGGTAGATTGAGTACTCGCCGCCCACATTGTTGTGGCGCATATAGAGACACAAAGCATCACGGCTCACCTGCCTCTCAAACGCCGGGTGCGCATGCAACGCCTTCAACTCTGACCCGAACAGGAAGACGGCCGCACGGCCGCGTCCCTGCCAGCCATAGTACAGCGGCTTCTCTCCAAGACGATCACGCCCCAGTGTGAGCATGCGCTCTTGCCGATCCCACAAGGCAAAGGCAAACATCCCAATGGCACGCCCCACTGTGGCCTCGATACCCCATGCATCAAACCCTGCCAGCAATGTTTCGGTATCGGAATGCCCTCGCCAGTCGGGCGCCACTCCTTCCCTTTGCAGTTCCGCTCGTAAGTCGAGATGGTTATAGATCTCACCATTGAACGCGATGATGTAGCGACCACTGCCTGAGGCCATCGGCTGATGCCCTGCCGGCGATAGATCCACAATAGCCAGGCGCCTATGCCCGAAACCGATCTGCGCGTCCGGGTCGCACCACACGCCACCATCGTCCGGGCCACGGTGGCGGATTCGGTTGGCCATGCCCTCCAATAGGACGGCACGATCCGCTGCACTTTGCGAGTCTCCGCCCAGGAACCCTGTAAAACCGCACATGTCTACCGCGCTCCGACTTTCTGCAGCAGTTTCGCCAAGCGCGGCGCCACCTGCTGAACACAATACTCCGCTTCCACACGTCGGCGGCCCTCTCGACCCATAGCAGTGCGCATGGACAAATCTCCAAGCAGCTGGCTCAATCTAGTTACCCAGGCCTGCGCGCCGTCTGCCAGGAAACCATTCTCCCCATCGCGGACAATCTGCGTGTTCACACCTATGGGGGAAGCCACGACGGGCAACCCGCACGCCATATATTGAATCAGCTTGTAGCCGCACTTGCCATGCTCCCACGGAGAATCGAGCAACGGCATAATGCCAATGTCGCACTGCGCAATGGAGGCGACCTCGGTAGCTTCGGTCCAGGGAACGCACTCCACATCGACGCCGGGCAAATCCACGTTGGCACCGATCACCCGCAACTTGAAAGCAAAACTGCGGGCGAGTTCCTGTAGCGGCGCCTCCAATGTCGACAAATAGCGCGCCGTGGAGGGAGAGCCGATCCATACAATACGAGGCACTTGCCCTTCCTCGTAAGACCGCGCGGTCAGATCGTAGCGCTCCAAGTCCACCACAGTCGGCACAATTTCCACCCATGGCGCACCTGCATCCCGCGCGCGTTGCGCCAAGTACTCGTTACCCGCAACCACGAGGCTTGCTCCGGCCATCAGCCGGTCGATGCGCCGACCCAGCATGCATCGCACCAACGATGAGCGATGTAGGTCGTAATTATGAAAAAGCGCATCGTCGTAGTCCAGCACGTAAGGCACTCCGCGCAGCAGAGCACGTTCTAACGAGGCCGGGAACCAGGGCAAGGCTTCTTTTTCAATCCAGAGCAGGTCAAACGACTGGCGGCGTACGAGTTGCTTGATCCTTGCCCAATAGGATTGAATCAAGTGGCTACGCTGATAGCGTCCGCCTCGATATCTTGCCATCAGCGAGTCATCGTCGAGAAATGCTTGCGTGCTGCAGACGACGCCGGCGCTCTCCAGCCTTGGCGCAAACTGCATGAAACGCATTCGGGACGATGCGCCCATGCGCCCATAACGAGTCAGGACGAGACCATTAATAGTTTCCATCAACGCGCCTCTACCGGTCGAATCGATCGCAAGATAAGAGAAGGAAATAAAAACAAGTGCAAACAAGTAGACGTACGTTGCGTTATATTTCGGCACAAAAAAGCTAAACATCGAGACCAGCACCAGATTTGCCCAAAGAAATAATCCTGGCACGGACCTTGACCGAAGCGCAACTAAGGAAACGAGATCAATCGCAAAAATGATCAATGGCGCGCCAACGAAAACAAACAGCAATCCACCGTCGGAAAACAATGGCTCAAGGAAGGTACCGACATTGGTCAGAAATGGCACTTCCCTAAACTCGAGGATCTGCGGAGGGACCCCGGAAATAGCGCCAAACCCCTCCATAATTTTGGCTAACGGATAGAATACCCTGGACAGCCCAAAATCCGGACTCACATCACTCATTAATACGGAGAAATACCCAAATCCCCCAAGAATATAGACAAAGAAATTATTCAGCAACCCCTCCCCAGCATCGTATTTCCCGGTATATAGCGCCTGGGCAAAAAAAATCACCAGCGGCCCCAAAAATACAGCAAGATAAAATCGAAATGGGCTCTTCATAGACCCAAATTTGATTAATCCGAACCCCAGCGCGGAAGCAAGAAACAATATGGTCGGTCGAGTTCTATCTACAAACAGCAAATTTAAAAGAAACCAAACAAACCGATCAGGCTGAATAAAAATTTATCGACCAGGGTCGAAAGCAGGGTCGAAGCCTTCCCCGCGAATATCGCAAACAGGCAGTAAAAAATCGACAACCAGCTAAAATAGGAAATCTGGAAGCCGATCGATGAGGAATCCTCTGCCAACGCTCGAATTTCAAGCGGGTCGTTAAAAAAGGCCGTGAAGAATCCACCGATTCCGCCAAAACTCGCAGAAAAATCGTAAACATACAAAAACAAGCCGATAAAGCCAAACAAAGTACTCAGAGCAAGGAGGACATGATCCGACTTGTCATAGACAACATCCTCGCCCACCTTTCCGATCTCAATACTGTAAAAGTGCCCACGAATCAAGACATTCGACACCAAAAAGCAAACCACTACATAACCAAATATCAGCATCGCATTGACACTGACATCCAACTCAATGACACCGACCCCCAAAAGGGACAACAGGAAGGTCCAGATCAAGAACCCGTAAGTCGAGGGGATCAGGAATAGATTCCAGAATCTTTGCTTCATTTTAGTTTCAAGCAAAAATAAACCAACAAAACCGCATCAACGCTAACCCTAATCACCCATGCATAGGCTGCCCCCACAGCACCGAAATGCAAGATGCAAAAGTAGATAAGAGCAAGAAAGAAAGGGAACTCAATGAGATTTATCTTGGCCGTGGTGTCGGTTTTCCCGTCCGCGTGAAGCAAAGATATGCACATCGTCCCGATCGTATACGGCACCAACCCGAAACTGAGCACCTCAATGACGCTCCGCGACTCCGGAGAAAGCACCTTTCCGAGCCATAGAGTCAGCACGAAACCGCCGAGAAAAAAGTAGCAAACAGCTACAAAAAACATCCCTCCCAGCGACACCCCCAACATCTTATAAAATATCTTTTTCGCTCTGGCAGAATCATGGACCCTGAGCTGACTCAAGAACGGGAACGCAACCGTGGTGACGGCCCCAACAATGATCAAGCTCTGCGCCGCCATTTCATATGGAATGACATACGCGGTAACAGCGGCCGCAGATACTACCGAAGCAATATAAAATCTATCAGCAGATGCGACAACAGGATTCAGCACACTGCTTAAGGTAAACCATCCACCAAACTTAATCAGCTTCCTGGCAATCTCCGGCGAATAAGAGGACGGGTGAGCAACTAACAAATCGCGGATGCAACTCCTGGCAAGGATCCGATAAACCCACAAAGCCAATCCACGGGAAACAACCAGGCTCAGGATAAGCCAATGGACTTCCGTGGTGTAAATCGCAATAAGGAATGGGATCCCAAAATTAGCCGCGCCCAAGAAAATTTCTCAGAACGCTAATCCCTTTGAAATTGAGATATGCCTCATTCACACCTCGATAAGCAGCACTAATAGCCTGGAGCGGCAAAGCGATTGCCAAAAAACATATCGAGATCCTAATCTCGACAGGCGGCACCTGATCAGCCTTTACCAACCCTTCCAAACCAAATGGCAGCCCCATCAATATGACTATCGCCGCCAGCCCACCCGTTACCAAAGTAATGCGAACCGCAGTAGCAAGCACCGCTGGAATCTGCTGTTTCTCGGCTCCAGCCCCGGCCCTCATTTCCGCAATTCGATGAGTCGCCGCCCTTCCGATGCCTAAATCAAGAGCCCCAGCATAGCCAATCAAACCCCAAGCCAGGGCCAGAAGCCCAAACCTCTGGTTTCCGAGGGTCGCGACAAGATGCGGCACCGTGACGGCCGCGATCAACAAGGGCAAACCCAAGCCAAAAAAGTTCCAGGAGATATGAGATGCTCTCATCAATTAGAGGATATGCACGCAGGGAAAACTCTCCCGACGCTTATTAAAGTGGATATGTGCACAACGCTTCCGATGGATCATCAAATCCCGAACTAACGATTGCCGGTTACTCAGCACCGGCCCACGCTCTTGGAACAACGATGCTCGATACAAACTGACTCATGGCACTAGGAGCACTCATCAGCACTACGTAAGCCTAAGCTCCGGGCTCAGAAGCTGGATCTATCTTGTGCTCCCTGATATACCAACCCATCGCTTCCCGCAGGCCCTCGCCAATTCGATGGCTGGGCTCATACCCCAACAACTGGCGCGCTTTTCCCACGTCGGCTTGACTATGACGCACATCCCCCGCGCGGAAGTCGCGATAGACCGGTTGTACGTCCGCACTCACGCCATCAGACAAAAGATTTTCACGAAGCGAGGCAAATAGGCCATTCAAGGTCGTGCGATCACCAACTGCGACGTTGTAGACCTGGTTTCTGGCGCTCGGATTCTCCACGGTTGCGGCCAGCAAATTCGCCTGAACGGCGTTGGCAACATAGCAGAAGTCGCGACTGGTTTCGCCATCACCATTGATGTAGACGTCCTCGCCTTTTAGCAGCGACGCCGTCCATTTTGGAATAACGGCGGCATAAGCACCGTTAGGATCCTGCCTGGGCCCAAACACGTTGAAATATCGCAAGCCAACGGTATTGAAACCGTAGCAGCGCGCGAACACATCCGCATAGAGCTCGTTGACATATTTGGTCACGGCGTATGGACTCAACGGCTTGCCGATGCGATCCTCCACCTTTGGCAATCCCGGATGGTCCCCATACGTGCTACTGCTGGCCGCGTAGGTAAAGCTCCTCACTCCGGCATCACGCGCCGCCACCAGCATGTTCAGGAAACCCGTAATGTTGGTCGCGTCAGTGGAAATGGGGTCCGCCAAACTGCGGGGAACGGAACCCAAGGCTGCTTGATGGAGAACGTATTCGACCGCAATGGCTTGGCTTGCGGTCGAGGCATCCGTGCCAGGTGATCCGGCCGATCGGCCGAAGGTCATGGCACGGCGGCAGTCATCCAGATTGCGGATGTCGCCTTCGACTAGCTGAAAGCCAGCCCACTGTCCCGGTGTCACCAGCGTTCGAACTTCATCCAGATTGCGCCGATACCCCGTGGCAAAGTTGTCCAAACCCACGACGCGCTGGTTTAGCCGAAGCAATGTCTCCAGCAAATTGCTACCGATAAAGCCTGCAACGCCTGTCACAAGCCAGGTGTGTGATTCGTTGCTCAGACGCTGCTTGAGTTGCTCGAAGGAACTCGTTTGAGGAGAGAGGTCGGTCATATTGTTTCTGTCCTGACTTTTACAGACGGCCGTCTGCCGCGCCCAGCGGCAGAATGCCCTTGACGTCAAACAATACGGAGCCGGGCTGACCGAAAGCCTTGATACCTTGCTCGCCCAGAGCAACAAACTGGTGGTGACCCACAGCCAGCACAATGGCCGCGTACTGCCCGCGGGCCGGCATTTCAGTCAGGCACTTCAGTCCGTATTCATGCTCGGCATCGGCCACATTGATCCATGGGTCATATACGTCCACGCTCGCGTTGTAGCCGTGGAGGGTACGCACGATATCGACGACCTTAGTGTTGCGCACATCCGGGCAGTTTTCCTTGAACGTGAGGCCGAGAACCAGCACTTTGCTGCCAAGCACGGGAAAGTTCTTGCGCAGCATCAGCTTGATCGTTTCGTCAGCGACATGGCTCGCCATGTTGTCGTTGATACGGCGCCCCGCCAGAATCACTTCCGGGTGGTAACCCACTTCCTGGGCCTTGTGAGTGAGGTAGTAAGGATCGACACCGATACAATGGCCACCTACCAGACCCGGGCGGAACGGCAAGAAGTTCCACTTGGTACCAGCCGCTTGCAGCACTTCCAGCGTGTCGATACCTAGCTTATGGAAAATGAGGCTGAGTTCGTTCATCAGGGCGATGTTGACATCGCGCTGCGTGTTCTCTATGACCTTGGCAGCTTCGGCAACCTTGATGCTGCTGGCTTTGTGGGTGCCAGCGGTAATAATCTGCCCGTAGAGTTGATCAACAGCCTCAGCCACTTGCACGGTGCTGCCGCTGGTCACTTTCCTGATTGTGGGCAGGCGATGTTCCTTATCGCCGGGATTGATACGCTCAGGGCTATAGCCGCAGTAAAAGTCCACGTTGAACTTCTTGCTGCTGACTCTCTCGAGCACCGGTACGCACATTTCCTCGGTGGCCCCTGGGTATACCGTGGATTCATAGATCACCACGGCGCCTTGAGGCATGACCGCACCAACGGTTTCGCTGGCCTTGATAAGGGGAGTCATGTCGGGACGGTTGGCCTGATCTACTGGGGTAGGTACCGTGACAATGAAGACAGCACGGGTGGACCGCCAAGATCAGGCCACTCGATGGCGATATCCGAATCGTTCCAGGCAATGCAACGCTCATGCTGCGGGGCGTAGTAGTCAGTGGTCTTGTAAAGGAATTCGGCCGATTCGCTCAGCGCAACAAAACCGTGCGCGAATCCCGGTGGAATCCAGAATTGCTTGTGGTTGTCCTCCGTCAACTCAACGGCCGCCCAATTTCCAAACGTGGGCGAATGCTTGCGGATATCCACCGCCACGTCAAACACAGCCCCTCGCACCACGCGCACTAATTTGCCTTGCGGCTGCTGAACTTGGTAATGCAAGCCACGAAGCACGCCTTTGCTGCTCCTGCTGTGGTTGTCCTGCACAAAACTCAGGTTAAGCCCAGTCGCGTCGGAAAAGGCCTTCTGATTGAAACTCTCGAAGAAGAAGCCGCGCGAATCCCCGAACACTTTGGGTTCGATGATCAGCACCTCGGGGAGGTTTGTACGAATGACGTTCAAGCTCATTTGATCGCTTTCGAAATGATCTGCTGCAGGTACTGGCCGTACCCGTTCTTGGAGAGCGGCGCAGCCAATTGCGCAACTTGATCGGCGCTGATCCACTTGCTGCGATAGGCTATTTCCTCCGGGCACGCCACCATTAGCCCCTGCCGGTTCTGCAGGGTCGCAATGAATGTAGCTGCTTCCAGCAGGGAGTCGTGTGTGCCAGTATCCAGCCAGGCGTAGCCCCGCCCCATGATCTCCACGTTCAACTGCGCCATCTCCAGATAGCGCTTGTTGACGTCAGTAATCTCCAACTCCCCGCGCGCCGACGGCTTGATGTCCGCTGCGATATCGCACACCTGGTTATCGTAGAAATACAAACCGGTAACTGCGTACTGAGAGCGCGGCTTGACAGGCTTCTCTTCAAGAGAAAGCGCTCGGAAGCTATCGTCAAACTCGACCACGCCATAACGCTCTGGATCGAGCACGTGGTAGGCAAACACTGTTGCGCCACTTTGCTGGGTGCCCGCGTGCTCCAGTTGCCTCACCAGATCGTGGCCGTGGAAAATGTTATCACCGAGAATCAGCGTGGACGGGTCGTTACCAACAAAGTCGCGGCCGATGATGAAGGCTTGCGCCAGGCCGTCTGGCGAGGGCTGCACGGCATATTGCAGATTGATGCCCCATTTGCTGCCGTCACCGAGCATGTCGGCAAAGCGCGGGGTATCCTCCGGCGTGGAGATAATTAAAATGTCACGAATCCCTGCCAACATTAGCGTGGACAGCGGATAGTAGATCATCGGCTTGTCGTACACCGGCAGCAGTTGCTTGGAAACCGAGCGGGTGATCGGATATAGCCGGGTGCCGGAGCCGCCCGCGAGAATAATGCCTTTGCGCATAGTGTATGAATTAGGGAAGAATTTGATCCAGCAGGTGCTGCATACCCTGCCACCAATCTGGAAGATGGATGCCGAAGGTTTGACGCAGCTTGCTGGTATCCAGGCGCGAGTTCCCCGGACGCGGCGCCGGCAACGGGTAGGCGGCAGCCGGAATCGCTTCGATACGCGTTAGATCCACCTTCAGGTCAACGCCACGTGCCGAGGCATAGCGCAGCACTTCGGTTGCGTAGCCGTGCCACGTGGTTTCGCCTGCGGCGGCCAAGTGATACAAACCCGAGGAGAACGTTTCACGCTGGCCGTGCAGCCAGTGACGCGCCACGATCTGCGCGGTCACATCTGCGACCAGTGCAGCGGTTGTAGGCGCGCCGAACTGATCGGCGATCACGCGTAGGCTATCCCGTTCGCGGCCTAGCTTAAGCATGGTTTTGGCGAAGTTGCCGCCATGGGCGCCTGCCACCCAACAGGTGCGCAGGATGAGTGCCGCGCAGTCGGCGGCGGCAATAGCCTGCTCGCCCGCTAGCTTGCTCTTGCCATAGACGGATTGAGGATTGGCTGCATCCGTCTCCGTGTAAGCGGCGCCCTTGCTGCCGTCGAACACATAGTCGGTGGAATAATGCACAAGCAAGCTACCCAGCGCCTTGGCCTCCTCAGCGAGCACTCCTGCTGCAGTGCCGTTGATGGCGTAGGCGGCATCAGCGTCCGTCTCGGCCCTGTCCACTGCAGTATACGCGGCCGAGTTGATAATCACGTCGGGGCGCAGCTCGCGCACAACGCGGCGCAGCTCGTCCGGACGCGACAGGTCGCATGCAGCACGATCCAGTGCCACCACCCGGCCCAGTGGCATCAAGCTGCGGCGCAACTCGAAACCAATCTGGCCGTTGCTTCCAGTTACAAGAAGGGCGGGAATGGGAAGCGCCTTATGCGTCATATTGCTTGGCAACCCAGTTTCTATACGCCCCTGACATCACATTTTGCACCCAAGGCTGGTTTTCCAGATACCACTGGACGGTCTTGCGAAGCCCGCTCTCGAACGATTCGGCGGGCTTCCAGCCTAGTTCGCGCTCAAGCTTACGAGCATCGATGGCATAGCGCTTATCGTGACCTGGGCGGTCCTTTACGAAGGTGATCTGGTCTCGGTACGACCCGGCGGCCTTGGGGCGCAATTCGTCGAGCAGGTCGCACAGCGTGTGCACCACGTCCAGGTTAGTCTTCTCGTTCCAACCACCAACGTTATATGTCTCGCCCACCTGGCCGCGTGCAAGTACTTCGCGAATGGCAGCGCAGTGATCACCAACATACAACCAATCACGCACATTCAGGCCGTCGCCATAGATCGGCAGCGTCTTGCCGCCGAGCGCGTTGGCAATGATCAGGGGGATCAGCTTCTCCGGGAAGTGATAGGGTCCATAGTTGTTCGAACAGTTTGTCGTCAGAACCGGCAAGCCATAGGTGTGGTGATAGGCGCGCACCAGATGATCGGAGGCAGCCTTGGAAGCCGAATAGGGACTATTCGGTGCGTAGGCCGTGGTTTCCGAGAACTGCGGGTCATTCGAGCCGAGGGAGCCAAACACCTCATCTGTGGAGACATGGAGAAAGCGGAAGCCTGCGCGAGCAACATCGCCGAGCCCGCCCCAATACGCACGGACTGCTTCAAGCAGCGTGAAGGTGCCGACGATATTAGTCTGGATGAACTCGGCTGGACCGTGAATCGATCGATCGACGTGGCTTTCGGCCGCGAAATGAACCACGGCACGTGGCTTGTAGGCCACGAAAAGCTGATCCAGTGCTGCCCGGTCTCCAATATCGGTTTGCGAGAAAACGTGACGGTTGTTGCCCTCCAGCGAGGCCAACGTCGCGAGGTTGCCGGCGTAAGTCAGCTTGTCCACATTGACAATGCTGTCCGCCTCCTCCCTGCCTAGCCAGTTCAGGACAAAGTTGGCGCCAATGAACCCCGCGCCGCCCGTAACGAGAATATGAGACAAAACCTTTGCTCCCTGCTTATCGATATGTTTCGAGAACCCGACCAATGCCGAGCGCCCGCCTTGGTCCATTGTGCGGACGGCGGGATCTTAAGTGCCTGCAGAAGTGGCGGTATTCTAGCTGACCGGGGGCGGGGACTACCCTTCACCCCCCATCTTTTTGTAGCCTGATGTAACTCGTTGACAAATTTGTAGGCACAATCGTGTAGTGAAACATCAATTTAGCTGATCTGTCACGCTTGAAAATAGGTATTTGTGCTCATTACATCTCATTACGCTATCGGCGACCTCCAGGGCTGTCCAGAATCCCTTGACGATCTCGTTGCCAGGCGGCTACCGCCTTCAAGCCATTTGCGCTTCGTCGGCGACCTCGTCAATCGAGGACCAGACTCTGCCCGCACACTACGGATTGTTCGGGATCTAGGCAGCCGCGCCGAAAGCGTTCTCGGCAACCATGACATTCATTTGCTCGCTGTCGCCGCCGGCGTGCGCAGACCGAGCCGCAGCGACACGCTGAACGATATCCTTGATGCGCCAGATTGTGACGCATTGATAACCTGGCTTCGTCACAGGCCGCTAGCCCTCTTCGAGAACGGTTTTCTGCTCGTGCATGCGGGCGTCCTACCTCAATGGACCGCAGAACAGACTCTCGAACTTGCTCAGGAGGTCGAAAGTGAATTGCGCGGCAGCAACTGGAAGGCGTTCCTTTCTGAAGTCTTTGGGAACACCGCGAATCGATGGGATCCGCGCCTGCACGGTATCGAGCGCCATCGCGTTGTAGTCAACGCGCTCACGCGCCTGCGCTTTTGCACCGTGGATAGGGTAATGGATCTCAAGACGAAGGATGGGCTTGGTCATGCATCCGACGGCTTCATGCCGTGGTTCGACGTGCCTTATCGACGCACGGAGAACGTGACTGTGGTCTGCGGGCACTGGTCCACCTTGGGCCTGCTGATGCGCCCCAACTTGATGGCATTGGATACGGGCTGTGTCTGGGGAGGGAGGTTGACGGCAGCGAGGCTCGTTCCGGATCCTCTCGCACGTACCGTTGTCCAGGTTGCTTGCCCGCAATCGTGCGATCCGCTTGCGTAAGCAAGTGGGCATGGAGCGACTGGTGACGGGGTTGCCCAAATTCAAGGCTGGGCCACGACGGAATTCGCGAGCGCTGAAAATGGCGCATTGAGTCCCGCGGCATGGCATCTATTCTGACGCCTCAAAAACTCCCGCGCGACTCTCCTGCGCCAGTTCTCTTTATGCCGTCCAATGACAGCAGACCCAGGCATACGATCAACGTCGCCCCAAAAAAAAAAAAGAAACAAACAAAAGCACGAAGAGATTCGGCCCCGAGCGATGATCCGCTACTGTCGGGCCGGAAACAAATCTAGTATTCAGAAGATGCTTGGTTTGAAGTTGTTCGGCTATCACGCCTACGTCATTGGATACTTGTCGGATACTGTCGTCCTCCAGACTTACATTATCAAAGACCTCTTTTTGCAGCAACGAGTATTCCGCGAGCAATGTCTTACCCGCTTTTGGCAATCTGCCTAGCACCTCCGCACGCGAGAAAAATTCTCCACGCAGCTTATTTTGCGCGGCCTCACGCTCAAGTGAAACAAGTTCCGCTCGAAGCCCAACAATCTCCGATTCGGCACCAACAAGCTGTATTACCGGAGACAGAAATTTCGAGCCATCGGAGTCAGAAGAGAGAAACTGCCTGTACCCAAGCCTGGAGGCTGCGGGATATTTATCCGCAATACCCTGCAAGGCATTCAACCTCCCAATCACCTCGTCAAGCTGCAACTTCTTCAAAATCAGCTGATTATCGATCTCCTGCTTCTTGACTTTGAATTCGGCGGCCTTGGCGTGCACAATTTCCAGGAGTTCTTGGCGCAGCATCGTATCTTTGAGAAAGTCACCCATCATCCTTACCCTCGCCGCAGCCTCAGCAGGCGACGACCCAGTGAAAGAAATGGAAAATCCCAGGATATCCGGATTGACGGCGCTCTTGATATCGCCAATGTATTTGAGATCCGCCTTTGAATATGGCAACACAACTCGCACATGTTTCTGCAGGAAGCTGTCCTGCAGGGCTCGGACCAGATAGATCCCGGTCGGATTATCGCTCAAATTATTGGATGCCAGGAAGCGCGACAATGAATTTCCGTCGGCAAACGACGATTTCTGTGCATTATATTCAGTTAGCTTTCTGAACGCCTTTAAGAAACCCTCACTTTGATAATTAGAATTGAGCGAAAATACAAATAAAAACAAAAAAGAAGCGACAAACGGGACGCAAAACAATAAATGAATTCGACGCTCTCGAAGCCAAAGACATGCGGCACGAAAAGTGCCGACGAAATCTTGCCGATTCTTCGTTATCTCACTTCCCTGCATAAATAGCCTGCGCAGTAATTAGTCAATCGGATATTAATAACCTAAGATGACAGCATTCAAGCCCCACCCGATCGGATGTACATTCTTGGTTGGCGCACAACACCTCAAACATACTCTGGGGCAGGGAGGACGGTAAGAAATATGTCCGCCAGCTCAATATCATGCAACCCGGTTTCGACGAAGTGTAACTCCGGCCATGCAAAATAAGCATTCGCGAAACAATTGTCACAATGTTCCGGGTGTTGTCACCTGTTAGATAAACCACCAGGACCTATCCATCTTTGCTGCCGGAAGAGCCAATCGAGGCAATCCGAGCCAGCCGCATCCACAGTCGTGTAGGCATCCCGTCATGTAGACAACCAAGCACACTGAACTTCGTGCTGACCACGTGGCTCGAGATTTGGCGCCTGCCTCCCCTATGCCGGAAAGGCTGCCCCAGTGAACAGGGCAGCACCATATAGCGCAAAACATAGGGACGTTAGCGCCCACACAGTCGACACTTAGGGCGAGCCCCAACAAGCACTCACGACCTTTCATCAGCAACGCCTGCCAATGCCTCTTTGGTACACGGCGCCCCCCCCTGTGCACACTTTCGTTCATCAACCGTTGTTGCGTTCGCAGTGAAGCCGCACCGCGATTTCGGCGCACCGCCGAAGAGCCAGTACAATCGCGGGGCAAATGGGACACCCACTCGTCAGAACGGCTTGTCGAGGAGCAGAGGAGACGCGGCAGTCATCTGGATTCTCATTGCAACGCTTCATGAAGAATTCGGTGGGCTTGGCAGTCTGGGGTTGCGCTGATGCACCGAGTCGCACTTGGGTGGAAGCGGGAGCCTCCCCCCCCCCGGGAATCCCGCATGGACATTCTTAGAATCAATTGGCTAACGATGCATTACCTGTCACAAAAGAAATTCAAACAGGATCTCCAGATACTGTTGCTGGCAGCGGGAACCGTGCTAGCGCTCTTCCTCTGGCAAGGCCACAAAGGCTTTGAACTGTGGGATGAGGGCTACCTGTGGTACGGCGCGCAACGCGTAATGGTCGGCGAGGTACCTCTTCGCGATTTCATGTCCTACGATCCCGGTCGCTACTACTGGTCTGCGGCAATCATGGGCTTGCTCGGTGACAATGGCATCCTGGCACTACGGGAGGCGGTCGCAGTTTTTCAGGCTATTGGTCTGTTTATCGCCTTGAAACTTCTGTCCTTCAACACGGATAGGCCAAAACAGATCTTACTGGTGCTTGGAACAATCACCCTTGCAGTCTGGATGTTCCCCTGGTTCAAACTGTTCGATATTGTGCCGTCCATTGCACTGATCGGCGCTCTCACGCTACTTGTACAGCAACCGTCCCGTCGCCGGTACTTCCTGCTAGGCCTGATTGTTGGCTTGGCCGCCGTCTTTGGCAGGAATCATGGGGTGTACGGCGTAGTGGGCAGCTTGGGCGCCATGGCCTATTTGGCTACCCGACGCGGGGATGCGCCTCCCCTTCCTATCCCCTGTGTGCCTTGGCCTTGGCGTGTCCCATTTGGGCAAGTGCCTCCCATTGAGGCCGCGCGTGGTGTCCTGTTGGGGCTATTCTTCATAGCTATCGTTGCATTTGGAATGCTCGGCGTGGTTTGGGCAATTTGTCAGCGCCTGCGGAACAAGCCGATCTCACCGGTGCTGGTAGCCTCCAGCCTACTGGCTCTGCCTTACGCACACTCTGCCTATTCGAGGGCTGACGCCGTCCATTTGGCACAGGGTATTTTCCCCTTTCTAATTGGCAGCCTAGCGCTACTGGCAAACCAGCCAGCAAAAGTCAAATGGCCGTTTGCTACTCTGCTATGCGGCGCAAGCTTACTGGTCATGCTTCCTGTGCATCCTGGGTGGCAGTGCTACGCAACTCAGCAATGCATTAACGCCGATGTGGGTGGGAGCAAGCTTGCGATAGAGCCAGGCGCTGTCAACGATCTGGCGATGTTGAACAAACTTGCAGATCAGTTTGCCCCTGGCAAGCAAAGCGTCCTCGTTACGCCATTCTGGCCAGGCGCATATGCAGCACTGAATCGAAAATCTCCGATGTGGGATATCTATGCACTGTTCCCGCGGGAGGAAGCCTTTGAACTAGCTGAAATTGAACGCATCAAATCTGCCGCCCCGGGTTTCGCCTTGATTATCGACATCCCCATTGACGGGCGGGATGAAACACGTTTCCGCAGCACTCACCCCCTGACTTACCAGTACATTCTGGAGAATTTCGAGCCCGTAACAGGGTACAGGCAAGAGTCGGCCTATCAGATCTACAAGCGCAAGGAGACCGGGCCCGCCCCTCGTACCGCGCCGTAAAAGCAATGCACTGGACTGTACGGCGATTCTGCTCCAACTGTGACGAAGTCGGCCGGATTGTGAATATAATTTATCTGAGAGTTCGGATATGCGAGGCTATCGCTACGCTCTGCTTGCCTATGTGGTCCTTTTTGCAGTTCTCACGTTTCGCTACTGGGGCCTTGGCGAAGTCATTGCGCCACACAGGCAGACGGAGGAACTTGGTCTTACAGCCACCGTTAGTCCAGCACATCCTGAAAACCGGAAGTTCTCAGACTATACAAACGTCTTTGTCCCAGAAACGGAAGTACTGCTGCACGGACGTCGCTCCGGGTGGCTGAGCCTGTGGACCGACAAGAATGAACTTGGCCGCCCGCTGTATCAGCTTTCAGGATTCAGCCCTGCGTACCCGCCATCCGCGATACTCGCGCTGCTAACAGATGAACCCAAACGATTTATCACAATCCTGTCCCTGAGCACCTGTTTCCTGGGAGGATTGTTTGCATTGCTCCTCTGCCGGGAACTACAGTTGTCACCTGCCTCCGGCACAGTCGCCGCAGTCAGCCTGGGAGCGTCTCCTGTCTTCATGTACTGGTTGACGTTCACGATATTCCCCGCCGTATGGACCTGGTCGGCTGCGGCACTGTTTGCGATGACCCGGCTAGCCCGTCGGCGGGACAAACTTGGGTGGATCGTTTTTGGTTTTAGCGTGTACAGCCTCCTGATAACGGCATACCCGCAACCAGTCGTCTTTCACGTCTACGTTTTTCTCGGATATGGCTCGGCGTTGGCACTTCGACTATGGCGCCGATGTGGGGGACGACAGGCTGGACGCTTCGTGATCGATCTGGTCACGGCCGGTGTCGTTGGCGTGGCGCTTTGCATACCGATCCACGTTGACCTCTTCCGGATCGCAGCTGATTCGACACGAATCTCAGCCGATGCGGCGTTTTTCAGCCAGTATCTCCCTCGAATCGAGACGACCACGGAGCTCGCGCGTTTCCTGACTCTGACGCTGTTTCCGGAAATACTCGGGAATCCAATTTTGCCCACCTTTGTACTACCGTATGACGGGTTGAGCATTTCGCCGGTTGTCATTTTCTTTGCGATTTGCGGGCTGCTTCTGGCTTATCGACAGACCTGGGGATGGTGGCTAGCGATTGCTATAGTATGCGTATTCACTTTCAGTCCGACTGCCTATATTTTTGGCGTCAAGTACCTCGGTTTCAACTTATCTCCCAGCACGCCGCTCGGAACCACACTACTGCCCATTACCGTTGTTGTTGCCTATGGTGTAGACCAGATTGTTGGTCATCGACACATTGCTGGAGCGAGGTGGGTAGTTGTTGCCGCAACGATGTGTACTGCGGCCGGCCTTGCCGGCTCAATCGCCTTTGCTTTCGGCAACGGCCTTCAGGTTGACTGGCAGACCGCTTTCCTGGCGGGGGCCGTGATCGTCTTGCTCCTGGGAGTCGCCCTCCGCCCGCACCCGCTCCTGCTCGGCGCTGCGCTTGCCATCACCTTAGTGTATTCGGCCGCACCCTTGATGCTTCATCAGGATATCTCGCAAATTGCCGTATCCTCTCCACTCGAGGACGCGGTGCGAACCAATCTGCCGCTAGACGCTCGCTATGCGGTGCTGAGTCCGGGACTGGCATCGCTGCCGCCAAACCTGAACGCTGCCATCGGGCTATCGTCAATCCATAGCTACAACAGCCTGTCGTCACGGCGCTACCGCACACTGCTTAAGGAACTCGGCGGCGATGCAAGCGCCTTCGGACGCTGGAATGACGCAATACACCCCGATTTCAACAGCATCGCGTTCTGGATGAGCAATATAGGAGTCGTGCTCTCGCCTGTTCAGTTGCCACCTACGTCGACACTCCAATACGTTGGCCACTATGGCAATGCACATCTCTACCGTGTTTTGTCGCGCATGGGCTGCTGCCTCCAAGTTCCAAAATCGCAGACCACCGTACGCACGGGGGGCGACATTAGCATCGATCCCGCGGCTATACGCAGCGGGCTACAAGCGACGAAGACGGACGACCAAGGCGATCTGCTTCATTTTGATATTTCGGAAGGAGTCGCGTCAATCCTTGTCCTAAGCCAGAAATATCATCCAGACTGGCATGCGCAGGCACTCACCGCGCGCGGATGGGTTGCTATTCCCACCGGCCCGGTGAATGATGTCTTCCAGGGTGCTGTGCTTCCAGATGGTGCCCGTCAGGTACGACTACGCTTCGAACCGTATGCCAGATTCGCCTGGATCGCTCATGTATTCTGGCTGCTTGCGCTCGCCGCACTGGTCGTTCCGTTTGCCGCTCGGCGTATATTGCCGATCGTCACTCGGAAGGGCGTGCTATCGAAATGAGCGGCGTCTATTTCCCCCGAATGACCCATGGATGGAGGGTCAGGGCGTGTGTCACGGATCGCCGTATAGGAGCCATTTTATGATCGGCGCATAGGCGCCACCACCTACACGGTGTAGCAGAACGCGATTCGAACTTTCCCAACTAGGTACGCTTCGCTCCTTTGTGAGCGGAGCGCCCATGACCAACCGGAGGTTCGAATTGTTTGAGTACCGCCAAGTCCTTGTCCGCATGCGGCAAGGCGATTCCGATCGCGACATTGCGCGCCTCGGACTGATGGGTTGATGGGTCGCAAGAAGCTCACCGCCGTCAGGTGCGTTGCTCAGGACCTCGGCTGGCTCAACCCAGCGCAGCCACTGTCGGGAGACTCAGTGATCGCTGGACAGTTCGGTCGCACGCCGCACCTGCCCAGCACTTGCGTGTCGATGCTCGAGCCCTTTCGTGAACTGGAGGACATTTATCTGTGGTTCAACGCCGTCTACGGGCACCAGGGCCGCCGCTGCTACGCAGCCCGGGCCCGGGCGAGCCAGACGAATCGTCAGACGACTTCGACGACCCGTTCTGAATCTACCTCTGCACCGGAGGCCTCAGCGCCCCCGTTTGCCTGTCTCGCCCCTGAAAGCACCGCGCGACGCTTCGCTCGGCCCGGCTGCCTGCCATCCCGGCGCGCGTCAAGACAGTTGTCGCCTCATTCATGCAGCCAATCGCTGCTTTTCGGCGTCTGGCTTGGTGCTGCTGGGCACCGCGATCTCGCGCTCGGGGTTGAGCGTGACCGTGCTGATCGGCGATCAGTCTCGCGTGTGGCGTGGCCAGCGACGTGGGTTGCGCTCGCGGGCCTGAACATACAGCGTATGGCGCGCGGCGAGAATCTTGTCGTCTTCGCCGGCGTGACGCTGCGCCGGGCTCACATCGCGGATGCCGCTGTGCCGATGCTCGTCGTTGTACCAGTGGACGAAATACGCCGCCCAGGTGCGCGTCGTGGCCAGATCGGCGAAGTGCGTATTTCGGGGCGCGTGATCGGCGATTTCAGCGCAACGTGATCACCTGTTTCGGCCGGAAGATGATCGCCGGTTTCGGCTGAACGTGATCACTTGACGGTGACGCCGAAATCGGTGATCACGATCCCGAAAGGAGTGATCACGTTGCCGAAATAAGTGATCAAGCAGCCGAAACGGGCGATCATGCACCGAAATGATGCCGATCAAGGGCTGAAGGTGGTACTGCGCATGGGCTAGATCGCCGGCGATACGCTGTTTCCTTTTTTTGCAAGGAAGCAAGCTGATGCCGGCCAACCGGATGACCATGCGCAAGATTAAGGAAGTGCTTCGCCTGAAGTGGGCGTGTGGCCTGTCGCACCGGCAGATCGCCAGGGCGACGGGTGTGAGTGTTGGCGCTGTCTCGCAGTACGCGGCGATGGCGAAGGCTTCGGGACTGGATTGGCCGCTGGCAGACAGTCTTGACGAGGATGCCCTGGAGCAGCGGCTGTTCGGCGCGCAGAAGCCGGCCAACAGCCCAGGCGGCCGAGTGACGCCGGACTTCGCCTATCTGCATCGCGAGTTGCGCCGCAAGGGCGTGACGTTGCAGTTGCTGTGGGAGGAATATCTGGAGGCGAATCCACGTGTCCCAATCTACCAGCACACACAGTTCTGCTGTCGCTACCGGGACTGGGCAGCGACGCTCAAGCGGTCCATGCGCAAGCATCACAATGCTGGCGAGAAGCTGTTCGCGGACTTCGCCGGCCCGATGGTTCCGATTCTCAACCGCGAAGGCGGCACTTCCTTCGAGGCCAGTATCTTCGTCGCTGTGCTGGGCGCGTCGAACTACACCTACGCGTGCGCCACCCGCGGCCAAACCACTGCCGACTGGATCGGAGGCATGGTTTGCGCAATGGAGTTCATCGGCGGTGTGCCCGAATTGCTGGTCATCGATTTTGTTGCCGGCAACAAAATCCAGCACCACGTACTGGGGCACGCCGCCAAAGTAACGCCAAGCCTGCTCATGCAGTTCCGCCCAGACCTGATGGCTCGATTCCCACACCACACGCCGGAAGCTGTGCCGGGAATGGCGCAACGTCATCACGAACAGCCGCGGCTTGCGATAACGGTCCGTGCCTGGCATCCGGGTCGGAGCGCCTTCGCCGTAGTCGACCTGCGCCTCCTCGCCGGGCAGGAATTCCAGCCGGTCGAATTGCGCCGGCGCGTGGTGGCGCATGGTCCTGACGAAGCGCTTGACGCTTTCGTAGCTGGAGGCAAAGCCGAACTGGTCCACCAGGTCCTGGTAGATGGCCGTGGCGTTGCGATTCAGACGCACCTGGGCTTGGACAAATTCCTGATACGGCGCGCAGGCCGACAACGTGTGTCCGCTATTTGTCGGCGGTCGGGGTGGGGGAATTTGCGCCCCAGAGCCGGAGGTCACCGTGGGGGAGTTTGCCTGGGCGGCGGCAAATCGTTCTTGATATCCTCGAATCGTCTTGCGATCGATCCCGGTAATGCGGGCGATCTCCCGCTGGCCTTTGCCTGCCGCGACCAGCGTAGCAATGGTGGTCTGTAGATGTGGCTTCAAGACCTTCACTCCGGCAACCCCTCTGCTTCATGCGAGGGGAACAAGGTAACGTCCTGCCGGGCGCCTACATCACTTCCAGCGCCCCTTCAGGTGGGGGAGTTTGAGGTGACCACAGGTGGGGGAGTCTGACCGACCATCGGGGCTCAAAAGCGCCGATAACATCAAATTCTTCTGAATAGGGCAGTTGCCGTGGATCCATCTGAATCAACTCGACGTTTGGCAGACGAGGCGCCGCGAAGTGCAAGCCAGGGATAAAAATTTCACTACCGAACAAGCGTAGGGACGGAAATGATCTTGCTACGCCAGACAGAC
>NZ_AHJE01000073.1 GCF_000243095.1 Cupriavidus basilensis OR16 | reverse complement strand
TCCAGTCAGCGAGGAGATCGGCGACCGCTTCATGCCGACGCTGTACCTGACGCTGGCGTCGATGGCGTGGGCAGTGATCTTCGGCATGGTGATCGGGATCAGCTCGGCGGTGTGGCGCAATCGCTGGCCCGATCGTTTCGGCATGACGCTGGCCGTGTCCGGCATTTCATTTCCCGCCTTCGCGCTGGGCATGCTGCTGATGGAGGTGTTTTCGGTGCAGCTGGGCTGGCTGCCGTCGATCGGCGCCGATACCTGGAAGCACTACATCCTGCCGTCGATCACGCTGGGCGCCGCGGTGGCCGCCGTGATGGCGCGTTTCACCCGCGCCTCCTTTGTCGAGGTGCTGAATGAAGATTTCGTGCGGACCGCGCGCGCCAAGGGCGTGGGCGAGTTCCTGGTGGTGGCCAAGCACTGCCTGCGCAACGCCATGATTCCCGTGGTGACCATGATGGGCCTGCAGTTCGGTTTCCTGCTGGGCGGCTCGATCGTGGTGGAAAAGGTGTTCAACTGGCCTGGCCTCGGACGCCTGCTAGTGGACGCGGTCGAGATGCGCGACTACCCGGTCATCCAGGCCGAGGTGCTGCTGTTCTCGCTCGAGTTCATCCTGATCAACCTGGTGGTCGACGTGCTGTACACCGTCATCAACCCCGCCATTCGTTACAAGTAAGTGAGGCCGGCATGACCCAGCTATCCACGCCCGCCAACGGCGAGCCCGCCGTCCCGGCCGCAGCCGCCACGCAAGAAGCCGTGCGCACGCCCTGGACCGAGTTCTGGCGCAAATTCCGCAAGCAGCACCTGGCGCTCGGCGCCGGTGTGTTCGTGCTGCTGCTGGTGGCGGTGGCGGTCCTCGCGCCGCACCTGGTGCCTTACGACCCGGAGAATTTCTTCGACTACGACGCGCTCAATGCCGGCCCCTCGGCCGCGCACTGGTTCGGCGTCGATTCGCTCGGGCGCGACATTTTCAGCCGCATCCTGGCCGGCGCCCGCATCTCGCTGGCGGCGGGCTTCTTCTCGGTCATCATCGGTGCCATCGTCGGTACCGTGCTGGGGTTGCTGGCCGGTTACTACGAGGGCTGGTGGGACCGCATCGTGATGCGCATCTCGGATGTGCTGTTCGCCTTTCCGCTCAAGCGCCTGACGTATGTGGAAGCCGCGCGCAGCATTGGCGCGTCCGACTTCACCATCCTGATGCGCCACATCCTGCCGGGCACCATCTCGTCCATCGTGGTGTATTTCTCGATGCGCATCGGCACCTCGATCATCACCGCCGCCAGCCTGTCCTTCCTGGGCCTGGGCGCGCAGCCGCCCACGCCGGAGTGGGGTGCGATGCTCAACGAGGCCCGCGCCGACATGGTGACCGCGCCGCACGTGGCGATCTTCCCCAGCCTGGCGATCTTCCTGACCGTGCTGGCGTTCAATCTGCTGGGCGACGGCCTGCGCGACGCGCTGGATCCCAAGATCGACCGGCGCTAGGGAACGGCACGCATATGTCCGAAGGAATGCCGCATATCGGCGCGCTGGCAGCCGGCGCGCGCAACAGCATCACCGACGTGCCCGGCGTAACGGTCGGCCACTGCACGCTGGCCGAAGGCGCCTGCCAGACCGGCGTGACGGTGGTGCTGCCGCACGCCGGCAGCCTGTTCACCGACAAGGTGCCGGCCGCCGCCACGGTGCTCAACGGCTTTGGCAAAAGCGTCGGGCTGGTGCAAGTGGACGAGCTCGGCGTGCTGGAGACGCCCATCGCGCTAAGCAACACCTTTGCCGTGGGGGCGCTGGTGCAGGCCCAGGTCCGGCAGGCCATCGCGGCCAATCCCGAGATCGGCCGCGCCTGGCCCACGGTCAATCCGCTGGTGTTCGAGTGCAACGACGGCTACCTGAACGACATACAAGCGATGGCTGTGCAGGAGGCGCATTATGCGCAAGCCTGCGCCTCGGCCTGCGCCGACTTCGCGCAGGGCGCGGTCGGGGCAGGGCGCGGGATGTCGTCGTTCGGGATGAAAGGTGGCATCGGCTCCGCCTCGCGCCAGGTGGGTGAGTACCATGTGGGCGTGCTGGTGCAGGCGAACTTTGGCACCTTGCCCAGCTTCACCGTGGCCGGCGCGCGCCTTGGCGGCGTGCTGGCCGAACTGCTCAAGGCACATACGCAGGCGCCGGCGGAGTCCGGCCCGGAGAAGGGCTCGATCATCATGATCCTGGCCACCAATGCGCCGCTGGACGCGCGCCAGCTGCGCCGGCTGTCGCTGCGCGCGGGCGCCGGCCTGGCGCGCACCGGCTCGGTGTTCGGCCACGGCTCGGGCGACATCGCCCTCGCATTCTCCACCGGCTACACCGTGCCACAGCTGGCCGACGCGCCCATGCCGGCGCTGGCGATGCTGCACGAGACGCGCCTCGACGCGCTCTTCCACGCCGCCGCCGACAGCGTCGAGCAGGCCATCCTGCATGCGCTGTGGCAGGCCGACAGCGTGCATGGCCGCGACGGCCACCAGCGCGTTGCACTGCGCGAGCTGATGCCCGAGCTGCCGCAGTGGCTCGCGCGTCATGCAACCTCCCGGACCAACTGACTACACCCAGCATGAAGATCCTGATTTCCACCGACATCGAAGGCGTGGCCGGCGTCTTCCACGCCGAGCAGACCCGCGCCGGCAACGGCGAGTACGAACGTGCCCGGACCTGGATGACGGCCGAGGCCAACGCCGCGGTGCAGGGTGCTTTCGCAGGCGGCGCGACCGATGTGCTGGTCAACGACTCGCACGGCGGCTTTCGCAACCTGCTGCCCGACCAGCTCGACCCGCGCGCGCGCCTGGTGCTGGGCAAGCCGCGCTACCTGGGCATGATGGCCGGCGTGCAGGGCTGCGACGGCGTCTTCATGATCGGCTACCATGGCCGCGCGCAGAGCCGCGGCATCCTGGCCCACACCATCAACAGCGGCGCGTTCGCCCGCATCTGGCTCAATGGCCAGGAACTGGGCGAGGCGGGGATCTACGGCGCGCTGGCGGGCGAATTCGGCGTGCCGGTGCTGATGGCCAGTGGCGACGATGTCTTCGTGGGTGAGACCCGGCCGCTGATGCCCTGGGTGCGCTACGTGCAGACCAAGGAAGCCAGCGGGCAAGGCAGCGGTAGCACGCTGTCGCTGGTCGCGTCGCGCGACGCGATTGCCGCGGCGGCCGAGCAGGCCGTACGCGAGCAGGCCGTACGCGAGCAGGGCGGGCAGCCCCTGAAGTTCGGCGGCCCGATCCGCTGCCGCTTGCAAACCCAGGGCCCGGCCTATGCCGACCTGTTCTGCCAGTGGCCCGCGCTGGAGCGCGTGGACGGCGTGACGCTGGTGTTCGATGCCGCTTCGGTGCAGGCGGCTGTGCGCATGCTGAACTGCCTGTCGGCGATGGCGTTCATGCTGAAGTAGGGCACGGCCTGGCCTGTTGAGGTTGTCGAGGCGGTTGTGTTCGCTTGTGCCTGGTTGTGCCTGGTTGTGCCGCCGCTGGCCGCATGGTGGACAATAGCGGGTGGCAGGCGCCGGCGGCGCCCGCAAGCAATAAGCCACTTCTCGGCACTCATCACGGCAGGTACAAGCAGATTCATGATCGCAGTCAACGACGGGAGCTGGACTCCCGTACGCAAGGATTTTGTCGCACCCGGCACGCGCTGCCGGCAGCAGGCCGGCCGTGGGCGGCACCATGGCTTCGGCAACGGCCAGGCCTTTATCCTGCGCGACGGGCAAGGCCACGAGCATCCCTTTGGCGAGGCCTGCGCGCGGGCCGTCCTGGCCGAGCCGGACCTGCTTTACCTGGTGCCGGACTACACCGAGCGGGACGTCGGCCAGCCCGCGGCCGTACCCGCGCCAGAAGCAACGGCACCGGACAACGAGGAGTTCGAGGCACCCAGCCCGGCCGCCACGCGGGCACGCGCCGCGGCGGGCGGTGGCCGCGAAGGCAAGGCCAGCGATGCCGCGCTGCGGCGCATATCGGCCATCCGCTATCTCGTGCTGCGCATGGAAAAAGTGGCCGGCGTGCCGCGCGTGCAACCCACCGTGCGTTTTCCTGCCCTTGAAGCGGTGTATCAGTCCTACCTGGAAACCGGCGAGCTGCCGGATGCCCAGGTCAAGCGCATTCTCGCCATCGAGCGCAGCGCAACCACGCCGCCCAAGCTCAAGACCATCAACCTGCTCGATGTCTACACCGCGCACATCAAGCTGGAGCGCGTGATCCAGGAATCCAACCGCGTCGAGCAGCGCCGGTTCCTGCGCAGCATCCATGACTGGCTGGCGCGCCACCTGGTGCTGTCCGCCGCGCAGATCGCCGCGGCAGGCATCCAGATGCATCCGCATGCGTTCCGCTCGCTGTTGCTGCGTGATGCGGCGCCGGCGGAAACCACCAAGAGCGAAAGGGGCGAAAGGGGCGCCGAGGGCGGCAAAGGCTAGCTGCCCGGCATCGGGTGGCTTCGGATGGCATTGGCAGGCAAGTTGGCGTTTAATAGCGGCACCCTCACTCCTCGCCAAGCGCGAAATTCGCTGTCATGTCCCTGCACACCAGCTTTTCCCGCAACTATGCCGAAGCGCGGCAGAAATTTCGCGATGCCGCCCATGCCGCCGGCGCCACGCTGACCGATTTTCCCCATCCCACCAAGCGCGGCAGCGCCGGCGAGGAACTCGCCATGGATGTGGCCTGGGTAGGCGACGCCGAGGCCAGGCGCTTCCTCATGGTGACTTCGGGCATGCATGGCGTGGAGGGCTTCTGCGGTTCCGGGGCGCAGGTCGCCATGCTGGGCGACGCCGCGTTGCTGCAGGCGTGCGCCGATGCCGGCGTGGCGCTGCTGATGGTCCATGCGGTCAATCCCTATGGCTTCTCGCATATGCGGCGCGTCAATGAGGACAATGTCGACCTCAACCGCAATTTCATGGATTTCACCGAGCCCTTGCCGGAGAACGCGCCGTACGCCGAAGTGGCGCCGATGCTGCTGCCCGAGCAGTGGCCGCCTTCGGAGGCTGCCCAGGCGGCGCTGATGAAGACCGTGGCCGAGAAGGGCTTGTCCTGGTACCAGTCGGCGGTGAGCGCCGGCCAGTATCAGGCGCCTGAAGGGCTGTTCTTCGGCGGCAACAAGGCGACGTGGAGCAACTACACGCTGCGCCGCATCCTGGCGCGCTTTGGCGCCGGGCGCGAAGCCCTGCGATGGATCGACCTGCATACCGGCCTGGGGCCTTGGGGCTACGGCGAGCCCATCTATATGGGACCGGACCGGGAAGAGGACATCGGCAAGGCGCGCGCCATCTGGGGCAGCAATGTCACGTCGATCTACGACGGCTCGTCGGCATCGGCCAATCTCAATGGCATGGCCTGGATGGCCGCGCCGCAGACCTTGCCGACGCTGGCGTACAACGGCATCGCACTTGAGTTTGGCACCTTGCCTGTCACCGAGGTGCTGGAGGCATTACGTGGCGATCATTGGCTGCACCTGCATCCGGAGGCCGACGAAGGCCAGCGGAACCTGATTCGCCGAGCGATGTGGCATGCCTTTTATGGGGACGCGGATGACTGGCGCGAGAGCGTGGTGGAGCAGGTCAGGGAGGTGGTGATGAAGGGATTGGCGGGGTGGTGAAACGGCGCTGATCCTATCCAGATTCGGCAGCGCTGCTGGTGCTGCGAAGAAAAGGCCGCAGTCATCTGCGGCCGGTTCTTGAATAGGCCTTCAACCGGGCAACGCTTCATAAGTCAGCAGGAACACCTGCTCCTCGCCGGCGCTGACCGGCAGCCAGACGATCTCCAGGTCGGGGAACGCCGCTTCCACGTTGGCATGCTCGTTGCCAATCTCCACCACCAGCGCGCCGCCGGGGTTCAGGCGCGCCTTGGCGCCGGCGATGATGCGGCGGACCACGTCCATGCCGTCGTCGCCCCCAGCCAGTGCGATGCGCGGCTCGGCCTGGTATTCGGCCGGCAGCGCTTGCATGGAGGTTTCGTTGACGTAGGGCGGGTTGGTGAGGATCACATCGTATTTGGCGCCGGCGGGCAGCGGTGCGTACAGGTCGCCCTCGTACAGGCTGATGCGGTCTTCCATCTTGTAGTCCGCCACGTTGCGGCGAGCGACGGCCAGCGCGTCCGGCGAGATGTCGACGGCATCGATGCGGGCCTTCGGCCAGACGTGCGCGGCGATGATGGGCAGGCAGCCGGAGCCGGTGCAAAGCTCCAGCACCGGGCCGATCTCGGCGCTGTCGCCCACCCACGGCTCCAGTCCTTCATGCAGCAGTTCGCCCACAAAGCTGCGCGGCACGATCACGCGCGAGTCCACGTAGAAGCGCAGGCCGTGCATGAAGGCTTCGTTGGTGATGTAGGCCGCAGGCACGCGCTCGGTGACGCGGCGCTCGATGACCTGCAGCACGGCGTCGACTTCTTCGGGCAGCAGGCGCGCGTCGAGGAAGGGGTCGAGCGTGTCCAGCGGCAGGTGCAGCGTATGCAGCGTGAGGTACGCGGCTTCGTCGTAGGCGTTGGCGCTGCCATGGCCAAATGACAGCTTGGCTTGGGTGAAGCGCGATACCGCGAAGCGCAGCAGGTCGCGCACGGTGAGCAGGGGGGAGGCGGTTGCCATAAGGTCTTTCCTTGGTCCGCGGCGATCAGGCGATCAGGCGTTCCAGCACGCCGCGGTAGATGTTCTTGAGGGGTTCGATAAATCGCACTTCCACGTGCTCGTCGATCTTGTGGATGCTTGCATTGGGCGGCCCGAACTCGATCACCTGCGGGCAGATCTTGGCAATGAAGCGGCCATCCGAGGTGCCGCCCGTGGTCGACAGCTCGGTCTTGACGCCTGTTTCCGCGGCGATGGCGCCGGCCAGCGCTTCGGAGAGATCGCCGCGCGCGGTCAGGAAGGGCTCGCCGCCGAGGGTCCAGGCCAGGTCGTAGTCGAGCTGGTGGCGGTCCAGGATGGCATGCACGCGCGCCTTCAGGCCGTCGGGCGTGCTGGCGGTGGAAAAGCGGAAATTGAAATCGATGGCGACGTGGCCCGGGATCACGTTGGTGGCGCCGGTGCCGCCGTGGATATTCGACATCTGCCAGCTGGTGGCCGGGAAGTACTCGTTGCCTTCGTCCCAGCGCTCGTTCACCAGGTCGGTCAATGCTGGCACGGCCAGGTGGATGGGGTTCTTGGCCAGATGCGGGTAGGCGATATGGCCTTGCACGCCCTTTACGGTGAGCTTGCCGGAGAGCGAGCCGCGACGGCCGTTCTTGACCATGTCGCCGAGCGTGTCGACCGAGGTGGGCTCGCCCACCACGCAGTAGTCGAGCCGTTCGCCACGCGCCTTGAGCGCTTCGACCACTTTCACGGTCCCGTCATGCGCCGGGCCTTCTTCGTCGCTGGTGATCAGGAAGGCGATCGAGCCGGCGTGGTCCGGGTGGGCCTGCACGAATTCTTCCACCGCTACCACGAAGCCGGCGATCGAGGTTTTCATGTCGGCGGCACCGCGGCCATACAGCTTGCCGTCGCGGTGGCTGGGCAGGAAGGGGTCGGAGCCCCATTGCTCAAGCGGGCCGGTGGGCACCACGTCGGTGTGGCCGGCAAAGGCCAGCAGCTTGCCGTCCTGGCCGCGCGTGCCGCGCTTGACGGCCCACAGATTGGTCACGCGGAAGTCGTCCGGGCCGCTGACGATTGCTTCGCAGGCGAAGCCCAGCGCCTTCAGGCGGGTCTCCAGCACGGCTTGGCAGCCTTCATCGGCGGGCGTGACGGAGCGGCGGCGGATCAGGTCTTCGGTGAGGGCGAGTGTGGGGTTCATGGTGGCAGCGAGGAGGCACGTGGCGCCGGAATCCGGCGGGCGCATTGTTCGAGTCTTGCATCCTGGCAGCGCATGTCCTGGCGCTGCCATCGGGCTTAAAAAAGGCTGGCGTAATTATCCGGCGAAAACCCCACGCTGACGCTGCCCTTGTGGGCCAGCACCGGCCGCTTGATCAGCGAAGGGCTTTGCTGCATCAGCGCAATCGCGCCGGCCTCTTGTTCTGCCAGCGCCTTGTCCGCGTCGGACAGCGCGCGCCAAGTGGTGCCCTTGCGGTTGAGCAAGGTAGCGAGCGGCACATGCGCGAGCCACCCGCGCAGCATGGCTTCGTCCACGCCTTGCTTCTTGAAGTCGTGGAAGGTGTAGTTCACACCGTTGGATTCGAGCCAGGTACGGGCTCTCTTGACGGTATCGCAGTTGGGAATGCCGTAGAGCAGGACAGTCATGGCGATGAGCGGAGAAACGCGGGGCCGGCCGGTCTGGCTAGCGCAGCAAAAGGTTGAGGGCGACCACCAGGCCGGCAAGCCCGAGTGCAAAGCCGGCCATGGCCACGCCGGTCATCAGGCGCAGGCGGCGATCGAGCCGTGCGGCTTCGCGGCGCAGGGCCTCGATGGTGATGGCGTGTTGCTCGGCCAGCAGCTTGACGGCCTCGGCCTGCTGCATGGCGGCGTTTTCCAGGTCCGCGATGCGCGCGGCAGGGTCACGCGTGTCCAGGCCGGGCGTGTCGGCACTGCCATCGCGGCGTTTGCCCTTCTTGATCTTCTCGATGGTCTTGTTGGCCTGTTCGAGGATCGTGGGCAGCAGCGAGAGAACGGTGGTGACAGTGGTCGGGTCCAGGGCCATGAGTCGCTTGCGAAGGGCGGGCCAGCGAAAGCCAGCGGCGGTATCCGCGGAGCGGGAACCGTTGGAGAGCGGGGGGAGGGGAGCGTTGGCGTTCTGATCCGGCATTCCGCTCAGACCGGCCGCGCACGCGCGCGGTTCCGGGCCAGGGGGCTCCCCTCGATGCAGCGGGCGAGATCAGTCGCCGCGCAGCAGGTCGTTCAGGCTGGTCTTGGCGCGGGTTTGCGCGTCCACCTTCTTGACGATCACGGCGCAGTACAGGCTGTACTTGCCGTCCTTGGAGGGCAGGTTGCCCGCCACCACCACCGAGCCAGCCGGCACGCGGCCGTAGTGGATCTCGCCGGTTTCGCGGTCATAGATCTTGGTCGACTGGCCGAGGTACACGCCCATCGAGATCACCGAGTTTTCTTCCACGATCACGCCTTCGACCACTTCCGAGCGCGCGCCGATGAAGCAGTTGTCTTCGATGATGACCGGGTTGGCCTGCAGCGGCTCGAGCACGCCACCGATGCCGACGCCGCCGGACAGGTGGACGTTCTTGCCGATCTGGGCGCACGAACCGACGGTGGCCCAGGTGTCGACCATGGTGCCTTCATCGACGTAGGCGCCGATGTTGACGTACGAAGGCATCAGCACCGCGTTCTTGGCGATGAACGAGCCACGGCGGGCGACCGCCGGGGGCACCACGCGGAAGCCGCCCTTGGCGAAGTCGTCAGCGCTCCAGTTGGCGAACTTGGTCGGCACCTTGTCGTAGAACTGGGCGAAGCCACCGGCGGACATCGGTGCGTTGTCTTCCAGGCGGAAGGACAGCAGCACGGCCTTCTTGATCCACTGGTTGACGATCCATTCCTTGCCTTGCTTCTCGGCCACGCGCAGGGCGCCGGTGTCGAGCTGGCCGATCACGTTGGCCACGGCTTCGCGGATGTCGTTGGGGGCGGACTTGGGCGAGAGGCTTGCGCGGTCTTCCCATGCCTGGTCGATCAGGGCTTGCAGTGCTTGCGTCATATGCGTGTTTTCAGTGGTTGATCGTTGTCTACAACAAAATAGCGTGTGTGCGGTGCGCCTGGCCCGCGTACTCCGGTCTTAGCCCAGCGATTTGCAGAAGGCGACGATGCGGCGCGCGCCTTCCAGGCATTCCTCGGGCGTTGCCACCAGCGCCATGCGCACGCGGTTGGCGCCCGGGTTGATGCCGTCGGACTCGCGTGCCAGGTAGCTGCCCGGCAGCACGGTGACGTTCTGCTCGGCCAGCAACCGCGCGGCGAACCCGGTATCCGAGAGGCCCGTGCGCGTGACATCCGCCCACAGGTAGAAGCCGGCATCGGGCAGGGCCACGTCCAGCACTTCGGCCAGCATCGGCGTGACCTCGGCAAATTTGCGTACATAGGCGGCGCGATTGTCGCGCACATGGGCCTCGTCGTTCCAGGCCGCCACGCTGGCGCTCTGCACCGCCGGGTTCATGGCGCCGCCGTGATAGGTACGGTATAGCAGGAATTTCTTCAGCAGGGCGGCGTCACCGGCCACGAAGCCCGAGCGCAGGCCGGGCACATTGGACCGCTTGGACAGGCTGGAGAACATCACCAGGCGTTCGAAGGGGTGGGCGCCTTCGGCGCGGCCCAGCTTGTGCGCCGCTTCCAGCGCGCCCAGCGGCGGCTCGCCTTCCTTGAAGTAGATCTCCGAATAGCACTCGTCCGAGGCGATCACGAAGCCGTGGCGGTCCGACAGCGCGAACAGCTCGCGCCAGTCTTCCAGCGAGAGCACCGCGCCGGTCGGGTTGCCCGGGGAGCACACGAAGACCAGTTGCACCTTGGCCCAGGTGTCGGCGCCGATGCGATCGAAGGCCGGGGCGAAATTGCGCGCCGGGTCGCTGTTGGCGAACACCGGGGTAGCGCCGGCCAGCAGCGCCGCGCCTTCATAGATCTGATAGAACGGGTTGGGGCACAGCACCAGGGCGCCCGGCTGGCTGGCGTCTACCACGGTCTGGGCGAAGGCGAACAGCGCCTCGCGCGAGCCGGTGACCGGCAGCACCTGGGTGGCGGCATTGACCGCCGGCAGGTTGTAGCGGCGCTGGAGCCACGCGGCGATGCACTGTCGTAGTGCATCGGATCCGGCCGTTGTGGGATAATTCGCCAGTCCCTGCAACGCGTTCGACAGCGCCGCCTTGATGAATTCTGGCGTGGGGTGCTTGGGTTCGCCGATACCGAAGCTGATCGCGGGCAGTGCGCCGTTTGGTTTGACGTCAGCCAGCAGCACGCGCAGTTTCTCGAACGGATAGGGCTGGAGCAGGTCGAGGCGGGGATTCACGATCAGGTTCAGGCCGGTAGGGCCAAGCTCAAAGCCGGTCATTATAAAGGATCGCCGGGCTTTCCCGCGTGCCGGCAAGGCCCTGGCGGCGCGCCGCCCCGACGATTGCCCCCGATCGTCCCACAATGGTTTTCCGATACCGAATATTGACTGGCTGCCCAACCGGCAGCCTTAACCGTTTTCCCATGAGCAATCTGCCACCTGCTTCCACCGCCTCGGCCCCGGCCGACCCGCATGCCTTCAAGTCCACCTTGTCCATCCTCCTGGGCGCCTCGGTCTGGGGCATCGCCTGGTTCCCCTACCGGGTGCTCGCCGGCTGGGGCCTGGGCGGCATGACGGCGGCGGCCCTGGTGAGCGCCATGGCCGCCCTGATCGCCTTGGTGGCCTTTGCCCGCCACCTGGGCGGCCTGCGCTGGTCGTGGCTGTTCGTGGCGATCGGGCTGGCGGCCGGCGTGACCAATGCCGGCTTTGTGTGGGGCAGCGTCAACGGCCACGTGATGCGGGTGTTGCTGCTGTTCTACCTGACGCCGGTATGGACGGCCTTGTTCGCCCGCGTTTTCCTGGGCGAGAAGCTGTCGGCATCCGGCTTGCTGCTGGTGGTGCTGGCGCTGTTCGGCGCGGGCCTGATGCTGTGGACGCCGGAAGTTGGCCTGCCGCTGCCCACGCATGCGGCGGAATGGTCCGGCCTGATCGGCGGCATGGGGTTTGCCGTCAACAATGTGCTCTCACGCCGAGCCGGGCAAGCGCTATCCGGAGATGGATGCGCGCCTGCGCACCGTGATGGTCTACCTGGGCTGCACGGCTGTGGGCCTGCCCTGCGCGCTGTTGCTGGAGCCGGGCGGCGTGGCGCTGGCGCCGGCGATCGGCTGGGGCGGCCTGGCGCTGATGCTGGGCCTCGCCGCCACGCTGGTGCTGAGCAATTCGGTGGTCCAGTATGGGCTGCAACGCCTTCCGGCCAACCGGGTATCGCTGCTGATGCTATTCGAGATCGTGATCGCGGCGGTGTCGTCGTGGTGGCTGGCCACCGAGACGCTGAGCTGGAAGGAGGCGGCCGGCGGCGTGTGCATCGTGGCGGCCGGCGCCTTGTCGGGGCTGGTGCACCGTACCAAGGCGCGCCGCGCCAACAACGCCGCCGGTGCGGCGGACCAGGCGCTGCAGCCGCAATAGCTGACGCATTGCGTCAATAAAGCATCGCCCGCGATACCACCGCCACCAGCGGCTTGCGGATGGCCCGTTCCACGCCGGCATGCAGGCGCAGCGGGCGAAGCAGCATCTTGACCGTCATCTCGATCGGCAGGTTGCGCCGGATCACGGCACTGACCCGGGAGTTGAGCCTGCGCACGTCTTTTTGCGGTATAACCTCGCTGCCCCGCTCGATGCGCAGCACGTTGCGCAGCGCGATCTCCGCGTCTTCGTTCTTGATTTCCAGCAGGCGGCGCACCAAGGCGCCCAGCACACGCAGGCGGCCGAGCCGTTCCACGCCGTTGAAGGCGTTGAAGTAGCGGTAGAAATGCTTGTAGTGGCGCACCTCGTCATCGGCGATGCGCCGCGTCAGGTTGCGCAGCACCGGCTCGTCGCTGGCTTGCTCCAGGGAGCGGTAGAGGGCCGCGGTGCCGGTCTCGACCACGCAGCGCGCCGCCATCTCAAGCGCTTCCGTGGGCTCGAAATTGTCGATCGAGCAGGTATGGCGGTATTCCTCGAAGAACCGCGCATAGCCGCGCTCCCAGTCGAACTCGGGCCAGACATGTTCCACATAGCGGCGCAGGGCCAGGCCGTGCTGCAACTCCTCCGCCTCCCAGTGTTCCGACAGCCAGGCGGAAGCCTCGGGGTGGGCGGCGTAGTAGCTGGCCAGGTTGCCTGCATATGTGTCCGAGCCGCTTTCGACAAAGGACGCCGACACCAGCAGGTAGAACAACTCGCGATCGGGCCGCACGCGGGCGGTGTCGATCGCCTGGTAATCGATGTCGCTCAAGGACCAGGGTGGTGTTTTAGGCGCATTTTCGGCAGCCTGGCCGGACAAGCTGCTGTCTGATATCGCCGGTGTGAAGGCGGTCATGCTGAACACTCCCAGAAGGGTCGCGGAGCCGGGCTCCACGTTGGCCAGAGACGGCCATTGCGCTGGTAACGGGACGGCAGGCGCAATGGGCATCAAGGATCACGCTGACAATAAAGAGACTAGCACTAACCCTCGGAAGTTTCCCGCCGGTGCCAAGATAGGTGGCGTCTTTCCGGCGCGGGGTGGTCTTCGGCGCATGCCAGCATCGCCGCGAGTGTGGGGCGCGAACGGCACAAGGTGTATCGGAAGCGGCCTAAACCCCCTGGGGAAATGGCCTGCGCTTAGCCCGGAAAGCGCCCGGACGCCGAAGGCGCGATGGTATGATTAGCGCCATCTATCGGGCACAAGAGAGAAGGCATGGGGCGCAACCGGCACGCGTCGGCCCCGTTTCTCGTTGGGGCCCGGCTCTCCTGAACGCTGCATTACGCTAGATACCCCACGACCAACCGTGAGACTGTCCTCGATCAAGCTGGCGGGCTTCAAGTCCTTCGTCGATCCCACCAATTTTCAAGTGCCCGGCCAGCTGGTCGGCATCGTCGGTCCCAACGGCTGCGGCAAATCGAACATCATCGATGCGGTGCGCTGGGTGCTGGGCGAGTCGCGCGCCTCCGAGCTGCGCGGCGAGTCCATGCAGGACGTGATCTTCAATGGTTCCACCGCGCGCAAGCAGGCGGGCCGCGCTAGCGTCGAACTGGTGTTCGACAACCCCGAAGGGCGCGCTGGCGGGCAATGGAGCCAATATGCCGAGATCGCCGTCAAGCGGGTGCTGACCCGCGACGGCACCTCCTCCTACTACATCAACAACCAGGCCGTGCGCCGCCGCGACATCCAGGACATCTTCCTGGGTACCGGCCTGGGGCCGCGCGCCTACGCCATCATCGGGCAGGGCATGATCTCGCGCATCATCGAGGCCAAGCCCGATGACATGCGGATCTTCCTGGAAGAGGCCGCCGGCGTGTCCAAATACAAGGAACGCCGCCGCGAAACCGAAAACCGCTTGTCCGACACGCGCGAGAACCTGACCCGTGTCGAGGACATCCTGCGCGAGCTCGGCACTAACCTGGACAAGCTCGAAGGGCAGGCCGAGGTGGCCCAGCGCTTCAAGACCTTGCAGTCCGACGGCGAGGAAAAGCAGCACCTGCTGTGGCTGCTGCGCAAGCGCGAGGCCCAGGCCGAGCAGGAGCGGCACACGCGTGCCATCGAGCAGGCCCAGATCGACCTGGAAGCGCAAACCGCGCAGCTGCGCCACGTCGAGGCCGAGCTCGAGACCATGCGCGCAGCGCATTACGCAGCCTCGGACAATATGCACACGGCGCAGGGCGGCCTGTACGAAGCCAATGCCGAGGTCAGCAAGCTCGAGGCCGAGATCCGCTATGTGGTGGAGTCGCGCAACCGCGTGCAGGCGCAGATCGCTGCCCTGACCGCCCAGCGCGAGCAGTGGCAGGGCAAGTCCGAGCAGGCGACCGATGCCCTGGCGCAGGCCGAGGAAGAACTGGCGGTGGCCGAAGGCCGCACCGTCGAGTCCCAGGAAGCGGTAGCGCACAAGACTGACGAGCTGCCCACGCTGGAAGCCCAGTGGCGCGATGCGCAGGTCCTGTCCAACGAGCAGCGCGCCAGCATCATGCAGGCCGAGCAGGCGCTCAAGCTGGAGGCGGCGCAGCAGCGCAGCGCCGACCAGATGCTGCAGCAGCTCGAACAGCGCCGCGAGCGCTTGTCCGGCGAGGAGAAGGGGCTCGACCGCCCCGATGAAATCCGCCTGGACGAGCAGCGCGCCGAGCTGGCCGAGCAGGAAGCCGTGCTGGAAGAGGCACAGGCCATCCTGGCTGACTCCGCCGACAGCGTGCCGCGCCTGGACAGCGAGCGCCGCGGCGCGCAGGAGCGCGTGCAGCGCGAGGCCGCCGCGATCGGGGCGCTGGAGGCGCGCCTGGCCGCGCTCAAGCAGTTGCAGGAAAACGTGCAGACCGAAGGCAAGGTACAGCCCTGGCTGGCCAAGCACGGCCTGGCCGAGCTGCCGCGCCTGTGGAAGAAACTCCATATCGAGCCGGGCTGGGAAAGCGCGCTGGAATCCGTGCTGCGTGAAAAGCTCGGCGCCCTCGAAGTCTCCAACCTGGACTGGATCAAGTCCTTCCTGTCCGACGCGCCGCCTGCCAAGCTGGCCTTCTACTCGCCGCCGCCGGCTGCGCGCCCGCAGGAAGCCCCCGCCGGCCTGCGCCCGCTGATGGCGCTGGTGCAAGTCACCGAGCCCGGCATCCGGGCCGTGATGCAGGACTGGCTGGCCGATATCTACACCGCCACCGACATGGCGTCGGCGCTTGCGCAGCGCGCCACGCTGCCGGAAGGCGCATCGTTCGCCGTGGCCGAGGGCCACCTGGTGGGCCGCAGCTCGGTCCACCTGTACGCTGCCGATTCCGAGCAGGCCGGCATGCTGGCCCGCGAGCAGGAAATCGAGAACCTGCAGAAGCAGGCCCGCGCCCAGCTGCTGCTGTCCGACGAGGCCAAGAGCCAGGCGGTACGCGCGGAGGCGGCCTATACGCAGGCCAGCGCCGCGCTCACCGAGGCACGCGGGCGCAGTGAGCAAGCCACCCGGCGCGTGCACGCATTGCAGATGGACGTGCTCAAGCTGTCGCAGGCCATGGAGCGCTACGCCGCGCGTAGCGGCCAGATCCGCGAGGAACTGGCGGAAATCGCCGCGCAGATCGAAGAGCAGCGCGCCATCCGCGCCGAGTCCGAAGCCAGTTTCGAGCAGCACGACGCCGCGCTGGCCGAGATGCAGTCCACGCACGAAGACCACCAGATGGCCTTCGAGGCGCTGGACAGCAAGCTCTCATCGGCGCGGCACCAGTTGCGCGACTTCGAGCGCGCGGCGCAGGAAGCGCTCTTCGCCGAGCGCAACCTGGCCAGCCGCATCGACGAACTGCGCCGCAATATCCAGACCGCCGGCGACCAGTCGGAGCGCCTTGCGCAGTCGCTGGAAGACGCCCGCGTCGAGCTGGAAACCATCAACGAGCAGACCGCTCACACCGGCCTGCAGGACGCGCTGGAGCGCCGTGCCGAGAAGGAAGAAAAGCTCCAGCTCGCCCGCACCGAGCTCGACGCGCTGTCGGCGCAGCTGCGCCAGTACGACGATCAGCGCCTGGCCGCCGAGCGCAGCCTGCAGCCGCTGCGCGACCGCATCACCGAGTACCAGTTGAAGGAACAGGCCGCGCGCCTGAACCAGGAGCAGTTCAGCGAGCAACTGACTACCGCCGAGGTGGATGAGGCCGCGCTGGCCGAGAAGCTCACGCCCGATCTCAAGCCCTCGTACCTGCAGGGCGAAGTCACGCGCCTTAACAACGCCATCAACGCGCTCGGGCCGGTGAACATGGCCGCGCTGGACGAACTTGCGGCGGCGCGCGAGCGCAAGACGTTCCTCGATGCACAGTCGGCCGACCTGATCGACGCCATCACCACGCTGGAAGACGCGATCCACAAGATCGACCAGGAAACCCGCGCGATGCTGCAAGGGACCTTCGACCAGGTCAACCATCACTTCGGCGAGCTGTTCCCGTCGCTGTTCGGTGGCGGGCAGGCCAAGCTGATCATGACCGGCGACGAAATCCTCGACGCGGGGGTGCAGGTGATGGCGCAGCCGCCGGGCAAGAAGAACTCGACCATCCACCTGCTGTCGGGCGGCGAGAAGGCCCTGACAGCCATCGCGCTGGTGTTCGCCATGTTCCAGCTCAATCCGGCACCGTTCTGCTTGCTCGACGAGGTGGACGCGCCGCTGGACGATGCCAATACGGAGCGCTACGCCAATATGGTGGCGCGCATGTCGGACAAGACCCAGTTCGTCTTCATTTCCCACAATAAAATCGCAATGGAAATGGCACACCAGTTGATTGGCGTGACGATGCAAGAGCAAGGTGTATCGCGTATCGTCGCCGTGGATATGGATGCAGCGATCTCGATGGCGGAGGCAGCATGACACTCCAGACCGCCCTGATCGTTGCAGCGCGCTGCAGCCCGAAGACGACCTGCCGCCGATGCGCGAGCCGGGTGATCAGCCCCGCGGTGACCCCCGTGGTCAAGCCGCAAGCCAGCGCCAAGCTGCACGAGCCATCGCCCGAGCATCAGGTCGAGCGGCGCGAGCCCACGCTGTCGGCCTCGCCGCTGGACGCTGCCGCGGTGGCGGCGGGCATGGCTGCCAGCTCGGCGGATGCCGACGACGCCCTCGCGGACGAAGTGGCGGTTGCCGCGGCGCCGTCGTCGGCCCATGCGCCCCATTCGGCTGCCGACAAGCCCGGGCATGCCGGCGAGGCGGGGGAGTCCGCCGGCCCTGACGGGTCTGGGGGGGCTGACAATAGGCATGACACCGCGGACCACGAAGAACACGCCGAGCCGGTACAGCCCAAGCAAGAGCCAGCGCCTGCCAAAGAGCCGCAGCCCGAGCCCGTCGCCCTCGATGGCCAGCCCACGCCAGCCGTCATCGATCCGCTGATCGACTGCATCGTGCCGCTGCACCTGGAGCGCAAGAGCTCGGGCGATCGCATCCTGCCGCTCACCGGCCGCCTGCGCCGCGCGGGTACCAAGCAGGTGCACATCGAAGGCCTGCGCAGCGAAGCCAATGCCTGGGAGCCGGTTACCGCCGGCCATCAGTATGAAGACCTGCAGGTCGCGGTGCAGCTTGCCAACCGCGGCGGCGCGCTCAATGCGCTTGAGTTTTCCGAGTTCGTCAACGCGGTGGAAGCGCTGGCGGAAGCGCTCGATGCCTCGGCCGAGCTGCCTGACATGACCGAGACGGTCGCCAACGGCCGCGAGCTCGATGCGTTTGCCGCCAGTTGCGATGTGCAGCTTGGCGTCAACGTGATCTCCGACGGCGCACCGTGGTCGGCGGCCTATGTGCAGACGGTGGCGACCCAGGACGGGCTGGTGTTGTCGCGCGACGGCACCCGCTTCACGCGCTACCAGGCCAACGCCGAGGGCGTGCAGCGGGCACTGTTCACGCTGCAATTCGGCGATACCAACTTCCTGCGCGATGACCTGACGGCCAAGGCCGGCCGCCAGATCACGCTGCTGCTCGATGTGCCGTCCGCAACGCAGGCGACCAAGCCGTTCAAGACCGTGTGCGAGTATGGCTACAGCCTGGCGCAGCGCATGGGCGCACAACTGGTCGACGACAATATGCGGCCGCTGAGCGAGTCGTCCTTCGTCGCCATCTTCGGCCAGCTGCAGACACTCTATGACAAGCTGGAGGCGCGCGGCATGCCTGCGGGCTCGCCGGTGACGCTACGTTTGTTCAGTCTCTGAAACGCCAGTTCGACAACGACGACAACCGATTCGGTCCTTCAGCATGAGCACCAAACGAGAAGGTGCGGCGGCGCAAGCCCCGCCACCTGTCAGCGATTCTCCCGCCGCCGCGCGCCGACTGGCTGCGTGCGGAGCTGGAACGCCACAACCATCAGTACTACGTCCTCGATGCGCCGTCCGTTCCCGATGCGGAATACGATGCGCTGTTCCGCGAGTTGCAGGACATCGAGGCCACGCATCCCGAATTGCTGAGCCCGGAGTCGCCCACCCAGCGCGTGGGCGGACAGCCGCTGTCCGCCTTCGATACGGTGCGCCACGCCATCCCGATGCTGTCGCTCAACAACGGCTTCGAGGATGAGGATGTGCTGGCCTTCGACCGCCGTTGCGCGCAGGGGCTTGGGCGCGCTGCGCCCGCCGAGGGCACGGCCGACCTGTTCAGCGCCGCCGAGGCGGTGGAGTATGCCTGCGAGTTGAAGTTCGACGGCCTGGCCATGTCCTTGCGCTACGAGGCTGGCCGGTTGGTGCAGGCCGCCACCCGCGGCGATGGCGAGACCGGTGAGGACGTGACCGTCAACGTGCGCACCATCAAGGCGATTCCGCTGCGCTTGCGCGGCGAGCCTGCGGCCTTGCCAGCAGTGCTGGAAGTGCGCGGGGAAGTCTTCATGTATCGCCGCGAGTTCGACAAGCTCAATGCGCGGCAGGCCGAGGCTGGGGAAAAGACCTTTGTCAATCCGCGCAATGCCGCCGCTGGCAGCCTGCGCCAACTGGATCCGCGCATTACCGCCAAGCGTCCGTTATCGTTCTTTGCCTACGGGCTGGGCGAGCTGCAAGGCGCGTCGCGTCCCGAGACGCACAGCGCCATGCTCGGCTGGTTCGCCGGCCTCGGCATGCCGGTCTGCGCCGAGCGCGAGGTCGTGCGCGGCGCCGAGGGCCTGCTGGCGTTCTACCGCGGGGTGGCGAGCGGCGCGCGGCATTGCCGTACGATATCGACGGCGTCGTGTACAAGGTCAACGCGCTGGCCGAGCAGGAGCGGCTTGGCTTCGTGTCGCGCGCACCGCGCTTCGCGCTGGCACACAAGTTCCCGGCCCAGGAAATGACCACGGTGGTCGAGGACATCGAGGTGCAGGTCGGCCGCACCGGCGCCATCACGCCGGTGGCGCGGCTTGCGCCGGTGTTCGTGGGTGGTGTGACGGTGACCAATGCCACGCTGCACAACGAGGACGAGATCCGCCGCAAGGACGTGCATATCGGCGACACCGTGATCGTGCGGCGCGCGGGTGACGTGATTCCCGAAGTGGTGGCGGTGGTGCCGGAGCGCCGGCCCGCCGACGCGCGCGCTTTTGTCATGCCCACCGCATGTCCGGTGTGCGGATCACACATCGAGAAGCTGGAAGGCGAGGTGATCGCGCGCTGCACCGGCGGCTTGATCTGCGCGGCCCAGCGCAAGCAGGCGCTGCTGCATTTCGCGCAGCGCCGCGCCATGGATATCGAAGGCTTGGGCGACAAGGTCGTCGAGCAACTGGTCGACATGGCCATCGTGCACACCCCGGCCGATCTCTACAAGCTTGGCATTGCCAAGCTGGCCGCGCTGGACCGGATGGCCGACAAATCGGCCACCAACCTGGTGGCGGCCATCGAGGCCTCGCGCGCGACCACGCTCAACCGCTTTATCTTCTCGCTTGGCATCCGACATGTGGGCGAGGCGACGGCCAAGGACCTGGCCAAGCATTTCGGCAAGCTCGATGGCCTGCTGGCTGCCGACGAGGCCGCCTTGCTGGAGGTCAACGACGTGGGGCCGGTAGTGGCGCAGTCCATCGCCAACTTCCTGGCCGAGCCGCACAATGTGGAAGTCATCGAGCAACTGCGCGCCGCTGGCGTGCACTGGCTGGAAAGCGAGCCGGCGGAGCGCGCCGCGCCCGCGCCGCTGGCCGGGAAGACCTTTGTGCTGACGGGCACGCTGCCCACGCTCTCGCGCGAAGACGCCAAGGAAATGCTGGAAGCCGCCGGCGCCAAGGTGGCCGGCTCGGTGTCGAAGAAGACCGACTACGTGGTGGCTGGCGCCGAAGCGGGCAGCAAATTGGAAAAGGCCGAGGCGCTTGGCGTGCCCGTGCTGGACGAGGCTGCCTTGCTGGCTTTGCTGGCCGGGCTTAATACCGGAGATCAAGCATGATCCGTGACATTCTCAAGATGGGCGACCCGCGCCTGCTGCAGGTAGCGCGCCCTGTCACGCGCTTCAACACACCGGAGCTGCGCGTCCTGGTCGACGATATGTTCGACACCATGGATCACGCCAACGGTGCTGGCCTGGCCGCGCCGCAGATCGGCGTGGACCTGCAGGTGGTGATCTTCGGCTTTGACCGCAATCCGCGCTATCCCGACGCGCCGACCGTGCCCAAGACCGTACTGATCAATCCCGAGTTGACGCCGCTTGGCGAGGAGCAGGATGAGGCCTGGGAAGGCTGCCTGTCGGTGCCGGGGCTGCGCGGGGTGGTGCCGCGATTCACGCGCCTGAAGTACACCGGGTTCGACGTGATGGGCGCGCGCATCGAGCGCGTGGCCGAGGATTTCCACGCGCGCGTGGTGCAGCATGAATGCGACCACCTTCAGGGCATCCTCTATCCCATGCGGGTGACGGACTTCACGCGCTTTGGTTTTACCGAAGTGCTGTTCCCCGACCTGCCTCCCAATAGCGACGATTGATAGTAGCGACGACTGATCAGCGGCTGCCCTGGCGGCGATGGCGTGCCGCGATGCGGTGGGTCAGCGCGACCAGCGCCGCGCAGGCCGGGTTGTCGTCGCGCTCGCGGTAGGCGAGCGTGAGCGGCGCGCGCAACAGCCCGGCTTCCTCCATGCGGCGATAAGCCACTCCATGCGGGTTGAGTCCGGCCATCGAGGCCGGCACCACGCTCACGCCGGCGCCGGCAGCCACCAGGTTGAGGTTGCTCAGCATGCGCTCGACTTCCGCGCCGACGCGCGGCGTGAAGCCCAACCGCTCGCAGACCTTCAGCAGATCGCCGTACATGCCCGGCGCGCCCGGGCGCCGTACCAGGATGAACGCATCGTCTGCCAGCGCGCGCAGCGAGATGGCTTCCTGGGCCGATGCGCCGCGCTTGCGCAGCAGCGGATGGTCAAGCGGCAGCGCGATTACCATTTCCTCTTCCAGCAGCAGGTCAAAGCGCAGGCCCTCCGGGCGTCGCACCGGGGCGCGCAGCAGCGCCACGTCCAGGGTGCCCGTGGTGAGTTGCTCGATGACCTCGGCTGCATTGCTCTCGCCGAGCTTGAGCGTGACGCCGGGAAACCGGCGGCGGCAGGCGCGCAGGACCTCGGGCGTGAGCTTGTGCGCCGCGGCCGAACTGGTGAAGCCGACCGATAGCGTGCCTTCCTCGCCCCGCGCCATGCGCTGCATGCGCTGGCGCATCTGGTCCAGGCGCGCAAAGACGTCCAGTGCGTCCGCGCGCAGCGCATGCCCGGCGGCCGTAAGCGCCACGCCGCGCGGCTGACGCTCGAACAGGATCACGCCCAGCTCCGTCTCGAGCGCCTTCAACTGCTGCGACAGTGGAGGCTGCTGGATGCCGAGTTGCTCGGCGGCGCGCGTGATATGGCCGGTTTCGGCTACCGCGAGGAAGTAGCGGAGGTGTCTCAGTTCCATGCTTTGTTCCCGGGCCGGGGTTGCAGAATGCATATCTATTCGATATGTATTCTGACTGTGGCATATATTTTACATCCAGGCCAGGCCGGCCTACGATGGTGCGGCCCAACGAACCAAAACGCATGAAAACACTGGCGAGCGCGCCGAGCGCTGCGCCACATCGGCCTCAGGAGGCAGGACATGAAGACACTTTGCCTTGCGCGCCGCGCGTGGATCGCGCTGCTTGCGCTTGCCGCTGCGGCCCAGTTCGGCTGCGCCGCGCCAGGCTCGGACAACGCCGCGCAACAGGGCGCGCCGCTGTCCGGCACGGCGCCGCAAGCCGCTGCCCCACAATGGCAGCGGGTCAGGCTCGGCACCGGCGCGAGCGCCTACGATTTCCCGGTCTACGCCAGCCATCCGCTGGATGGCGACCTGAGCGGCATCCGCGAGGTGATCTTCGTCCAGCACGGGTTGCAGCGTAACGGCGACGACTACTTCACGGCCGGCGCGGCGCTGCTCAAGCAAACCGGGCGCAATCCCGACGCCGTGCTGCTCATCGCGCCGAACTTCCCCGGTACGCCGGATGCGGCCAAGGGCAAGCATTTCGACGGCATGCCGAGATGGAGCGTGCAGGGCTGGATGGGTGGGGAGGATGCGGTCAACCCGCCGTTCTCGGTGAGCTCGCTGCAGGTGCTGGATGACCTCGTCGGCATGGTGACCAACAAGGCCCGTCTTCCTGCGGTGACCCGCGTGACGGTGGCCGGCCACTCGGGTGGCGCGCAACTGGTGCATCGTTATGCGGTACTGAACAATGTCGACGAGCGCATTCGGGCGGCCGGCATCGACCTGCGCTACGTGGTGGCCAATCCTTCGTCGTATCTGTATTTCACGCCGGAACGTCCGCGCGGCAAGGGCTTCGCGCCCTATGACACGGCCATTTGCGCCGACTACGACAAATACCGTTACGGCATGCGCGACATGGTGCCCTATGCGCGCGGCGCGACGGGCGATGCGCTGTTCCACCGCTATCTGCAGCGCCAGGTAACCTATCTGGTGGGTTCGCAAGACAACGACCCCAATCACCGCGTGCTCGACAAAGCCTGCGGCGCTGAAGCCGAGGGGGCGACGCGACTGGAGCGGACGCGCGGCTACCTGCGCTATGAGCACTATCTTGCCGCGCAACTGGGCAGCCAGCGCCCGCTGGTCCGCCACCAGGCCTTCGAAGTCGTTGGCGTTGGCCACAACCAGTCGCGCATGCTTGGTTCGCAATGCGGGGCCAGGGCGGTATTCGGGCTGGAGGCGTCGGCCAATGCGGATGGTGCGGGCTGCCGTGCGCCACAGCTGTGAAGCGATTGGCACAGGGCAGGGCGCGCGGTTGAGGCAATGGCTAGCCGAGGCCGCTGGGTTGATCCCGGCGGCCAGGCCGGGCAAGCGGCGCTAGCGCGTCGATGCCACGAGCTTGGCGCCGGCGCGGCGCGTGGCGCTGGCCACGCTGGTCGGGGCGCCGCCGCCAGCTTGCTTAGAACTTCTCGAAGGCGCCGAGGAAGCGCCACTGGCCGACCGGCAGGTCGCCCAGCACGATGCGGCCCATGCGCACGCGCTTCAGGCCCACGACCCGCAGGCCAACCTGTTCGCACATGCGGCGAATCTGGCGTTTCTTGCCCTCGCGCAGGACGAAGCGCAATTGCTCCTCGTTCTGCCAGCTCACCTTGGCCGGCTTGAGCGCCTCGCCATCCAGCGACAGGCCGTGGCGCAGCTTCTCGATGAGTTCCACCGGGAACACGTGCGAGATGTCGCGCTCGACCAGGCCTTCCGGCGAATCCCAGCTTACCCGCACCAGGTATTCCTTCTCGACAGTCGAATCCTCGCCGATCAGGTGGCGCGCAACGCGGCCGTCCTGGGTCAGCACCAGCAGGCCGGTGGAGTCGATGTCGAGCCGGCCGGCGGGGGCCAGGCTCTTGCGCTGCCACGGGGCAAAGCGCTTGCGGGTAGGATCCTGCTCCCACTGGTTTTCCGGCGCAAACAACACAGCAGCGGGCTCGTAGCCGTCTTCGGCCTGGCCCGATACGTAGCCGACCGGCTTGTGCAACAGCACGGTCACGCGTTCGCCTTGCTCGGAGCGGGCAGCCTGGTGGATCTCGATGTTGGCGTCCGGGCTGATGCGTGAGCCCAGTTCGGTGACAGGCTGGCCATCGACCAGCACCCAGCCGCGCGGAATCCATTCATCAGCTTCGCGGCGCGAGCACAGGCCGAGTTCCGACATTCGCTTGGACAGGCGCACCAGGCCATCGGAGCTGGGTTGGGGCGCATTCTGCACGGGTGCGGCACGTTCCGGACGCCCCGCGGGGGTGCCCTGGTAGCCGCGCTGGCCAGCATCGCCGGCGCGGCGCGGACGGTCGTTGTCGCCACCGTGTGCGGGACGGCGAGGGCGGTCGTCGCCCTCGCCGGCGAAGCGGCGCGGACGGTCCTGGCCTTCGCCTTGGCCGAAATTGCGCGGGCGATCGTTGCCTTCGCCGGCGAAGCGGCGGGGGCGGTCCTGGGCCTTCGCCCGGGGGAAGCGGCGCGGGCGGTCCTGGCCTTCGCCGGGTGCGAAACGACGCGGGCGATCTTGCCCTTCGCCGGGAGCAAAGCGGCGCGGGC
>NZ_AHJE01000074.1 GCF_000243095.1 Cupriavidus basilensis OR16 | reverse complement strand
GCCACCTTGCCGCCCCCCCCTGCCGCGCGTACGCGATGCATACGCCGCGCGGCAGGGGAAAACCCCAAGGAGAAAACCGCAGCCACGCTCTTGCTAGCTTGTTTTATGTAGCTTACGCTGAACGATCATGTAGCGGGCACTACATGAGTGCCGGATGAAGGAAAGCGGTGCCGCCCCTGCACAAGGACGGCGCGTAACACCCCGGCCAGCCCGCCGGAAACCAGAAAAAACAACACATCCATCACTGAACAGGCCTGGCCCGCTGCTTGCATAAGAGACAGCACAAGCCAGCCGCCCGCAGCGGTGGCAAAGACATACAAACGGTAGACAACGGTAAACAGTAAAGGAGTGAACATGTCGTATCAGTATCAAGACGGCGCGGCGGGCGTACTACCCGCGGCGGCCGAGCCAGACATCTACCGCAAGGTGACCTGGCGCCTGATCCCGTTCTTCTGCGCCTGCTATCTCGCCGCCTATCTCGACCGCATCAACGTCGGGCTGGCCAAGCTGCAGATGCTGGACGACCTGCACTTCAGCGAGACAATCTACGGGCTGGGCGCGGGCCTGTTCTTCGTGGGCTACATCCTGTTCGAGGTGCCCAGCAACCTGGTGCTGCAAAAAGTGGGCGCGCGCCTCTGGATCGCCCGCATCATGGTGACGTGGGGCCTGCTGTCCGGCGCAACCATGTTCGTCAACACGCCAACGCAGTTCTACGTGCTGCGCTTTTCTACGTGCTGCGCTTCCTGCTGGGCGCGGCCGAGGCCGGCTTCCTGCCCGGCGTGCTGCTGTACCTGACCTACTGGTTCCCCACCCACAAGCGCAGCAAGATCATCGCGCTGTTCATGATGGGCCTGCCGCTCGCCAGCATGATCGGCAGCCCGCTGTCCGGCTGGATCATGACCGCTTTCGCCGGCATGCACGGCTGGGCCGGCTGGCAGTGGCTGTTCTTCCTGGAGGCCATTCCCTCGGTGCTGCTGGGCGTGATGGTGTTCATCTACCTGCCCAACGGCATCAAGGACGCCAAGTGGCTGCAGGCTGACGAAAAGCGCACCTTGCAGCGCAACCTGGATACGGACGTGCTGGTGGAAAGCAAGCACTCGCTCATGGCCGCCTTCACCGATCGCCGCGTGTGGATGCTAGGCCTGATCGACATGTGCCTGCTGATGGGCACGTACTCCATCGGCTTCTGGATGCCCACCATCATCCGAGACTCCGGCGTGGCCAGCCCACTGCACATCGGCCTGCTCACCGCCATTCCGCACGCAGCAGCGGTGATCGGCATGCTGCTCAACGGCGCGCACTCCGACAAGACGCGCGAGCGCCGCTGGCACATTGTGCTGCCCACCCTGGCGGGCGCCGCCGGCCTGGTCGGCAGCACCTTCGTCACCGGCTCCACCTCCGCCACCCTGGTGATGCTGACGGTGGCCAACGTAGGCATCGTGGCGACCTTCCCGGTGTTCTGGTGCCTGCCGTCCACCTTCCTGAGCGGCACCGCGGCCGCGGCCGGCATTGCGCTGGCCTGCTCGATCGCCAACCTGGGCGGCTTTGCAGCCACCTACTTGCTGGGCTGGCTGAAGGACACCTTCCACAGCCCCAGCGCCGGCTTGATCCTGTTCGCAGGCTGCCTGGTGGCGAGTTGCCTCCTGGTGCTGGCGATGCCGGCCAAGGTGGTCAACCGGTAACCCGCCGCCCGGCGACGGGCTTGCCAGGAAACGGCGGATGGCACCTAACGGGTCCGTCCGCCGTTTTTGCGTGAATCCCTGAGCAAAGCGAGCACAAAGATTGAGCCGCGCGCCGCTTATCCGTACCATGCTGCCCATGCAAAGCAGGATCAAGGCAGGATAACGGTATGACTCTCAAGACTCTGGACGGCGCGCTGGCCTTGCTGACCTACTTCACGGTGCGCCAGCCTACCTGGGGCGTGCGGGAGCTGGCCAAGCACAGCGGCGTGCATCACGCGGTGGTGCACCGCGTGCTGGCCACCTTTGCCGCCAACGGTTTCCTGGTGCAGGACGCGGCCAGCGGCAAGTATTCGCTGGGGCTGCGGCTGTTCGAGCTGGGCCAGGTGGTGCGCAAGACTTTCTCGCCCGCCGAGGTGGTGCAGCCCGTGCTGGAAAAGCTGGCCGCGCAAAGTGGCGAGACTGTCTTCCTGTCGTGGCTGGACGGCCATGAAGGGCTATGCGTCGGCATGGTCCAGAGCCAGCATCAGTTGCGCTTCTCGATTGAGCTTGGACAGCGCTTTGCGCTGCACGCGGGCGCGCACGCCAAGGCCATCCTGGCCTTCCAGGACGACGCCTTCCGGGCCCGGGTGCTGGAGCACGCCAGGCAGCGCGCCCAGGACCAGCCCGCGCTGGCCGCGCCCGATCCCGCCGTCATCGAGCCGCAGCTTGCCGAGATCCGCGAGCAGGGCTGGGCCCACACGCGCGGCGAGGCCGCCGCCAGCGTGGCGGGGCTGGCATTGCCGCTGTGGTCGCGCGACCAGACCGAGGTGGTTGGCTCGCTGGCCATTGCCGGCCCGCAGCAGCGCCTGAACGAGGAGTCGGTCCCGCGCATGCTGGAAGCCCTGCGCGAAGCCAGCCGCCGGCTGGAAGAGGTGGTGGGTTTCGGCCGCTAGTGGTACTGGTGGTACTAGTGGCGCTAACGCGCCCACAAGGCGCGCGCCACCGCATCGCCGGCGGCGCCGCCGCCAAACACAAGCTGCCCGATGGAGAACCCCAGCTCACGGTAGCTCTCCCACTGCGCTTCATTGAAGAACTGCTCGATCGTGGGTTCCTGCGGAAAGGCCGGATGGCCGGTGCCGTACTGCTGCACATCAACCGGCGCCGAGGCAATCCGGCAGGGCTTGAGCAGCACGATGCGCGATACGGGACGTCGCGTAGCGGCGGGCTCAAGCGCGCGGTACACGTTCAACAGCAGCGCGCACTTGTTGGCCGCCGCCGGGTTCTGGCGCGCCGCTGGCAGAAAATCCTCCTGCGTGCCGAACACGCTGCCCAGCACGCCGTCGCCAGCGGCCGCGGCATCGACCACGATCTCCAGCCCCATGTCGATGCGGGCCAGCCGGATCAGGTTGGCGAGGTCGCCGAACTGGTAGCCCGGGTCCGCTCCGCAATCGCACAGCACGACCAGCCCCACCCCGCGCTCGGGCCGCAGCAGCTCGTACACGGCGGTGTTTTCGAAATGCCCGCCGTCCGACAGGTATTGCCAGCCGCGCCGCGTGCCGTGAAAGCGCGCGCTCAGCTCGCAGGCCAGGTAGTACTGCGTGCGGAACAGCGTGATAAAGCCGCCCAGCCAAGGCGATCCGGCGAGGTCCGCCTGCACGCGGTTGCGCTCGGCGCCGCCAGCGCGCGGCGCGCTGCCGGCATCCAGCGGGTACGACGGCCACCAGGTGCCCAGGCGCAGGTTGGCCAACCCTAGCAGCAGCGATGTGCCCAGCGTGGTGGAGCGGCCCAGCCCGGTCGAGACCGCCGCGCCCGAGGTTGCGATCCAGTCGCCCAGCGTGCGCGATTGCGAGAGTTCGCTGCCGCCCGCCTTGTGCGTCTCCGGAAAATAGCGCTGCCCGTCCACGGTGAAGCGCACGAAGGCATCCTCGGGCACGGTGCGCGAAGCCGTCGCCGGCAGCACGAAAGGGCCTGGCGCCACGCATAGCGGCTTGCCCTTGCGGTCGCGCTGCACCAGCTGCTCGGCGGGATCCACGGTGAGGTTGAGCGTGACGTTGATCAGGTGCAACGGCGCCAGCACGGCGGGATCGTAGTAGGTGTTCAGGCTGAGCGCGTCGCCGTCCGCGGGCTCGGCCACGCTGAGCCTGGCGCGCTGGGCGGCATGCTGCTGCGCGGGCGCCGCGCCACTGCCGGGCATGAAGCGCTTGCCGTTGGAGCCGCCGAGGTAGGCGCGGGTCAGGCGGGCCGAGTAAAACGGCTGCAGCGTCGACAGGTTCAGGAAGCCGGCGAAATGCCCGGCGATCAGCGTCAGCCCGAGCGCCAGCACGATCAGCGTGCACAGCAATGGCGTGGTGTAGGCGTTGCCGAACGTGAACCAGTCGAGCGGCTCGCCGCCATTCCAGCGCACCCACAGCACCAGCCACGACCACAGCGCGAAGACCAGCAGCGCCACCACGGCAGCGGCAATGCCCGCCAGCAGCGACACCGGCAGGCGCGCGATCCACGTGCCGCCCTTGCCATTGGCGCCCTTGCCATCGACCAGGGCCGCGCCATAGCGAACCAGCCAGACCAGGGCACCCAGCACGCCTGCCGGCCACAGCGTGCTCCAGGGCTGGTGGGAGGCCTGCGTGTAGAGGTAGAGGGTACGCGCCGCGGTGTCCGCCACGCCAATAGCGTCAGCACGGCCATCGCCAGCAGCAGGCAGGACAGCACCAGCCCCGGCCCCAGGTAATGCAGCACCGCGGCCATGACCAGCATTGCCACGCCGGCCAGGGCGGCCAGGCGCGTGGCAAGGCTATCGAAGCGCAAGGCCGGCTTGCCATCGCCGCCGCGCGGATAGACCAGCCAGTAGGCCACGCCCGGCGGTACGGCAAATAACAGGAGCGCCGCCAGCGGCAGCCACAGCAGCTCGCTCCACCAGATGGCCAGGCCACCCTCGTTGAACACCTGGCGGGCGTCGTGCAGCAGGTCCATCTCGTGCCGGCCCAGGTCGATCCAGGTGCCGATGGCGAGATGGCGCAGCAGCGCCAGCACCGCCAGCAGCAACAGCAGTGCGCTGCCGATCACGTACTGCATGGCGAACCAGTTACGCACCACCAGCGAGGCCGCGTAGAGCGTATCGCCGGCACCGGTCGGCGTCAGGTAACGGCCGTTCTCGCGCAGCCACGCCACCGCGGCGCGCCCCGGGTCGGCGGCGTAGGACGCCGACGAGCGGATGCGCCCCGGCGGCTCATGCTGCAGCGTGCGGTAGGCGAGCGCCGCCGCCTCCGGCGGCGTGGTGCCAGGCTGCAACCGGCCCGGCACAAACAGGCTGCAGAAGAAAGCGCCGAGGTAACCGCCGCCGCTGACGGTGGACAGGTAGTCGAACTGGCCAAGCAAGGCGGTGGTGGCAGGCGCGGGGGCGGGGGTGATGGCATCCGGTCCATCGCCTTCCTGGATCGCGTCCGGCGGCGCCTCCCTGGCAACTTCGTGCAGCGCAGGACCGGCCACCGGCGGCGTTGGCGCCTTGGCCAGTGCCTGCATCACGCCCAGGCAGAACGTCGCGCTGCGGATCCCGCCGCCCGAGAGCGCCAGCGCCCAGTTGCTGTCGCCATCGCGCACGCGCCGGGCGATCCCGAGCTGCCGGCGCCGGCGCGAAATGCGGGTCAATTCGTCATCCGAAGGCTGCTCTTGGACTGGCATGCGGGGCCCCTTCCTTTGCACATTCCCGCCCAAGTATAGGCGGCGTCATGGCGTGGCGAAGCGCGCACGCGTGCGCCGCTGCGCAGCGGCGTTCGGTGTTTACCCGGATTGTTCGTTGCCATGCCGAGGCCTAGCATTTTACAAATACAGAGACACTGTCTCTTATAAAGAGACACAAAACAGCAAGACGCAACGATCTCATGCTCAAGACCCTCAACGGCGCCCTCGGCCTGCTGACGCATTTCAGCGTGCGCCAGCCGAGCTGGGGCGTGCGCGAACTCGCCAAGCACGCCGGCATTCACCATGCGGTGGTGCATCGTGTGCTCGCGACCTTCGCCGCCAACGGCTTCCTGGTGCAGGACGCGGCCGGCCGCTATGGCTTGGGCCTGCGCTGGCTGGAACTGGGGCAGGCCACGCGCAAGGCCTTCTCGCCTAGCGAAATCGTGCAGCCCGCGCTGGAGGCGCTGGCCGCGCAGAGCGGCGAAACCGTCTTCCTGTCCTGGCGCGAGGGCTTTGAGGGCCTGTGCACGGACATTGCGCAGAGCCCGCACCAGCTACGCTTTTCCATCGAAGTGGGCCAGCGCTTCCCGCTGTTTGCCGGCGCCCACGCCAAGGCCATCCTGGCCTTCCAGGACGAGGCCTTCCGCCTGCAGGTGTACCGCGCGGGCGGCTGGCAGGACGTGGCGGTGGACACGCTGGAGGCGCAGCTCGCCCGCATCCGCGCCGACGGCTGGGCGCATACCCGTGAGGAAGCCGCCGCCGCGGTGGCTGGGCTGGCGGTGCCGCTGTGGTCGCGCGACGGGCGCGCGGTGGTGGGCTCGCTGGGCATCGCCGGGCCGCTGCAAAGACTGGACATACAGGCCGTTCCCCGCCTGCTGGACGCAATGCGCCGGGCCAAGGGGCCAATCGAGGAGGTTGCTGGCTTCATCCGCTAAAAAAAATGCGGAGAACACTGGCAGGACAGATGATGAAAGGTAGAACCATGGAAGCCCCGGCAGCAATGAACCCACCCCTGGCGGCCAAGCCCGCCACACGCGCGCGCATCACCGAACCCTTCCTGCTGCTGGTATCGGTGGGGCTGTCCGTCTTCGGCGCGATGATCGGCATGCAACTGATCGTCTCGCTTGGCATCTCGGCCAATACGTCGATCATCGGCGCGCTGATCGCCATCGTGTTCTCGCGCATCCCGCTCGAGATCACGCGGCGCTTTCGCGTGCTGGAGCGCCAGAACCTGGTGCAGACGGCGATCTCCTCGGCTACCTTCGGCGCCGCCAATTCCCTGATGATCCCGCTCGGCGTGCCCTACGCCATGGGCATGCCGGAACTGGCTACGCCCATGCTGATCGGCGCGGTGATCGCGATGTTTGTCGACGGCGCCATGCTGTACTTCCTGTTCGGCAGCAAGATCTTCCCGGCGACCGGCACCTGGCCGGCCGGCATCGCCACCGCCGAAGCGATCTGGGCGGGCGACCGCGGCGGGCGCAAGGCAGCCTTTCTCGGCCTGGGCATCGCGGTGGGCGTGGGCGGGGCCTGGCTGGGCATCCCGATGTCGGCCTTTGGCGCCGCGTTCCTCGGCAACCTCGCCGCGCTGACCATGTTCGGCCTGGGGCTGCTGACGCGCGGCTATTCGGTGCCGCTCATCGGCATCGACATTGCCAAGGCCTATATCCCGCACGGCCTGATGATCGGCGCCGGGCTGGTGGCGCTGTTCCAGGTGGCACGCGAGATCCACAAGTCGCGCAACACCCCGGCCGCCGACGCGCGCACCATCGAAGTCCCGGCCTCGCGTGCCAGCCGCATTCTCTCGGGCGGCTTCCTGGTCTACCTGGCCATCGCGCTGCTGATCTCGGTGCTGGCCGGCCATGTCTCCGACATGTCGCCGGGCATGCTGGTGGCATTCGTGCTCTACGCCGCGTTTGCCGCCTATGTGCACGAGCTGATCGTGGGCATCGCGGCCATGCACTCGGGCTGGTTCCCGGCCTTCGCGGTGGCGTTGATCACGCTGACCATCGGCATCCTGATCGGCTTCCCGCCGACGGCCCTGGCGGTGCTGGTGGGCTTCTCGGCCGCCACCGGGCCAGCCTTTGCCGACATGGGCTACGACCTCAAGACGGGCTACCTGCTGCGTGGCGAAGGCCGCGACATGGAGGCGGAGCTGGCCGGGCGCAAGCAACAGTTCTTCGCCGCGATGATCGGCTTTGCCGTTGCGGCGGTGGTGGTGCTGGTGTTCCACGGCACCTTCTTCTCGCAAGGCCTGCTGCCGCCGGTGGACCGCGTCTATGCCGCGTCGATCAAGGCCGGTTCGTCCGCCGAGATTGCGCGCAACCTGGTGATCTGGGCCATTCCGGGCGCGCTGTTGCAATTGCTGGGCGGCTCCAAGCGCCAGCTTGGCATCCTGTTGTCCACCGGCATGCTGATCGCCTCGCCGCTGGCGGGCTGGGCAGTGCTCGCGGGGCTGCTGATCCGCTTCGTGCTGCTGCGCCTGCGTGGCGAGCGCGATATCGCCGAGATGAGCGCCTTCGCCGGCGGCGTGATCGCGGGCGACGCGCTGTTCAGCTTCTTCGGCTCGGTCACCAAGCTGCGCAAGTAAGCCTTGCCGAATCACCTTCTTTCCCGCATCACCCCGAGACGTTCCATGGATATCCAAGCAATCCGCGCCGACACCCCGCTGACGGCGTCCACCATCTATCTCGATACCGCGGCGGCCTCGCTGCCGCCGGACGTCGTGCTCGACGCGGTGCGCGCGTACCTGCTCGATACCGGCCATGTTGGCATCTACCTGCCGGCCTTCCGCAAGGCAACCTATGCCCGCGTGGAAGCCGCGCGCGCGCAACTCGCCGGTCTGCTGGGCGCGGCTGCCGACGAGATCGCCTTCACCAAGAACGCCACCGAAAGCATCTCCATCGTGGCGCGCGGCATCGCCTGGCAAGCCGGCGACGAAGTGCTGGTGGCCGACACGGAAATGCTCAGCAACCTGCTGCCGTGGAAGCGCCTAGAGCAAACCCACGGCATCGTGGTGAAGATGGTGGCAGCCGATGCGCAAGGCCTGCTGAGCCCCGACAGCTTCGCCGCCGCCGTCACCCCGCGCACGCGCCTGCTGACGTTCTCGCACCTGCCCAACTCCACCGGCGCGGTGCAGCCCGCCGCCGCCCTCTGCGCGGTGGCGCGCGCGCACGGCGTGCTGTCGCTGGTCAATGCCGCGCAAAGCGTGGGCATGCTGCGCTCCGACGTGCAGGCGCTGGATTGCGATCGGGCTTTCTCTACGTACGCCGCGCGTTGATCGAGACCATCGAGCCCGCGCTGGTGGGCTGGTGGAACGGCAGCTATGACCGCGCCACCGGCGCGCTGTCGCTGGTGCCGGGCGCACGCCGGTTTGAAGCCGGCTGCCCGATCGTGCCGGCCATCCTCGGCCTGGGCAGCGCCATCGCCTATGCCGAGCGCATCGGCATCGACGCCATCGAAGCACGCGTGCGCGATCTCACCGCCTACGCCGTGGACAAGCTGTCCGCCGTCGCTGGCTTCGAGCTCTACGGCCCATCCAATGCCGCCGACCGCATCGGTATCGTGCCCTTCAATGTGCGTGGCGTGGACCCGGCGAAGATCGTAGCCGCGCTGGAACAGCAGCAGTGCATCATCGAAGCTGGCAACTTCATGGCCGATGCCATCCTGGCGCGCTACGGCGTGTCCACCATGGCACGCGTCTCGCTGCACTATTTCAATACGCATGAGGAAATCGACCGCGTGGCCGAGCTGATCGCCGCCGCCGTCGCCTGAGCCCGACATCACGACTGAACTACCGGAACCCGACATGAACCAACGCATCTTGCTGATGAGCAGCTCCCGCAAGGACAACCTCGGCTACCTCGAACACGCTGACGCGCAGATCCATACCCTGCTCAAGCACGAGCCGGCGAAGGTCCTCTTCATCCCCTTCGCCGGCGTGACCTTCAGCTTCGATACCTATGAAGGCATGGTCAAGCCGGTGTTCGAGCGCCTGGGCTACGCGCTGGCGTCCATCCACCACAGCGCCGACCCGCGCCGCGCCGTGGACGAGGCCGAGGCCATCGCGGTTGGCGGCGGCAACACGTTCGCCCTGCTCAAGCGCATGTACGACGCCAATCTCGTCGACGCGATCCGCGCCAAGGTGCGGGCCGGCACGCCGTACGTGGGCTGGAGCGCCGGCAGCAACGTGGCCTGCCCGACCATCCGCACCACCAACGACATGCCCATCGTGCAGCCGCCCTCGCTGCGCGCGCTGCGCCTGGTGCCGTTCCAGATCAACCCGCACTTCATCAGCGGCAAGCCCGCCGGCCATAACGGCGAAAGCCGCGAAGAGCGCCTGGCGGAGTTCCTGCGCATCAATGCACCGGAACAGGTCTTCGCGCTGCCGGAAGGCTCCGCGCTGTTCTCCGACGGCAGCAACGGCACGGTGCTGGGCGAGCGCCACGCGCTGCACTTCACGGCCGAGGGACAGGTAGAGACCTTGCGCGAGGGCGAGACCTTCCCCTTGTCGCGTATCACCGGGCCGGCCGGCATGGACGGCTGGCCAGACTTCCGGGCCTGATTTCCGGGCCCGTTTTTTCGGGCCTCATCCCCGGCGCCTCGCGGCGCTGAACCACCCACGCCATACCCCGACGCAGGGCGAAAGACCCCTGCGCGGGCCCCCTATTGCCCTTGGAGGAGGAAACACCATGACTAACAAACACTGGCTTGGCGCACTCGCATTGAGCCTGCCCGCCGTCGCAATGGCGCAGGGCGGCGTCACGCTGTACGGCGTGATCGACACCGCGCTCACCTACCAGACCCATTCGGACCCCAACGGCAGCGCGCTGGTTGGCCTGCAACAGGGTGGCGAAGGCTTCCTGTCCGGCAGCCGCTTCGGCCTGAGGGGCAGCGAAGACCTGGGCGGCGACCTGTCGGCGGGCTTCGTGCTGGAAAACGGCTTGCTGGCGGACACCGGCAAGCTCGACCAGCAGGGCCAGCTGTTCGGCCGCCAGGCCTATGTGCGGCTTGGCAGCAAGCGCTACGGCGACGTCGCGCTGGGCCGGCAATACACCACGGCCAACACCATGCTGTACTACGTGGACCCGCTCGGCGTCGGCGCCGCGCCGTCCAATGCGTGGATGGTCTTCCTGACCGGCCAGCGCTACGACAATGCGATCAGCTACACCGGCAACTACGGCCCGGTGGCACTGATTGCCGAGTACGCGCTGGGCGAGACCGCGGGCAAAGGCTCTGCGATGTCGTCGATCTCGCTGGGCGTGAAGTACGCCTCGGGCCCGCTCGTGGCGGTGGGCGACTTCCAGCAAACCCGCGACAGCATGAGCCGCGCCGCTCGCATCTACCTGGCCGGGCTGAAAGCCTCGGTGGGCCGCGCGAGCCTGTTCGCCAACTATATCTACAGCGATCGCGACGCGGGCTTCGACTCGTCCAAGGGCGGCACCGATACCGCCACAATCACCAGCATGTCGACCGCCGCCACGGCCACCAACCGCGCCGCGTTCAACTCGGTGTTCGGCAGCAGCCGGCGCGACGACTTCTTCACCGTGGGTGCCAACTACACGGTCACCCCCGCCGTCACGCTGACCGCCAGCGTGATGCACGACCGCACCCGCGCCGACGCCTTCAGCGGCAACCGCACCACGGCCTACGGCGTGGCGGACTACGCCTTGAGCAAGCGCACCGACCTCTACCTGGCGCTGGCGTACGACTGGGTGCACGGCGACTGGTCCGGCCTGTTCGGCAACGCAACGACCAACTGGACCGGCGACAGCGGCAAGAAGCTGGACGGTCGCAACAACCAGACCACGGTGATGCTGGGCATGCGCCATTTGTTTTGAAGGTACGGCAGGCCAACGCGGATTGGAATGACGGCGGCATATCGGTCGCCCGCCCTCTCACGCAGCCCCTCTCCCGCAAGCGGGAGAGGGGAGCAAACCAGCGGCAAGATCAACCAACTGTGGTAGCCGTGTTTCCCGCCCGAAGGGGCGGCAAACACCCAAGCGCGATGCGAAGCGAGCCGGGGTGGTGAAACTGCCTTTGACTCTAAGCCTTTGACCTTAGGCCTTTGAAGTTGGCCTTGAAGTTGACTTTGAAGTTGACTTTGAAGTTGACTTTGAAATTGGCTTCAACCCAACCCATGCAAGGAAAACCCATGACCCTGCAACAAACCCTGGTCATCCACGAAGCCCTGGACAACCCCAACGCCAACGGCGCAGTTGTCCGCGAACTGTTCGATGCCTACACCGCCGCCGGCGTAACGGTGGAAGTTGCCACCATCAACAACGCCCCGCCCGAACCCACCGCCAACACCACCGACTTCATCACCATCGTCATCCCCGGCAGCCAAGGCAAGCGCGGCGGCGGCAAAGCCCCCACGCTAGGCGTGATCGGCCGCAATGGCGCCATCGGCGCGCGCCCGGAGCTGGTGGGCCTGGTGTCCGACGCGGACGGCCCGATCGGCAGCCTGGCCGTGGCGCTCAAGCTGGCGCAGATGAAGCACAAGGGCGACCACCTGGCCGGCGACGTCATCGTGACCACGCACTTGTCCACCAATGTGTCGATGCAGCCCCACGATCCGGTGCCCTTCATGGGCATGCCGGTGTCGTCCGACACCATGAACGACTACCAGGTGCTGCCGGAGATGGATGCGATCCTGTCGCTCGATGCCTCCAAGGGCAACAGCATCATCAAGCACCGCGGCTTTGCGATCTCGCCCACGGCCATGCAGGGCTACATCCTGCGCGTGAGCCCGGACCTGGTGGCGACGATGGAATCCACCACCGGTTGCCCGGCAGTGACCTTCCCGATCTCGCAGCAGGACATCACGCCCTATCACAACGGCCTGTACCACTTCAACAGCATCATGCAGCCGCATGTGGCCACCGCCGCCCCGGTGGTAGGCGTGGCGCTGACGGCGCAGTCGGTGGTCTCGGGCAGCGCCACCAGCGCCAACCACGAGATCGACATTGCCGAAGCCGTGCGCTTCTGCGTGGAAGTGGCCAAGCGCTTCGGCGCGGGCAAGTGCCAGTTCTTCAACGTGGAGGAATGGGGCAAGATCCGCGCGATCTATCCCGACATGACAGGTTTCCAGCGCGCCGGCACGGCGCACTGAAACGAGGCGCGGCGGTGCCCGGACGTGCGGCAAGCCACACGCGGGCATTTTCAGCGGGCGCGCTTCGGTGTATGGTTGCGCTCCTGACGCAGTCGCCGCCTTAGCGGCTATTCTTGCAACATGCTCCGCCTGAACGACACCGACGGCCCCACGCTGTCCCGCTGCCTGTCCACCCTCGCCGCCTGCGCCGCGCTTGCAGCGCTGCCTGGCTGCGAACGCAATGAACCAGCTCCGGCCGCCCCGGCCACATCCGCATCCGCCGCTGCCGCATCGGATGCGCGGGCGGCGCGCTCCGACGACGCCACCCCGCCGGACGACGCGCCCAGCTTTGCGCCCGCGCCGCTGGCCCGCCCGCTGGTGGCCCTGCGCGGGCTGACCAGCATGGCGGACGTGCAGGCCGCGTGGGGCAAGCCGCCGGACATCACGCCCAACCAGGATGAATGCGGTACGGCGCTCGACGAAGAGCACCTGATGGACTACCACTACCCCGATGCGCTGATCGAAGTGGGCCGCAGCGGCGACGCCGTGATCCGCGCGCTGCACGGCATCCCGGCCGGGCTGACGCTCAAGCTGGAAAGCCAGGACGTTACCGCGGCCTCCACGCTGACGCAGCTCAACGCGGCTCTGCGCAAGAACCCGCGCTGGAAGATGGCGGAAGCACCGAGCAAGGTACGCAGCCCGTCCGACCGCGACGAAGGCGACCCGCTCGAACAACTCGCGGCTACGCCTACTGGGTCGGCTGCTGATCCCGCGCAGGCTACGCGGGGCGCAAGGCTCAGCGCGCCGCGCCGGGGCCGCTTGCGTGTGGCGTGAGCGCCACCACAGCCACGTCGCCGCCAGCCGGCGGCGGTTCGCCATGCAGGCGCTTCCATTCATCGAAGCCACCGGCCAGCGCCCAGGTATTAGCGTAGCCGGCCGCCTTCAGGCGCTCCGCCAGCACCGCCGCCGACACCTCATGCGGGCAAGCGCAGTAGACCACGATGTCGATGCTGGTCGGATGCTCGGAGAGTAGTTCCAGCGGCGCGTTCAGATCTATGGTCATGGCCCCGGGGATCCGCTCCACCGCGTCGCTGCGCACATCGAGCACCAGCGGAAAGCGATCGCCGAGCCGGCGCGCCTCCAGCTCGCCCACCGACATGCGTGGCACGCGCCGGGTGCGGCGCAACAGGCGCACACGCCGCCAGAACTTCCACGCGACGAAGGCGGCGAACGCACCCAGCACGACCATGACGGCCATCGGGCCATAGGTGCTGAAGGCATTCAGGATGACTTCGACAAAATCGGTGAACACCACGCCGATCAGCAGCGCGCCGCCGGCCCACACCAGTGCCCCGATGGCGTCGTAGAACAGGAACACCAGGAATGGCGTGGACGTCATGCCAGCCATGGCGGTGGACAGCGCGCCAGCGCCCGGCAGCAGCTTGGCGAACACCAGCGAACGCGGGCCCACGCGCAGGTACAGTGACTGGGTCTGGCGAATACAGGTATCGGGCGAGATGGAAACCCGGCAGATGGTGCGCAACATGGGTTGCCCGAGCCGCTTGCCGGCGAAGTACCAGGCCGTGTCGGCAATCAGGCAGGCCAGGATAACGGCCGCCAGCACGGCTCCCAGCGCCGGGCCGCCCTCGCGCATGCCGAGCGCGCCGGCAACGAACAGCATGGGTACGGCCGGCACCGGCAGTCCGGCCTGCTCGGCCAGCACGTTGAGAAACACGAGCATCACGCCGTGGCTCTCCAGCAAGGACTGCAATTCACCCACACCGATCTCCCGCACTGTTGCCGTTTTCAACCCGTCAAGGTAATCGGCGCGACCGAAGGTGCTCGCGCCGACGGGTATAGGCAGTAGTGTGCCACCAAGGTGGCGCGGCGTAGTGCGTTGTCTTGTATGCGAACTTCAAAAACCCTGAACGAAGCGGCCGCGGGCGATCCACGCCGGCTATTCACGCCTTTCGCGCCGGCCTTTCGCGCCGATAGTCAGGCGTGCGCTCCGTCCTGGTACGTGTCGAACTGACGCGCCGGGTCCGCCGAGGGGCCGCTGCGGTCCATGCCGGCCAGCTTCTGCGCGCCGTCCGAGAACGGATCCGGCTTGCGCAGGCGGCTGGCGTCCGCGCCCGTTGCAGGAACGGCGGCCGGATCCAGGCGTGCGCCATCGCTATAGACATCGAAACGCATCGCATGGAAGACGTAGCCATAACGGTCCCCCGACACGGCACTGTCCTTGGGGCCGCAGGCGTGCGCCGGAACCGCCGTGGCGGCAATGCCGGCAAGTGCGGCCGAAGTCATCAACAACTTGAAGAAATGGCGGGTCATGGCAATCTCCTTCTGGGCGATCGGCGGATCGCGACTGGCTTGCTGGGGAGCAGCGCCCTGCGCTGGTCCGGCCACACGTGAATCGCGCGGTTAAACCAGATACGCTGCAAATCGCGGCGTGGATGCACCTGGATGCTGGATGCTGGATGCTTGCGAGCCGCGCGCAAAGACCGCACTGGGCTCAGGGTTGCATGGCCGCGGCCTCGCAGGTCACTCGCCGCATTGCCGTGGCGACCGCGGCATCCACCTCCGCCTCGGCCTGCGCGATCGAGGCGGCCAGCCGCTCGCCACCGAACTCGTCGTACTCGATAGCGACCTCCACCGTGTCATCGATGCCGATATAGCCAAACGCCGCACGCAGCGCCGGGCCGACATGGTCGAGCCGGGCCAGGCGGTCGCCGTAGCCATGATCTCCACGCGCTGTCAGCAACACCAGTTGCTTGCCGCGCCCCGCCAGCATCGGCCAGTAAGGCTCGCCCGCGCGTTCCCTGTCAAAGCCGAAGGTCTTGCCCACGCGCACGATATTGTCGATATACGCCTTGAGTTGCGCCGGAACGCCAAAGTTGTACATCGGCACGCCAATCACCAGCACGTCGGCGCGCTCGATTTCCGCGACCAGTCGATCGCTTTCGGCCAGCACCGCATCCATCCACCGCTCGCGCCGCGCGGGCGGCGTGAAGGCGCTGCGAATCCAGTCAGCGTTGACGGGCGCGGGCGGTTGCTGGCCTACGTCGCGGTAAGCCACGATGTCCGCGGGACGCGCCGCTTGCCAGCGGCTGACAAAGCGGTGCGAGAGACGGCGCGTGTGGGAGCCGTGGGCGTCGGCGCCGGAGCGTCCCGGGCGGGCACTGGCGTCGATATGCAGGAGGTAAGCCATGTCGTTCTCATTGCGGTTGGTCATGCCTGAGCCGTTCTCATGGCTCAGCACACGCGGTTAAGGGTGATGGCAATGTAGACTCGCCATGACACCCTCACAACCGATCCTTTCTCTGCCTCATGGCTGAAAATACCTCATCCGAAACCACCCCCCGCCGCCTGCCGCCGCTCGCCGCGCTGCGCGCTTTCGAGGCCACCGCGCGGCACCTGAGCGTCAAGCACGCCGCCCAGGAGCTGTCGGTCACGCCGACGGCGGTGAGCCATCAGCTGCGGCGGCTGGAGCAAGTGCTTGGCGTGACACTGTTCGAGCGCCTGCCGCGCCGGCTGGTGCTGAGCGCGCATGGCGCGGCGCTATACCCCGGCACGCGCGACGGCTTCGACGCGCTGGAGCAAGCCGTGGCCAGGCTGCGCGCGCCGCCATCGCGCAAGACGCTCACGGTTTCGGCCACGCCGGCCTTCGCCGCGCGCTGGCTGCTGCCGCGCGCGCCGGGGCTGCGGGCGGTGGCGCCGGAGTTCGACCTGCATGTGCATGCCTCGCTGGATGCCGTGGACCTGCATGCGGGCCAGGCCGACGCCGCCATCCGCTACGGCAGCGGCAAATGGCGCGCGCTTGACGCCGAGCTGCTATGGCGCGAGCGCTTTGCGCCGGTGTGCAGCCCGCTGCTGGGCGTGAAGAGCGCCGCGGGGCTGCGCCGCCAGACCTTGCTGCACCACCAGTGGCGCAGCCACGCGCGCCGCCCCGTGACCTGGGCGCTATGGCAGCGGGAGGCCGGGCTGGACCGGCTCGACGTGGCCAGCGGCCCCGTCTTCTCAGACGAGACCCACGCCATCCTGGCGGCGCTTGGCGGCCAGGGCGTGGCCTTGCTGAGCCTGACACTGGTGGCGGAAGAATTGCGCAGCGGCGCGCTGGTGCAGCCCTGCGGGCCGGTCATCGAGGGCGCCGGCTATTACCTGGTCTACCCGGCACACCGGCGCGACGACGACGCGGTGCGCGCCGTGCGCGCGTGGATCGGCCCGCAGGCGGATAACACAATGTGCTGAGCCGCGGGCTCGATCCGCGTTGTTGCTGATTGCTGATTGCTGATTCCGCCGGCAAGCGGGCATGATGGCGGCTACCGATCCCGGAGCTCCGCGCATGCATGCCCAACCTGACTCGCAACACCAAGACAAAGACCAGTTGATCCAGCGCTTCGGCCTGCAGCCGCATCCGGAAGGCGGCTACTACCGCGAGACCCATCGCGACACGGTGAGGGTATCGCGTGAAGGTGCCGGCACGCTCGCCACGCATGCGGCCTCCACCGCGATCTACTACCTGCTGTGCGACAGCGCTTACTCCGCCTGGCACCGCATCCGCTCCGACGAGGTGTGGCACTTCTACGCGGGCTGCCCGCTCAACGTGCACGTGCTGGAGCAAGACGGCGGCCTCACCACGCACCGGCTGGGCAACGCGCTAGCCGGTTGCGACGCGGTCTTTCAGGCAGTGGTCAGGGCGGGGTGCTGGTTCGCCGCAGAGCGCAGCGATCCGGATGGCTTCTCGCTGGTGGGCTGCACCGTGGCGCCCGGCTTCGCGTTCAGCGAGTTCGAGCTGGCCGACGCCGACATCCTGCTGGCATCGCACCCGCGCCATGCCGCGCTGATCGCGCGGCTCGCCCCTGCGCCACAACGTTAATACGCCAATACGCTAAAACTGCAGACCGCCCAAACCCCTTCCCGACTTTTCCCCTTTCCGAGGTCCCTGTCATGAAATGGTTGTCCGTTGCCGCTGTGGCGCTGGTAGCGCTGGAACATGTCTACATCATGGTGCTCGAGATGTTCCTGTGGGATAAGCCCAAGGGCATGCGGGCCTTCGGGCTGACGCATGAGTTCGCCGTCGCCACCAAAGCGCTGGCTGCCAACCAGGGCCTGTACAACGGTTTTCTCGCGGCCGGCCTGCTGTGGGGCCTGGTCACCGCCGCACTGCCGGTGCAGTTGTTCTTCCTGTGCTGCGTGCTGGTGGCCGGCATCTTCGGCGCCTGCACGGCCAGCAGCAAGATCCTGTGGGTGCAGGGCCTGCCAGCGGCGATCGCCATCGCGCTGGTGCTGCTGGCCTGAGGCGCCCCGCAGGCCTGGCGTCGCACTAGCTGCGCAGGGCGTCGGCCATGGCGCGCAGCGCCAGTGTGTAGCCGGCAACGCCAAGCCCGCAGATCACGCCGGTGGCCGCGCGCGAGATCTGCGAATGGCGATGGGTCTCCTCGCGCGCATGGATGTTGGTGATGTGCAGCTCGATCACCGGACGCTGGATCAGCTTGACGGCATCCAGCACGGGGATCGAGGCGAAGGAAAAGCCGGCCGGATTGATGATCACGCCCGCGCCCTTCTCAAACGCTTCCTGCAGCCAGTCGACCATTGTGGCTTCGCTGTTGGTCTGGCGAAAGTCGCACGCGATCCGCAGTTCATCCGCCAGCACCGCAACCCGCTGCTGGACCTCGGCAAGCGTGGTCGTGCCATACAGATGCGGCTCGCGCTTGCCCAGCATGTTGAGGTTGGAGCCGTTCAGGACATAGACGAGTTCGGTCATGATTTGTGGCGCGCGGCAATGTGCCGCGCGCTGAATGAGTTGATGGGATTTGCAAGGCTAGTGAGATTTGCGGGTGCCGATCGGCATGAACCGAGCGCCGTCGGCGATGACGCCGGGCGCATCGGTACGGTTCATGTCGATGCCGCGCGTTTCGGGCGCCGTCAGGATCATGGCCAGCGAGATCAGGTTGAACACGGCGCAGACGGCAACCACGCCCCACGGCGAGCCGTTGCAGACCTGCAGCAGCCACACGGCGACCACCGGCATCGGGCCGCCGGCAATCAGGTTTGCGCCGGTGTACGCAAGCGCCGATCCCGAATAGCGGACATTGGTCGGAAACGCTTCGGCGAAGGCGACCGGCTGGATGCCGCTCTGGAACTGGGTGAAGCCCAGGAACAGGCCCATGATGGCGAGCATCGGCAGGAAGCTCTTGGTGTCAAGGATCTGGAAGTAGACGAACAGGATCAGCAGCGTCGCGATGGAACCGATGGCCAGCGCCTTCTTGCGGCCAATCTTGTCGCTAAGCATGCCACCCGCCAGCGCGCCGGCAATCGCGCAGACATTGGCGCCCATCAGCAGCAGGAAGCCGGTCTGCTTCGGCACTTCGAGCGTCTTGGTGATGTAGCTCTGCCGCCTGCGCCACCTGGCTCTTGCGCAGCGCGACGAATGCCGGCGTTTCGTTGACCTTCAGGCGGATATAGATGCCGACGATCACCAGGATGAAGCTCAGCAGGAACGGCACCCTCCAGCCGTAGGCATCGAACGATTCCGCCGACATCGTGGAGGCAAGCAGCAACAGCGCGCCATTGGCGAGTATCTGGCTCAGCGGAGAGCAAAGGCCCAGCAACCCGGAGTACTTGCCGCGCCGGTCCGGGCTGGCGTGCTCGATGGCCATGAGTTGCGCGCCGGTCGATTCGCCCCCGAGCGCGAAGCCCTGCAGGATGCGCAACAGCACCAGCAACACTGGCGCCCAGACACCGATCTGCGCGTACGTGGGAAGCAAGCCCATCAGCACGGAAGACAGCCCCATGATCGTGACCGTGCCCAGCAGCAGGTTGCGGCGCCCGAGCTTGTCGCCAAGGTGGCCGCAGATGATGGCACCGAGGGGCCGCGCCGCCAGGCCAACGCCGAAGGTGGCCAGCGATGCCAGCAGCGCGGAGGTTGGCTCCATGGCCGGGAAAAACAGCTTGGGCAGGATTGTGGCCGCCAACGCCCCGTAAAGCGTAAAGTCGAACCACTCTAGTGCAGTGCCGATGGTGGCGGCCGCCACGGCGCGCGTGCGCATCGCGGCATCGGCCGGGCGTAGTGTCTCTTCAATCATCTTGTCTCCTGGCATTCTCTTCCGGGGAAGGGTAGGCATCGCCGCCCTTCCGTTGTCCGTTGAAGCCGTCCAACGCTCTCGCGCGTCTGCCTTCGTGCCGGTTGGATCGGTGAAAGCATGCTAGCAAGGGTTCGTGAATACCATTCCAATCTTGACGAATTGAAATTCGTATTGGATAGTCATGAACTATATTGGCATCAGCAGGGAGTTCGCCATGTCAGGCGTACTACGCACACTAGGCATCCTCGAATACCTCTGCACGCAGGTCGAGGCCGTGCCGCTCGCCGCCATCGCCGACGATCTCGACATCCCGCGCAGTGCGTGCCACCGCCTGCTGGTCGACCTCAAGAATGCGGGCTATGTACGCCAGTTGCGGGAACACGGCGACTACATCCTGACCACCAAGCTGGTGGGGATGGGCCTGGGCTTTCTAGCAACTTCGGGCATCGTGGACATCGCGCAGACTAGGCTGGACCGGCTGGCGGATACATCAGGCGAGCTGGTGCGCCTGGCCATTGTCGACGGGGATCGCCTGACCTGGGTGGCCAAGGCGCAAGGCGCGCTGCGCGGGCTGCGCTATGACCCCGACATGGGCATGGACACGATTCTTTCGTGCAGCGCGACGGGACACGCCTGGATGCAGACCATGACGGACGAACGCGCCCTGGAGCTGGTATCGCGGCAAGGCTTCGGGCAACCGAATCAGTACGGCCCCAATGCGCCCACCACCATCAAGGCCCTGCTGGGCTTCATTCACCGGGCGCGCGAGCGCGGCTATGCCACGATCAATGAAGTCTTTGCGCCGGCCATGACGGCGATGGCCGCCCCCGTGCAGCGCCGTGGGGGCTATCCGGCAATCGGCGTGATCAGCATTGCGGGCCCGCTCAGCCGGCTGACCGAGCAGCGCATGAAGGAGCTGGGCCCGGCGCTGCTTGCCGCCGCCACCGAACTGGCGCTGGCGAGCTCGGCCTCGGCGCTGTTCAACCGCGCTGTGTAAGCGTTCCGCTTAGTCGTTCTGTTTTGCGTTCTGTTTTGCGTTCTGTTTTGCGCGCAGTCCAGGCGCGGTTCCTGGCCGCTCAGCGCGGCTTGCTGTATTCGTTCTCGATCCAGTCGGCGGCGCTGGCCTTGCTCAGCTTGAAGCCGGCCGACACGCGCACCTGCGCCAGTTCGTCGCCGTTCTCGTCGGTGGCGCTCAGCACCGCGTAGGGATTGTCTTCGTCGGGAACGATGTCGAGGGTCACACTGATGCGCGCGGTGTCCGTGTCGACGATCACGCTCTTGTGCAGCATGGCGTGCAGTTGCTGCTCATGCCGGCGCAGCACTTCGGAGGCGGTCTTGACCAGCGTCGAGAAGGCGTTGGTGTCCAGCGGCTTGGGGTTCTTCTTGTCGCGGCCCATGGTCCAGGGGCCAACCAGGGCGGGTTCGGGCTCGCCATCCTTGATCATGGCAACGGCCCAGCCGTCGTCGTCCTCGTTCTTGATCACGCGGGCGGTCCAGCCGTCGGCACGCCACAGGCGCGGCTCCTGGATCTTTTCTGCGTTGTCCACGGCGGCGTCCTGGTCGTCGGCTTCGGGGGAGAGTTCGGGCTGTTGGGTCATGGCTGGCTTCAATTCGGGGCTGCGCGGTGGGCTGCGGGCGCTGGCCGGGCCCGCAGCGCGATGCTTGGGCGGGGGCGGACCGGGACGGCGGCGACATCAAGGGCGCGATTTTACCCGCCTCGCCACAGCGGGGGGCGCCAGGCGCCGCGCGCGCCTGGCGGCCGAGACATGGCGTGACAATAATCCCCTCGGAAGTTGTATTTAATGTCTGACGGCGACGTCCTATGCTGGGCTTGTCGCCGAGACCCCCGTCTTGATGACACACCCTTCCAGTCGCCGCACCTTTGAGACGGCGACGTTTTTTTTGCCGGCCGGCCCGGTACCCGCACCAAAACGGGGATCGGGCGAAAGAAAAGCGCTGGCCCGGGGAGCCCAGCCGGTTTAAGATGCGCGATTATCGAACAACCCGCGCGCACTCGCCCACATGGACGCCCCCATTCCCAGCAGCCCTGGCCAGGCAACGGCCGCCACTGTCCGCGTCGCCCGCCCTCAGGCCGACCTTCTCAACAGTTTTGCCGGCGACCCGAATTTCATGCTGTCGCTGGCGCGCGGCTTGAGCGTGCTTGAGGCCTTCTCCGAGCGTAAGCGCCCGCTCACCATCTCCCAGGTGGCGCAGCGCACCCAGCTCTCGCGCGCATCGGTACGGCGCTGCCTGTACACGCTGGAGCAGCTCGGCTACGTGAGCCAGCAGGGCGGCCAGTTCGCGCTGCGCCCGCGCGTGCTGCACCTGGGCCATGCGTATTTCTCGTCTACGTCACTGGTGTCGCTGGCCCAGCCGATCCTCGACGCGCTCAGCACGCGCATCCAGCAAACCTCGGCGCTGGCCATCCTGGACGACACTGACATCCTTTACCTGGTGCGCTCGGAGGTGCAGCGGGTGCTCACTTATTCGCTCGGCATGGGCAGCCGGCTGCCGGCGTACTGCACGTCGATTGGCCGCATGCTGCTGGCCCACCTGGCCGAGCCAGCGCTGGAAGACTTCTTCGATCACGTCGAGCTGCGCCCGCGCACGTTGCAGACCAAGATCTCGCGGCCCGAGCTGGAGGCGAGCTTTGCGCATGCGCGCGAGCTGGACTATGTGCTGCAGCGTCATGGCGGGCATCAGCGTCAGCGTGCGCGCGGCGCAGGTATCGGAAGCGGAGATGATCTCGCGCCTGCTGCCGCCGATGCGCGAAGCGGCCACGGCCATCGGCAAGCTGATCGCCGCCTGAACCGCCTGAAACCAAGACCCGGCAAGGAACCGTAAATCCATGGCGCAGAAGACCGTCAACCCGCTGGCAGGCAAAGGCATGCGCTTTGTCCGGCGGGTCTACGCCATGCGCGCCATCGGACTGGCGATCGGGTTCTTTGCGGTGGGGCAGCCATGCTGGACGCGGGCGCGCCGCACTGGCTGCTGATGCTGGTCTTCCTGCACGGCCTTGTCTGGCCGCACGTGGCGTCCTGGCGGTCGCGCCGCAGCGCGGGTTGAGCGCCGCGCAGCGGCTCGATGCACGGCACGCAATCCGTGACGGCGTCGCCAGCGGGCTCGGGTGCAAAGAGAAAGACGGGAAGGAGGCCGGCCGCCAGGGCCGGCTCGTGCCGCATTGGGCGGCGCTGGCGCTTAGCCGCGGCTGGCCAATTCCAGCGCGAACACCAGGCGCTGCAGGAAATTCTCCATGCGGCCGTCAAGGTTGGAGAATGCACAGCCGAAATGGTGGATGGCGCTGTCATCGCGCCCGGCCAGCCAGTGGCCCACCACTTGCAGGCTGAGTTCCAGCTTGCCCAGCGTACCAAAATCCAGATGCACGCCGGAGATGGTGGTGCCCACCGGCAACTGCGTGGCGTCCACGGACTTGGAGCGCAACCCGACGCCCGAGAGCGAGAGATCTGCAATGTCGAGCTTGAGCACGTTGCCGTCGCTCATCTTGATGGCGCAGACATAGCCCTTGGTGACCAGCGTGCGCGCGCGGAAATGACGGCGGCGCTGGAAGTGGTAGAGCTTCTCCGGAAACGGCGCGGCAAACGCCGGGCCACCCTGGAACTGGGTGATTTCGGGCGTGCCGATCATGAAGTTCACGGGCACCCCGCGCAGCGACGCCGAGAAGGCATTCTCGTTGGACGCCAGCAGCGCCTGCCGCTCGGGCTCGGTGGAACACCAGTCGAAGACAAAGGTGCGGCTCGCAGGATCCGTATGCAGCACGGTCGTGACCATCTCGTGGGCCGTACGGGCGCGCACGTTCAGGATGCACTTCTGCCAGGCGAGGTCGCGCAGCACGGTGCCGATCTGCGAGGAATGGGTAAGGCGATAGCGGTCGTCTGGCAACGCGCCGGCGTCAAGCTCGGATTGCTCCGGGGAATCTTGGAGACTCATGAAAATCACGCAAACGTCTGAGAGAGGCCGGCGTCGCGCCAGACTGGCTTGCGACGGGGGAATTCGGGCTGCCCGCATACCCGGGTGCACGCGGGGGGCGAGCGGCTTGCGCCGCATGTTAAGCGCGACGCCTGCCGCTGCGCAAGCTCTTGCTTGAACAACGGCGAAGTGTGGCAAAACTTGAGCCAGACTTCCGTGGGGTAGCCCGCCGGGGCGGGTTTACGCCTCATGTGCCGTCTTCGCGCCCACGCCGTTTTTCTGCTCCCTTGGCCCCATGTGCTGGATGTGGCGATGCGGCCACCCGGGCCGGATCCGCGCCGAGCGATGCTTGCGCCTCCTGGCACAGCCAGTCCCTTACCGCGCGACGCCGCGCATCGTGCTCGAACGCCACTGGCGAGAGCAACTGATAGCACGATCCGTCGCGCACGAAGCCTCGCGGCGCGGCGATGCGGCCGTCGGCGATCTCGTCGGCCACCATCAGGCGCGACGCGATCGCGCACCCAAGCCCGGCCGCCGCAGCCTGGATGGTCAGGTAGAAATGCTCGTACCAGGCATCGGCGCCAAAGCGCTGCGCACCGCCGGCGGCCTTGGCCCAGCGCTGCCAGGCATCCGGGCGCGAGCGCGTGTGCAGCCGGTGGGACGACGCCCCGAGGGTGGCCCCGGCGCGGCAAACCACGCCCACCCACTCCTCGGCAACTTCATGGGCATGCAGTTCCGGCCCCACATGAAAATCGTTGCGGCGCAGCGCAAGGTCCACGCCGCTGCGCGCGAAGTCCACCGGGCCGCCGGCGGCCATCAGGTGCAGCGTCACCTCCGGATGCGCCTCGGTGAACCGCGGCAGGCGGGGAATCAGCCAGCGCATGGCGATGGTGGGCTCGCACGATAGGACCAGCGCCTTGGGCTGGGCGTGCGCGCGGATGCGCTGCGCAGCCGCGTCCAGCACTTCCAGCGACTGGGTGGCGGCGGCATGCAGGGTGCGCCCCGCCTCGGTCAGGAAGACGGCCCGGTTGCGGCGTTCGAACAGCGCCACGCCGAGCGCTTCCTCCAACTGGCGAATCTGGCGGCTGACCGCGCCGTGGGTCAGGTGCAGTTCGTCCGCAGCCCGCATGAAACTCTGGTGCCGCGCTGCGGCCTCGAAGAAACGGATCCCGCCCAGCCAGTGCATGCTTGCCTTGATATGTCAGTTTTTCTCATGGATTTTCGCAAGTATAAATCGGTTGTGGGGCCACACAACAACTCCGAGAATGCCTGGAACCCCGCCTTCCATCCCGTCAAGGATCCTCACACAAATGCACCCTCTCACCGAATTGCTGGCCGTCGCCACCATTACCGTGCTGGCCGTGATCAGCCCAGGCCCCGACTTCGCCATGGTGATGCGCAACAGCTTCATGCATGGCCGCAAGGCCGGGCTGCTGTGCGCGCTGGGCATCGCCCTTGGCGTGCAGGTGCACGTTTTCTACACGATGTTTGGCGTGGCGTTGTTGATGGAGCACGCGCACAAGCTGTTGACGGTGGTGAAGCTGCTCGGCGCCGCCTACCTGGTCTGGATCGGCATCCAGACCTTGCGCAAGCGCGCGCCGGACCGGAACGCGCCGCCGTTCGGCGCGGATGCGGGCACACCTGCGTTGACAGCGCTCGGCGCGCTCAAGATGGGCTTTCTCACCAATGCGCTCAATCCCAAGACCACGTTGTTCGTGGTCAGTACCTATACGCAGGTGGTGAATGCGCAAACGCCGCTGGCAGTGCAATTTGGCTACGGCCTGTTCATGTCGCTGGCGCACCTGGCTTGGTTCGGGCTGATTGCGTGCTGCGTCAGCACGCCCGCGCTGCGCGTCGCGATGCTGCGGCGCCAGTCATTGCTGGATCGGGTGATTGGCTCGGTGTTGCTGGCGTTGGGAGTGGCGCTTGGCGTGGGCAACCTGGCATGAAGCGGGCATGAAGCTGGCAGTTGCCGGCGGCATCAGCCTGGCCCCGGATCCAGCCCATACCTCCCGCATCCACCAAGAGCCCGCGCCAACGCCGCGCGCAAGCCGTCCAGCGCCGCATTGGGCGCCACCCCCACCCACAGCACACTGGCACGCCGGCCGCGAAAATAGCCGGCCTCTTTCACCGTGAGCGCGAAGGACTTGCCTGATACGCCCCCAAGCACTTGCTCGATGCATGCCGCCGTGGCGTCATCCTGCTCGCCGAGGAAGTGCAGCGTGAGATGGACCTGATGCGGCGTCGCCGCCCGGATGCCCCCCACGCGCGGCACGCGAGCCAGCAACGCCGCCGCCAGCGCTTGCGGAACCTCAATCGCCACGAACAAACGTGCCATCGGTCTCACCTCCCGTGACGGCCCGGCGCGGGTGGTCAAACGCAGCGGCGCGAGGCCGCTAACTCAAAAGACTAACGCCGACTGACGCAGTATAGGCAGTGCCATCGCCGCGGCCGTGCCTTCGAGCCGGAGCAGCGCGCGCTTGCGGTCGGTGCCGCCGGCATAGCCGGTGAGCTCGCCGCTGGCGCCCAGCACGCGATGGCAAGGCACGATCACCGACAAAGGGTTGCGCCCCACCGCCCCGCCGATCGCGCGCGCATGGGTGGGTGCGAAGCCCAGCCCGGCGCCCAGTTCGCCATATGACGTGGTCGCGCCGAACGGGATCTCGCACAGTGCCTGCCAGACCGCGTGCTGGAACGGGCTGCCGCCCAGCACCATGGGGACCGTGAAGGCTTGCAGGCGCTCGGCGAAGTAGTCGGCCAGTTCATCAGCGGCCTGCTCGAAGACGGGCTTCGCGGCCGCGGGCACGTTCTTGTCCGGCGTGGCCGCCGCCGGGTAGTACTTCTGCCCGGAGAAGAACAGCCCGCTCAAGCGCGCGCCGTCGACGCGCAGCAGCACTTCGCCCAGTGGGCTGGCGACGATGCGGTATGCAATCATGGTGTGTCCCTTGTCTTGTCGTCTCGTTCCGGCTTGTCCGGCTTGTCCGCTTTGTGTTCTTCGTGGCGCCGCCACAGGTGGATGGCGGCGTAGGCGCGCCACGGCGCCCACTGCGCGACATGCTGGTTCATGCCTCGCACGGTAGCGACGCCGAGCACCTTGCGCAAGACGTAGTCGGTGCCGGGGAAGGCATCCGGCCAGCCGAGCGCGCGCATGGCCACGTATTGCGCGGTCCAGTCGCCCACGCCTTCGACCTCGCGCAGACGTGCCATGGTGTCTTCCGGCGCGGCGTTGGGCTCGAGCTTGAGCTCGCCCGCCGCCACGCGGGCAGCGATGGCATGGATGGCCCGGCCCTTGCCCAGCGGAATGCCGATCTCGCGCAGTGCCTCGGGCGGCACGGCAACAAGCGCGGCCGCGTCCGGGAACGTAAAGCGCAGCGCCGGCGTGGGCTGCGCCAGCGGCAAACCGTGGCGCTCGGCCAGCCGCCCCAGCAGCGTGCGGGCGTGCTTCACCGAGATCACCTGGCCCACCACCGCGCGCACGGCAATCTCGAAGCCATCCACCGCGCCTGGCAAGCGCATGCCGGGTGCTTCGGCGGCCAGCGGGCCCAGATGCTGGTCGACCACATCAGGCCGGCAGCCCAGGTCGCACAGCCGCCGCACGCGGCCCAGCGCTTGTGGAATCACGTGCGCCAGCGAGCCAGACAAAGTCACCTTGATGACGTGGCGGCGCGCTACATGCTCCAGCCGCAGCCAGCCCAGATGCGTGCGGCCGCCGCTGTCGATCGCCAGCGTGCGCGCGTAGGTGCCATCGCCAAGCTGCTCGATGCCTTCCACCGCGCGCACGCCCAGGAATTGCAGGAATGCGGCCCACGCCATCGGCGGGCGGTAGCCCAGTTCGAACACCAGCTCGTCGGCCACGTTGTCGGCCGCGCGCTTGCGCATCGCCATGGGCGTCAGCCCGTAGCGCGTCTTGAGCACATCGTTGAAACGGCGCACGCTGCCAAAGCCGGCTGCGTGCGCCACGTCGGTGACAGTCAGCCCGGTATCGGTCAGCAGGCGCTTGGCCAGCAGCAAACGCTGGGTCTGCGCGTACTCCAGCACCGAGACGCCGAACTGCGCGTCGAACAGCCGGCGCAGGTGGCGCTCGGTGATGCCGATGCGCGCGGCCAGACCGGCGACGCCGGCATCGGCCATGAAACCCTCGTCGATCAGCGTGGCCGCGGCCTGGGCCAGGCGCCCCGACAGGTCGGCCAGCCCGTGTCCCGGTGCCAGCTCGCCCGGTGCCAGCTCGGGCCGGCAGCGCAAGCAAGGCCGGAAGCCTTGCTTCTCCGCCGCGGCGGCGGTGTCGTAGAAGGTGCAGTTCTCGCGCTTGGGCGTGCGCACCGCGCAGATCGGCCGACAGTAGACCCCGGTGGACGACACGCCCACGAAGAAGCGCCCGTCGAAGCGGCGGTCGTGCGAGGCCACGGCCTTGTAGCAGGTGTCCGGATCGAGTTTCATAGCCCGCATGCTACTCCGTTGTGCGGTCGGAACTAGCTGGATTCGGACATTTGCCTGGAGGACAGTGGATTGACCTGGTGCGGCTTGAGCGAGGTGGATTGGGCGTGCGGTGGCGCTGGCTGGAAGGGGCGCGGCCCAGTGGAAAGAAAGGCGAGCCTACCTGCCCCGGCAACTACAGCGTTGCCCCATAGCGCGTTGCATATTCCCAGCCCAGTTCTGCAAGCGGCTTTGCCTTGCTGCCGGTTTCCAACGCATCCGCCGCTGCCGCATTGCCGCCTTCCGCACGCCGCGCAATACCGTTCATGATGGCGGCCAGCCTGAAGAAGTTATAGGCGAGGTAGAAGTCCCAATGTTCCATCTCCTGCATGCCGTTGGCATTGCCATACCATCGAATGTAGGTGGCCTCGTCCGGAATGCCCAGGTCGTGCAGGTCCAACCCGCCAATGCCGCGCCAGAGTGATGCCGGGATATGCCAGCCCATGCACTGGTAGGCAAGGTCGGCCACCGGATGGCCTAGCGTCGATAATTCCCAATCCAGGACGCCAAGCACGCGCGGCTCGGTTGGATGAAAGAGCAGGTTGTCCATGCGGAAGTCGCCGTGGACAAGGCTGGTCTGGTGTTCTGGCGGAAGATGGCGAGGAAGCCAATCCGCCAGGGCTGCCAGCGCAGTATTGCCGTGGGTACCGGCTTCTTCGCACTGGCGCGACCAGCGGCTCACTTGCCGTGCGATGTAGTTTCCGCTTTTTCCATAGTCGGCGAGACCTATCTTTTGATAGTCCACCCGATGCAATGCCGCTATCACGCGGTTCATTTCCCGGTAGATCGCCGTGCGTTCCCCACGCGTCAGGCCGGGCAGCGACTGGTCGAACATCACCCTGCCTTGCAGGAATTCCATGACGTAGAAGGGGCTGCCCAGGATCGACGTATCCTCGCTGTAGAGGAACAGTCGCGGGACGGGTACTTCGCTTTCCCGCAGTGCATGCATCACGCGATATTCGCGGTCAATGGCATGGGCAGACGACAACAGCTTGCCGGGCGGTTTGGTGCGCAGTACATATTGCTGCCCTTCGCACCAGATCCGATAGGTGGGATTGGACTGGCCGCCGGCCAGCCGTTGCGCCCTGAGCGAGGGCCACTCGATCAGGCCCTGCCCGTGCAGCAAGGCTGCCAGCCTGGTGCAATCCAGATCCAGCGGGTGTTCATCCGCCGGGGCGGTCTCGCGTTGCGCGCTGGCATGCGTCATCGTGTCTGTCTCCCTGTGCCCCGATCCGCTTCGGGATCCCTTCGATTGCTTGTGTCGTTCGCTTCGAGCTAAAGCGTGCTGACCATGTGCCCGCCATCCACCGGCAATACGGCGCCAGTGATGTAGTCCGAAGCGTTCGATGCCAGCAGGAGCAGCGCGCCGTCGAGTTGCTCCGGCTGCCCAAGCCGGCGTTGCGGGATCCGTTTGACCAGTGCCTGGCCGCTATCGGTCTCGAAAAAACTCCGGTTGATATCGGTCTCAAAATACCCCGGTGCCAGCGCATTGACGCGGATGCCATAACGCGCCCATTCCAGCGCGAGCGACCGCGTCAGGTGAATCAGTCCAGCCTTGGCCGCGGTATAGGCGGGCACTTGCTGGGCAACGCGCAGGCCGAGGATCGAGGCGATGTTGACGATGCTGCCGCCTTTGCCGCCATCGCGCATCCTCTGCGCCGCATGCTGTGCCACCCGCCACGCGCCGCTCAGATTGGTGTCGATCACGCTCTGCCATTCGTCCTCCGCCACCTCGATGGCGGGACGCGTGACAGCAATGCCTGCGCTGTTGACCACGATGTTGACCGTGCCCAACGCGCTGGCCGCCGCCGCGAAAGCCGACGCCACCGAGGCCGGGTCCCTGACGTCGAGCGAAACCACGCAGCCTTCTGCGCCTTCCTCGCGAAGCGCGGCAAGCAAGGCCTCGCCTTCGCCGACACGCCGTCCGGCTAGTGCAACCCGGCATCCGGCACGTGCAAGGGTCAGGGCGAAGTGCCGGCCCAGGCCGCCGAATGCGCCGGTCACCAGAGCTACCTTGCCTTCGAGGTCAGCAAACGGGTTAAGGGCGGGATGTGCTCTCATTCAAAATCTCCTTGGATTGCCAGTGCGGATACCGGTCTTGCCCGGCCACGTGTCGCCAATGGGCTCGGGCGGCGAGCCAAAGCTGCCTCAGGCCGCCTTGCCCATGTCTTCGACTACCTTCTTGGCGTCGCCGAACACCATCATGGTCTTGTCCATGTAGAACAGTTCGTTGTCCAGGCCCGCGTAGCCTGCCGCCATCGAACGCTTGTTCACGAT
>NZ_AHJE01000075.1 GCF_000243095.1 Cupriavidus basilensis OR16 | reverse complement strand
GCGCCACCGCCTGGAGGCCGCCGAACTGGCCGGTGTACTTGACCATGTTGCTTTCGCGGTAGTTCAGGCCCATCCACCAGATGCCCGGCTCATAGGTGGCTGCGAACCGCAGCGGCGAGAAGTTGGCGAGGCCGTCGAAGAAGCTGGTGTACTGGCGGCCGAGCGTGATCTTGCCGTAGCCGTTCTGCAGGCCGACGAACGACTGGCGCCCGAACAGCACGCCCGACTGCAGGGCACCGGTGTCGGGCTGGAAGCCGCTCTCGAGCACGAACAGCGCCTTGTTGCCGCCACCAAGGTCTTCCACGCCGCGCAGGCCAGGTCTTCCACGCCGCGCAGGCCCCAGCGCGATGCGGAGAGGCCGCCAACGCTCGGTTGCGCGAAGCGGCTGCCGCCCACCGTCGGCGTTGCCGGCGAGGCGGCAACCTTGTTGACGTACTCGACCGATGCGTCGATCACGCCATAGAGGGTAACGCTCGATTGTGCCTGTGCTGCGCTGCTCACTGCGCACAGCGCTGCCAGCGCGACCAATGTTCTTTTCATGCTATGTCTTCTCCTTGTGCTTGTTATCAGCGTCATCGGGAACCAGCCTCCTCGTCGGATCCCGTGATCGCATTAGAGCGTGCCGCTCTTTTTTCGGACCCACCCAAAAGGGAGTGAAACGCGGCGATGGTGGTTTAAATCCCGCAGAAAACCGCCTGGATGGTCAGTACCTATTGACGAATGCGAAAGCGGTTTGCTCGCAACGCGCGCCAGGTGCGCCGTCAGTCAGCCTTGGCCCCGGTCGCCTTGATCAGCCGCGCCATCACCGGTTCCAGCGTCTCGAAGTCGCGCTTGAATTCCGCCGACGTGCTGCCCACCGGCTCCAGCCCGAGCGACTGGAATCGCTCTTTCATCGCCGCGGAGTTGACGGATGCGCGCGCCTGCGCCTCCAGTTGGGCGAGCACCGGCGCAGGCGTGCCCGAGCGCGCCATCAGGCCAACCCAGCCTGGCGGGCTCAGCTCCTGGTCCCTCAAGCCGGCCTCGCTCAGGGTTGGCACGTTTGGCAACGCCTTGACGCGTTGTTTGCCGACGATGGCTAGCGCGCGCAGGCGTCCGCCCTGGATCTGCGGACCCAGGGTGCTGACCGAGCCGATGGCCCAGGAGATGTTGCCGCCGATCATGTCCTGCACCATCGGCGCTTCGCCCTTGTAGGCGATATGGGTCATGTCGAGCCCGCGGGACTGGTTCAGGTAGGCCCCCAGCAGATGCGGGAAGCTGCCCGTGCCGTAGGAGCCGTAGCTGACCTTGCCCTTGTTCTGCGCGGCCCAGTCGAAGAACTCCTGCATGTTCCTGGCCGGTATCTTGCTGTTGACCGCGAACACGATCTGGCCGATGCAGATCTCGGAGACAAAGGCCAGGTCGCGCCGCACGTCGTAGGACACGTGCGAGTAGAGATAGGGCGTGTTCATGATCGGCGCGGAATGCGTGATCAGCAGCGTGTAGCCATCGGGCGCGGCGCGCGTCAACGCCTGCACGGCCAGCATGCCGGCGGCGCCGGGCTTGTTGTCGACGATGATGGTCTGGCCCAGGCGCTTGCCCATGTCTTCGGCAAGCGCGCGGGCGATGGTGTCCGTTGCGCCGCCGGGCGGCGCGGGCACGATGAATGTGATGGTGCGCGCGGGGTAGGCCTGTGCGCCGCACAGCGCGCTCCAGGCAAGGGCGGCAACGGCAAGAAGGGCTTTTTTACGCATCATGTCTGACCTCGCTGGGTTGGGAAGGGCTTCTCAACTGCGACGGTAGGGGATGCGGCCAGGGCTGTAACCCGCCATTTTGGCGGGGCGGGATTGCACTATCCGGGTGAACCCGGTGCGTTGCGTGGCGCCGGGTGCCGCTTGGCCGCGTACAAAAAAGAACTCCGGCCAGAGGGCCGGAGCGCAAGGCCCCGCCGGCATCGAGCGCCGGCAGGGTGGAGACAAGGAGATCGCTGCCCGCCATCCGGTTAGCTGCCGTGATCGAGCATACGGTGGCGGGGGCGCTGGCGCCCCCGCCAGAAAGCAGGGGTTGGGCTGATGGGTTGGGCCGATGGGTGAGGTCAGGACGGCGCGCGGCCTTCCAGTGGCGAGACGCTTGCGATGCGGTCCGGCCGGCCGTCGCTGTTGCCAAGGTAGAACACGCCCGCCGCGTGCAGCGCGGTGCGGTCCCCGACCATGATCCGGCAGTTCACGTTGGCAACGCGCCGGCCTTGCTTGAGCATGTCCACATGCGCCTCTACCCAGTCGCCGGCATGTACCGGGCCAAGATAGTCGACGCTCAGATGCAGCGTGCGAGGCTGCAGGGTGCCGAAACGGCGCACCATGACCACCCCGAAGGCGCTGTCGGCCAGCATGGCCATGAAGCCGCCGTGCGCGATGCCGATGGCGTTCAGGTGTTCGTGCGCGATGCGCACGCCCATGACGGGGCGCTCCGCATGCAGGTAGAACTCGCCGCAAAAGCGCATGAAGCCCTTGGCGCCAATGACGGGCTCGAAGCCGTCCGGCACACCGCGGGCCTGCGGATTCTGATGTGGCAGGGTTGCCGCGGCGGAAGATTGCAATTGAGACATGGCATTCACTCTATGGTCAGGGGGCGCACGGGCCTGTGCGAGCGCACGCAAACGCGCGACCGCATGCGCATCGAACCCCCAGTCGCGCAGCGCGGCGCCACCGTGCTCGCCACGTGCGGGCGCGGGTCCGGCGACCACCGAGGGCGTGCCGAGAAAGCGCGGCGCCGGGCCCGGCTGCACCACGCCGGCCACTTCGACAAAGCTGCCACGGGCACGGTGCTGCGGATGATGGGGCGCCTCGGCAAAGCCCAGCACGGGCGCCACGCAGGCATCGCTGCCTTCGAATACGGCGCACCATTCGCCGCGCGTGCGGGTCAGGAATGCCGCTTCGAAGTGCTGGCGCAATACCGGCCAGCCGCTGCGGTCATGCTGCTTGGGCAGGTCCTTGCCGGCCAGGCCGAGCTTCTCCAGCAGCTCGGCATAGAAGCGCGATTCGACCGCGCCCACCGCCATGTAGTGGCCGTCGCTGGTACGGTAGCTGTCGTACCAGGGCGTGCCGCCATCGAGCAGGTTGCTGGCGCGTTCCTCGCGCCAGTTGCCCGAGGCCAGCAGGCCCCAGACCACCGCGCCCAGTTGTGCGGCGCCTTCGATCATGGCCGCATCCACCACTTGGCCCGCGCCCCCGCGCTGCACGTTGAGCAGGGCCGCGACCACGCCCAGGGCGAGCAGCATGCCGCCTCCGCCGTAGTCGCCCACCAGGTTCAGCGGCGGTACCGGCGCCTCGCCCGCGCGGCCGATGCCGGACAGCACGCCCGACAGCGCGATGTAGTTCAGGTCGTGGCCGGCGCGATCGGCCATGGGCCCGGTCTGGCCCCAGCCAGTCATGCGCCCGTACACCAGGCGCGGGTTGCGCGCCAGCGCCACCTCCGGCCCCAGGCCAAGGCGCTCCATGGTGCCGGGCCGAAAGCCCTCGATCACCACATCCGCGCGTTCGATCAGCGCCAGCGCGGCTTCGCGCGCCTCCGGCTGCTTGAGGTCGAGCGTGACCGAGCGCCGGCCACGGCCGGTCACGTCCACCCGCTTGCCGGTGGCGGACTTGGGGCCCAGGTCGGTCGGCGCTACCGGCCGGTCGATGCGCAGCACATCCGCGCCCATGTCGGCCAGCAGCATGGCCCCGAACGGGCCCGGCCCGATGGCTTCGAACTCCACTACGCGAATGCCGCTTAGTACACCCATTGCTGATCCTGTGAACGATAAGGCAGGGCGCGACCCGGCGCCCTGGCGGTGTTGGAAGGCGCCGGGGCAGGAAAGCCGCACGGCGTCATGGTGCCAAGTAGAACAAATTGCCGGCGGACGTGGACCTACCCGCATCGGGTAGGCAGCCCCCCGAGGCCTCCGGATGGGGATATCCCGGCCCTATAATCCAGGCACCCCATCTCCATCGCGAAAGCAGCGCCTGCGGGGCTTTCCAGAGGTTTCCCAGCATGTACGACCCCGGCGAGCAGCCAGCGGGGCCGCGCGCTTGCGCCGAGCGCGTGGTCCAGCCGATCACCCCTACCAAGCTCACGCCGCCGCGCGGGGCGCGCCACCTCATGCCCCGCGAGGCCCTGATGGCGCGCCTGCTGGAAGCGCGCCGCCAGCGCTGCGTGGTGATCCAGGGGCCGGCCGGCAGCGCCAAGACCAGCACCTTGCTGGCATGGCGACAGGCTTTGCTGACGCTGGATTTCGATGTGGCCTGGCTCTCGCTGGCGCCAGAAGACAACGACCTGACCAGCTTCTTCAACGGCCTGCTGGCAAGCCTGGCGGTGGTGGACGCTGCCATGGTGCGCGATGCGGCCATCCTGATGGGGCGCGACGGTGACGAGTCCGCAGCCGAGCATTGGATGATCACGCTGGTGCGCGGCGTTGCCAGCCGCCGGCGCGAACTGGTGTTGATGCTGGACGATGTCCATCTGCTCGACGACCCCCGGATCTTCCAGGCGCTGCGCTGGCTGCTCGACTACGCGCCGGCCCACCTGCACGTGGCGCTGGCCTCGCGCAACGCGCTGCCGCTTTCGCTGGCGCGCCTGCGCAGCCAGGGGCTGGCTACCGAGTTCGACCTGCGCGACCTGCGCTTCTCGCCGGAGGAGTCCGAGCGCTTCCTGCGCGACCAGCTTGGCGGCATCGACAGGCGCGACGCGCAGGTGCTGCACGCACTGACCGGCGGCTGGGCGGCCGGGCTCCAGTTGTTCGCAATCGACCTCAAGGCCAAGCAAGGCGCGGCCTATGCGCGGGTGCAGGTGCGCGATGCGCAGACGTTCGCCAGCTATTTCGAGCGCGAGGTGCTGGTGCGCCTGACCAGCGATGAGCTGCATCTGCTGACGCGCATGGCCGTGTGCAACCGCTTTTGCGCCTCCCTGTGCGCCACCCTGCTGGGCCGCCCGGAGGAGGCCGGCGAGATTGCCGCGCGGCTGGCCCACCTGGACGCGGATGACCTGTTCATCACGCAGATCGGCAGCGGCCAGGATCGCGAAACCTGGTATCGCCTGCATCCGCTGTTGCGTGAAGTCTTGCTCACCCGGCTGGCAAGCTTGCCAAGCGCCGAGCAGCACGCGCTGCATGCGGCCGCCTGGCACTGGTTTGGCGCGCAGGGGCACATCGATGAAGCGGTGCGCCACGCCGTGCAGGCTGGCGACGCGAACGCCGCGGCGGACCTGGTGGAAACCTGCGCGCACGACCTGCTGGCGCGCGGGGAGCTGAGCGAGCTGGCGGGCCTGGTACGCCGGCTGCCACCTGAACAGGTCACGGCCCGCTTCGACCTGCACCTGGTGCTGGCCTACCTGCAGATGTATGCCGGCGAGGTTGACGCGCTCATGCAGAGCATCGGGCAGATGGCCTCCCAGCATGAACGGCTCGGGCCCAGGCAGCGCTATGCGCTGGCGCTGCTGCGCGGCGGGCTGGCGCTGCAGCGCGACGACACCGACTCGGTGGTGGCTTTGCTGCCGGAGCTGCAGCGCGTGCCACCCGACGCGGATGATTTCACCTATGCCGGGCGTGGCAACATCCTGTCGTGGATGTTTATCCACCGTGGCGAATACAAGCAGGCGCGCAAGGTGCTGGAAGAGGGCGCGCTGCACGGCGGCGCGCCGCGCGGGGTCTTGCTGGGACGCTGCATGGGCGGCATGACCCACGCCGCCGAGGGGCAGTTCCTGCTGGCCGAGCGCATCTTCTGCGACGTGCTGGCCGAGGCTGAGCAGCAAGGCCCCGCCTACATCGGCATTGCCTGCATGGCGGCGGCGCTGCTTGGCGAGGCGCTCTATGAGCTCAACGATGTCGACGCCGCGCGCGAGCTGCTGGAAAAGCGCATCGACGTGCTGGAGCGCGTCTCGATCCCGGATACCGTGTTGCGGGGCCTGACGGTGCTCGCCAATGCGCACTGGCTGGGTGGGCGCCGGCTGGAGGCGCGCGCCTGCCTGGATCGCCTCGAGGATTACGCGGCCCGCCATCGCGTGGACCGCCTGCTAGCCCATGCGCTCTATCGGCGTTCGCGCTGGCTGCTGGAGCAGGGCGAGGTCGACGCGGCGCACGCCGTCCTGTTGCGCCTGGAAGCGCTGGCCGCGCGCTACTCGGGCGCCGCCCGCAGCACCGCGTGGGAAATCAGCGTCTGCGCCCAGGTGACGCGTATCCGCATGTGCCTGCATCACAACGATTTCGATGGCGCCATCGCACGCCTCACGCCGCTCAACGCGCTGTCCGAGGCCGGCGGCCGCTGGTGCCGCGTGGCCAGCCTGCGCGTGCAGATGGCGCTTGCCGAGCAAGGCCGCGGCAATCGCGACGGCGCTCGCCGGCATCTGGTCGAAGCCCTGCGCCTGGGGCACAGGCTCGGACTGATGCGCAGCCTCCTGGACGTGTCCCCGCGCTTGCGAGCCATGCTTGACGCGTTGGCCGTGGAGGAGGGGTTCGACCCCGTGCTCGGCTTCTATGCGCAGCGGCTGGTGGCGGCCACGGCCGTGCCGGAGGTGGTGCCGTCTGCCCGCGGCGCGGCCAATCCGGCGCTCGACAGCCTCAGCGAGCGCGAGAACGAAGTGCTCGGCCTGCTCGCGCAGGCGCTACCCAACAAGAAGATCGCGAGGGTCCTCGGCGTATCGCTGGACACCGTCAAGTGGCACCTGAAGAACATCTACGGCAAGCTGGAGGTGTCGGGCCGCGATGAAGCGGTGGCCCGCATGCGCGACCTCAAGACCGCCGGGCCGCAGCACGCCCACACCAGCCGCTAGGGCACCCACCCCTACTCCACCGGGGTGGGTACTTTTCCCCGCCCGGCGCCCAGAATACTTCCATCAAGGCAGCGGTCTCCCGTCCGGACTCACCCGGATTCACCCGGCTTCACGGCGAGGGACTCTGGCCTGGCAATCCGACAAACTAGGAGCCTCTGGTGGAAATCAAGCGCACCGTCTATCGCGACGACCATGAAATGCTGCGGGAAACCGCGCGCCGCTTCTTCGAGCGCGAATGCCTGCCGCGCCAGGCGCAGTGGGACCGGGACGGCCTGGTCGACCGCGAGACCTGGCTCAAGGCCGGCCGCGACGGCCTGTTGTGCGTGACCGTTCCCGAGGAATACGGCGGCGGCGGCGGCGATTTTGGCCACGCGGCGGTACTGGCCGAGGAGTACCACCGCTCCGGCATCTCCGGCCCCAGCTTCTCGGTGCACTCGGACATCACGGCACCGTACATCGTGCGCCTGGGCACCGAGGAACAGAAGCGCCAATGGCTGCCGCCGATCTGCCGGGGCGAGAAGATCCTGGCGATCGCCATGACCGAGCCGGGCACCGGCTCCGACCTGAAGTCGATCCGCACCAGCGCCGTGCGCGACGGCGACGACTTCATCATCAACGGCAGCAAGACCTTTATCTCCAACGGCCTGAACGCCGACATGATCGTGGTGGTCTGCAAGACCGACCCCAAGGCGGGGGCCAAGGGCGTGAGCCTGATCATGGTGGAAGCGGACCGCGAGGGCTTCCGGCGAGGCCGCAAGCTGGAGAAGGTGGGCCAGCGGGCCGCGGATACCGCCGAGCTGTTCTTTGACAACGTGCGCGTACCGGCCACCAACCTGATCGGCAACGAGAACGGCGGCTTCATCCACCTGATGGAAGAACTGCCGCAGGAGCGCCTGATCATTGCGGTGTACTGCGCGGCAAGGCTGGAGCGCCAGCTCGAGCTGACGCTGCAGTACGTCAAGGACCGCCGTGCCTTCAACCAGACGGTGTGGGACTAACCGAGACCATGTGGAAGTGCATCGACGAGATGGTGCAACTCCATGGCGGCTACGGCTACATGCTGGAGTACCCGATCGCGCGCGCCTTTGTCGACATGCGCGTGACCCGTATTTTCGGCGGCACCAGTGAAGTGCTGCGCGAACTGATCGCCCGCAAGCTCTAGGTCTCAGCGCGATCCAGGAACATCCACGAACATCCAGGAAACCATCATGAGCGAAAAAGTACTAGTCGGCGGTGTAGGCATGATCCCCTTCGCCAAGCCCGGCGCGAGCCTGAGTTATACCGAGATGGGCGCCGAAGCCGTGCGCCGTGCGCTGGCCGATGCCGGCATCGGCTACGACCTGGTGCAGCAGGCCTTCGCCGGCTACGTCTACGGCGACTCTACCTGCGGCCAGACGGCGCTGTACGAGGTGGGCATGACCGGCATCCCCATTGTCAACGTCAACAACAATTGCTCCACCGGCTCCACCGCGCTTTACCTGGCGCGCCAGGCCATCGCCATGGGCGACGCCGACTGCGTGCTGGCGGTTGGCTTCGAGCAGATGCAGGCCGGCGCGTTGAAGTCGCACTGGGACGACCGGCCGGTTACCCGTGCGCGCTTCCAGCCGATCATGCACGGCCTGACCGCGGATATGGCCCACCTGCCGCAGGCGGTGCGCACTTTTGGTGGCGCGGGGCGCGAATACATGCAGCGCTATGGCGCGCGCCTGGAGACCTTTGCCGCGGTGCCCGCCAAGGCCAGCCGCCATGCCGCCAACAACCCGTTGGCGCTGTTCCGCAAGGTGGTGACCACCGAAGACGTGATGAACGACACCGTGCTGTTCCCCGGCGTGCTGACGCGCCTGATGGCCTGTCCGCCCACCTGCGGCGGTGCCGCCGCCATCCTGGTGTCGGAGCGCTTTGCGAACAAGCACGGCCTGCGCACCGACGTGCAGATCGTGGCCCAGTCGCTCACCACCGATCCGCCCGCCTCGTTCGACCCGCCGTCGATGCTGAACTATGTCGGCACGCACATGACGCGCTCGGCGGCCAACAAGGTGTATGAGCAGGCCGGCATCGGCCCGGAAGACATCGACGTGTGCGAGCTGCACGACTGCTTCGCGCAGAACGAAGTCATCTGCTACGAAGCGCTTGGCTTCTGCCCTGAAGGCGGCGCGGAGAAATTCGTTGCGGACGGCGGCAACACCTACGGCGGCCAGGTTGTGGTCAACCCGTCGGGCGGCCTGCTCTCCAAGGGGCATCCGCTGGGCGCCACGGGGCTTGCGCAGTGCTACGAGCTGACCCATCAGCTGCGCGGCACCGCCGACCAGCGGCAGGTGAAGGGCGCCAAGCTTGCCTTGCAGCACAACCTCGGCCTGGGCGGCGCCTGTGTGGTGACCTTGTACGGCAAGAACTGAGGCAAGGGCAAGCCTGCCCGAAGCGAACGAAGAGGTGCGAGCGGCCAGCCGACACGAGCCGGCCGCCGCATCCGGACTGGAGACAGCAACATGAAGATCTCACTGCCATTACGCCTCCTTGGCGTTGGCCTCGCCATTTCGATGCTGATGCCCGCGTTGGCCGCCGCGCCCGCCGACAACTTCCCGTCGCGCCCGCTGCGCTTCATCGTGCCGCTGACGCAGGGCAGCGGCTCCGACACCGTGACCCGCTTCGTGGCGGAGCAGGTGGGCAAGGAGCTGGGCCAGCCCGGCATCGTGGAAAACCGTCCCGGCGCGGATACGCTGATCGCCGTGCAGAGCCTGCTCAACGCGCCGGCCGACGGCTACTCAACCACATTCCCTACAAGGGCGCGTCACAGGTGCAGTCGGACCTGATGGGCGGATCGGTGGATGTGGCGCTGCTGGACGTGGGCGGCGCGCTGCCGCTGATTCGCGCCGGCAAGCTGCGGCCGCTGGCAGTGACCGGCAAGACGCGCCATCCGGAGCTGCCGGCGGTGCCTACGGTGCGCGAGAGCGGCCTGCCCAACTACGAGCTGTCCGTGTGGATCGGCTTTGGCGTCAGCAGCAAGACGCCCGAGCCGATTGCCCACAAGCTGGAGATGGCCTTGCTCAAGGTGATCGACAAGCCGGAGTTCAAGGACTTCGCGGCGCGCACAGCGTATGCCGACGTGATCGGCCAGTCCGGCAAGCAGATGACAGCGATGATCGGCTCGGAGACGGTACGTTACCGGCAACTGGTCAAGACCTACGACGTCAGCGCGCGCTAAGGCGCGGCAACTCAACTAGCAAACGGTATCAGAGATCAAGGATTCGCCATGCAACAGCTTTGCAAGGATCGCGTTGTCGTCATCACCGGCGCTGGCCGGGGCCTCGGGCGCGAGTACGCGCTGGAATTCGCGCGGCAGGGTGCCAAGGTGGTCGTCAACGACCTGGGCGGGAGGGGCGACGGCGCCGGCTCGGCCAGCGGGCCGGCGCTGGAAGTGATCGCGGAGATCCGGGCGATGGGCGGAGAGGCGATCGCCAATTTCGATGACGTGGCCGACTGGGCCGGCGCGAAGAACATGATCGACGCCGCCATCCGCGAGTTCGGCGGGCTGGACGTGCTGGTCAACAACGCCGGCATCCTGCGCGACCGCACGCTGGTCAACATGACCGAGGAAGACTGGGATTCGGTGATCCGCGTGCATATGCGCGGCACGTTCGCGCCGTCGCGCCATGCCGCCGCGTACTGGCGCGAGGAGTCCAAGGCAGGCCGCCAGCGCGTGGCCCGCCTGATCAATACCAGCTCGTCGTCGGGCCTGTACTGCAACGCGGGCCAGGCCAACTACGGCGCGGCCAAGGCGGGCATCGCCGCGATGTCGGTGATTGCCTCGCGCGAACTGGACCGCTATGGCGTGACGGTCAACGCGATCTACCCGACCGCGATGAGCCGCCTCACCGAAGACATCTTCGCGGCAAGGCGCGCCGAGTTCACCGCTGGCGCGGCGCCGGGCTTCGACCCGCTGGACGCCGGCAACGTGGCGCCGCTGGTGGCATGGCTGGGCAGCCTCGAGTCGAGCGAGATCACCGGGCGCGTGTTCGGCGTGCGCGGCGGCCGCATCACCGTGGCCGAGGGCTGGCATGCCGGCCCGCGCATGGAAAAGGAGGGCCGCTGGCAGGTGGAAGAACTGGGCGCGCGGATCCCGGCGCTGGTACGCCAGGCCGCCGCCAACGCCGACACCTCCGGCGAGATCCCGGGAGCGGCGCGATGAGCCGGACGCCAAAATACCTGGGCGACCATGCCGAGCTGACGCCGGAGAAGCCCGCCGCCATCAACGGCACCACCGGCGAGGTCCTGACCTACCGGGAGCTCGACGCGCGCTCAAACCGCTTTGCCCAGTGCCTGCACGCGCAGGGCCTGCGGCGCGGCGACCATATCGCCATGGTGCTCGAGAACAATATGCGCTGCTTCGAGCTGTGCTGGGCGGCGCTGCGCTCGGGGCTGATGATCACCCCGGTCAACCGTTTCCTGACCGCGCCGGAGGCGGCCTATATCATCGAGGACAGCAATGCCCAGGTGGTGGTGACCTCGTACGCCATGCGCGAGCTGGCGGCGCAGCTCTGCGGCCTGATGCCCACCTGCCGCCTGCAACTGATGATGGACGGAACGATCCCCGGCTGGCAAAGCTATGAGGACACCACCCAGGGCTATCCCGCCGAGCGCCTGGCCGAGGAATGGATGGGCGCCACCATGATCTACAGTTCCGGCACCACCGGGCGGCCAAAGGGCATCATCCGCAACCAGCCCAACGGCATGGTCACAGAAGGCTCCGGCTCGGCGCGCCGGCCCCAGTTCGAGCGCTACGGCTTCGACGCGCAGACCATCTACCTCTCGCCGGCCCCGCTGTATCACACCGCGCCGCTCGGCTACGGGCTGGAGACGCAGTTTTGCGGCGGCACTATTGTCTTCATGGAGAAGTTCGACGCGGTGCAAGCCTTGCGCCTGATCGAGCGCTATCGCGTGACCCACAGCCAGTGGGTACCGACCATGTTTATCCGCATGCTCAAGCTGGAACCTGAGCAGCGCCAGGGCATCGACCTGTCCAGCCACCGCGTGGCCATTCACGCCGCGGCACCGTGCCCGCAGGACGTGAAGCGCCAGATGATCGACTGGTGGGGGCCCATCCTGCATGAGTACTACGCGGCCACCGAAGGCAATGGCGTAACCACGCTCGACACGCAGGAATGGCTGGCCCACCCGGGCTCGGTCGGCAGTGCCTTGCTGGGTGTGCTCCATATCTGCGACGACGAGGGCAGGGAGCTGCCGGTGGGAGAGACCGGAATGGTGTACTTCGAGCGCGACCAGCTTCCGTTCCACTATCACAACGACCCCGAGAAGACCCGCTCGGCGCAGCACCCCGTGCATCCGACCTGGACCGCGGTGGGCGACGTTGGCCGCCTGGATGGGCACGGCTATCTCTACCTGACCGACCGCAAGGCCTCTACCTGACCGACCGCAAGGCCTTCATGATCATCTCGGGCGGCGTCAACATCTACCCGCAGGCCATCGAGGACGCGCTGGTGGTGCACCCGAGCGTGGGCGACGCCGCGGTGATCGGCGTGCCGAACCCGGAGATGGGCGAGGAGGTCAAGGCCATCGTCGAGCCCGCCAGCGGCGTGGTGCCGTCGGCGGAACTGGCCGAGGAACTGCTGGCCTACCTGCGCACCAAGGTGGCCCGTTACATGGTGCCGCGCTCGATCGACTTCATCGACGCCATGCCGCGCCTGTTCTGCATCGGCATGAGCGAGCCGAACGCCGGTTCGGACCTGGCCAGCGTGCGCACGCGCATCACGCGCTGCGAAGGCGGCTGGCGCCTGAATGGCCGCAAGATCTGGACCACCAATGCGCATCACTGCCACTACATGATCGCGCTGGTGCGCTCGTCCGGGGTGCCGGAAGACCGCCAGAAGGGGCTCTCGCAATGCATCGTCGACTTATCGCTGCCGGGCGTGAGCGTGCGTCCCATCGTCGACCTGACCGGTGACGCGCATTTCTCGGAGGTGACGTTCGATGACGTGTTCCTGGCCGACGGCACACTGATCGGCAACGAGGGCGGGGGCTGGGAGCAGGTCACGGCCGAACTGGCTTTCGAGCGCAGCGGCCCCGAGCGCATCTACTCGAGCATCGTGCTGATCGACTGCTGGGCCGAGCACCTGCGCCGGCACGGTGCCAGCGATGCCGATACCGTCCTGCTGGGCAGTTTCGCTACGCAACTGGCCACCTTGCGCAGCCTGTCGGTGGCGGTCACGGCACGCCTGGCGCGCGGCGAAAGCCCGATTGTGGAGGCGGCACTGGTCAAGGACATCGGTACCGAGTTCGAACAATCCATCCCCGCGCTGCTGGAAGCCGCGATTGCCGCGGATCCCGGGCAGGAGGTCGGCGCCGAGCTGTATCGCACGGTGGCCTATCTCAGCCAGATCTCGCCGACATTCTCGCTGCGCGGCGGCACGCGCGAGGTGCTGCGCGGCATGATCGCGCGCGGCCTGGGCCTGCGCTGAGCCTGCGGCTGTCTGCCCACGACATAGAAAAGAGAGACACATGTTCACCGAAGCCATTGAGCAAATCCTGCGCGACCGTGTCACACCGGAAGCCGTCAGGGCCATCGAGCGTGGCGCGGCACCCACGGCAGTCTGGGGCGCGCTGGAAGAGGCGGGTTTCCTCGAGTTGCTGGCGCCCGAGGCCGCTGGCGGCGCCGGGCTGCCGCTGCCTGCGCTGGCGCCCATCTTCACCGCCTTCGGGCGCTATGCTTTGCCCGTGCCGGCAGCGCAGACCATCGCGGCGCGCGCGCTGCTGCGCGACGCTAACGTGCGGGCCCCGGCCGGCATGATCACGCTGGCCGGGGCTTGCCGGCGCGCGCCAGACGGTTCGCTGCGCGCTGCGCGGGTGCCGTTCGGCATGACCAGCGGCCATGTGCTCGCGGACGTGGATGGCGACTTGCTGCTGCTCGATGCCGCGCAAGCGCAGCGCACGGCCACCGGTGTGCGCGGCAGCCTGTGCGGCACGCTGTCCTGGGGCCCGGACGCAGTGCCTGCCGCCGTTGGCGGCAACGGCGAGGAAGTCCGCCTGTTCAGTGCGGCGATCCACGCAGCGGCCATCGCAGGCGCGCTGGATCGCGTGTTCGGCATGACGCTGCAGTACTGCAATGACCGCTCGCAGTTTGGCAAATCGATCGGCAAGTTCCAGGCCGTGCAGCATCAGTTGAGCGTGATGGCCCAGCACGTGGCATCGGCCGGCATCGCGGCCGAAATGGCATTCAGCGGCGCGGGCCGCGTGCCGGAGCGGCTTGCGGCAGCCATGGCCAAGGCACGCACCAGCATGGCGGTGCCGCTGGTGGCAGCCGCAGCGCACGCGCTGCATGGCGCCATCGGTGTGACCGAAGAATACGACCTGCAGCTCTACACCCGCCGGCTGCATGAATGGTGCGCGGCGGATGGCGCGCAGACGTTCTGGAACCGGATCGTGGGCGAAGCCCTGCTGGCCCGGACGCAGGCCCCGGTGGCGGATTTCGTACGGACGACGCTCGGCGCCGCGGCCGCATGAGCGCGCGAAGCCGGCCCGCCGCGCGGCTGCTGCCGCTGCTTGGCGAACTCAGGGTGGAAGTTCGCGAGCGCAGCCGGCTTGCCCAAAAGCTCACCCTCAAGCGTGCCGCGAACGGCACGCAGGACTACTACCGGCATCTGGTCAACCTGTTCGACCGCTGGATCGAGGACGGCGATCCCCATGCGCGGGTGGTTTGCTTTGCCTCCGCGTCGGAGTTTGGCATGGCGATGCAACATCACGTGGACCGCTGCCGGGCCGCGGCGCTGGAGAGCGGATCCGATGCGTTGCGCGCGCTGTTCTGGGCGTCCTTGCGCCGGATCCAGGCTCGGCGCGGCCATGTCGCGGAAATGTGCACGCCGGCGTCGCCGCCGCTGGTTGCCAGCCCGGCGGTGGCGCAGCCGATGCAGGACCTGTGCGCGCGTTGCGAAAGCCTGCGCCACGATATGCGCTGCGCGGATGGCCATGCCGCGCTGCGGCCCGTCGGCGACGTGCGCTGGCGTAGCTTTGGCGCGGGCGTGGTGTGTCAGACCAAGGAACACCAGTGCCGCGCCTGCAACACGCGGTGGACCCGGCGCTGGAGTGTCTCGGACCCGTTCACGGGCTGGACGGTGACCCGCCATGTCCCAACTACGCACGATGATCCAAGCCGTCTTTGAGGCGGCTACCGAAGCCATGCCATGACAGATCCGAACTTCCGCACCCGCATCACTGAACTCTTCGGCATCCGCCATCCGCTGCTGCTGGGCGGCATGCACCACCTGGGCGAGTCCGGCATCGTCGCCGCGCTGGTCAACGCGGGCGCCATGGGGTTCATCACCGCGCGCTCGTTCGACAACCCGGAGGCATTGCGCGGCGATCTGCGGCGCTGCCGGGCGCTGACAAACGGGCGGCCGTTCGGGGTGAACCTGACGCTGTCGCGCCGCCCGGGCGCAAACAAGGATGTCGCCGGGTGGATACGCGTTGCGCTGGAAGAGGGCGTGCGCTATTTCGAGAGCGCGGGGTCGTCGCCCGAGACGCTGGTCGACGTGATCCACAAGGGCGGCGGCATCCTGATCCACAAGTGCCCCAGCGTGCGCCATGCGCTGAGCGCTGAGCGGCTCGGCGTGGATGCGGTAGCGCTGGTCGGGATGGAAGAGGGTGGCCATCCGGGCGCCAACCAGTTGTCGGCCTTCGTCAACGGCGCCTTCGCGCTGGAGCAGATCCGCATCCCCATGGTGCTCGGCGGCGGCATCGGCAACGGCCGGCAGATTGCCGCCGCGCTCGCGCTTGGTGCCGACGGGGTCGTCATGGGCAGCCGGTTCATGGTCGCCTCGGAGATCATTGCGCACGATGCCTTGAAGCAGCGGATCGTCGAATCCGACGCGGGGTGTTCGACCGCCATCCTGTCCACGCTGGGCGATACCTGGCGTGTCATGGCTAACGACACGGCGCGCGAAGTCCAGCGGCTGGAAGCCGGGGGCGCGCGTAGCCATGCCGACTTTGGCGACCTGATCCTGTCCTCGCGCACCCGGCAGCGTGTGTACCGGGATGGCGATGTCGAGGCCGGGATCGTCTCGCTGGGACCGGCCGGCGGCTTTGCCGATGGCATCGTGCCAGCCGCGGAGATCGTCGAGCGGTTGATGCGTGATGCGGCGAATGCGGCACGGATGTTCGCGGGGCGCCTTGACTGGGGGAGCAAATGCAGGCTTTGCCTGCATAGCGCGTAGCTCGATCATCTAAGCTAGTCAGCATACGGTTCGTGAGGGATTTAGCCTCGCTATGTCGTGTTATGGCGACAGGTTTGCTGTGCGGGGATGGCAGCCCCCGATCCTCATGCTGCCAAACGGAGAACTGATATGACAACGGCTCGGATGAACATCGTTCTTGTGCATGGTGCCTGGGGCGATGCCTCCCACTGGCGGGGCGTCATTCCCTTGCTCCACGCCAGGGGCTACCACGTGGTCGCGGTGCAGAACCCGCTCACCGGGCTTGCGGACGACATCGATCGCACCAGCAAGCTCGCCGCGGCGCAGGATGGCCCGACCTTGTTGGTGGGGCATTCCTATGGCGGCGCTGTCATCACCGGCGCCGGCCACACGTCGAATGTGGCGGGCCTTGTCTATGTCGCCGCGTTCGCCCCGGATGAGGGCGAGAGCCTTGGCAGCATCTTTGCCCGGCAAGCGCCCCCTCCTGGAGCCGCGCATATCCGGCCTGACAAGGAAGGCTTTCTCTGGCTCGATCCCGCCGCCTTCAAGGAGAGCTTTGGCGACGACCTCGATGAGACCGACGCCTTGGTGATGGCGGCGACGCAAAAGCCCATCGCTGCGCGCTGCTTCGAGGACAAGTCCGGGCCGCCGGCCTGGAAGGCCCTGCCGAGCTGGTACCAGGTATCGGAAAGCGACCGCATGATCCCGCCCGAGGCCGAGCGCTGGATGGCCGAGCGCATGAAGCCGAGAAAGACGATCACGCTAGCGGCGAGTCACGCGTCGTTGGCCTCTCATGCCATGGAGATTGCCGATCTGATCGACGAAGCGGCCCGCTCGCTGGAGCCGAAGTAGGCGCCACCGACGGCATATTCGAGGCGCCCATGCCGACCCTGGACGCAATCGGCGCGGATTTCGCCGCGCGCGCTGCCGGCGAAGGCATGGCCGCTGATCGCGCCGATAGGTGGCCCACCCATCGGCGCGCAGCCGAATCCGCCTTGTGCCGCTAGTATGGGGCGGCCAGATGCTTTCAAACATGCTGGCCCTGGCACGATGCAGCCGCCGGGGCAGCGTGACAACACGAGGGGACAAACCAATGGATTTGCGATTCACCGCGGCGGAACAAGGGTTCCGGGAGGAAGTCCGCGCCTTTGTGCAGGGCAACCTGCCCGCCGATATCCGCGCCAAGGTGCTGGGCCACCGCCGCCTGGGCAAGGACGATTACGTGCGCTGGCACCGCATCCTGCACGCGCGGCATCTCGATGCTGCTGATCGACATGAAGTCGCCCGGCATCACCGTGCGGCCCATCGTCACGCTCGACGGCAGCCACGACGTCAACGAAACGTGGTTCGAGAACGTCGAGGTGCCGGTGGCCAACCTGGTGGGCGAGGAGAACCGTGGCTGGACCTACGCCAAGTACCTGCTTGGCCATGAGCGCACCGGGATTGCCGGCATCGGCCACTGCCACCGCGAGCTGCGCCAGCTGAAGCACTATGCCGGCCTCGCTACCGATGGCGCCGGGCGCCCGATGAGCGAGGACGTGCGCATGCGCGACAAGATCGCCCGCCTGGAGATGGACCTGATGGCGCTGGAGATGCTGTTGCTGCGCGCGATCACCCAGGACGGCGGCCGGGGCCCGGGCCCCAGAGGCCTCCATCATCAAGATCCGCGGCTCCGAGCTGCAGCAGGACATCGCCATGCTGCAACTGGAAGTGGCCGGCCCGCACGCATGGCCGTACGCTCCGCAATGGCTCGACGCGGGCACGGTGCAACCGGTGAATGGCCCGGACTGGGCCGCACCGGCCGCCTCTACCTACTTCGATATGCGCAAGACCACCATCTATGGCGGCGCCACCGAGGTGCAGAAGAACATCATCGCCAAGATGATCCTCGGATTCTGAAGGGACTCAGCAGACATGGACTTTACCTACAGCGAAGAGCAGCGGATGCTGGCGGACAGCCTGCGCCGTTTTGTCGATACGGAATACACCTTCACGCAACGCCGCAATAGCACGCGTGGCGGCGGCAGTTTCGACCGCAAGATATGGTCGGCCCTCGCCGAGATGGGCGTGCTGGGACTGACGGTGCCGCCGGAGTTCGGCGGCTTCGGCCACGGTGCTGCCAGCCAATTGGTGGTCCAGCGCGAGCTGGGGCGCGGCCTGGTAGCCGAGCCGGTGATCCCGAGCGCGGTGATGGCGACCGCCGTGCTCGCTGCGTACGGCAGCACCGCGCAACAGCAAGCGTGGCTGCCGGCGCTTGCGGCCGGCGAGCGCGTGCTTGTGCTGGCCTATCTCGAGCCCGTCACGCGCTACCGTCCCGAAGCCGCGCGCGCGAGCGCCGAGCGCCGGGACGATGGCTATGTGCTCAACGGCATCAAGTCGCTGGCCTGGCACGGCGCGGCGGCGGATGCCTTGCTGGTCAGCGCCCGTATTGCCGGCAGCAACGACCTGGCTCTGTTCCTGGTACCGCGCGGCGCGCCCGGGCTGACCGTCGCCGCTTATCCCACCATGGACGGCCTGCATGCCGCCGACCTGAAGCTCAGCAATGTGCTGGTCGGCGCCGATGCCGTCATCGGCCAGCCCGCGGACGGCCTGGCGGCGCTTGAGCATGGCATCGATCATGGCATTGCCGCGCTGTGCGCGGAAGCGGCCGGCGCGATGGACAAGCTGATTGCCATCACCGGCGAATACCTGCGCAACCGTCATCAGTTCGGCAAGCCGTTGGCCAGCTTCCAGGCCTTGCAGCATCGCATGGCCGACATGCTGGTGCAGTCTGAGCTGGCGCTGTCGATGGCCTATGTGGCGGCGCAGGCGCTGACCGAGCCCGATCTTGCCGCGCGCCGCCGCATGTTGTCCGGCGCCAAGGTGGTGGTGGCCAGGGCAGGGCGCTTCATTGGCCAGCAGGCCGTGCAGTTGCACGGCGGCATGGGCATGACCGATGAACTGGAGGTAGGCGACTACTTCAAGCGGCTGGCGATGGTGGATGTGCTGCTGGGGGATTCGGACTACCATCTGGCGCGGTATTGCGTGGCGATGGCCGCGTAGTCGTTCCGGTGCTTGTGGTTTCCTCCCCTCCCAATTCATGGCAGAGGGGAGGAAACCAGCAGCCATTCAGCTGCAATTTTGCTCTTTAGCCCGCGTCTTCAGCCCGCGTCTTCAGCCCGTCACCGACTTGTACTCCAGGAACTCGGCAAGCCCCTCGGCACCATACTCCCGCCCGTTGCCCGATGTCTTGTAGCCGCCAAACGGCACCGTGATATCCAGCATGGCGCCATTGATCCGCACCGATCCCACGCGCAGCCGCGCCGCCACGCGGCGCGCGCGCTCGGGGCTGCCCGATGCGATGTAGCCGGCCAGGCCGAACACGGTGTCGTTGGCAATGGCGATGGCCTGCTCTTCGCCGTCATACGGGATCATCACCAGCACCGGCCCGAAGATTTCCTCGCGCGCGATGACCATGTCGTTGCGCACATCGGCGAAGACGGTGGGCCGGGCATAGAAGCCGCGTGCCAGGCCGTCGGGACGGCCGGGGCCGCCCGCCACCAGGCGCGCACCTTCCTCGATGCCGATGGCGATCATGCGCTGCACCTTCTCGAATTGCCCACGATTGGAGATCGGGCCCATCTTGGTGGCCGGGTCAGCCGGGTCGCCCACGACGACCGCGTTGGCAACCGCCGCGGCAACGGTGACCGCCTCTTCATAGCGTTCGCGCGGTACTAGCATGCGGGTTGGCGCCACGCAGGTCTGGCCGGAGTTGGCCATGCACTGCGCCACGCCGCTGGTCACCGCGGCCTGCAGGTCGGCATCGTCGAGGATGAGCAGTGCGGACTTGCCGCCGAGCTCCTGCGCGACCCGCTTGACGGTGGGTGCGGCGCTCATGGCCACTTCCACGCCGGCGCGGGTGGAGCCGGTGATCGACACCATGTCCACGTCGGGGTGGGTGGACAGGGCGGTGCCCACGGTGCGGCCTTCGCCGTAGATCATGTTGAATACGCCGGGTGGGGTGCCTGCCGCGTGCATGATCTCGGCAAAGATGATGGCGTCCAGCGGCGAGATCTCGGACGGCTTGAGCACCACCGTGCAACCCGCGGCCAGCGCCGGCGCGACCTTGGCCGTGATCTGGTTCAGCGGCCAGTTCCAGGGCGTGATCAGCGCCGCGACGCCGATCGCTTCGCGCCGCACATAGCTCTTGGCGTGGGGAGTCTCGAATTCGAAATGGCGCAGCGTTTCCAGTGCAGCCTCGAGCTGCGCCAGCCCGATTGGGGCCTGCAGGCTATTGCACAGCGTGATGGGCGCACCGATCTCGGCACGCACGGCCTGGGCAATATCGCCCAGGCGGGCACGGTAGCATTCGATCACGCGTTCCAGCAGGGCGATCCGCGCTTCCCGGCTCGATGTTGACCACGCGGGGAAGGCAGCGCGCGCTGCCGCAACGGCCGCGTCGACATCCGCCGCCGTGCCCATTGCCAGCTTGCCGGCCGGCGCTTCGGTGGCCGGATCGATGATGTCCACCAGCGTGCTGCCGGCGGATGGCTCGGCCCAGTGGCCGTTGATATAGAACTTGTTGAGCAGCTTCATGGGGTTCTCCTTGGGTATCCGAGAGGTACGGCCGCGCCATGGTTCAGACCGGCCGGTCGCCGATGACAGTGGCGCGCATCATGTGCCGGACCGCCGGGAAATAGTCTTGTACTGCGTAGTGCTGGGTGGAGCGGTTGTCCCAGAAGGCAATGGTGTTGCGCTGCCATTTCAGGCGGACCTGGTATTCAGGCGCGGCGGCCTGGCGGAAGAGATACTGCAGCAGGTCCATCTCCGCCAGCCGGAAGTCGGAGCCGATACGGTAGGGTTGTTCCTTGGCGTAGTTGGCGAGATGGGTGGTGAAGCCTTCGTTGACATACAGGATCTTCTCGCCGGACTCGGGATGCGTGCGGACCACCGGGTGGACCGCCGGCGGGTATTTCGCGCGCATGATCGCGTACTGGTCGTCGGCAAGGGCCTGGCCGAAGGTGGGCATCGCGTCGTGCACGCCCTGGAGCCGGGCGATGCGCGCCTTCACGTCCTCCGGCAGGTTGGCATAGGCTGCCGCCATATTGACCCAGATAGTGTCGCCGCCCACCTCGGGCGTCTCCACGCAGCGCAGCATCGATCCCATCGAGGGGGTTTCGCGCCATGAGACGTCGGAGTGATAGAGGTTCTCGCGGCCGCGCTTGCCGTCGCCGCGGCCAAACACCACCAGTTCCGGATGGTGCGGATGGTGGCCGATCATGGGATGGACCTCCAGCTCGCCAAAGCGCCGCGCCACGGCCACGTGCTGGGCTGGCGTGATGTCCTGGTCGCGGAAGAACAGCACCTTGAACTTCACCAGCGCGCGGCGCAGGGCGCAATAGGTGGCGTCGTCAAGCGCAGCGCGCAGATCGATGCCGCCGATCTCGGCGCCGATGGTAGGGGTGGCCCGTCTGACGCTGAAGGGCCAGGCTTCGGTGTCCGTGGCCTTGGTTGCAGTACTGGTAGCGGTAACGGTAACGGCAGCATGCATCTTGTGTCTCCTCTCTCAAAGGGATTGCGCGAGTCAGTCGCCCTGTGCCGTGCTGATCTGCCTCGCGACGGGAACGCGGCGCATCTTCGCGGTGTCCAGGCGCATCAGGCCGAATGCCCCGCTGTAGAAGATATGGCCCTGCGGATCTATCTTGATGGGCGAATAAAAGCCATTGAAGGTCGGGTCGCTGCCGGTACGGATTGTCATTACCGTCTGGCCGGTGTCGAGATCCATGCCGATGTGGTAGCGATCATTCCATTTGCCGGTGAAATACCCGTCGATGATCGCCATGCGGCCGGCGCCGCTGATCATGGGCACGATCGAGATCGAGGACACGTCGGTGCGTACCCATTGCGTCTTCCAGGCATGTGTCTTCTGCTGCCACTTGAGGGCGGCAACGCCGGCGGGGCCAGGGCGGGTGGCGCCGTTGACCAGGCTGGCAAAGGTGCCGGAGTGGCTGAGCTGGGGCGCGCTCCCGTTGGGGATGTTGTTCACCACGAAGGCATAGTCGCCGAAACCGGCTACCGATTGCTCCGACTGCACCGACTCCTGCTCCGGCCCCATGTCGAGCTGCGCCTGATCGGCGATGCGCGGCGATAGCGTGCCGGGCTTCTGCTTCCAGCCCGCGGGGATGTTGTCCCGCCAGAACGCCACCAGGCGCATCTTCCTGGCGCCGTCGGTGATGACGACCAGCTTGTCCTCATGCGGGCCGAAGCCCATCAGGGTCGGCGTCGAGCCGGTGCCGTCGCCGATCTTCGGCGCCGGCATGCGCACGCCGCGATCGTAGGGCGACTGCCATGCGCCGCTGGCCTCGTCGCTGCGGATCTTGCCGTCCTTGTCCACCACCAGGCGGTACATGGTTGTATTGGAGGCGACGTACAGGGCGCCGCCGTTGGCCTCGGGGCCGGTGGCGAAGCTGTTCATGAACAGCTCATCCTTGCCCGCCACGGTGAAGGCGTCGATCACTTCCAGCGTGTCGCGGTCCAGGGTGATGACCTTGCCGCCCAGCGTATTGACGACCAGGTAGCCGTTGTAGGACATGCCCATGCCGAACAGGATGTCGGCGGGGCTACGCGTGCCGCTCGCCGCCTTGGCATTGTCGAACAGGGCGGCCGGCAGCGTGATGGCGCGCGGCGCCTTCATCCCGGAGCTGGCTTCTTTCGGATCCTCCTGGTCGATACGGAAGACCTGGCGGCCGCTACAACCGTAAAAGGCGTCGTCACGGCCCAGTACCGAATAGACCGCACCGTTGGCGACCTGATCTTCCGCCAGCGTCAAGGTGCGGTTCGGCTGCGATTTCATGTAGGCGAGCAGGCCCTGCTCGTCACCGGCATCGAGGAACCTCTTCACGGCCGCGGCTTGTTCGCGGCGCTGCAAGGTAGGGGTTGGGCAACGGGGCCGGCAGGGTTCGCGGCATGGGTGGCGGCACTGAGTGCCGCGAGCGTCATCGCCGCGATCAAGGGGCTCGGTTTCATCTTGTTGGCTTTCAGTTTCATCGGTTCACCTGCTGCTTATCGATTGGCGGCGCGGATCAGGTCCGCGGCCTTCTCGCCGATCATGATGGCCGGCGCACCGGCGCCGAACGCGCCGGTGAGCAACTCGGTGCCGCCCGCGCCCGCCAGCGCTTGCTGCGAGAAGATGCGGCGCAGTGCCCTGACCCCTGCCACCATGCCGGCCATGTCCGCTTCGGCCGACAGGAATCGCGGGTCGATCAGCGGCGCATCGCGCGTGTCGGCGGACTCCAGGCGCACGTGTCCGCGGCTCTGTGGGCGCAGCACGCAGGCGAGGCCGGTAAAGCCATGTTTCAGCTCGCGCCGGCTCAGTCCGGTGTGGGTGGGCGAGAGTCCGGGCATGAAATGCAGCTGCAGGTCTGGCTCGGCGAGACCGGGGCGGCTCTTGATGAAGGCGCCCGCCTCGGCGAGGTTCGAGCTGACCATGCCGGTGCGATCGCGCCGGTAGCGACGGATCTCCGAGAGCATCCGGAACACGCCCCCCAGGCTGTAGCCGAACAGGTCGGTCGTGCGGACTTGCTGGCAAACGGTGATGTCGAGGTGATCCTGCAGGTTTTCACCGACACCGGGCAAGTCGTGGATCACGGCGATGCCGTGGCCGCACAGGTGCGATGCAGGGCCGATGCCCGAGGCCAGCAGCAACTGGGGGGAATTGAAGGCGCCGCTGCTCAGGATGACTTCGCGCCGTGCGCGCAGGGTCTGCTCGGCGCCCGCGCGGGATACGTGCACCCCGGTGGCGCGCTTGCCCTCGAAGACCACGCGCAGGGCTTGCGTCTCGGTCAGCACGGTCAGGCCCCTGCGCCCGCCGTTCAGGCCGGTATCGGCGGCATTGCCGCCATGCAGGTAGGCACGCGCGCTGTTCCAGCGTTCGCCGTTGCGCTGCGTGACCTGGTACAGGCCGGCGCCTTCCTGTTGCGCGCCATTGAAATCGACATTCAGCGGCACGCCGGCCTGCACGGCCGCGGCGACGAAACGTTGCGAGAAGGGGTTGGGCGTGCGCAGGTCGCTGACGTGCAGCGGGCCATCGCTGCCATGGTGCGCGTCGCTCAAGCGCTGGTTGCGCTCGCTGCGGCGGAAGTAGGGCAGGACGTCGTCGAAGCCCCAGCCCGTGCAGCCCAGGCGCTCCCAATCGTCGTAGTCGTGGCGGTGGCCGCGGATGTAGACCATGCCGTTGATCGACGAACTGCCACCCAGTCCCCGGCCACGCGGCTGGTAGGAGCGCCGCCCGCCGAGGCCCGCCTGCGCCACGGTGCGGTAAGCGTAATTGCGCGGCCCAGGCTTGGGCACCACGGCCGCCAGGGCGAGCGGCGTCCAGACGCTGTAGTGATGATCGTCAGGGCCCGCCTCCAGCAATGCCACGGTGACGGCCGGGTCCTCCGCCAGGCGTGCCGCAAGGGCGCAGCCGGCCGAGCCGGCGCCGACGACGAGGTAGTCATATTCCGCGGCGGGGGATTGCCGGTGGGGAGGTTTTGCTGCATTGCTCATGCCATTCTCTCGTCTCGTGATGCGATGCTCGCTGGTGTCTTCAGCTTCGGTGTTACTTCAACCTGTTATAACAGGTAAACGTAAAAAATGGGTAGCCTATCATGATAGGTATAATCCCGGAAACGCCAGGATCGGCGATCCAAAAGCACCTGCCGAAACAATAAGGACCCAGACCTTGACCGCTCCTCAGCCCAGATTCAGGCAGATCGAAGAAGAACTGCGCCAGCGCATCGTCGACAACGAGCTAGGCCCGGGCGCCAAGCTGCCGTCGGAGTCGGCACTGATGGCGGAGTTTGCGGTCAGCCGCATCACGGTCCGTCAGTCGCTGGCAGGGCTGCATGCCAGCGGCCTGATCGAGAAAGTCAACGGCAAGGGCAGCTTCGTCACCCGGCCCGCCGAGACCTCGAACCTGGGTCCGATAACCGGTTTCTATGAGGCGACGCGCTCGCGCGGGCGGCTGGCCTACGGTAAGCTGGCCTCGGTGCGCAAGATCAAGGCGCCAGCATTCGCCGTGCAAGCCCTGGGCCTGAACACGGGAGACACAGTGCTTTGCGCCACGACGCTCCGGATGGCGGATAACGCGCCGGCGGCCATCTTCATGATCATCGGGGACGAGGCGCTGATCCGCGCGCTGGTGAAGGAAGACCTTGAAACCAATGACGTCATGTCGATCCTTGAAAGCCGGCTGGGTTACCGGCTGACGGCGGTCGATACCGAGAGCTCGGCAATTCCTGCCGCTGGCGACGTGGCGCGGCGCCTGGGCGTCGCGGACGGGACCCCGCTGCTACGCGTGCGGGCTACCCCGATCGATATCCGCGGCAACGCGGTCTGTACTTCGGAACTGCTTTTCCGGGGTGACCGCTATTCGCACAAGGCGAGGGTGACACGCTAGCGCTGGGTGGGTTCGAGCATGGCTAATGAACCGCTTTCGCGCTGGACCCAACCGATCGTGCCGGACGATGCGGCCTCGGCGCGCATCACCATGCGCCACGTGCTCACGCATACCTGCGGCCTGCAGAACCTGCGCGACAAGAATCCGCCGCGCGTGTACTTTCCTCCTGGCGCATGGTTCAGCTACTCCAGTCTGGGATTCACTTTCCTGCAGTCCGCCGTTGAGGCAAGAACAGGGGAAACCCTGGAGGCGATCCTGCGGCGGCTGGTGTTCGAGCCGCTCGGGATGCGTTCATCGAGCCTGGCGTGGCAGGATCGATTTCTCGGCAATGCCGCCAGCCCGCATGAAGCCGTCGAGCGGCTCGACGTGCATCGCCCGCCGGCGGCGAGCGCATCCTATTCATTGCTGACCACCGCCGGAAACTACGGTGCGTTTGTCGCCGCCGTGCTCAGGGGGGACGGGCTCAGGGCATCCACCTGGAAGCAATGGCTGAGCGCAAGCGTCATGGTGCCAAAGGGGGAGATCGTCTACCTGGATGGCGCGCCATCTGCCACGGAGCCGGACATAGGCTGGGGGCTGGGGTGGGGCATCGAACCCAGCCGGGGCACGTTCTTCCAGTGGGGCAAGATGCAGGGCGTGAGGGCATTCGTGATGGGCAGCACCGAGCAACAGTCGGGCGTTGTGCTGCTCACCAATAGCAATACCGGCCTGCGGTTGATGGAGGATGCCACCCGCGAGGCGGTGCCTGGAGAACATCCGGCGGTTCGCTGGCTTGCGCAGGGGGTCAGCGAGTAGATGAGGGTGCGGGCGCAGACGGACGCGCGTCACCGTTGTGCCGGCGCAGGTTCTAAAGCGCCGGCGCCGCGCTGCGGCAGGGGGGGGCGCATATCGTCCCGGCGGTTAGCGCCAAGCGGCGGCGGGCCAGGAAGCATGCCGGTTCTGCCCAGCTTCGCGCCGGAGCAACGGGGCATACCCATGCAATGCCTGCGGCGCGATGTCGTAGGCACGGCGGAATGCGCGTGTAAAGCTCGATGCGTTGTTGAAACCAAGCCCCGAGGCGATGTCCTGCACCGCCAGATCGGGAAAGCGGACCAGCTCGTCGGCCGCCGCTCGCAGCCTGCGGCTGCGGATATAGGCGGCCAGGCCACCTTCATGCAGGAATAGACGGTACACGCTGGCGCGCGATAAATGCAGCGATTGCAGCACGCTTTCCGGGGACAGGCCGGGATCGTGCAGGTTGGCCTCGACATAGCGCCGCACTTGCCCGTACACAGCGGCCCGTACCGCCGCGCGAGCATTGCCGGAAAGACCCGCTTGGCGGCCGAACACCGCGGCCAGCAGGTCGATCGCGGTGCGAAAAGAGCGATCGGCTTCGTCTTTGCCCAGGCCGACGATTTGCCGATTCAGTGCCACCAGATGCGAGATCAGCACGCGCATCAGGGGCGTGGTGGCCTCAACCATGCGGCCATGCAGAGAGGCGGCATCGGGGAATGCCGCCTCCACTAGTACGCGCGGCACAAAGAAGAGCAGCATGCGGCCATGAAAACTCCGGATGGTGCACGGCTGGTCCATGTCCAGCGCGAGGAGGCTTGGCACGCCGGGGTTGCGCGGTGCTTCGAGCCCTTGCTTGCCGCCCAGGAACTGCGCTGGCGCGCCTTCCAGGAACAAGCTGAAGGTAATGTCGCGAATATTCTCTGTCGACACGCGTGCCAACGAGCGCTCGGCCACGTTGGGGCCGGTACGGATGTCGAAGAAGCTCAGGTCGTCGATCGAGTAGCGCGACATCGAGGCATCGAACGTCTCCTCGCCATGCGCCTGGGCAGGCCGGATGTCATAGACCGGACTCATCCGCTCTTGCCAGGCCAGCAAGCTGTGACTGGCATCGCCTCGCACGCTGAAACTGCTGTGCACGATGCCCGGTGCCAGCATCGGCGGCTCTGGTGGCAACAACAATCGGCTTAGCGGCATACACGCGGGCAAGGGGTGGTTCGTGCATGGGTGCGCATCGCTGAGTTCCGTCCAGATTTGGCCCGCCCGGCTGGGGGATTTCGTGTTGAGCGCTAGCCCGCCCCGTGCGCGCTATCTTGCGGAGCAAAGCATATCCTGTCCGGGCGGCGGAGGCTAGAGGGCGGCTTCGGGCAGGCCGGACCGCGGCACGCCAGGCAGGCGGATCTCGATGGCTTTTGCCGTCCAGGCGGAGGCGACGGCTGGCCACGCCGCCGCCACGCATGTTGCGCAGCGTTTGCTTCCGGCGGTACAGGATCGATCACGCCAACCTGGCCCGCCGGCGAAGGCCATGATCTGCATCAACACCGCGCTTGCCCAGGCGTACAAACTGGAAGCACTGCAAGCCGTGACGCCTATCCTTTAAGCGGGAGGTACAAGATGTACAGCAAGATACTGGTTGCCGTGGATGGCAGCGAATCCGCCGATCGGGCGCTGGTGGAGGCTTTGCGCCTGGCTGCTGCGATGGGCTCGGAACTCACCGTGGTGCATGTGATTGATAACAGCTACCTCAGGTACGAGGTGGGCTACATCGACCTGACAGACCTGCGTGCCAGCCTGCTCGAAGGCGGGCAGATCCTGCTGGACGAAGCCAGGGCAAAAGCCGCGGCGCAAGGGGTGGCATGCGCGACGCTGATGGTGGATGAGGCACTGGCGCTGGGCGACGTCGCCAACGCGATCGAGCAGGTGGCGCAGCAGACCGGCGCGGAGTTGCTGGTGCTGGGTACGCATGGACGGCGCGGCGTGCGGCGCCTGCTGATGGGCAGCGTAGCCGAGGCGCTGGTCCGGCAATGCCAGCAGCCTGTACTGTTGGTGCATGCGCCCCCGGCCAGGGGGAGCGCCGCAGCAAAGCCGGCTTGAGGCTGGCATCGGCGGGGCAGTTCGATTGAGCGGGGTCAATGGCTGGATCCAGGCGCTTCCCGGACTGGAGGCAGGCTTTCAATTCGTACAGGCATGTCATGGCATGCGCCAGCATCATGATCAACCTGTCGCTGGTCGGCACGCGGATAACCCGGATCGAGAGCCGAGGAGCTATCGATGGAAAAGATCCTGATCGTTTATTACTCGCGCACCGGCACGGCGCGCCAGGCCGCGCAAGCGCTGGCGGCGCATACCGGCTGGCCGCTGGCGGAAGTCAGCGACCTGAGCAGCCGCGCCGGCTTGCGGGGCGATGCGCGCTGCGTACTGGATATCCTGTTGCAGCGGCATGTGGGCTACCGCTACGCCGGCCCGGCAGTGGACGAGTGCCAGCGGCTTGTCATCGTCGCGCCCATCTGGGTCGGCCACCTGGCCGCGCCCATGCGCAGCTTCCTGCGTGACAGCATGCCATTGTGCTGCAAGACATCGGTGATCTGCGTGATGGCCCGGCAAGGTGCTTTCAAAGGGGCAGAGGAAATCGCCCGCCTGGCCACGGAGCCGCCATCGCCGGTCCTTGCGCTGCGCCAGGGCGATGTGGCCAGCGGGGCCGCGCTGCAGGACCTGCGCGCGTTTGCCGAGCAGGTGGACGCCGCAAACGGGCGGGCCGTCGTTGCGCAGCGGCCCGCATGGCTATCGCCGAGAGAAGCCTGAGCGGGTGCGGCGAGACGCCTCCAGGCCTGCGCCCGTTGCGCGCAATGCTCGGCCTGGTTTTGCAGGAAAGCGGCGGGCAGGGTGGACAGTAGCACGGGCGGCTTGCCCCAGGCAGCTAGTGTTGGGCCCGGGCAGCGGCCCGCTGCGGCATCAGCAGGAGGCAAAGCGCCATGAAGCCTAGCAGCGCTGCCGAAGCACTGAAACGCCCCAATGCAAGCCCGCCGGATTGCATTGGCTTGTCCAGGAAATCGCCCACCACGGCTCCGAGCGGGCGCGTCAGGATGAAGGCCGCCCAGAACAGCAGCGTGCGCGAGATGCGCGTGCGGTAGTAGGCCAGGGCAAGCAATGCCAGCAGCGAGCCGAAGATCGCCATGCCGCCAACGTAGCCCATCCCAGCCGTGTCGGCAGTCCAGTCTCCCAGCGCCGTGCCGAGCGTCTGCGAGAACATGATGGTGACCCAGTAGCACAACTCGGCACGCGGCGAATGCACGCTGCCGACCGAGACCGTGCCAAGCCAGCGATACCACAACACCAGCGACAGCAGCAGCATTAGCGAGAGCAGCGTGGATCCGCCGGCGTAGCCGACGCCGAGCGAGCGGTCGGCGAAGTCCGCCAGTGTCGTGCCGACCATGGTGGTGGCCACGATGGTGGTCCAGTACAGCAGCGGTTGGAAGCGCTTGGCGCGCACCTGGGCGTAGACTGCCACCAGGAACACCGCCGCGAAGATCGCTGTGCTGACCAGGTAGCCTAGTCCCATCGTCATGGACAGCGCATCGCCGCCGGTCTCCCCGAGGGTGGTCGCGGCGATCTTGATCAGCCAGAATGCCAGTGTAACTTCCGGCACTTTGCTAACCGCAGCGGCGCTGGGCTCGTAGCTGGGACGTGCAGTCATGTTGAGCTCCTTCGATGTTGGGCTTGGCGCGGCAGGCTCCTGCCAGCGCAAGGATTGCCAGATACTAGTTCATGCTGGATTAAGGCAGCATTAAGGCCGCGTTGTGGCGCAGAGGATGGGGTCAAGCGCCGCGTGGCAGCAGCGGTCAACGACCATCAAACCGTACCGCGAGCCGCTGCTCGCGAAACGTATCGACGAGGAAATCAATAAACACGCGCGTTCTAAGCGGCAGGTGCTTGCAGAAACCATCCGCAGGGTTTCCCCTAGTGATACACAAGCTGTTCGCCGGTGCGACAATTCGACGGAAACACTGCGCTGCCGGGCCGCTGTTGCGTTACACAACACGCGCAGACAAACGAAAGGAGAAAAGACCATGCGTCGCTATGTCTCTCTTGCAGCTATTCCGGCCGCATTTGCTTGCGGCCTTTTTGCATCCCACCTGACCACGCCGGCAGGGGCTCAGACGCCGCCACCGACGATATCGGCGCAGATCCTAGACCTGTCGGCCATGACCGATGCCGATATCGGCGCACAGGTGCCGAACTTGGGGACGTTGCGTACAAAGAGCCTAGTCGCGACGCCGTCTGGAACCATCGCGGTGCAGGCCGGCAACGTGCCCAAGCACACGCATATGGGCTCCGATGAAATCCAGTACGTCATCTCGGGAAGCGGCACGTTCTGGTTGGGGAGCGAGCAGCGCCAAGTCCATGCCGGCGACCTGATCGTTATCCCTAAAGGCACGGTTCATGCTGGATCCGTACCGACCAGCGGCGAATTCAAGGTCCTCGCGATCAAGCTGCCGCCACAGGCCCCGGGCGACATCCAGCTGGTGCCGTGAGGCGCTGAAAGGAACCGAGACCGCATCGCGGCGACGATATGGAAGAATTCGATCTCGGACAACCGGCATAGTGAACGCTGGGCGGGGGTGCGTTCAGTTCAGCGTTGCCGATGTGATGAGGTCGCCGCCAGCTATGGTAGGCGCTCGCCGGAATGCTTCGCAGTGCAACTCTTCCTGGAGTTTCGGTCATGGCGATATTGATAGTCGGCCTTGCGATCTTTCTTGGGGTGCACTCGGTGCGGATCTTCGCTGACGACTGGCGTACTCGTCAGATATCAAAGGTCGGAGGAAATGCCTGGAAGGGCCTCTACTCGCTCGTGTCGATTGCAGGGTTCGTCCTCATCGTGTGGGGCTTTGGCCAGGCGCGCCAACAGCCGGTGCCGCTGTACGCACCGGCGGTGTGGCTACGTCACTTGAACGCACTGCTCACACTCGCTGCGTTCATCTTGTTCGCCGCTGCCTATGTGCCTAGAAACCGGCTGAAAGCCGCGATCGGCCATCCGATGCTTGCGGGAGTCAAGGTGTGGGCGTTTGGCCATCTGCTTGCGACCGGCATGCTGCATGATCTTGTGTTGTTCGGCACCTTTCTAATTTGGGCAGTCGCCGACTTCGTGGTTTCACGGCGTCGCGATCGCCGTTTGGGCGTAACGTACCCAGTGGAAACCACCTCCGGTGATTTGCTCACGCTAGCTGCGGGGATCGGCGCTTGGGCGGTATTCGCATTCTGGATTCACGCCCGCTGGATCGGCGCAGCTCCGTTCGGCTAGGCGTTCCGACGCCTCCGCCACGGGCAACATTCGCAATCATGGGCCATAGGCCGCTACCTGATCCTCTCGGGCGATGCCGGCGACCAGCGAGCATGCACCGGGTTGGCGCTGGTTGGCGCTGGATCGCATAGCGCCTTCTCTCAACTCCTTCAGCAGGCAGCCGCACGACTTGGTTGCGCCACTCCGGAGGTTGTTGGCCCGGATCGTCTTGAGCTTGCCACAATCGCATCGGCAGTCGCAGACATAGGCATCACCCAACTTGTATTGCGGCCCCAGCGTCACTAGTCGCCCTACCCGTACCCCTGCCTCGATCATCTTGTTGTTGTGCATGGAATTTCCGTACTTCCTGACGCCCAAGAACTTCCACAGTAGTGCACTGATAAGGCAATTGGGAAAGCCCGACCCTAACGTTGCACGGCTGCCACGGGATGCTCTCTGCTGGAGAAGTCATGCCAAGTTGATCTATCCCGAGCCCTATCCGTGAAACATAGACGAGACGCCACCGGGGCCAGGTGCGCGCAAGCCCGCAAGCAGCACCAGCGGGCCGGCAGACGCAATCGCTATTGCGACAACACCTTCAGTTCGTCGTTCACCGAACTCACACCGTTGACGCTACGCGTGGCATCTACGGCGAGCTGATGTTGTTCCTGCGTCGGCACCGAACCACTCAGGTTGACCGTGCCGTTCTTGGTCTTCACGTGAATGCCCGTGGACTTCAGCTCCTTGGTGACAAGCAGCTTGGCCTTCACCTTGGAGGTGACGGTGCTATCGCTGACGCTTTGCTTGGCCTTGTCGGCACTCATGTCAGTGGTGGCCGCGGGCTGCTGGTCGCGGTCACCCTCGGCGCGGCCAGGCATGCCCGGGGCAGAGTTAGGTGACACACCCATGGTGGTGTCTGTAGCGACGCGCATGAAGCCGCCGGTATCGAGCGCAAACGCGCCACCGGCAGCCGCCGCCAGTGCTGCAGCAACAAAGGTCATGCGCAAGGTTCGTGCAGGAATGTTCATCACTCTCTCCTGATAGTGTGATCAGACGGTTCGCCATGCGGCGCAACGCGAGGTGACTTGCGGGCGATGCCTGCATCGCAACCACGAGTTCTCGTAAACCGCAGGAACGTGAGCCGCAAGGAGCGTACCTGCTGGCAGAAGCCCTAAGCGGTGGTGAACTGCCGTGAATGCCACTCCCTCGATACATCGATAAGCGTGTAATTCGGAGCAAGGGTTTGTAATTCCGGCCAGCGTACAGATGAAGCCAACGCCGCTTCCGCGCACCGGCATGCGCTATCCGAGGCAACAGCGGGACGACGCGAGGCTGGTATGCCGATTGCGACTACGGTAATGCGGCAAGTCCGCCGCGTCATGGAGACGGTAATGGGACAGCAACAGCAACCGGGCCAATCGCAATCGGGCCAGAAGCAGCAAGACCAGTCGCAATCCGGCCAGCGCGCTGGCCAGCAAGGTAGCTACCAGGACAAGAGGCAGCAAGGTGGCGGCCAGATGGGCAACCAGGACAAGGGCCAGGGCCAGCAGCAACAGCAAGTCCGCGGTGGCTCGCAACAGGGTGGTCAACAGGGTGGTCAACAGGGTGGTCAACAGGGCCATCAAGGGGGCCAACGTCAGCCGTAAAGGCAGCTATCCGGGTGCGTGTGGCAGCAACACGCGGTGCTGCCACGCGCACTTGATGCACTTGACGCACTTGACGCACTCGGGAGGTTCGCGATCCGGACTTCGGGTTACGTCGCGCTCTCACGCAGTGCGTAGCAGCAGCGCCACCGGCAGCATTTCCAGCACCTCGGCCAAGGCTAGGCGGCCTTCGCGCGCGACCAGCGGCCGATTGGTCAGTACCTCCACCCAGCGACTGTTCAGCCGGTGCGCCACCTGAAGTGCGGTGTCGCGCCATTGCGCGGGCGCCAGCATTGGTCGGTCTCTCTCGCTCAGGCGCGCGGCCAGTCGCGTGCCGACCACCAGTGCTTGCTCCTGTCCATGGCGGCGCCCGAAGGCAAGCGCGTGCACGGCGAGCGGTCCGACCAGCGCGATTGGGCAATAGTCGCCCGCGGCGAACAATCGGGCATTGACGCGCCGCGCAGCCAGCACGCTGCGGATCAGTTGCAACTTGAGGCGGCCGTCGTGCCAGTTGGCGAGCCATTCGGGCCACCCGGATGTGTCGGCCAACTGGGCGCGCAGCGCTTCGAAATCCACCGGGCGGCGGTTGTCGGGATCGACCAGGCTGAGATCCCAGCCCTCGGTGCCCTGGTAGCGGTCGGGCACGCCGGGCGCTGTCAGTTGCACCAGGGTCTGCGTCAGGCTGTTGATGGCGCCGGGCACGGCGATGCTGCGGGCAAACCGGGCGATCTGCCCTAGCACTCCGCCCGCGGAGGTGTCGGCGCCGAGCGCATCGAGAAAGGCGGCGCAGCCTTGCTCATAGGCGATGTCGGGACTGGTCCAACTGCCGTGCCGCTTGGCTTCCCGGATCGATTTCAACTGCCAGGCTTGCATGCGGGCAAGGAACGCCGATACGCCCTGCGCGTGGCCCGGCTCCAGTCCGGCTGGCCAGGCTCCGGCCAGCGTCTGGTACAGCATCAACCGGTCTGCGCCGTCGGGCCCGCACGGCAAGCGCGCCAGCAAGGGCCGGCACCGCATCTCCCACAGCCTGACGGCTTCGGCCCACGCTTCGGGCAGCTCGCTCAGCACCGCCAGGCGCATGCGCGCATCCTCGCCGCGCTTGTGGTCGTGGGTGGCGGTGGCAAGCATGGCATTCGGCCAGGCCTGCGCGCGCTGTGCCATGCGCGCGTGGAAGTCCTCGGGCGGCACGGCCAGCGTGGCGGGGTTGCTGCCCACCTCGTTGCGCGAAAGCAAGCGGCCGTAGCGGTAGAAGACGGTGTCCTCGGTGGCCTTGGCGGCCAGCGGCGGCATCAACTGCTGCACGCGCGTGCGCGCCTCGCGCAGCGCCATGCTGTCGCCGGCCGGGTCTGCCAGCCATGACAGCAAGCGTGCCAGCGCCGGCAGGTCGGTGGCGGCCAGCCTGGCGCGCGCGGCGTCGGCAGCGTGCTGCAGCGCCGCCTTGTCCTCGCGGGTCGGTACGCGCTCGCTGAAGTAGGTGCGATAGACCTGCAGCGGCGCCAGCAGCGCCGCCAGCGCGCGCCGCAGGCTGGCCAGCGTCAGGTCGCGGCTGGCAGGCTCGCTGCGCGCGCAAGCATGCAGACGGCGGCAAGCGCCTTCGTACTCGGTGACCAGGTGATGGCTGAGCATACGGCTGCGGGCCGACTCCACCTGTGCTTGGACGTGGCGCGTATCGCCGCTCATCTCCTGCCAGAGCGCTGTGAGCGCGGCAGTACCTGCGCCGTCGTGCAGCACGCAGGCCACTTCGTTCATGAAGTCGTAGCCGGTGGTGCCGTCCACCAGCCAGTCGGCGCGCAGCGTCTCCCGCTCTGCCAGGATCTTCTCGATCACCAGCCACGGGCACGCGATGGCGCGCGCGGGCGGCCGGTCGGGCGCGAGCGCGGTAAGGTGGGCACGCAGCCGCTTGCAGTAGGCCGCCGGATCGGCCAGGCCGTCCACGTGATCTACCCGCACGCCGTCGATCCAGCCCTCGCGAAACAACTGCAACACCAGCCCGTGGATCGCTTCGAATACCGACAGCTGTTCCACCCGCATGCCTACCAGCTCGCTGATCTCGAAAAAGCGCCGCCAGTTCAGCTCGTCGGCGGCCGTCGCCCACCAGGCCAGCCGGTAGTGCTGTTGCTCCAGCAGTGCGTGCAGGCGGGCGCGGCCTGCGGCATCGTGCCCGTCGAGCCGGGCCGGCAGGCTCGCAGCCGTGGCGGGATCGAACGTTTCGTCCGCCAGCGGCAGTGCATGTTCGCCGTAGCACACGACCGGCTGGCCCGCCCGCGCATCGATGCGCAGTGTCAGCTCACCGCCGCACAGCGCCTCCCAGTACGGCTTGCCCAGGATGGGCAGCAGCACGCGTCCGTGCAGGTCCGGGTCGGACGAATGCCAGTCGATATCGAAGTGATGGGCGTAGGCACTTTGCTCGCCCCGCGCCAGCACATCGCGCCACCAGGGGTTGTGATCGGCACTGGCCGCCATGTGGTTGGGCACGATGTCCAGCACCAGCCCCAGGCTGTGTTCGCGGGCGCGTTCGGCAAATCGGTAGAAGCCGGCCTCGCCACCCAGCTCGGGATTGATGGCGCGGAAATCGGTGACGTCGTAGCCGTGGGTCGAGCCCGGGCGCGCGCTGAAGATCGGCGAGAGGTAAAGATGGCTGACACCGAGTGCCGCGTAGTAATCGACCTGCTCGGCAGCGTGCCCGAAGGTGAAGCCGGCGTGCAGCTGCAGGCGAGCCGTGGCGCGGGGCGGCAGGCAGGCTTGGGACATTTAGTGCCTCTCTTCCGGGTTATCGGGGATTCGATCCGCCGGTGCGCCATGTCCGCCGGTGCTCGCACTGCCCAGCGCGGCAATGCGCCGGCGCACCGACGGGTCGGAAAACAGCGTACGCACGTCGGCGTCGAGCCGGCGTTGCCAGTTGGGGTGGCCCGACACCGTGCCGGGCAGGTTGGGCTGCTCGCCGGCGCCCAGCAGGTCTTCCAACGGTACCAGGCGCAGCGGCGTGCGGGCGCGCCCGAGCCAGGCCAGGATGGCTTCAAGTGGTGGATGGTCGAGGCTGGGTTCTGGTCCACGCGCCAGGCCGGCGGCGCTCAGCGCCTGCCATAGCGCTGCGCGCTCGCGGGCACGCGCGGCCAGGGCGCCGGACTCGGTTTCGTCGGCGCCAAGCTGGCCCAGGCGCGCGCGCCAGATGATGTCGCGGCCGGCCCACCAGCCGGCCACCGTGGGCAGGTCATGGGTGGTCGTGGTGGCCACCGCCTCGGGCGGCCAGCGCTCGGGTGGCAGGAAGGCGGGCACGGGCGGAGCGGCGGAGGTAGCGGAGGTGGTGGCTTGCGCCGTTGCGTCCCCGGCATCGGCCGGCACACTGTCGCGCTCGCGCTCGAACCACAGCACGTCGATGCCGAGCATGCCGCGCGCGGCCAGGCTGGCGTTGAAGGTCGCCGGCACGGTGCCGAGGTTCTCGCCGATGATGACGGCGCGGTGCCGCCAGGATTCCAGCGCGATCAGCCGCTGCAGGTCATCGAACGGGAAGCGCAGGTAGGCGCCTGCGGCGGGCGGCGCACTATCGGGCACCAGCCACATGCGCGCCAAACCCAGCGCATGGTCGATGCGCAGGCCGCCCACCTGAGCCAGGTTGGCGCGCAGCATCTCGATGACGGCACCGAAGCCCCGCCGGCGCAGCGCGCGCGGCGAGAACACGGAAATCCCCCAGTCCTGGCCCATCGGGTTGTACTGGTCGGGCGGAGCGCCGGCGCAGACGCCTGGCAGGATTTCATCTTGGCGCGCCCAGGCGTGGCTGCCACCCGCGTCGGTACCGACCGCGAGGTCGGCGATCAGGCCGATCGCCATGCCTGCGCCTCGCGCCGCATGCTGGGCGCGGCCAGCCCGTCCGCCGCCAGCCACTGCGCGAAGGCGTGGTAGCTCACGGCA
>NZ_AHJE01000076.1 GCF_000243095.1 Cupriavidus basilensis OR16 | reverse complement strand
ACAACTACCTTGACACACGCCGCGAGACAAGAAAGTAGGTCGCCGCCCCGCAGGGGGGGTGAAACTGCCGTTGAAGTTGTCTTTGACCTTAAGCCGTTGAAGCTGAAGTTGCAGCTGAAGTTACACCCACACCCACTAAACTCCCCCCGCAAACCCCGCCAAATACCGTACCCCGTTCACAGCCCGGCTCCCATACCACGAAACCATCTCCCCATCGATCAGCAGGACCTCCTTCCCAATCTGCCGCTCCAGCGCATCGACATGCGCCTCGGTAAACCGATAGGGCTCGCTGGAGAGCAGGACAAGGTCAATCTCCCGCACCAGCGCATCGCTCCACCGGAAGCTCGGATACCGCGTCTGCGGCGTATTCGGCCGGCTGCAATCGCCATCGGCACAAGCTTGCGGCATAGCCTGCGCCGAAGGCCACGTCTGCCAGTTAACCAGTGCCAGCATCTGGCTAATATAGGTATCGCGCGACACTGTCATCCACGGATCCTGCCAGATCGCATACAGCACCTTGCGCGCGGGCCACTGCCGGGAACGCACCTGCGCCAGTTCGGCATTCAGCGCCTCGCATAGCGGCTCAGCCTGCGCAAGGCGGCCGAAGACGCCTCCAAGCAGCCGGTAGAGCGCCAGGTTGTCCTCGGGTGCGCAGGGGTGCGTGACGATCACATGCGGTACAAACGCGCGGATCTCGTCCACCGTCTCGCGCCGGTTCTCGTCGATGTTGACCACCACGTGCGTGGGCGCCAATGCCCGCAGGCGCTCAAGATTGACGTCCTTGGTGCCGCCCACCTTGGCAACGGCGCGCACGGCGGGCTGGGGATGGATGCAAAAGCCGGTGCGCGCGACCATCAGCGGCCCCAGCCCGAGCGCAAACAGCAGCTCGGTGACGGAGGGCACCAGCGAGGCAATGCGTACCTCGCCCGTGGCCGGGCGATGCAGGACGCCGGTCGCGTCCTGCCAGCTCATGGCTGGTTGTCCTGGCTACCTCGCTGGCTGCGCGGCTTGCGCGGCGCGCGGGAGAAGATCGCGTCGTAGAGCCAGCGCGGCATCAGGTGCAGGATGGAGGCGACCACGCCCATCTGCCACGGGACCACCGCGAAGCGGCGCCCTGCGGCAATAGCACGCACCGCCTTGCGGGCGAATACGTCGGCGTCCATCAGGAAAGGCATGCGATAAGGGTTGTGCTCGGTCATCGGCGTGCGGATGTAGCCGGGCGCGATGGTGACCACGCGGATGCGTTCGCGGCGCTGTTCCAGGCGCAGGCTCTCCAGCAGCTTGATCACGGCGGACTTGGAGGCGCTGTAGGCGCCCCCGCCCGGCAGGCCGCGCACGCCGGCCACGCTGGCGATGCCGACCAGCGTGCCGCGCCAGCCGCCGGTGCCCGGATCACGCTCGCGCATGGGCTGCATGAAGGGCTGGAAGGTGGTGAGCACGCCGAACCAGTTGGTGTCCATCACCATGCGGAAGGCTTCGAGGTCCTCGCGCTCGCTGGCGACGGTCCCCACCGACACGCCGGCATTGGCGATCACCACATCGGGGCAACCAAAATGATCGAGGAAATCCTGGGCGGCCCGCTGCATGGCGTCGGCTTCGCGCACGTCCGCAGAGTCCGCTCGACGCGCCGGTAAGGAAGACTTTCTGTGCTCGCATCGGGAGGGTCCAGGGGTAAGCGCAACATGGTTCATGCCGACCGACCCGCCCTGGTGCGCGCCGGACACCGCGGCGCCACGCCGGCGCCGGCGGTGCCGGTCGACCGCCGGTGGCCGTCAGCTGGCTCGCACATGGCGAGCCGCAAGGCTGGCGGCCGCAGCCCGGGAATTACATCTTCTTGTCCCGCACCTGGCTGACCAGGTAATCCATGGTCTGGATGGCCGTGCCCTTGGTGCCGGCGATGGACGGCGAGGTCACGTACTTGCCCTGTACCACGATGGTCGGCACGCCGTCGATCTTGTAGGCGTCCGCGATCTTGTTGGCACGTTGCGAGTTGGTGGTCACCGAGAACGAGTTGTAGGCGTCGAGGAAGGCCTTGCGGTCGATGCCGTTCTTGGCCATGAAGTCGGCGATCTCATTCGGGTCCAGCATGCGCTTGCGGTCGACGTGAATGGCGTTGAAGACCTTGGTGTGCATGGCGTCCAGCTTGCCGATGGCTTCCAGCGCGTAGAAGATCTTGGTGTGCGGCAGCAGGTCGTCGCGGAAGGCAACCGGCACGCGCTTGAAGATGACATCCTTGCCCTGCTTGCCTACCCAGGCCTCGAGCTCGGGCTCGAAGTCAAAGCAGTGCGGGCAGCCGTACCAGAAGAACTCGGTGACTTCGATCTTGCCCGGCGCGACGGGCTGCGGCGCTTTCAGGACCTGGTATTCCTTGCCCGAGGTGGGCGCGGCGGCCTGGGCGGGCACGGTCATCAGGAAGCCGGTCACAGCGACCAGCGTGGCGAACAAGGCGGCGAGTTTCTTCATGTGGCGCGGCTTTCGAGAATGGGCAATTAGCGTATGACAGCGGCGGTGCGATCCGGTTCAGCGGATCGCACCGGGTTGTTACTGCTTGGTAAAGCGGATGACCGAAGCTTCGAAGCCCGACGCCTGCAGCCGGTCGCGCGAACGGTTCATGTCGTCAATCTTGTTGAACGGCCCCAGGCGCACGCGATAGAGCTTGACGCCGTTGACGTCGCGCTCGGTAACCTTGGCTTCGAACCCCTGCATGGCCAGGTTGGCCTTCTGGCGATCGGCGTCGTCCTGCGAGCGGAAGGCGCCTACCTGCAGCAGGTAGCCGACCTTGTTGGCATCGGCCTGAGCGATCTCGGCGATCGGGTCGGCGACGGGCTTCTCGGCCGGCTTCTCGGCTGGCTTTTCCGCCGGTTTCTGCGCGGGCTTGTCGACCGGCTTGTCCGCAGGCTTGTCCACGGGCCTTTCAGCGGGCTTCTCGATGGGGCGTTCCGCGGGCCGGTTGACGGCTACCGGCGGCTGACGCTCGGCCGGTTTCACTGTCGTCGGCGCCGGGCCGGCGGGCTGCTCGGGCTCGGCGGCTGGCCCGACGGGCTTGGCCGGCGTCTTGCTCCACAGCGGCTTGTTGGGATCGCTCGGGGCTTCCTGCGCCGGAGCGGGCAGGTTGCTGACGACATTGCCGGGCTCGGCCGGCTTCTGCGCGCCCTTTTGCTGGAACGGCGCCGGCGACTTGGTGATGTACAGGGCGACCACTACTGCGATCGCCAGGCCGACGATCAGGCCCAGCACCAGTCCCAGGAACGTACCTCCGCGCTGCGGGGCGCGGCTGGCATTGCGCGGGGTGCGCTTGCGTTGCTGTTGCATGAATTCCTCTAGCGTGATGGCGCGATTATAGAGCCTGCGCCGATCCCGGCATTACTGTCTGTGGTCTGGGCGATACGCGTGCCGTGCCGGGGCTTGCCCCCGGCACGGCACCGGCATGGCTTACATGCGCTGCGGCGCAGAGACACCGATCACCGCCAGCCCGTTGCGCAGCACCTGGCGGGTGGCGGCCAGCATCGCCAGGCGAGCCAGCTTGACCGCCTCGTCATCCACCAGCACGCGGTCGGAGTTGTAGAAGGCATGGAAATCGCCCGCCAGGTCGCGCAGGTAAAAGGCGACCGCATGCGGCGCCAGTTCCGTCGCCGCCGCCGCCAGCATGTCCGGGAAATCGGCCAGGCGCTGGCCCAGCGCGAGTGCCTGCGGGGTGGCGCCGGCGCCGGTCACGGGCGCCAGGTCGATGCCTGCCAGGGCGGGCAGCTTGGCCTCCCAGTCCGCACCGCCCCAGGATTCGAAGATCGAGCAGATGCGGGCATGGGCGTACTGCACGTAATACACCGGGTTCTCGTCGTTCTGCTTGAGGGCCAGGTCGACGTCGAAGATGAATTCCGTATCGGCCTTGCGCGACAGCAGGAAAAAGCGCACGGCGTCGCGCCCACGGGTGAAGTGCGCGGGCCAGTCGGCCACGCCGGCTTCCAGGCAGCCGCGGATGGTCTCGCCGCCTTCCGCGCCGTTGCTCCATTCGATCAGGTCGCGCACGGTCACGTAGGAGCCGGCGCGCTTGGAGATCTTGACCTCCTCGCCATTCTTCATGACGGTGACCATCTTGTGCAGGATGTAGTCGGGGTAGCCGTTGGGGATGCCGATGTCCAGCCCTTGCAGGCCGGCGCGCACGCGCGCGATGGTGCCGTGGTGGTCGCTGCCCTGCACGTTGATGACCTTGGCGAAGCCGCGCTCCCACTTGCTGGTGTGGTAGGCCACGTCCGGCACGAAGTACGTGTAGGTGCCGTCGCCCTTGCGCATGACGCGGTCCTTGTCGTCGCCTTCGTCGGTAGTGCGCAGCCACAGCGCGCCCTCGTTCTCGTAGGTCTTGCCCTTGGCCACCAGCGACTGCACTGCGGCCTCGACGCGGCCGTCGCTGTACAGCGAGGATTCCAGGTAGTAGCGGTCGAACTTGACGCCGAAGGCCCGCAGGTCGATGTCCTGCTCGTTGCGCAGGTAGGCCACGGCGAACTTGCGGATCGATTCGATGTCTTCGATGTCACCGGAGGCCGTCACGGCGTCGCCGTCGGAGGCGCGCACGGTCTTGCCAGCCAGGAAGTCGGCGGCGATGTCGGCGATGTAGTCGCCGTTGTAGGCCGATTCCGGCCAGGCGGCGTCACCCGGCTTGAAACCACGCGCGCGTGCCTGCACCGAAACGGCCAGGGTCTGGATCTGCACGCCGGCGTCGTTGTAATAGAACTCGCGATGCACGGCAAAGCCCTGCCAGTCCAGCAGGTTGGCCAGCGCATCGCCCAGTGCCGCCTGGCGGCCGTGGCCGACGTGCAGCGGGCCGGTCGGGTTGGCGGAGACGAACTCGACCAGCACCTTGCCGTGCACGCCCTGCTCCTTGGCGCCGTAACGGTTGCCCTGCTCCAGCACCGCGCGCAGCACGTCGGCCTTGGCGGCCGGCGTCAGGCGCAGGTTGATAAAGCCGGGGCCGGCGATTTCCAGGGCAGCCACCAGCCCGGCGGTACGCGCGTCGGCCTTGACCGCATCGACGATCTGCTGGGCCAGTTCCCGCGGGTTGCGCTTGAGCGTGCGGGCAACCTGCATGGCGAGATTGCAGGCCAGGTCGCCGTGGGCGGCGACCTTGGGACGCTCGAAGACGGCGTCGGGCAGGGCGGCGTCGGCCGGGGCGATTGCGCGCACCGCGTCATTGAACGCAGCGGCAAGATTGGTGGTCTGAACTGGCAGCATGGATGTCGTGGCCCTGAGGCGGTTGTCTGGTGCCGTCGCGGCGGTTCTGCCGCGGCGGCACCGTCACGGGCGGCATGTGGAGGCCGCGCCGCGTGGCAGGCAATGAATTGCAGAACGCAGAATTTTATCAGGTGCTATGCTGACATCATGCAGCAAGCCCAAAACCGGCTGTTGCGAGTCCCTTGCCCTGTGCCGGGACAAGCCGCGCGGCCATGGTTTTCGCCCATGTACTTCGCTGTACGCCAAGGAAAGGAAATATCATGCTGATTACCTTCAAATCCCACGCGGCGCAAGACCTCATCATGATGAGGGACCTTGCCGTCACGCTCCTGGGGATTATCGGCAAGCACCTGGGAGAGCGCGGCGTGATCACCACCGAGGAACTGCCCCGCTGCATCCATAAGCTGGAAGCCGCGGTGACGGATACCAAGAAGGTGCACCCGGCGGAATCATCGGTCCACCCCGGCAAGTATGAAGAGGACGAGGAAGAGCCGCTGCACCTGGGCCAGCGCGCCTACCCCTTCCTCGACATGCTGCGCGCATCCCAGCGCGAGAACACCGAGGTGATGTGGGGGGTGTAGGCAGCGCGCCGAGTCCGCGTAGATAGAAAATAGAAAGCAAGGTAGCCAGCCGGCTGCCTTGCCGGCCCTTCCGCTCCTCCGTTTTTCACTCCCTGCTTCTTGTCCGGCTTTTTCGCCCCCGCTTTTTCGGCCCCCCCGCTTTCCGGCCCGCCTGGTTTCCGTTCCCCTGCTTGCTCGCCCCTCCGCAAAAAAAATACCCGGCCGATGTTTCGGGCCGGGCGTGCCGGATCAGGGAGGGGATCCGAAAGGGGAAGGAATGGTGTTTCAGGGCGCGGAAAATGTGATTAGTGAGACGCGCGCAGCATTGCCAGCAAGGCTGGCGCCGTAGCGCCAGGCTTTGTCCAGCATGTCCGCGAGCGCGTCGGCGTGTTCTTCCATTGGGTCGGGCTCAATGCCTCGGTCAATCGCCGCGGGCGCGTCCGTTAGCCGCCAGCAGCAAGGCGACGAAAGCGCCCGCCGCCGCCGCGATGCCGAGCGCCGTCAATGGCGACGCCACCACGCGCTGCTGCACGCCGTGCACGGCGTAGCCGACACGCTCGCGGGCACGGCTCTTGAGTTGGTCGGCCAGCGCGCGTGAGCGGTCCTGCAACCGGCGCCCGGCTTGCACGGCCTCGGACGAACCTTCGCGCCCCAGCACTTCCATGGTTTGCTCGAGCTGGGCGATCAGTGCCCCGACCTCGCCGGCCACTGGCCCGGCGGCTTCGCGGGCGGCGCCACGCGTATCGCGCACGGCATGCCGGATCTGCCGCACCGTGCTTTCGGCCTGATCAGTCAGGTGATTCACTTCTTTTCGGATCTTCGGATTGTTGGTCAGCATCGGCTTATCTCCGTTTCGTCTGTTGACACGCTGTGACTGGGTTCGTGCTAGCTAGGTGCCAGGGCGCGCCGCGCCTGACACCTAGCGCCTGACCAGGCTGATCACGAAGGTCACCAGCGCAACCACCAGGAAGATGAAGAACAGCATCTTGGCAATCTCCACCGCGCCTGCCGCGATGCCCCCCCCCCAAAGCCAAATACCGCGGCGATCAGGGCGATGACAAAAAACACGAGTGCATAGTGCAACATGGCGATAGCTCCCAAAGTGGATTGGGCTGGCGGTGGCCCGGTGGACCGATGGCTATGGCCATTTCACCCCCTTGAACACGGTCACGCCCAGGACAAGGAACAGCACGAACAGCACCAGGAAGATGAAGAACAGGATCTTGGCAATGCCAGCCGCGCCGGCAGCAATACCTGTGAATCCCAGCAAGCCGGCGACCACGGAAACCACTGCAAGAATCAGCGCCCATTTCAGCATTGACGTTCTCCCTCTTCCCGAGCTGGCTTGGCGCAACGGCGCGCAAGCTCATGGAACCATGGTAGAAAGCGGACCTCCCCGCGGACACCGCAGCCGCACCGATTCGCTTGTCAGCCGATTCCTACAGCGCTAGCGCCGGCGCGGCCTAGCGGGCCATGCCTGCGGGCAGCAGGTTGACCGGGGAGCGTCAATGTGCTTCCATCGACGCCGAGAGGGTGCGTGTCGCGCCAGGCATCCGATATCGGGAAATGAACATGTTCACGCAGTCACTGTTGCGCTCGACCTTGCTCCTGGCGGGCGGCATCGTGCTTACCGTGGCGGTGCTGATCGCCTCCGAGGCGGGCAACATCCGCTTGCGCCAGGGCTATACGCAGGTCATCCAGTCGCAGCAGGTCCAGGGCCAGATCACCTCCCTGCTCGGCGAACTGGTCAACGCCGAAGCCGGCCAGCGCGGCTTCCTGCTGACCGGCAAGGAAAGCTACCTCCAGCCGTACTACCAGGCCGTGCCACGCATCAATGCGCTGTTGAGCACGCTGCGCAACCGCTATGCGGACGACCCGGAGGCGCTCAAGGTGTTCACCCAGGCCTCCACCGCCGTCAACCGCAAGCTGACCGAGATGGACCTGACGCTGATCTATGGCAAGCGCGACGTCGAGGTGGCGCTCGACCTGGTACGCACGGACTTTGGCAAGCAGACCATGGACAACGCGCGGCGCGGGCTGGAAGCCTTGCTCCAGCGCGAGGCCGCATCGGTGTCGCGAAGCCTGGAGTACGCCGACCGCGATCTCGCGCTGTCGCGCTACGGTATCGGCCTGCTGACCGCCGTCAATATCGTGCTGCTGATCGTGGTGGGCTTGCGGCATTCGCGACGCATGGCCGATTCGGAGGCCGCGCGCAGCGAGCTCGAAGAAGAAAGCGCGCGCCTGGATAACATGGTGCGCTCGCGCACGCGCCAGCTGTCCGCGCTGGCCTCCCACCTGCAGCGCGTGACCGAGGATGAGAAGACGCGGCTGGCACGCGAGCTGCACGACGAACTGGGTGCCATCCTGACCGCCTCCAAGCTCGACATGCACTGGGTGCGACGCCGCATCCAGGACACGCATCCGGACGTGGCGGAAAAGCTCACCCGCGTGATGCTGCATGTGGACCAGGGAATCCAGATCAAGCGCCGCCTGATCGAGGACCTGCGGCCCACCGTGCTGCTTAATCTGGGACTGAAGGAAGCCATTGGCCAGTTGGTGGAGGAAGTGGCCACGCGCAACCAGTGGGAGGCGGATGTGCAGCTGGTGGAGACGGTGCCACCGCTGCGCGACGACGCGGCCATCGCGCTTTACCGCATCGTGCAGGAGTCGCTCACCAACGCCAGCAAGTACGCCGAAGCCAAGCGCGTGTCCATCAAGCTCGATTGCGCCGACGGCGTGCTCTTGCTGGCAATCAGCGATAACGGGCGCGGGCTGCCGCCGGACTACGAATCGCGCCGCTCGGTGGGGCACCATGGCCTGCTGGGGATGGAGCAGCGCGTAATCGCCCTGGGTGGCACGCTGGAGCTCCAATCGGAACCCGGCGCCGGCGTCACCATCCGGGTGAAGGTGCCGCTCACCGACGCCATCGTGGCGCCGCCGCGAGACGAAAATGACGGGCTGGACGGTTTGGGCGACCCCGGCGAGCAGCCACAGGACGAGCCCAACAGCACGCCGCCGGTCAGCTGAGAGGCTGAGACGAGAGGCTGAGACGCCGAGAAAAGGAAAGGGGCTCGACGGGAGCCCCTTTCCTTTCATTTTGTCAGCCTGCCGCGCTACCGGCACCGCAGTTGGCACCTTACATCTTCTGCTTGGCGCTTTCGGCGGCGCCCTGCATTTTCTCGCCACCCTTCTCGATGTCCTTGCCGGCACCGGCCATTGTGTTGCAACCGGCTACCAGGACCATGCCTGCCAGGGCACACAGCGCCATCAGCTTCCTCATGATTCTCTCCTTGCTCTAGGTTGACACGGTCGTCGATGCGGATTCAGCGACCTGCCCGCGCATACTCCTCGATCACCCGGAACACCTGCTCCAGCTCGAGCGACTTGTCAAAGAAATAGTCCGCGCCGGCCTCGGCGCACTGCCGCCGGTAGGTAGGTACCTGGGCATGATTGGTGTACACGATGCGGATGCCCGACACCTCGGTTTTCTGCAAGGCGCGCAGTACATTGATCCCGTTGCCTTGCCGCAACTGCAGGTCGACGATGACGACCTCGTACTTGCCCGCCTGGCAGAGGCGCAGCGCGGTGCTTTCGGTATCCGCCCAATCCACGACTTCTATAAACGGAAACGCGTTCAGGTACTCAAGCAACATACCCCGCAGCACCGCTGAGTCCTCGATTAGAAGGACCCGCAGCGCTCGATTCGAAGGGGCCGCAGCTTGATCCGACATGATTCCATGGTAGCAACAGAGTATGGAGGGAGACTATCGGCGTCCGTCCTACAGCAGCGTCAGGCAAACGAGGCAGAATGCCGCGCATTGCGGCTTTGCCCTTGCCGCGCCTACTCCACCAGGCCGTTCTTGATCGCGTAGTAGGTCAGGTCGGCATTGGTCTTCATGCCCATCTTTTCCAGGATGCGCGAGCGATACGTGCTGACCGTCTTGACGCTCAGGAACAGCTCCTCGGCGATCACCGAGACCGACTGCCCGCGCGAGAGCTTGCAGAAGATCTGGAACTCACGCTTGGACAAGGTCTGGTGCAGCGGCTGGTTGGTGGGCTTGTCCAGCCCGCCGATGAGCAGGTCCGCCACGTTTGCGCTGACATAGCGCCGGCCCTGGGCCACGGTGCGGATGGCCTTGACGAGATCATCGGGCGCGCTTTCCTTGGTCAGGTAGCCGGAAGCGCCCGCGCGGATCAGGTTGATGGCGTACTGGTCTTCCGGGTAGGTGGAGAGAATCAGCACCGGCAGGTCGGGATGGCGCTGGCGCAGCAGCTTGAGCACGTCGATGCCGTTGCGGTCGGGCATGGAGATATCGAGCACCACGACATCGAACTCGAGTTCGCGCAGCCGAGTCATGACTTCGTCGCCGCTGGCAGCTTCCCCTTCCACCTGGATATCAGGCTCGTCGGAAATAAACTGCCGCAGACCGGCGCGCACGATCTGGTGATCGTCGGCGATCAAAACGCGAATCATGGATGACTCCCTGGGCATGAGCACCAGCTCTCGGGCGCGGCCGGGCTAATGCATTGTAGTTCTTGCAAAGCCGCGCGACTGTCGGTGTAAGGCTGACACGCTCCCTGCTGGCCGCGCCATAAAAAAAGGGACGGGGTGGACCCGTCCCTGTGTTCCAGCATGCCGGTCTTGCCGGTCTGGCTTACTGGACCTTGGCCGCCGCACCGGCGTCCGCGCTGGCGTCGGTTGCCGGCTCGCCCTTCTTGGTCTTGGTGTGGCTGCCGTGCTTCTTGGTCTTGGCGGTCGACTTGGCGTGCGTGTCGGTGGCGGCATCGGCGCCAGCCTTGGCGTCAACACCCTTGTCGGCGCTGGCCGAAGCGCCCAGGCCAGCGTTCACACCCGCGCTGGCGGCTGCACCCTTGTCGGCAGGCGCGCTGATCGCGGGCGCCGCCATGGCGCCGGTGGCGCCAGCCTTCGCATCAACGCCGGTTCCTTGTGCCATTGCCAGCGAGGAAGCGGCAGCGATCGAGAGAGCGGAAAGGGAGATCAGCAGTTTGTTCATGGAGAGGCTCCTAGCAGTTTGCGCCGCTGCGAAACATTCGCTGCGGTGTTCACTTGATGTGAGCCCTCAGTCTAGGGACGCAGAGCCGCGCGGTCTGTTAGGAGATGTAATGCCTTGTAAGGAGTGGTGAAGAACTTATAACGGCACATGGATGCGCGTGCAGAGGCTTTTCCCTGCTTGCCCAATGGCTTGCGGCGGCGCGGCGGCACAAAATGCGGCCGCGCCAGCATGCAAGCGGTTACAGGTTTGGCGCGAGCGCGCGCTCCAGCACGCTGCGTTCTTCGCCGCGGCGCGCCACCATGTCGTCGAGCTGGTCCTGGCCGATCTTGCCAACCGAGAAGTACGTGGACTCCGGATGCGCCAGGTAGAAGCCGCTCACCGAGGCCGCGGGCGTCATCGCCAGCGAGTCGGTGATGCCCATGCCGATCTCGGCCGTATTGAGATAGTCGAACATCGGGCCCTTGACGGTATGCTCCGGGCAGGCCGGATAGCCAGGGGCCGGACGGATGCCGCGATAGCCTTCGGCGATCAATTGCTCGTTGCTCAGCACCTCGGCGGCGTCGTAGCCCCACAGATCCTTGCGCACGCGTTCGTGCAGGCATTCGGCGAAGGCTTCAGCCAGGCGGTCGGCCAGCGACTTCAGCATGATCGCGCTGTAGTCGTCGTGGTCAGCCTCGAACTGGGCTTCCTTCTTGTCCACGCCGATGCCGGCGGTGACGGCGAACACGCCGATGTAGTCGGCGATGCCGCTGTCCTTGGGCGCGACGAAGTCCGCGAGGCAGCGGTTGGGCCGCATCACGCCGTCGATCACCGGGCGCTCGCTTTGCTGGCGCAGGTTGTGCCAGGTCAGCGCGACCTTGCTGCGGGTCTCGTCGGTATAGATCTCGATATCGTCGTCGTTGACCGTGTTGGCCGGCAGCAGCGACAGCACGCCGTTGGCGGTCAGCCAGCGGCCCTGGATCAGGCGCGACAGCATGGCCTTGCCGTCCGAGAACACGCGGCGGGCGGATTCGCCGACGATCTCGTCATTGAGGATGTCGGGGAATTTGCCGGCCAGGTCCCAGGTCTGGAAGAACGGCGCCCAGTCGATGTAGTTGGCGAGCTCCGTCAGGTCGTAGTTGCGGAAAATGCGCCGGCCGATGAATTTCGGCTTGGGCGGCACATAGGCGCTCCAGTCCACCGGCGTCTTGTTGGCGCGGGCCTTCGCCAGCGACACCATCGGCGTGGCCTTCTTGTTGGCGTGCTGATGGCGGATGCGCTCGTAGTCGGTCTTCAGCTCGTCCAGGTACCTGGCCGCGCCATCGTCCGACAGCAGGCTCGATGCCACGCTGACCGAGCGCGAGGCGTCTGGCACGTAGACCACCGGGCCTTCGTAGTGCGGCGCGATCTTGACCGCGGTGTGCACGCGCGAGGTGGTGGCGCCGCCGATCAGCAGGGGGATCTTCTTGATGCGGAAATAGTCATCGCGCTGCATCTCCGAGGCCACGTAGGCCATTTCCTCGAGCGACGGCGTGATCAGGCCGGACAGCCCGACGATGTCCGCGCCCTCGACCTTGGCGCGCGCCAGGATCTCGTTGCACGGGACCATCACGCCCATGTTGACCACTTCGAAGTTATTGCACTGGAGCACCACCGAGACGATGTTCTTGCCGATGTCGTGCACATCGCCCTTGACCGTGGCGATGACGATCTTGCCGCGCGCCTTGACTTCGCCGCCGGCCTCGGCCAGCAGGCGCTTTTCTTCTTCGATATAGGGCAGCAGGTGGGCCACGGCCTGCTTCATCACGCGGGCGCTCTTGACCACCTGCGGCAGGAACATCTTGCCGGCGCCGAACAGGTCGCCCACGATGTTCATGCCGTCCATCAGCGGGCCTTCGATCACCTCGATCGTGCGGCCGCCGCGTGCTTCCACCTGCTGGCGCACTTCCTCGGTGTCTTCCACGATGAAGGTGGTCAGGCCATGCACCAAGGCATGCGACAGGCGATCGGCCACCGGCACCGGGTTCTCCGGCGTGCCGCGCCACAGCAGGTTTTCTTCGCGCTTGGCGCCGCCGCCCTTGAAGCGGTCGGCGATTTCCAGCAGGCGGTCGGTACCGTCCTGGCGGCGGTTGAGCACTACATCTTCCACGCGCTCGCGCAGCTCGGGGTCGAGCTGGTCATACACGCCGAGCTGGCCGGCGTTGACGATGCCCATGTCCATGCCCGCCTTGATGGCGTGGTACAGGAACACGGTGTGGATGGCCTCGCGCACCGCGTCGTTGCCGCGGAACGAGAACGACACGTTGGACACGCCGCCGCTGACCTTGGCGTACGGCAGGTTCTGCTTGATCCAGGCGGTGGCTTCGATGAAGTCCACCGCGTAGTTGTTGTGTTCTTCGATGCCGGTCGCCACCGCGAAGATGTTCGGGTCGAAGATGATGTCTTCGGGCGGGAAGCCGACTTCATTGACCAGGATGTCGTAGCTGCGCTTGCAGATCTCGGTCTTGCGCGCGAAAGTATCCGCCTGGCCCTTCTCGTCGAAAGCCATCACCACGGAAGCCGCGCCGTAGCGGCGGATCAGCTCGGCGTGATGGCGGAACTGCTCCTCGCCTTCCTTGAGCGAGATCGAGTTGACCACGGGCTTGCCCTGCACGCACTTCAGGCCGGCCTCGATCACTTCCCACTTGGACGAGTCCAGCATGATGGGCACGCGCGCGATATCGGGCTCGGAGGCGATCAGGTTGAGGAACCTCACCATGGCCGCCTTGGAGTCCAGCATGGCCTCGTCCATGTTGATGTCGATGATCTGCGCGCCGTTCTCGACCTGCTGGCGGGCTACCACCAGCGCCTCGTCGAACTGGCCGTTCAGGATCATGCGGGCGAAGGCCTTGGAGCCGGTGACGTTGGTACGCTCGCCGACGTTGACGAAGAGCGTGTCTTCATCGATGGTGAAAGGCTCGAGGCCGGACAGGCGCATCGGACGCGGCGGCAGGGTATCGTTGGTCATGGCTTGATCTTGTTCTGTGGGCTCGCGATGCATGTTCAGGCGGCGGCGCGGTACTGGCTGGGCCAGGCGCGCGGCTTCTTGCTGGCCACGCGCTCGGCGATGGCGGCGATGTGCTCGGGCGTGGTGCCGCAGCAGCCGCCCACCAGGTTCACCAGGCCGGACGCGGCGAACTCCTCCACCAGCGCCGACGTGACCTCCGGGGTTTCATCGAAACCGGTATCGCTCATCGGGTTGGGCAGGCCGGCATTGGGGTAGCACGATACGGCCGCATCGCAGATCTTGGCCAGCTCGGCAATGTACGGACGCATCAGCGTGGCGCCGAGCGCGCAGTTCAGGCCGAAGGTGATCGGGCGGGCATGGCGCAGGCTGTTCCAGAACGCTTCCACCGTCTGGCCGGAGAGGATGCGGCCGGAGGCGTCGGTGACCGTGCCCGAGATCATCACGGGCAGGCGCTCGCCGGTGTCCTCGAAGAGCTGGTCGATGGCGAACAGCGCGGCCTTGGCGTTGAGCGTGTCGAAGATGGTTTCCACCAGGAACACGTCGGCGCCGCCTTCAAGCAAGCCCTTGCCCTGCTCGTAGTACGAGTGGCGCAGTTCCTCGAAGGTCACGTTGCGCGCGCCCGGGTCGTTCACGTCCGGCGAGATGCTGGCGGTCTTGGGCGTAGGCCCGAAGGCGCCGGCCACGAAGCGCGGCTTGTCGGGCGTGCTGTACTTGTCGCAGGCTTCGCGCGCCAGCCTGGCGGCAACGACGTTCATCTCGTACGCCAGGTCCGCCATCTTGTAGTCTTCCTGCGCCACGCCCGTCGCACCAAATGTATTGGTTTCGATCAGGTCGGCGCCGGCAGCCAGGTACTGCTCGTGGATCTCGCTGATGACCTGCGGGCGGCTCAGCAGCAACAGCTCGTTGTTGCCCTTGACGTCGACATGGTGCCCGGCGAAACGCTCGCCGCGGTAATCCGCTTCGGTCAGCTTGTAGCGCTGGATCATGGTGCCCATGGCACCGTCCAGGATCAGGATGCGCTCGCGCAGCAGGGCGGGCAGGTTGGCCGCCCGGGTGTAGGGGCGCGCGGGAGGAAGCGAGGCGGAACGTGGGGCGGCGCTCATGTGGGGCTCGACAGCAAGAGAAAAGACTGCGATTTTATCAGTTACATCAATGGTTTGCGGAATATCGGCAGCCGCCGGCCGGTGCCGCCGGCGACGCTCGCGGGTTGCCGCGCGACACCGCCCGGCCCTACACTGGGACACATTCCCCACATTGCCATCAACGGAAAGCCTTGCCCATGCAACACCTCAGCCCCGGCGACGCGCAGACGCTCCTCAGCGAGTCGCCCGACGCGCTCTTCATCGATTGCCGCAGCGAAATGGAGTACCTCTTCGTGGGGCACCCCAAGGGGGCGCATAACGTGCCCTGGAACGATGGCCCGGACTGGGAGGTGAACCCGCATTTCGTACAGTCGGTGAAGAAGCTCGCGGGACAGGCCTCGGCACGCCCGGTGCTGCTGATCTGCCGCAGCGGCAACCGCTCGACGGCCGCCGCGCGCGCCCTGGAGGGCGCCGGATTCTCCACCGTCTATAACGTGCTGCATGGCTTCGAAGGCGACCTGGACGCCGAGCGCCACCGCAACACCCTCAACGGCTGGCGTCACGCCGGGCTGCCCTGGGAGCAGTATTGAATGGCCGGAAGGCGGCCGGGAACGGATCCTGAAAGCAAGAAGCCCGCGCCATGCGCGGGCTTCTTGCTATTTTCTCCATGGGCTGGCTCGCCGGCCCGCCACTCGGCGGAAAGCCGGCAACGGCAGCCGTGGCGCCTAGTGCATCACTAGCGGGTGAATCATCACTGTGTCGAACTTGCCAAGGAAATCATCCACCTCTTCCACCGACGGCTCGCTTTCGATCAGACGTGTCACGTCCGCGCGAAAGCTCTCGGCCATCTGGCCACCGAGGAAAATCTCGCGTTTCAGATTCTTGTCCACGATTTCATAGCCGCCAGAGGCAAGAGGCGCATGCTCGACATCCGCACCAAACTCGACAATGCAGTAATTGTCGCTGTTGTAGATCATTTGCATGGCATACCTCCTGGCTGTCATGGGTCAAGCGGCGGGCGACTGATTATTTCGATAACCGGCACACTGGCCGGTTGCCCTCCGCGATTTCACCTCCAAGCTGAGGGTGTTTGCCGGGTTTTCAAGTTCTGCTTAGGCAAACCGCGAGTTTTAAGCGTTCCCTCACTACATTGGGCAACGGCCGTCCCAGCAAGTTCTTGAGTTTGGTGGGAAAGATATCGCCCGCTGTTCTGCCGCTGATCGCCACGTTTGGTTTCAGGGTATATCGCACTGTGCGCCGCAAGCCGCGTTGCCAAGAAACGCATCCAGCACCGCATGAAAACGATCCGCCTGCTCGATATGTGCAAGGTGCGCGGCATGCGGCAGGATTTCGAGCCGGGCACCGGGAATCGCGGCGGCGATCTCGCGTGCCATCTCGGGCGGCGCTCCCAGGTCCTCCTCGCCGGCCACTACCAGAGTAGGACAATGAATGCGCGAAATCGCCCCGACCAGGTCAAATGCCATGATGGCCTGGCCGGTTCCCACGTAGCCGTGCACGGGCGTGCCCAGCAGCATCTCGCGCACGCGGGCCGTTTCCTGCGGATGCGCGCCCCGGAACGCCGCGCTGAGCCAGCGCTGCATGGTGCTGTCGGCGACGCCCGCCATGCCGTGCGCTTCCACATGGCCGATGCGCTCATGCCACATTGCGTGGGCATCCAGTGGCGTGCGGTTGACGGTGTCGACCAGGGTCAGCGACAACAAACGCTCGGGGTAGCGCACAGCCGCAGTCTGGCCAATCATGCCGCCCACCGAGACGCCGACGAAATGCGCGGCCGGCACCTCCAGCGCATCCATCAGGCAAGCCACGTCATCGGCCAGGCGGATCATCGAGTAGGCGCCGATCGGCGCATCGCTCTGGCCGTGCCCGCGCAGGTCGTAGCGCAGCACGCGATAGCGCGGCGCCAGGTGGCGCGCCGTGGCGTCCCACAAGGTGTGATTGGCGCCCAGCGCATGCGCCAGGACCACCCAGGGGCCGTCGCCCCCGTCGATGCGAACCTGCAGACGCACGCGGCGGGTTTCGGATGGTGGCAGGGTGGCGCTCATGACGGGTCTCCGGATGTTGGTGAAAACACGGTGAACCACAGCGGCGGCCAATGCCGCGGCTTGCGGACGGCTTGAGTACGGCTTGAGTACGGCTTGCAGACTCCTCAGTGCAACGATTCGCTATCGCGATAGACGAGCTCGATCTGGGTGCCGTCAGGCTCGGTCTGGCGCAGCTTCACCGGCATCCATTGCAGCGGCTGCGCCAGCCATACCTCGACGCGCCGGCGATCGTTGGCATGGCGCGGCAGGCGCACGAAGTGCTTGGCCCGTACCGTGCCATGACCTGTATCGACATCCTCGTCCCCCACATACTGCACCTGCATGGGCTCCAGGTCACGCGTATCCGCCACATCGAAGGTTTCCGTCGCGCCGGGCGTGGCATAGCGCTGCGGATTGCCCCGCACCAGCCCCACCAGTTGCAGGAACACGCTGAATCGGTCCTGGCCCGCGGCCGGCAACGGCTCTTGCTTGCCGCGCCCCTCGAAGACGAGCGTGCCGGCGGCGCGATCGAAGTGCGCTGTGGGCGCCGGCTCGGCGCGCGCAGCCGGCGCCCGCTTCGGTGCGACCGGGGCCGGGTGCGGCGGCGCGATGGGCGCCGGTGGCGCCGGCGGCGGCAGCAGGATGGCTTCAAGCGGCGGCGGCGCGGTCGGGTCCCGCGGCAGCCCGGGCATATGCAGCAGGCCCAGCACCGCCAGCAGGTGGCGGCCAGCACCAGCGCAAGCGCAACCGCCCAGCGCAGGCGGCGCGGGGTCGGCTTACGGGGAAGGGCCGTTCGGCCCGCTCGTCGGGCTGCCATCAAGATAACCAAGCTCCGAAGAAATCTGCCGGGCAATATCGCGTACATGACGGTCGACCGCACCGCCCCATTCTGCATCGAATACGCTCTGCGCGCCCAGCACGATCAGGGCCATTGCCACGTGGCCGTTGGCGTCGAAGACCGGCATCGAGAACGCATTGATGCCCGGCAGCACGCCACCTTTGACGCGCGCCGCGCCGTGGGCGCGCACGTCTTCGCAGACCACGTCATAGTCGGCCAGCGAGCGCGGCAGGTCCGGAATATCGTCATGGCCGCGCTCCGCCAGTTCCCGTTCGACCAGCGGCCGCGTTTGTTGTTTCGGCAGATAGGCGCCGTACAGCCGGCCGGTGGCGGAGTTGAGCATGGGCATCACGTCGCCCAGGCGCAAGCTGACCGTGACCGGATGGCTGGATTCCTCCCAATGCACAATGGTCGGGCCGTGGTTGCCCCAGACCGCGATGCCGATGGTCTGGTCCATCTCGTCGCGCAATTGCGACAGGATCGGGCGGGCCTTCTTGACCGGATCGAGCCGGTTCAGGCCGGCGAGGCCCAGTTGCAGCGCGAAAGGCCCGAGGTCGTAGCGCCCGCCAACCGGGTCCTGCACCACCACGCCGAGCCGCTGGAAGCTGACAAGGTAGCGGTGCGCCTTGGCCGGGTTCATGTCGGCGGCGGCGGCGAGGTCGCGCAGCATCATGGCGCGCGGCGATGCGGCAAGCGCCTGCAGCAGCTTGAAGCCAACCTCGATCGACTGGATGCCGGAACGCAGCTTGGAATCGTCTTCTTCGAGTTCGGTCATGCGGCAACGGGTGGCAGTAAATTGAGAAAGTAACCCATGTATCACACCTGCGCTTGCGCGCGGCGGCGCCGATCACGCCGGCTGGGACATAAATTTACTATAGCGAAATCGATTTACCAATTTTTAAACCGTCGGTAGACTTTGGGCGCACAAATACAGGTCCGGGTGAATCGATCTCTTCGGCACCGGCCAATACCGGCGCGGGCATGCCGCCATCCCATCCAGATGGCGCGGCGCGGCCGCTTTCTACAGGAGACGAAGATGATCCGCCTTTTCCCCTTCGGCCAACGCCCTGCCCTGCCAGCATGGCGCGCCTGGGCCGCGCCGCTGCTGGCCGCGCTGACGCTGGGCGCCGCCGCGGTCCAGCCCGCCCGCGCCGCCGACAGTTGGCCCGCCCAGCCGATACGCTGGGTAGTGCCCTACCCGGCCGGCGGCGGCACCGACGTGGTGGCGCGCACGCTGGGCCAGGCCATCACGCCGGCACTGGGCCAGCAGGTGGTGATCGACAACCGCCCGGGCGCGGCCACCATTGTCGGTGCCGACGCGGTGGCGCACAGCAAGCCCGACGGCTACACGCTGCTGACCGCCGACACCGCCACCCTGGCGGCCAATCCGTCGCTGTACAAGAAGCTGCCCTACAACGCCGACAAGGATTTCGTGCATGTGGGGATGGTGGCGCGCTTTCCGCTGATCCTGGTGGCGACGCCGAACTTCCCCGCGCGCACGCTCAAGGAAGCCATCGAGTACGTGCAGAAGAACCCCGGCAAGGTGAATTTCGCCTCGCCCGGCGCGGGCAGCCCGCACCACCTGGCCATGGAGCTGTTCATGGACCAGACCAAGACCAGGATGACCCACGTGCCCTACAAGGGCGCCGCGCCGGCGGTGCAGGACCTGCTTGCCGGCCAGGTCGAGCTGATGTTCCTTGACCTGGCCTCCGGCCAGCAGAACGTGGTGGCTGGCAAGGTGCGCGCGCTGGGCGTGGCCACGCCCAAGCGCCTGACAGCCCTGCCGGCAGTGCCAACGGTGGCCGAAGCCGGCGTGCCCGGCTTCGAAGCCTATGCCTGGCAAGGCGTGGTGGTGCCGGCCGGCACCCCCAAGCCGGTGGTGGCCCGACTGAATGCCGAACTGGTGAAGGCGCTCAAGAGCGCCGACGTGCAGAAGCGCTTCGAAGGCATCGGCGTGGAGCCGGTCTCCAGCACCCCCGAGGAGTTCGCGCAGTACGCGCATGCCGAAGCCGAGCGCTGGGGCAAGCTGATCAAGGCCAAGGGCAGCACGGTAGACTAGCGGGCTGCTTTTTCTGCTTTACCTGCTTTCCCTGCTTTCCCTGCTTTTTTAACGTATTGCATACATGAAACTCGCCACCCTCAAGGACGGCTCGCGCGACGGCCAGCTCGTGGTCGTCTCGCGCGACCTGAAGACCGCCCATTTCGTCAACGATGTCGCCGGCAAGCTCCAGACCGTACTGGACGACTGGAACTTCTACGCGCCGCAGTTGCAGGACGTCTACGACGCCTTGAACGCGGGACGCGCGCGCCATCCCTTCGCCTTCGACCCCAAGGCATGCATGGCCCCGTTGCCGCGCGCCTACCAGTGGGCCGACGGCTCGGCCTACGTGAACCACGTGGAGCTGGTGCGCCGCGCGCGTGGCGCCGAGATGCCGCCGGAGTTCTGGACCGACCCCCTGATGTACCAGGGCGGCTCCGACGACATGATCGGCCCGCATGACGATATCGTGTGCGCCAGCGAAGCCTTCGGCATCGACTTCGAGGCCGAGATCGCCGTCATTACCGGCGACGTGAAGATGGGTGCCAAGCCCGAGCAGGCTGCCGACGCCATCCGGCTGATCATGCTGGCCAACGATGTGTCTCTGCGCAACCTGATCCCCGCCGAGCTGGGCAAGGGCTTCGGCTTCTTCCAGAGCAAGCCGGCTACCGCCTTCTCGCCAGTGGCGGTCACGCCCGACGAACTGGGCGAGGCCTGGCGCGAGCGCCGCGTGCACCTGCCCATGACCGTCCACTGGAACAGCAAGAAGGTGGGCGCGCCCGACTGCGGCACCGACATGGTGTTCGATTTCGGCCAGCTCATCGCGCATATCTGCAAGACGCGCAATGTGCGTGCAGGTAGCATTGTCGGCTCGGGCACCATCTCCAATGTCGACCGCAGCAAGGGCTACTGCTGCATCGCCGAGAAGCGCATGCTGGAGATCATCGACGGCGGCCAGCCGGTCACCGGCTTCATGAAGTTCGGCGACGCCGTCAAGATCGAGATGTTCGACGCGCAGAGCCGCTCGGTGTTCGGCGCGATCGACCAGCTGGTGTCCGCAAAGAACTGAGCCTGAGCTGGAACCCGCGGGCCATGCGCTTGCCGCTGGCCGCGCGGCGATGGGAGTGCTTATAATTGACCAACCGAACGGTTGGCTAATTGCCGCCGACTGCGCCAGGCAGCCACCGGCGGCGTCCCAGGCCGTTTCTCGCGGTCCGGCCCCCACGCGTCACCAAGGAATGGCCACGGCCATCGCTGCCCCATGACCGCAATCCCTCCGCAAGCGCCCCCGCCGTCTTCCGCCCCCAGTGCCGAGTCCCCCGCGGGCAACGCGCCGTTGTCGCCACGCTACGACCGCTACCAGGCGCTCACCCTGCGCCGGCACGGCCCCATCCTCGAGATCGTGATGGGCGCGCAACAGTCCGCCAACCGCAAGCTGGCCACCGCCGACGCCAATATGCACCGCGAGCTGGCGGAGATCTGGCGCGATGTGTCGGCCGATCCGGAGGTGCGCGTGGCGCTGATCCGCGGCGAAGGCAAGGGCTTCTCGGCAGGTGGCGACCTGTCCCTGGTCGAAGACATGGCCAACGACTTTGCCACCCGCACCCGCGTGTGGCACGAGGCGCGAGACCTCGTCTACAACGTGATCAATTGCGACAAGCCGATCGTGTCGGCCATGCACGGCCCGGCGGTCGGCGCCGGGCTGGTGGCTGGCCTGCTGGCCGACATCTCGATCGCGGCCAGGACCGCGCGCATTGTCGACGGCCATACGCGCCTGGGTGTGGCGGCGGGCGACCATGCCGCAATCGTGTGGCCCCTGCTGTGCGGGATGGCCAAGGCCAAGTACTATCTGATGCTGTGCGAGTCGGTGAGCGGCGAAGAGGCCGAGCGCATCGGGCTGGTGTCGCTGACCGTGGACGAGGATGAACTGGTCGAGCGCGCCTTCGATGTGGCGCGCCGGCTGGCCGCCGGGTCGCAGACGGCGATCCGCTGGACCAAGTACGCGCTGAATAACTGGCTGCGCATGGCGGGCCCGGCGTTCGATGCCTCGCTGGCACTGGAATTCATGGGCTTTGCCGGCCCCGATGTGCAGGAAGGCGTAGCCAGCCTGCGGCAAAAGCGGCCGCCGCAGTTCGAGTAACGCATGTAGTTCCGATCAATGCAGTTCCGCAGCCGGCGCCGCCGGCTGCCGACCCCGGAGGCGAGACCATGTTCGGCCAGATTCCAGATTTCACCAACGGCTTCGAGTTCCTCCGCAAGATGTGGGGCAGCGCCGCCGGCATGCCGGGCGGGCTGATGCCTGGCCTGCAGGCCATGACCCCGCCGATGAACCTGGAGGACGTCGACAAGCGCATCCACGATCTCAAGGCCGTGGAAGGCTGGCTGCAGCTCAACACCAACCTGCTGCGCACCACCATCCAGGGCCTGGAAGTGCAGCGCGCCACCCTGGTGGCGCTGCAGACCATCGGCACCGCGCTCTCGCCGGAGGCGATGCAAAACGCGATGGAGAACGTGGCGCGCGCGGCCAACTCGCCCAGCGCGGCACCCTACCAGCAACCCGCCGAGCCCCCGGCGGCCAAGCGCGTGTGGCCCGAGCCCACGGTCGAGGAAAACGAGGACGAGGAAGACAACGGCCCCGACGCGCCCGAAAGTAGCCGGGCGCAAGAGCCTGCCTCCGCGTCCGGCCAGGAGGGCGGCCAGGACGGCGCCACCCCGCCGGACGCCAACCTGTGGTGGGATGTGCTGCAGCAACAGTTCAACCAGATCGCCAGCAGCGCCGCCACGGCCAGCATGTCGCCGTTTGGAAATCTCGGCAACCTGGGCGCCTTTGGCATGCCAGGCATGCCTGGCGCGGCCACGCCCGAAGCCGCTCCCGCGCCTGCCGCCAAGCCGCAAGGCAAGGCGCCTGCCAGCAAGGCCAGGCCGGCCCACAAGCCGGCCAGCAAGGCTGCCGGCACCAAGGCTGCGGCTAAACCGGCCGCCAAGCCGGCCACCAAACCTGCGCCCAAGGCCACACGCCCGGCCGGCAAGAAATCCGCGGCGGCCAAGCCCGCCGAGCCGCAAGGCAACCCCGATGGCGTGGCCGATACTTCCGGCGAGCCGTCCTGAGCCTGAGCCGCACCCCAGCCACGCAATCCCCATGATCCCTCTTCGGAGCCAACGCCTGCAGTGAAGACCACCGCGCTGATCATGATGGGCGGCGGCGCCCGTGCCGCCTACCAGGCCGGCGTGCTGCGCGGCCTTGCGCGCATTGCCGCGCAGCACGGCTGCGATCGTGGCCGTATTCCCTTTGACATCATCTGCGGCACGTCGGCCGGCGCCATCAACGGCGCCGGCCTGGCGATCCATGCCGCGAACTTCCGCGCCGCGGCCGATAGCCTGGCCGCGCTGTGGAGCGGCATCCACGCCGAGGACGTCTACCGCACCGGCATCGTCGGCGTGGGTGTGTCCGGCGCGCGTTGGCTCTCCGCACTGGCCTTCGGCTGGGCCACCCGGCGCGCGCCGCGGGCGCTGTTCGACAACACGCCGCTAGGCAGCCTGCTCAGCGAGCTGTTCGACTCCGAGCGGGTGCAGGCCAGCCTGGACGCCGGCGACCTCCAGGCCTTTGCCGTGACGGCGCTGTCGTACACCACCGGGCGCCACGTCACCTTCTACCAGTCGCACCGCCGCATCCATCCGTGGCGCCGCAGCCAGCGGCTGGCCGTGGAGGCCAGGATCGGCGTGGACCACCTGCTGGCGTCGTCCTCCATCCCCTTCCTGTTCCCCGCGCTGCCGCTGGAACTGGAAGGGCACCATGAGTGGTTCGGCGACGGCACCATGCGCCAGATGTCACCCTTGTCGCCCGCCATCCACCTTGGCGCCTCGCGCATCCTGGCCATCGGCGCGGCCTCGCGCCAGCGTCCTGGCTGGTTCGACACCGTGCCGGCCGGCGGCTATCCGTCGCTGGCGCAGGTGGGCGGCCAGGCCCTGGCCAGCATCTTCCTCGACGGCCTTTCCGCGGACCTGGAGCGGCTGCAGCACATCAACAGCCTGCTCTCGCGCATGCCGGAGATCGCCAACGACAAGGAAGGCTGGCGCCCGGTGCAGGTGATGACGGTCTCGCCCAGCGAGCCCATCGAGTCCATTGCCGCGGAGCATGTGCAGCAACTGCCCCGCACCGTGCGCGCCCTGCTGACGCCGTTGGGCGGCACCGAAGCGCGCGGCGCGGCCTTTGCCAGCTACCTGCTGTTCGAGCCCGAGTTCACCCAGGCCCTGATCAACCTGGGCGAGAAAGACGCCCTGGCGCAACAGCACGAGCTGGCGGCATTCCTCTATGACATCATCCCGCCCGATCATGGCAACGACACAGACTCAACGCCCGCGCGGACGGTTACACTTGATGTCGAACCACCTGCCGGTGTGACTGCCTGAATGAATGGCACGGCAGGCTTCCCGCAATGCCGGGCCCGGATCAGAGCAACACATAAGGCTCTTTTCCCCGCCAGCAAAACAAGGGAAAGGCGCGGTATTCGCCCATAAATTGGGCATCGAGCAGGTTCAGCCGCAAACATCCCCATCCTTTGCGCTTAAAAAGGGCATTGGGAATAATTCGCATCTGGTAGAATCTGCCCGTAATTTCAAAGGCTTACCATGCTCTACCCCGAACTGTTCAAATCGCTGGAAGCGGTACGTTGGCACATGGACAAGGACATCCCCTGGGATTCCTTCGACGCGAGCCTGCTCACGGACGACCAGGCCAAGACGATCCGCATGAATGCCATCACGGAATGGTCGGCCCTGCCCGCCACCGAGATGTTCCTGCGCGACAACCGCCACGATTCCGACTTTTCGGCCTTCATGAGCATCTGGTTCTTTGAAGAGCAGAAGCATTCGCTGGTGTTGATGGAATACCTGCGCCGCTTCCGCCCGGACCTGGTGCCGACCGAAGAAGAGCTGCACGCCGTGCGCTTCGAGTTCGACCCGGCCCCGCCGCTGGAAACCCTGATGCTGCATTTCTGCGGCGAGATCCGCCTCAACCACTGGTACCGCCGTGCCGCCGAATGGCACACCGAGCCGGTGATCAAGCAGATCTACCGTACCCTGTCGCAGGACGAGGCCCGCCACGGCGGCGCCTACCTGCGCTACATGAAGAAGTACCTGAACCAGTTCGGCGACAGCGCCCGCTCGGCCTTCGCCAAGATCGGCGTGCTGATGGCCTCCGCCCGCCGCACTGAAAAGCCGCTGCACCCGACCAACCTGCACGTCAACAAAGCGTTGTTCCCCAACGACACCATTCAGTCGCGCCTGCCGGACCCGGACTGGCTCGAGCACTGGCTCGACGAGCAGATCCGCTTCGACGAAGGCTGGGAGAAGAAGGTGATCGAGCGGATCCTGCACAACATGTCGCTGTTGTTCGAGCGCACTTTCGAGACGGTGCAGGATTTGAACCGGTATCGGAAGGAGTTGAATGTGCAGTTGCAGGCGGCGGCGGGTGGTGCGCAGCCGGCGCAGGCGTAAAGCTGGATTTTTGCTGGGGGGCTGGGTTTTGGCGCCTTCGGCGGGACGGGCCCCATCGGATGATGGGGTTTTGTTTTTTGGGGGGTGTTGGAGTTTGGGATTGGTGGGTTGTTGTTAGTTGTTGCGGCAACTGAAACTGCAAAATCGGCTTCAAATTCAATGGCTTAACTTCTTTGCCTACTTTCTTGGCGAGACAAGAAAGTAGGTCGCCGCCCCGCAGGGGGGGTGAAACTGCCGTTGAAGTTGCCCTTGACGTTAAGCCGTTGAAGCTGAAGTTGAAGCTGAAGTTGAAGCTGAAGTTGCAGCTGAAGTTGCAGCTGAAGTTGAAGCCCAACCCCCCCCCGACACCAATTGCGAAAACCCACCGCCCCAAAACGCATCGGCTTCCCCCCACCATGCCATCCTTCGAATCCAAGCTAGTCCCCCCCGATACCCCGCAAGCCCTGGCAGAAAAGCTGGCCACCCTGCCCCGCCCGCTGGTCTTCACTAACGGCGTCTTCGACATCCTCCACCGCGGCCACGCCACCTACCTGGCGCAAGCCAAGGCCTTGGGCGCCAGCCTGGTGGTCGGTGTCAATAGCGACGCCTCGGTACGCATGCTCGGCAAGGGCGACGACCGTCCCCTGAACCACGAATCGGATCGCATGGCGCTGATCGCAGCACTGGCCTCGGTGGATCTGGTCGTGATGTTCCGCGAGAAAACGCCGGTCGAGCTGATCCGGCTGGTGCGCCCGGACATCTACGTCAAGGGCGGCGATTACGACATCGACACGCTGGAAGAAACCCGGCTGGTGCGCAGTTGGGGCGGCCAGGCGCATGCCATTGCGTTCCTGCACGACCGTTCCACCACCAAGCTATTGTCCAAGGTACGCCAGGGCAGCTGAGCGAAGCAGCCAGCGCTGACGCGCGGCTCAGGTCTCAGGTGCAGGTCAGCAAGTCCTGCGCGCCATAGCGCTGGCGCATCTCGTCCAGCCGCGTGCGCAGTGCCGCGTCGGCGTTGTGCACGCGCAGCCACTGGCGCGTCAGCGGATGCGGCGTATCGGTCAGCACCGCGGTGCGCACGCCGTGCTCGCGCATATTGCGCCGGCGCAACTCACCGAGCTTGCGCTGCAGGTTCTCGCGCGATGCCTGCGCCGGCAAGGTGGACCCACCAGCGCGCCTGCTCTTGCCGCTCGAACTGTTCGACTCGCCAGGCGCCGGGCGGCGCCCCGGCCAGCTCATCGGCCACCTTGCGCACCATTTCCCCGTTGAAGCCGCCGATCTCGACGCAAGCCATGGCTGGCGCGGCGGCTTGCGTAGTGGCAGCGGTTGTTGCGGGCTTGGCGGCGGGTGCGGATGCCGGCCGTTCGTCGCTAGCCTGCGGCATCTGGCGGAAGCGTTCGGCGCGCACCTGCTGGGCGGCGCGTTCGGGCTCGCGCGCGCTTTCCATCCAGCCGGCCAGCGGCTGCGGGCCGAACGCGCCCAGCACCGCAGCCAGCAGCAGCGCGTTGACCGGGACCAGCAGGATTAAGAGGCTTCGTTGGAGCATTGGGGGCGATGCAGGGGAGGAGCGACGGGTGAGGAAAGCGATGTGATGTGATGCGGCTCAACCCGCTGTGCCGACCGGGCTTTGCGAGGCCATCACATGCAGGCCGAGCAGCACGAGATTATCGTGCATCTCGAACGGCATGGAGAGCGCGTTGGCCAGCACATGGCGCGCGCCGCCGGAGAGCAGGCAGCGGACCGGCCCGCGCTCGCACAGCGCGCGCCAGGTGCGCTCCACCGCACCGGCCTGCGCCGCCAGGCAGCCGGCGGCAATGGCATCGCGGGTGTTGTCTGCCCATGGGGTGGCCAGCCCGGCATCGCTCGCATCCAGGCTCGGCAACTGCGCGGTGTTGCGCGCCAGCGCGCCCAGCATCAGGTCCAGCCCGGGCAGGATCAGGCCCCCTTCGAAACGGTCCTGCGCGCTCACCACGTCGAGCGTGGTGGCGGTGCCGGCGGTGACGATCAGCAGCGCGCCTTCGGGGCGGTAGCAACGCGCGCCGATGCTGCCGATCCAGCGGTCGACGCCAAGCTGCGTGGGTTCCCGGTAGCCGTTCACGAGGCCGCCGAAGCGCGCACCCGAGCGTACCCAGTTCACACTGGTGCCGGCGCCGAACACGGTATCGAGCGTGGCTTGCAGGCTGGCCGCGATGGCCGGGCCGGCCACGTTGCTGACCCCCGCGCCGCCGTGCGGCCAGGGCGTGGGCAACGGGGCCTCGTGCAGCACGGCGCCGGACCAGGCCTCGTCGCACCAGGCCCATTTCAGGCGGGTATTACCGATATCGATCAGCAGTTGCGGCGCGCGCGGCATGCCGGCGGACGCGCCGCTCATGCGCCCGCCCCGTCGTGCGCCGGGCGCAGCGAGACTTCGCCGCTGGAGATGCGCTCCAGGCCAGCCGGCGTTTCAAGCAGCAGGTGGCCGTCGCCGTCCACGCCGCGCGCCAGGCCTTCGGCTTGCACGCGGCCGTCGTGCAGCAGCCGCACCGGCTGGTCGCGGTAGGCGTCGCGCGCGGACCAGCGGGGCGCCATCGGCGCAAAGCCCTGCGCCAGGAAATCCTCGCGCATCACCGCCAGCCGGTTCAGCACGGCAGCCAGCAGCACGGTAGGGTCGCAACCCGGCAGGAATTCGGTCACGCCGGCCAGGCCGCGCCCGAGCGCGGCTTCCATCTGCGCATCGCGCACCAGGTTCAGACCGATGCCGATCACCGCCCAGACCCGCTGCGGCCCGGCCGGCACCGATTCGATCAGGATGCCGGCCAGCTTGCGGCCGTCGATCTGCAGGTCGTTGGGCCATTTCAGGCCAACGGCGGCGCCCAGCCGCGCGTCGCAGTCGGCCAGCGCCTCGGCCAGCGCCAGCCCCACCGCCAGGCTCAGCCCGCTCAACTGCGAGGGCGCCAGCGGCAAGGGCAGCGCGACCGAAAACGTCAGCCCGGCCTGCCCCTGCCATGGACGGCCCTGGCGGCCGCGCCCGGCGGTCTGCCGGTAGGCCAGGCGCAGCGTGGCGGACTCGGCCCACGGCGCGGCGCGGCTGGCCAGCGTCAGGTCGGCGTTGGTGGAGCCTGTCTCCTCGACCACATCGAGCGCCCAGCCGCGCGCGGCGCCGGTGAGCGCGGCGCGCAGGCGGTCGGGGTCGATGCGCCAGGCTGGCGCGGGCGCAGCGGCCGCAGCGGCCGCAGAAGGCGAGTCTGGCATGGGCAAGGATTTGTCAGCGGGCATGCGGATCGACGATGGGCAGCAAAAATGGGACAAACTGCTACGCATTGTAGCCGTGCAAATCCAAGGCCGAGGCGCTCCGGACGCCCGCTGATGCTGCGGGTGGCATAGAATCGGGACTTGCCCATCACTTCCTCCCATCCTTTGGAAAGCCCTACCACGCCAGCCATTGAAGTGACGCGCGCGGACGGAGCACAAACCGTGCGGCTGCGCGGCGACTGGACGGCGCTTGCGCTCTCCGACTGCCATCACGCCAGCGCGCTGCGCAAGGAGCTGCACGCGATCGCCACGGATGCGCACTGGTCGATGGCGAGCCTCACCCGGCTCGACCATATCGGCGCGCAACTGATGTGGCAGGCCTGGGGCGGCAAGCTGCCCGAGAAGCTCGAAGCCAACGAAGCCCAGCGCCGCGTCTTTACGCGCATCGCGGGGCTGCGCCGCGAGAACTGGAAGAAGCACATGGTGGACCGGTTCAATCCGGTGACACTGTTAGGCGCCTCGATCCTGTCCATGTTCTCGCAGCTCGGCAACGGCGTGACCATGCTGGGCCAGCTGGCCTTCGACCTGCTGCGCCTGGCGCGCGCGCCGCAGCGCGGCCCGTGGCGCGAAATCTCCGCCAATATCTACAACGTCGGCTACAAGGCGCTTGGCATCACGGCGCTGGTAGGCTTCCTGATCGGCATCGTGCTGTCGTACCTGTCGGCCAACCAGCTGCGCACCTTCGGCGCCAGCATCTTCATCGTCAACATCCTCGGCATGGCGGTGATCCGCGAGCTGGGCCCGGTGCTGGCGGCCATCCTGATCGCCGGGCGCTCGGGCTCGGCCATCACCGCGCAGATCGGCGTGATGCGGGTCACCGAGGAGCTCGACGCGATGCGCGTGATGGGCATCTCGCATGGCTTCCGGCTGATCATGCCGCGCGTGATCGCGCTGGCCATCGCCATGCCGCTGCTGGTGGCGTGGACCGACGTGCTGGCGCTGACCGGCGGCATGCTGGCCGCCCACTTCCAGCTGGATATCAGCGCGGCCTTCTTCCTGCGCGCGCTGCCCGATGCGGTGCCGGTGGCCAACCTGTGGATGGGCCTCCATTTCGGCTTGCGCATCGAGCCCAACACGCGCAGCCTGGGCGAAGGCACCACCGCCTCGGTAGTGACCTCGATCACCGTGGTGATCGTGGCTGATGCCATCTTCGCCATCCTGTTCAAGGACATCGGCCTATGACTACCGCCACATCCGCCGCGGCCACATCCGCAACGCCGGCCTCCGGCATCGTGCAGCAGGCCCCGCGCACCACCGTGCTCGAGGTGCGCGACCTGGTCAAGCGCTTTGGCGAAGCAGTCGTGCACGACCACCTCAACCTCGATGTGTACCGCGGTGAAGTGCTGTCCATCGTGGGCGGCTCGGGCAGCGGCAAGACCGTGCTGCTGCGCCAGATCGTGGGGCTGGAGCGGCCCACCTCGGGCACCATCCGTGTGTTCGGCGAAGACCTGACCAAGCTCGACGCGGCCCGGCTGCAAGCGCTGCGCAACCGCTGGGGCCTGCAGTTCCAGCGCGGCGCGCTGTTCTCCGCGCTATCCGTGATCGACAACATCGCCCTGCCGCTGCGTGAACTTCGCACCCTGCCCGACGATCTCATCTGCTCCTCGTCGCTGCTCAAGCTGCAACTGGTGGGGCTGTCGGCGCGGGATGCGGACAAGATGCCGTCCGACCTGTCCGGCGGCATGATCAAGCGCGTGGCGCTGGCGCGGGCCCTGGCCCTGGAGCCCGAGCTGGTGTTCCTGGACGAGCCCACCGCCGGGCTGGACCCGATGGCCTCGGACGACTATGTGGCGCTGATCCGCGAACTGCGCCACGAGCTGGGCCTGACGGTGGTGATGGTGACCCACGACCTCGACACCCTGGTGGCGCTGTCGGACCGCGTCGCGGTGCTGGCTGACCACAAGGTCCTGGCCGCGCTGCCGATCCGGGAACTGGCGCATGTCGACCACCCGTTCATCCGCGAGTATTTCCTGGGCGAGCGCGGGCAGCGCGCCATGCAGGCGCTCCCGGCATTGCCGGGCGCAACGCGCGAGGCAATGCATGCGCCAGCACCCGCAGGCCCGCAATCTGGAGAAGCATGATGGAAAACAAGTCACACGCCTTCCTCGCCGGCGTGTTCACGATCGGCCTCGCCATCCTGGTGCTGTTCTCGATCTTCTGGTTCAGCAGCGACCACGCGGTGCGCGTGCCGTATGACCTGATCACCCGCTCCACCGTCAACGGGCTGGGGCCGCAGGCCGACGTCAAGTACCGCGGGCTGGACGTGGGCAAAGTGGTATCGATCCGCTTCGATCCCAGCGTGCCGGGCCAGATCATCGTGCGCATCAGCGTCAACCAGGACACACCGATCACCCACACCACCTATGCCACGCTCGGCTTCCAGGGCGTGACCGGGATCGGCTACGTGCAGCTCGACGACACCACCGCGCAGGAAGGCGGCGCGCCGTCGCCGCACCTGGCCACCTCCTCCAAGTCGGTAGCGCGCATCGCCATGCGGGCCGGCTTCTTCGAAGAGCTGGAAAAGCGCGGCGACACCTTGCTCACGCAGCTGGAGACGATCATGGGCTCGTTGACCGACATGTTCCAGGCCGACAACCGGCGCGACCTGATGGAGGCGATCCGCTCGGTGCACAAGACCGCCAACGACTACTCGCAACTGGCCAGCTCGATCGCGCCGGCCGTGCGCCAGCTGCCGCAGGTGACCGAGAACCTGAACGCCACGCTGGCCTCCACGCGGCGCCTCACCCAGGAGCTGGCCAGCCCTGGCGGGACCGTGATGCGCACCATCGACCGCGTCGGGCGCGACCTGCAAGGCGCGGCGGATTCGGTGCAGTCGGCCGCCGGTGGCGTCTCGCAAGACACGCTGCCGCAGGTCAACGGGCTCGCGCGCGATGCGCGCCAGACCATGCGCAGCATCGATCGCGCCGCCAGCCAGTTCAACGACAGCCCGCGCAGCGTGCTGTTTGGCGGCCCCGCCGCCGTGCCGGGCCCGGGCGAGCCCGGCTTCCAGGCCCCCTGACGCGAACCTGGGAGCCCTCATGCCGCGCACCTATGCACTCGCCGCACGCGCACCACGCCTGGCCCGCCAGGCTGGCGCTGCGAACCCTTCGAGCAAACCAAGGCACATCATGATGCGCAATGCCCAAACCCGGCCGGACGGACTCCACATGCCCGGCACCGCAGCCCTGCCGCGCCGGCTGGCCGCCGGCGTCGCGCTGGCCTGCCTGCTGCTGGGCGGTTGCGCCCTGGCCCCTTCCACGCCCGTCATCACCTACGATCTGGGTCCGCCGGCAGGCGCCGCGCCTGATGCCGTGCACCTGCCCAAGCTGCGGGTAGCGCAGACCGATGGCCCGACCTGGCTGGACGGCAACTCACTGTACTACCGGCTGCACTACGCCCAGGCTGAGCGCCTGCAGCCCTATGCCACGCAGCGCTGGGTGATGTCGCCGGTGCGCCTGTTCGACGACCGCCTGCGCGAAGCCGTGGCCTCGCGCGGGGCGCTGACCTGGTTAGGCGACACGACCGCGCCGGCGCTCAAGATCGACGTGCTGGAGTTCGAGCAGGTGTTCGACAGCGCCAGCGCCAGCCGCGGCGTGATCCGCGTGCGCGCCACGGTATTCCGTAGCGGGCTGATCGGGCAGAAGACCTTCGTGGTGGCGCAGCCCGCCGCCACGGCCGATGGCGCCGGCGGCGTCAAGGCACTGGCCACCGGCAGCGATGCCGCCATTGCGGCGATCCTGGACTGGGTGGCTACGCTGCCGCTGCAGTAAGCGGGCCGCGCATGGCATCGGCTCCCGCGCCGCTCGTCCCCCCGCCCCCCCCGCCGCGCCATTCGCCGCTGGCGCGGGTGGGGCTGCTGTGCTTCGCCTTGCTGGTGGTCTACGGCAGCCTGTACCCGTTCACGGGTTGGACCGACAACGGCATCTCCCCGCTAGCCTTCATCACCGCGCCCAAACCGCGCTACCTGACCGGGTTCGATCTCATCACCAACGTGCTGGGCTACTGCCCGCTTGGCGCGCTGGTGGTGCTGTCCCTGCACCCGCGCATCTCCGGCCTGCGCGCCGTGCTGCTGGCGCTGGTGGCGGGCACGCTGCTGTCGGGCACCATGGAAGCGCTGCAGACCTGGCTGCCCAACCGCATCTCGTCCAATATCGACCTGATGACCAATGCGCTGGGCGCCCTGCTGGGCGGCGCCGTGGTTGCGCCTTTCTCGCCGCGCTGATCGATCGCGGCTCGCTGCGCCAGTTGCGCATGGCCTGGTTCGAGCCGCACGCCATGCGGCCAGACGACGTACAGGGACAGCAGCTGCTGGAGTCGCTCGTCACCGGATGCGCCTGGGTCGGCACCGGCCTGTTCGCCTCGGCCGCCATGCGCAGGCACGCGCCCATGCTGCGCATCCTGGCAGCCCTGCTGGCCGGCGCGCTGCTGCTCAAGGCCGTGGTGGCGGAGCTGCAATTCCCGGACGACAATGCCTTCAACTGGCTCTCCGAAGGCGGCCGCTTTGCCCTGCTGACAGGCTCGCTGGTACTGGTATTGCTGTTGCGGCTGCCGCGCTGGCTGCGCGGCGCGCTGGCGCTGGCCACGCTGATGGTGCTGGTGATGTTGTCCAACCTGCTGCCCGCCAATCCGTACTCCTGGATCTCGGAACAAGGCTGGCGGCTAGGCCGCTTCATCCACTTCAACAGCCTGTCGCAATGGCTGGGGTGGATGTGGCCATTCGCGGCGCTGTTCTACCTGATCTGGCGCTTCGAGCAATTCCAGCTGGATCGCCGCAGCCTGCGGCGCGCGCGGCGCAAGGCGAAGCGGTTGGCGGCGGCGCGCGCAAGTCATGGCGACGGTGATGGCAACAAGCGCTAGGATTGCCACACCACCGGGCGCCTGAGCCGCACCTCAGTGCGTCTGGCCGCCCTGCTCGCGAATATCGGTGGCGGTTGAGAGCGCCGTGGCCACCGCGCAGCGGATGCCTTCGGTCATCAATGCCAGCGACAGGCTGGGCTGCCCCGGATGGCGCGCCGCCTGCTCAGGCAAATAGGGAATATGGATGAAGCCGCCACGGATCCCGGCAGGCACGCCTTGCGTGGCAAGCAGGTGCATCAAGCCGTAGAACACGTGGTTGCACACGAAGGTGCCCGCGGTCTGCGACACCGATGCGGGCACGCCGGCCGCGCGCATGTCGCGCACGATGGCCTTGATCGGCAGGCTGGAAAAATACGCCGCCGGGCCTTCCTCGGCAATGCGGGTGTCGACGGGTTGCGCGCCGGCGTTGTCGGCAATGCGCGCGTCGTCGACGTTGATCGCCACGCGCTCCACCGACATCTCCGGGCGCCCGCCCGCCTGCCCCACCGCGATCACCAGCACGGGATTGATCGCGTCGAGCAGGTCGGCCAGCGCATCGTTGGCCGCGCCAAATACGCAGGGCAGCTGGCGCGCGACGATGATCGCGGCGTCCAGGTCATCGGGCCCGTTGCCGATGCGCACGCCGTCGAGCGCGCGCACCGCTTCCCAGGAAGGATTGATGGGCTCGCTCTCGAACGGCTCGAAGCCGGTCAGCAGCACGGTACGCATGGCAGGGACTCCCGGCCCAAGGCCCGGTTGCCCGGGCCTTGGGCCAATCATTCGCGGTTGGCCCGCGTTCTTACATCAGGAAATACAGCAGCAGGATATTGGCCACCAGGATCATCAGCGCGGTTGGCACCTGCGCCCGGATCACGGCGTTCTTGTCGTCGAGTTCCAGCAGCGCGGCCGGCACGATGTTGAAGTTGGCCGCCATCGGCGTCATCAGCGTGCCGCAGTAGCCGGAGAACATGCCGATAGCCGCCATCACCGCCGGGTTGCCGTGGAACATGTTCACCAGGATCGGCACGCCGATGCCACCGGTCATCACCGGGAAGGCGGCAAAGCCATTGCCCATGATCACGGTAAAGAGCGCCATGCCCACGCAGTACACCACCACGGCCACGAGCTTGTAGTCCATGTTGATGTAGGCCGTGGTCAGGTGCGCCACCGCCTTGCCCACGCCGGCATCCGCGAACACCAGGCCGAGCATGGCCAGCATCTGCGGCAGCACCAGCGCCCAGCCCAGCGACTCGGTCAGCCGGCGCGATTCGCGCACGCCCTGCACCACCGTGTCGCGGGTGAGCCAGCACGCCACGCCCAGCGCGGCCAGGCAGCCGATGCCGAGCGAGACGAAGGTGACGTTCTTGGGATCGAGCAGCGCCAGGCCGGCGACCTTCACGTCCTTGAACAGCAGCGTGCCGATCACGGTCACCACCGGAATCAGCAGTGCCGGGATGAACAGCTTGTTGCCCAGGCGCTTGGCCGAGGCGCGGCGCTCGCCCTCAGGCAGCGTGCCGTGCTTGCCGTGGCCAACGCCGCCAAAGCCCGCGACCAGCGCCATCACCACGGCGCCGATGCCGACGATGGCCGGCGGCAGCTTGTCGCCGATGAGGAAGACCAGCGCATACAGCGCCCAGAACAAGCCCGTGCTGAGCCGGCGCGGATGGTCGCGGTCGGCGAAGGTCATCAGGGCCGTGATGGCCAGCACCAGGCCGGCGAGCCAGTAGAGATAGTCGATGGAAATGATCATGGCTTACTCCCCGCTCTTGGCCGCGGCGCCAGTGCCTGCCGTCGCGGCGGACTTGCCGCCCACTTCACGTTCCAGCCACATGTCCAGGCGCTTGAGGCGCACGGCGTGGATCAGGAAGGCGCAGATCGCGGTGGGGATGCCCCACACGGCAATATGCAGCGGTTCCACGTCGATGTTGGACGACAACAGGAAGGTGTGCATCAGCGCGATGGCGCCGAAGGCCACGAAGATGTCTTCGCCGAAGAACAGGCCAACGTTGTCGGTGGCCGCGCAGAACGCCAGCACGCGCTGGCGTACCGGCTCGGGCAGCTTGCCGAAGCGGGTCTCGGCCGCGCCTTCAGCCATCGGCGCCAGCAGCGGACGCACCATCTGCGGATGGCCGCCGAGGCTGGTCAGGCCCACCGCGGCGGTCAGCTCGCGCACGCCGAGGTAGACGATCAGCAGGCGCCCGACCGTGGCCGACGCGATGCGCGAGATCCACGCCTGCGCATGTTCGCGCAGGCCGTGGCGCTCGAGCAGGCCGATCACCGCCAGCGGCAGCAGGATGATGAGCGGCAGGTTGCGCGTCTTGACGAACGCGGTGCCGATTGCCGTAAAGATCTGCATGACCGGCATGGTTGCCGCCAGCCCGGTGGCGATGGCGGCAAGCGCCACCACCATCATGGGATTGAAGCGCAGCACGAAGCCGAGGATGATGATGCCGACCCCAACTAGGGGCCAGAGGTTGACTGCCTGTTCCATGAGAGACACCAAGAGAGTGTGATGGAGGCGAGTGCCCTCGCGTCGCGTCATGCTGCTCGACGCCGCGAGGCACAGTGAAAGCCGGAAATCCTGGGGGCGCATCCGTTAGGTGCGGCGTGCCCTCAGACTCCGGCGCGGATTGCGATGCCTTCGGCGCCGAGCCGCTCGCGGATGCGGCGCGCAAAGGCAAGCGCGTGTGCGCCGTCGCCGTGCAGACACACGGTTTCGGCGCGAATCGGTACATAGGTGCCGTCGATGGCGCGCACGCGCTGCTCGCGCACCATCTCCAGCGTCTGGCCCAGGGCCACGTCTTCGTCCTCGTGCAGCGCGCCGGGCGTGCCGCGCTTGACCAGCGAGCCGTCGGGGTTGTAGCCGCGGTCGGCGAAGACTTCTTCCTTCACCCTGAGGCCGGCTTCGCGCGCGACCTTCACCATGACGCTGCCGGCCAGGCCGAAGAAGACCAGGTCGGAATCGAAGTCGCGCACCGCGCGCACGATGGCGTCGGCCAGCTTGGGATCCTTGGCGGCCTGGTTGTAGAGCGCGCCGTGCGCCTTCACGTGGGCCAGTTGCCCGCCCTGCGCGCGCACCAGCGCCGCCAGCGCGCCGATCTGGTAGAGCGTGTTCGCGTACACCACCTCGGCGTCGAGCTGCATCTCGGTGCGGCCGAAGTTCTCGCGGTCGGGATAGCTCGGATGCGCGCCGATGGCGACGCCCTGCTCCAGCGCCCACTTCACGGTCTGCAGCATGGTGGCGGCGTCGCCGGCGTGCCAGCCGCAGGCCACGTTGGCCGAGCTGATCAGCCCCAGCAATTCGCGGTCGTTGCCGCAGCCTTCGCCGAGGTCGGCGTTCAGGTCGATATGCATTGCGTTACTCCTCACCGGTCGTGCGGCTTGTCTTGAGGTTTGGGGGGTGCGTTTGCTGCTCGTCACGCCGTTCAGGCCACTGCCGCGACAGCGCGGGTGCGCGTGCGCCGCCGCGAGGCGATCGCCATGCCGTCGCCCTGCCACTGCAGGGCCTGGTCCAGTTGCTGCAGGTAGCGATCCAGTTCGGCCTGCGCGGCGGCGGCCCCATCCAGGGTGACGCGCACAAAGCGCACCGGCGCGCCCAGCGGCACCTGCGCCAGGCGCCACAGGTCAGCGCCGATCACCACGCCGATCTTGGGATAGCCGCCGGTGGTCTGCGCGTCGGCCATCAGCACGATGGGCTGGCCGGCCGGCGGCACCTGGACCACGCCCGGCAGCACGCCATGCGAGAGCAGGTCGGCCGCGCGCTCGGGCTGGCGCGCAAGGGCCGGGCCCTGCAGGCGCAGGCCCATGCGGTTGCTGTTGGGCGTGACGACCCAGTCGGACTGCCACAGCGCTTCTTGCGCGGCGGCGTCGAAATCCTCGTACTCGATGCCGGGCAGCATGCGGATCGGCATGGCATCGCCGAGCTTGTTCACCGGCAGCGCCCAGGATGGCGCCTGCACGCCCAGCCAGTCGCTATCCTCGGCCACGCCGGGCCGGCCCGCATCAAGGCGGTCGCCTTCATGCAGGGCGCGGCCACCCAGGCCGCCAAAGCCAGCCTTGAGGTCGGTGCTGCGCGATGCCATCACCGGCGCCACGGCGATGCCGCCCGCCACGCACAGATAGCTACGGGTGCCGCCCTGCGCCGCCGACAGCGTCAGCGTTTCGCCGCGGCGCACATCGAAGGCATGCCACGACCACACCGGCACGCCGTCCAGGTTAGCCCGGCATTCGGCGCCGGTCAGCGCGACGCGCATGTCGGCATGAAAGCGCACGGCCGCGCGGCCCAGCGTGAATTCGATGGCGGCGTCGCCCGCCGGATTGCCGAGCAGGCGGTTGCCGATGGTGAGCGCGACGGTGTCGAGCGCGCCGGCGGTGCCCACGCCAAAGCGGCGAAAACCGGGACGGCCAAGGTCCTGGACCGAGGCGAGTGCGCCGGGTCGGGTGATCTCGATCATGCGTGGGCCCTCCGCGCGGCTGCGCCGACGGGGACGGCAACAGGGACTACGTGTGCTGGGATGCGGTTCATGGCAGCAAGGCCTCGACGACGAAGCGCACGGTATCTCCCGGTGCGAACAAGGACGGCGGATCGCGGTCGGCCACGAACAACTCGCTGGCCGTGTGCCCGATCAACTGCCAGCCGCCAGGGGCGGCGGCCGGGTAGATGCCGGTCTGCTCGCCACCGATGCCGACCGAGCCTGCGGGCACGGACAGCCGGGGCTCACGCCGGCGCGGCGTGGCCAGCGCTGGGTCCAGGCCGCCCATATAGGCAAAGCCGGGCTGGAAGCCGAGGAAGTAGACGACATACTCGCCGGCGCTGTGGCGGCGTACCACTTCCTGCGCTGTGAGGCCGGTATGCGCCGCGACTTCGGCCAGGTCTGGGCCATGCTCGCCGCCGTAGCGCACGGGGATCTCGACCAGCTTGCCGGTGGCCTCGCGCGCTTCGCCGGAAGCCCAGGCGAGCTTCAGGTTGCGCTCCAGCGCTTCGGGATCGGCTTCGCGGTCGAACACCACGGTGAGATTGTTCATGCCCGGCACCGCATCGACCACGCCGCGCCACTCGGCCGCGCGCTGGGCCATGGCCCACATACGTCGCTGTACATCGAGCGAGGCCGGCGGGGGCACGCTGCACAGCAGTGCTTGCTCGGCCAGGCGGTGAACGGAACATCGGGTCATGGGCGGCACCAGCGGGGGGACCTGTCTTGCAGTGTAGGCGGGCGCGCTGTACTAGTCAGGCGCGGCGCCGGCTGCAGCCGGTCCGAGGGTGAGATCGTTATTTCATCGACGATTTATCGATAAATTAATAATAACCAAACAATAAGATGCTGTGGCTAGGTGTTGACCCTAGGCATTCGGTGCTGCGTCTTCATGCGGGATGGCGCTGGCGCACCGCCCCGGTGCGGGTACCCGGCGCGGCGATTGCATCCGGTGCAGGAGCGCTCGGCGCGGCTCTCGCGCCGCACCGGTCCTGCTCGATCCGGGTGCGTGCGCCCCGGCCGGGCTGGGCATGGCAAGGGCGAAAGAATTTCCGGGAAATGCGCGCATCCGTGGCGCGCATGCAACGGCAGGGCGAAAAAAAACCGGCCGGTGGATACCGGCCGGTCGTCTCGACGGGCTGATGCGCGCCGCGGCGCGCAAGGCTGGGACTCAGGCGAACCCGGCCTTATGCGCCTGCTCGTCCGCGTGGTAGGAGCTGCGCACCATGGCGCCCACGGCGGCATGGGTGAAGCCCATCTTGTAGGCCTCGGCCTCGAACATCTTGAAGGTGTCCGGATGCACGTAGCGCATCACCGGCAGGTGGTGGCCCGACGGCGCCAGGTACTGGCCGATGGTCAGCATGTCGATGTCGTGGGCGCGCATGTCGCGCATGACTTCGAGGATTTCCTCGTCGGTCTCGCCCAGGCCCACCATCAGGCCGGACTTGGTGGCCACGGTCGGGTTGCGGCGCTTGAACTCCTGCAGCAGCTTGAGCGAGTGCGCGTAGTCGGCGCCCGGGCGTGCCTGCTTGTACAGGCGGGGCACGGTTTCCATATTGTGGTTCATGACGTCCGGCGGGCCGGACTGCAGGATGTCCAGCGCCTTGTCCAGGCGGCCGCGGAAGTCCGGCACCAGCACTTCGATGCGGGTGACCGGCGACAGTTCGCGGGTCAGCGTGATGCAATCGACAAAGTGCTGGGCACCGCCGTCGCGCAGGTCGTCGCGGTCGACGCTGGTGATCACCACGTAGTTCAGCTTGAGCTGGGCGATGGTGCGGGCCAGGTTGCCCGGCTCGCTGGCATCCAGCGGATCGGGGCGGCCGTGGCCCACGTCGCAGAACGGGCAGCGGCGGGTGCACTTGTCGCCCATGATCATGAAGGTGGCAGTGCCCTTGCCGAAGCACTCGCCGATGTTCGGGCAGCTGGCTTCCTCACAAACCGTCACCAGGTTGTTGGCGCGCAGGATGTCCTTGATCTCGTAGAAGCGCGAGCTGCCAGTGGCCGCCTTGACGCGGATCCATTCGGGCTTCTTGAGCTTCTCGGCCGGCACGATCTTGATGGGGATGCGCGCGGTCTTGTCCGCCGACTTCTGCTTGCGGGTCGGGTCGTACTGCTCCGCCTGGGGTTGCGGGGCTTCGCTGGAAGTGGCGATCAGGGCGTCGCTCATAGTGTTCTCCGCACGCGCGGTGCGTGCATATTCGGCTGGATGACTAGGTGGCCAGGGCCGCGGCGGTATGCCGTTGGGCTGCCAGGGCGCGCTCTTGCGCCTCGGCCAGCACTTCACACAGCGCCGCCGCAAGGCGCCGCGCGATATCGGCTTGTTGTGCCGCGGTCACGGGCAGGCGAGACGCACCCTGCGCATCGGCCACCACGAAGGTAGCGCCCGCCGTTGCCATGTCGACCGTTTCCAGGCCGGCATAGCCGCAGGGGTTGATGCGCAGGAAGGGCGCGAGGTCCATCTGCACGTTGAGGCTGACGCCGTGATAGCTGCAGCCATTGCGGATCTTGAGGCCGAGCGCGGCGATCTTGGCGCCCTGGTGCCGGCCTTCGGAAAGGTAGATACCAGGCGCGCCGGGCTTGCGTTCGGCTGCGAGATTATACGCCGCGAGCGTATCCAGCACGGCCTGCTCGATCGCATGGACGAGCTCGCGCACCATCAGGTGGCGGCGCCGCAGGTCGAGCAAGAGATAGGCCACGACCTGCCCCGGACCGTGATAAGTGATTTGCCCGCCACGATCGATCCGCACCACGGGGATCGTCTCGTCGGGAGCAAGCAGGTGTGCGGGATCTCCCGCCTGGCCAAGGGTGTAGACCGGGGGATGCTCGACCAGCCAGATCTGGTCGGGGGTGTCGGCGGTGCGTGCGGCGGTAAAGGCACGCATCGCGTCAAAACAGGGCGCGTACGCTTGCCGGCCCTGCTCGATGACTTTTATCGGTTGCATCCCGGCAGTGTAGCGAAAAGGGGCGGATCTCACAGGAGGCCGCCCCTTGTTCGGTGTGTCTTCGGTGTGTCTTCGGTGTGTCTTCGGTGTGTCTTCGGTCTTTACGGCGTGGCGCTTGCGTCCCTGCCTGCTGGCCGCGAATGGACCAGCCGCAGATGGCCGCGCGCGCAGCCACCCGCATCTGCCTGCGTTGGCTCAGGAGGCCGTGACCTGGTCCTGGTTAGGCGTCCACTCGGTGCCTCGAACCAGGCGCCGCGCCATGCGTGCCACCAGGTGCGACACGCTGGTCGCCGGCCGGCGGGCTTCGGCGATCAAGGCCAGGCGTACCGGCTCGGCCGCGCGCGGGTCCACGCTGAGGGTGATTTCGTCGCCGCTGTTGAGCAGCAGGCTGCCGCCGCAACGCAGCCAGTAATCCTCCGAATCGCCTTCGCGGGTCACCCAGACGTCGGTCCCCGTGGCCTCTTCCACGCGCAGGCGCTGGCCGGCGTGGATGGAAAGGGAGGTAACTTCGCCCGGGCTCAGGGTGAACAGGGTCGTTGTGAGCAATGTTTTCATGTTGGGCATCCTTCGCTGACATCGTCGGCTGCCTCGCCCGCTTGCCCGGAATGGGCGGCCGCCGATCCGCTCAGCCCTGGCGGGCTTATGCTTGGTCTTGCCTGGTACTGGATCGGCACCGGTGCGGGTAGCGCCCCGATGCATTGCATTCTAGTGATTGCCGGGCCCCTTCCAAAACGATATATTTTCCTTGTTCTTGTTAGGTAAGCTCACATAAGACGAGGTGGACGATGGCGCTGAAGGGAGCATGGGAGAGAGATTTGCCACGTGGCTGGCACCGCGAGCTGCCGCGCCTGCCGGGGCTGACCGCGCTGCGCGCGTTCGAGGCGGCCGCCCGCCACGAGAGCTTTTCACGCGCAGCCACCGAGCTGTTCGTCACTCACGGCGCGGTCAGCCACCAGATCCGCGCGCTTGAGGAAGAGCTGGGCCAGGCGCTGTTCGAGCGCAACGGCAAGCGCGTCAGCCTGACCCCCGGAGGCCGCGCCTACGCCGGGCGCGTGCGCGAAGCACTGCTGGAGATCGCCGACGCCACCCGTGCGCTGCAGGCCGGCAACCGCGACAAGCGCCTCACCATCAGCACCATGCCATCGTTTGCCGCGCGCTGGCTCACACCGCGCATCGGCAGCTTTATCGAACAGCATCCCGAGCTGGACGTGGAGTTGCTGTCGTCCAACACGCTGGTGGATTTCGGGCGCGAGGAAGTCGACATCGCGCTGCGCATGGGCAGCGGCGACTATCCCGGCCTGTATGTGGAGAAGCTGCTGGACGATGTTTTCTTTCCGGTCTGCAGCCCGGCCTTCAACGGCGGCAAGCTGCCGGCGCGGCCGCAGGAAATGAAAGGCATGTCGCTGCTGCGCGGCGAGGGCGATCCGTGGAAGCCGTGGTTCGAAGCAGCCGGGCTGGACTGGCCCGAGCCGCGCAAGGGCCTGCTGCTGGAAGACTCCTCGCTGCTGCTGCAGGCAGCCGCGGCCGGCCAGGGCATTGCACTGATCCGCTCGTCGCTGGCCTATAACGACCTGCTGTCGGGGCGCGTGGTGCGGCTCTTCGATGTGAGCATTACCTGCCCGTGGCTCCTCTACTTCGTCTGCTCGGCCGGCATGCTGGAGGCGCCCAAGGTGAAGGCCTATCCCCTGTGTGCCTTGTCGTAGACCTTGGCCAGGTGCTGGAAATCCAGCGCGGTATAGATCTGGGTGGTGGCCACGCTGGCGTGGCCAAGCATCTCCTGCACCGCGCGCAGGTCGCCCGAGGATTGCAGCACGTGGGTGGCAAAGGAATGCCGCAGCATGTGCGGATGCACGTCGGTCGGCACGCCGGCCCGGATCGCCTGCTGCTTGATGCGCAACTGCACCGTGCGTACGGGCAAGCGCCGCCCGCGCACGCTCAGGAACAGCGCGTGCGCGTCATCCGGCAGCGCGCCGGGGCGCAACAACGCCGTGCGTACCGCCAGCCACGCGCGCAGCGCTTCCATGGCCTTGCTGCCAACTGGCACGGTGCGCCGCCGCGCGCCCTTGCCGATCACCGTGGCCTCGGCGCCGTCCATGTCGATCCAGCCGGCGGAGCGGTATTCCCCATCCTCGGTATAGCGCACGTCGAGCTGCACCAGCTCCGACACGCGCAGGCCGCTGGAATAGAACAGCTCGTAGACGGCCTGGTCGCGCCGGCCCTCGGCGCCATCGCCCGCATTGTGCGAGACCAGCGCCACCGCATGCTCCACCGACAAGGCCTTGGGCAGCCGGTGCCCGGATTTAGGTGCGCGCACCCCATCCACCGGGTTGGCCTCCACGCCCAGGCCATGGCGCGCGGCCCACAGGTAGAAGCCACGCCACGCCGACAGCGTGCGGGCAATGCTGGTGCCAGCCAGGCCGCCGCCGTGCATGCGCGCGGCAAAGGCGCGGATATGGTGGGTCTGCAGCGACAACAGCGCCGTGCCCCGCGCATGGCGCGCGGCGTGCGCCTGCAGCACCGACAGGTCGCGGGCGTAGCTGGTCAGGGTATGGACGGCCAGCTTGCGGCTGCTGGCGAGCCAGTCTTCCTTGCGCGCGGCCGGTTTCTTCGCCGCCGGCGAAGCGGCCTTGCGCGCCCGGCTCGGGTCCATCAGTCGCGCAAGCGGTTCAGCGCGGCGCCGGCGACTTCGCCGATCTGTGCCAGGTAGGCCGTGCCCATGCCCTCGTGGAAGCGGCGTGGCTCCGGCGAGCCCAGCACCAGCAGGCCAAAGGCCGCGCCGAGCGTGCCGGCTTCGCGCGCGGGCACGCGCAGCGTCACCATGGCCAGCGAGGCGATATCGTCGCGCTCCAGCCACGCGGCGGCCTCGAAGCCGCTGTTGGCACCGCAATACGGCGCGCGCAGGCCCTCGGCAAACAGGCGGACGTCTTCGCTCGCGCCCTGGGTCACTTCCATATGCGCGTAGCTCTCGGCCACGCTCCACAGCTTGAGCGCCACGCCGGGCACGTCGAACACCTGCTGCAGCCCGTCCTGCACGGCATACGGCAGTGCATGCGAGTCCGCCTCGGCCAGCAGGCGCAGCTGCCAGGCGTGCATGCGCTGCTGGGTGCGGTCGTTGTCATGGCCGTGGCGAACCAGGTCCGCCAGCTTCAGCTCCAGGCCCTTGTTTTTCTCGCGCAGGATTTCCATCTGACGCTCCTGCAGCGACACCGCGCGGTGGCTGTGCGGGCTGGTGAGCTGCACCGAGGCCAGCAGTTCTGCGTTGTCTTCGAAGAACTGGGGATTGGTCTGCAGGTAGGAGGCAACTTCTTGGGCGTTCATTGGCGTCGACTGGATTGTTTGGGGGGCAGTGTAGCAAAAGGTTTGTTGGGGATGGGGGGATGGGGGGAGGTGGTGCTTTCTTTGAGCGGCGATGGCTTTTGCACCCAAGAGCGTACGACCCCCAACTCCCGATGCAACGCCAAATACTCCAACGCCAACTTATGCCTGGGATCCAGATGAATCATCGGCATTGCATGCTGATGCGACTCCCGGATCTTCACAGACGACGACAGCCGTGAGTTCAACACCGGCAACCCTTCGCTGACCAGTTCCTCCACCAGCTGCAGCGGCAAGGTGGCCCGCGGCTGGAACTGGTTGATCACGATCCCTTCGACTTCGAGATCCGCGTTGTGGTCATGCTGGATCTCCTTCACGTTGTCGAGCAGCGTATAGAGCGCACGGCGCGAGAAGTCGTCGCAGTCGAACGGGATCAGGCAGCGTTCCACGGCGATCAGCGCGGAGCGGGTGTAGAAGTTCAGCGCGGGCGGGGTGTCGATGTAGATGGCGTCGTAGGACGCTTCGAGCTCCTTGAGCGAGTCGCGCAGCTTGTAGATCTTGTAGCGGGATTCGAGCTTGCCATGCAGCGTGTCGAGCTCGGGATGGGCGGGCATCACATCGAGGTTCTCGAACGGCGTAGCGTGGATGAACGCGGTGACATCCAGCGGCTTGAAGCTGTATGTCAGCGCGGTCTCGAAGAAGTCAGCCACGGTCGGGGTGGCTTCGGCGGCGTGCGCGCCGAGCAGGTACTGGCTGGAATTGCCTTGCGCATCGAGGTCGATGACCAGGGTGCGCAGGCCTTCGCTGGCGCTGATGGCCGCCAGGTTGCAGACGATGGTCGACTTGCCGACTCCGCCCTTCTGATTGAATACGACGCGCCGCATTTGAGCCCTTGGATGTGAACGTTCCAAAGGAAAGAGGATACCTTAGCGAGATGTCATCTCAGCGGCCAAATCGCACGTCAGGCTATGTTTGTATCAGCCGCTTTTGCCGCGAGATACTCATCAGGATCCCGATGCCCATGCCCAGCGTCACCAGCGCCGTCCCGCCATAGCTCATCAGCGGCAGCGGCACGCCCACCACGGGCAGGATCCCGCTCACCATGCCCATGTTCACAAAGGCATAGGTAAAGAAGATCAACGTGATCGACCCCGCCAGGAGCCGCGAGAACAGCGTCGGCGCATTGGCCGCGATGTACAGGCCGCGGAAGATCAGCAGCAGGTAGAGCACCAGCAGCACAGCATTGCCGATCAGGCCGAACTCTTCGGAGAACACGGCGAAGATGAAATCGGTGTGTTTCTCGGGGATAAACTCGAGGTGCGTCTGCGTGCCCTTGAGCCAGCCTTTGCCGAACACGCCGCCGGAGCCGATGGCGATGATGGACTGGATGGTGTGGAAGCCCTTGCCGAGCGGGTCGGTGGTGGGGTCCAGCAGCGTGCAGATGCGGTGTTGCTGGTAGTCGTGCAGGATCGGCCAGTTCACACCGGGGGCGCACATATCGTGCTCGAAGCTGACGAGCGCGGTGATGGCGACCACCACGATGGCGAGCAGCGGCAGGATGATCTTCCACGACAGGCCGGCGAAATAGATCACATAGAGGCCGGCGGCCATCACCAGCAGGCCGGTGCCAAGGTCGGGCTGCTTGGCGATCAGGCCCACGGGCACGCCGAGCAGCACCATCGCCAGCACAAAGTCGAACCACCTGACCGAGCCCTCCCGCTTCTGGAAGTACCACGCCAGCATCAGCGGCATGGCGATCTTCATGATCTCGGAGGGCTGGATCACCATGCCGACGTAGAGCCAGCGGCGCGCGCCCTTGCGGATCAGGCCGAACATCGCCACCGCGATCAGCAGGGCCACGCCGACCGTGTAGAGCGGCACCGCCACCCGCATCAGCGTCTGGGTCGGCAGGAAAGCGATGACCCACATCACCAGGTAGGACAGCAAGATGTTGCGCAACTGGTCCTCGACCCGGCCGGGCATGTCGATGGCGGCCGAGTAGAGCGCCACGATGCCGGTGGCGAACAGCAGGAAGACGATGAGCGCGAGCGGCTTGTCGAAGCCGGTCAGGGCCGTCTTGATGAACGATAGGACGCGGCGGCGATCCATGGCGCGTCTCCTTCAGCGTGAAGCGTTGCCGCCGGCCGCGGCGGGCGCGGTTGCCGGTTTGGCGCGGGGTTTTGAACTGGCGGGCGCCACTACTGGCGTCGCGGCCGGAGCGGGAGGCGGCGCCGGCCGGCTGTGGCCGAGGGCCTGTGCCATGCGCTCGTCCAGCGTCTGCACCGCCGAGGCGGGCGCGATGGCGGCGGGGTCGATCACCGGCGCCACCACGGCAGAGGCGGCCGTGGCGGACGCACCGGCCCGGGCGGCTACCCGGGTTGCCGGCACGCTGGCGCCCTCGCTGGTGGCGGCGGCTTCGCTGGCGCCCATGACGGTGGCGCTGGCAATGCTGGCGGTGTGGCCGGTGGTAAACACGCTGGGCGTATCCACGGGCGGCTTGCCGCCGGCGCGCTCGGACGCGGGCGGGGCGAGGTTCGCCAGTTCTTCCGGCCACTTGCCCGTCAGATAGTAATCCATCACCTTGCGCGCGATCGGCGCGGCCACGGCGCCGCCGAAGCCGGCATTTTCCACGATCATCGCCAGCGCGATCTTCGGGTTGTCGGCGGGAGCGAATGCGGTATAGAGCGCGTGGTCGCGCTTGCGTTCGTCCAGCGCGTGGTGGTTGTACTTCTCGTTCTTGCCCATCGTGAAGGTCTGCGCCGTCCCGGTCTTGCCGGCCGACTCATAGGCAGCCCCGGCGAACGCGCGAGCAGCCGTGCCCGAGTGCGTCACGCCGACCATGGCGCGCTTGATCACGTCGATATCCGACTGCTTGAGCGGCAGGCGGTAGCTTTCCTTGGGCACGGTGAGCTCGCGCTCGCGGCTGACCGAATCCTCCACCGCCTTGACCAGGTGGGGCTTCATGGCGACGCCGTTGTTGACCAGGATGGAGGTGGCGTTGGCCAGTTGCAGGATGGTGAAGCTGTTGTAGCCCTGGCCGATCCCCAGCGAGATGGTCTCGCCGTCATACCACTTCTGCTGCTCGGGCTTGCGGTAGGCGCGGCGCTTCCAGTCGGTGGAGGGCAGGATGCCGCGGCTCTCGCCTTCGATGTCGATGCCGGTGATCTGGCCAAAGCCCAGCGGCTTCATGAAGTCGTGGATGGCGTTGACGCCCATGTCGCGCGCCAGCATGTAGTAATAGGTATCGCACGACTGCACGATGGACGCGTTCATGTCCACCCAGCCGTGGCCGCCCGGCTTGTCGTCGCGGAAGGTGTGGTTGCCCAGCGTGAACGAGCCCGGATCGTGGAAGCCCCATGCCGCGGTGCGCTTGCCGGTGGTGAGTGCCGCCAGCGCCATGAACGGCTTGTAGGTGGAGCCGGGCGGGTAGGTGCCGCGCAGCGGACGGTTCAGCAGGGGCTTGTCGGGCGAGCCGTTGAGCTCGTTCCAGGTATTGGTGTCGATGCCTTCGACGAACAGGTTGGGGTCGTAGGTCGGCTTGGAGACGAAGGCCAGGATGTCGCCGGTGGCCGGCTCGATCGCCACCAGCGCGCCGCGCCGGTCGCCAAAGAGCGCCTCGGCCAGTTGCTGCAGGCGGATGTCGAGCGACAGGATCAGGTTGTTGCCGGGCGTGGCGGGGGAGGTGGACAGCGTGCGGATGGGGCGTCCGCCCGCGCTCACCTCCACTTCCTCGAAGCCGGTCAGTCCGTGCAGCTCGGTCTCGTAGCTTTGCTCGATGCCGATCTTGCCGATGTAATTGGAGCCCTTGTAGTTGTCGGCGTCCTTGTGCGGATCGTACTTGGCGCCTTCGGCGCTGTTGGCCTCGTCCATGGCCTCGATGCGTTCCTGGTCACGCTGCGAGATGCGGCCCAGGTAGCCGATCACGTGCGAGGCCGACTCGCCCATGGGGTACTGGCGGAACAGCCGCGCGCGCACGTCCACGCCGGGAAAGCGGAAGCGCTGGGCGGAGAAGCGCGCCACCTCCTCATCGGTGAGCTGGCTGCGGATCGGCAGGCTCTCGAAGCTGCGCGATTCTTCCATCAGCCGCTTGAAGCGGCGGCGGTCGCGCGGCTGGATGTCGATCAGATGGGAGAGTTCTTCAATCGTGTTGTCGAGCGTGTCGGACAGCTTGGACGGCGTGACTTCCAGCGTGTAGGCGGAATAGTTGCGCGCCAGCACCACGCCGTTGCGGTCCATGATGATGCCGCGGTTGGGCTCGATCGGCGCCACCGAGATGCGGTTGTCCTCGGCCTTGGCCGAGTACTGGTCGTGCTTGTACCACTGCAGCCAGAGAAAGCGCGTGAACAGCAGGCCGAAGCAGATCACGGCAAACAGGCCCGCCGCCGCTACGCGGATGCGGAAGCGGCCGAGCTCCTGTTCGACATTGCGTATTTCGGTCATGGTACTGCGTCAGCCTTGCGGTTTGCCGCGCACCCAGGGGGTGACGTCGGCGCTGCGGCGCTGCGGCGCCAGCAGCATGCCGGTGGCCAGCGGCCAAAGCAGCGCTTCGATGCCAGGCGCCAGCAGCAATGGCCAGCCGGGCAGTGGCGCGCCCATGGCCAGGCGGATCAACACCGGCACCGCATGGGCGATGAACAGCAGCGGCAGCACGTGCAGCGCCTGGGTATAGACCGTGAACCACAGCACGCGGCGATGGATGGTGATGGCGAAGTACGCCAGCAGCGAGTACGCCATGGCGTGCTCGCCCAGCAGGCGCGCGTCATGCACGTCCATCAGCAGGCCGAGCGCGAACGCCACGCCCATGCCGACCTTGCGCGGCTGGTGGATGTTCCAGAACACCAGCACCAGCGCCACCATGTCCGGCACCCACAGCGTGGTGCCCCAGGGCATCAGGTTGAACAGGAAGGCCAGGACGAAACTCAACGCGATAAACGCGGGGTTGACCGGGCGCAGCAGGTATTGGGGATTGGTCAACGCTTGGGCTCCTTGGCGGGGGCGGGCGGGTCCGCGGGCTTTTCGGCCGGCTTGTCAGCGGGCTTTGCCGCGGGCTTCTCGGCCGGCCGCTCTCCGGAGCGCTCGGCATCCCGCACACCCGGGCGGTCCGCCCTGACGCTGCGCGCTTCCTTGGCGTCGCGCGGGCCATCGATGGACTCGCGCGGCGGCAGCTGCGCTTCGTAGCGGATCACCAGCAACTGGCGGTGCGAGCGCACGCCGGCCACCGGTTCGCAGTACACGCGTGAGAAGGCGGTATCGGCCTTGCGCTCGATCTGGACGATCTTGGCAACCGGCAGGCCCGGCGGGTAGGTGCCGTCCAGGCCGGAGGTCACCAGCAGGTCGCCCTGCTGGAGGTCGGCCGAGGCGGCCATGAAGCGCAGGTCGAGCAGGCCGGCGCGAGCGCCGCCGAAGGCCACGCTGCGCAAGCCGTTGCGCACCACCTGCACGGGAATGGCCTGCTCCTTGTCGGTCAGCAGTGTGACTTCCGACTGGAACGGCGAGACCCGCGTGACCTGGCCGATCACGCCGCGTTCATCGATCACGGGGTAGCCCGCGCGCAGGCCGTGCTGGCTGCCACGGTCGATCACGATGCGCTGGCTGTAGGGGTCGCGGGCGTCGTACAGGATCTCGGCCGCCGTCACCGGCGTGGCCGACTGCTGCACCAGGCCAAGCAGCTTGCGCAACTGGCTGTTCTCGGCTTCGAGCTGGGACTGGCGTACCGAGCCTTCGGCCTCGGTCACCATGCGGCGCTTGAGCTCGCGGTTCTCGCTGGCGAGGGCGGCGGATGACTGGGCATAGTCGAAGGTGGCGCGCAGCGCGTCGCGCGGCACCAGCACCGTGCGCTCGACCGGCATCAGGACCGTGGCGGCAACCTGGCGCACGGCGCGCAAGGCGTCAAAGCGCGCATCGACGATGAGCAGCGCCAGCGCGATCGTCACATAGAAGACGAGGCGCGCAACGGCGGAAGTGCCCTGCTTGAAGAGCGGCGGCGGAGTGTAATCCATTTACCCGTGCGCTGGCAGAAAGGTCCCCGGATGCCGCAGGCACGACGGCGCCGCGGCACGCCAGCCGGGGTGGCTGGGGCGTCGCGGCGCGGTGTGGTGCACGGGGGCGGGCCGGGTCGGGAGAGTAGCGCGGCAAGGCGCTGCCCCGACCAGGTAGTCCGGCAGGCCGCGTCGCGCCACGTGCGATTCCTCTGCTTACGCTTTATTCGTAAGAAAAGATGCTGCCGAGCTTGTCCATGCGTTCGAGCGCCATGCCGGAGCCACGCACCACGCAGGTCAGCGGGTCTTCGGCGACCAGCACCGGCAGGCCGGTTTCCTCGGCCAGCAGGCGATCCAGGTCGCGCAGCAGCGCGCCGCCGCCGGTCAGCATCATGCCGCGCTCGGCAATATCGGCGCCGAGTTCCGGCGGGGTCTGTTCCAGCGCGATCTTGACGGCCGACACGATCTGGTTGAGCGGATCGGTCAGGGCTTCCAGGATTTCGTTGGACGACACCGTAAAGGCGCGCGGGATGCCTTCGGACAGGTTGCGGCCCTTGACTTCCATTTCGCGGACTTCGGAGCCGGGGAAGGCCGAACCGATGGCCTTCTTGATGGCTTCGGCGGTTTGTTCGCCGATCAGCATGCCGTAGTTGCGGCGGATGTAGTTGACGATGGCTTCGTCGAACTTGTCGCCGCCAACGCGGACCGAGCCCTTGTAGACCATGCCGCCCAGCGAGATGATGCCCACCTCGGTGGTGCCGCCGCCGATATCCACCACCATCGAGCCAGACGGCTCCGACACGGGCAGGCCGGCGCCGATCGCGGCCGACATCGGCTCCTCGATCAGGTACACCTGGCTGGCGCCGGCGCCCAGCGCCGATTCGCGGATGGCGCGGCGCTCGACCTGGGTCGAGCCGCACGGCACGCAGATGATGATGCGCGGCGAGGGGCGCAGCAGCTTGGTGTCATGCACCATCTTGATGAACTGCTTGAGCATCTGCTCGGTGACCGTGAAGTCGGCGATCACGCCGTCTTTCATCGGGCGGATCGCTTCGATGTTGCCCGGCACCTTGCCCAGCATCTGCTTGGCTTCCTTGCCTACCGCCTGGATCGTCTTCTTGGCGTTGGGCCCGCCTTCCTGGCGGATGGCGACCACGGACGGCTCGTCAAGGACGATGCCCTTGTCACGCATATAGATCAGGGTGTTGGCGGTGCCGAGGTCGATCGCGAGATC
>NZ_AHJE01000077.1 GCF_000243095.1 Cupriavidus basilensis OR16 | reverse complement strand
CACCGGCAGCCAGCAGGCGACGGCGCGCGCTGTTGTGCGGGGTGCGAGCTTGGGAATCGGATTTCATGTTTGCTCCAGGATAAATCGCTGCAAGCCCACGCTTGTGGCGCGGGTCATCTTTTTTAGTTTTCTACGGACAAAATACTGCGGCGTGATGACCGCCGCGCGTTTGGCGCGGGTCACGCCGCGGGACTACACAGGTGCGACGCCCAAGGTGGTGCCGCCACACACATAAAGCACCTGGCCGGTCACGAATCCATTGTCTGGCGAAAGGAAGAACATCGAGGCGCGTGCCACGTCTTCCGGCGTGCCCATGCGCTTGACCGCGATGCTGGCAAGGATCCGCTTGGTCTGCTCGCTGCCTTCGGGGTTGCTCTTGCGGAACAGGTCGGTGGCAATCGGGCCGGGCGCCACGGCATTGACCGTGATGCCGTCGCCGCCGAGTTCCATCGCCAGCGTGCGGGTCATGCCGATCAGGCCGGCCTTGGTGGCGGAGTACACCACGCGTTCCGGCTTGCCCAGCGCCGCGCGCGAAGCCATGTTCACGATGCGGCCAAAGCGTGCCGCGCGCATCGCGGGCAGGCAGGCCTGGGTCAGCAGCAGGGTGGCTTGCAGGTGCAGGCCAACCACGTAGTCCAGGTCCTCGACGCGCGCCGTGTCGGCTGTGCCGGGGCGGGTGGCGCCAGCATTGTTGACCAGCCGGGTCACGGCAAAACGCGAGGTTGCCTGCTCGGCCGCGGCGCGGGTCGCGTCGGCATTGGTCAGGTCGGCCTGGACGAAGGTCATGTTGGGATGGAACCAGGTGGGGGCGACATAGTCGACATTGACCACCTGGGTCACGCCATCGGCCAGCAGCATTTCGCTGATGGCGCGGCCGATACCGGAACTGGCGCCGGTAACGAGCGTGGCAACGGGAAGGGACATCACTTACTCCGACCGGCGGCAACGGCACCGGGTCATGCTGAAGAGGATGCGACGAGAGCCGGCGAGCCAGTCGGCCCCGTCGCGCTGCTTCTTTGCGTTGGGAAACTTCATCAGCCTGCGCTTCCACCTGTTACTAACGGCGGCCGTGCGGCAATCTTTAGCCGACGGCGCCCGCGAGCCGAAACCCGCGGGCGCCGAGGCGTCAAACTATCAGGTATCAGGCGGCGCCGATCAGACGCGCTCGATCACCATGGCGATGCCCTGGCCCACGCCGATGCACATCGTGCACAGCGCAAAGCGGCCGCCGGTGCGGTGCAGCTGGTACATGGCGGTGGTGACCAGGCGGGCGCCGCTCATGCCGAGCGGGTGGCCCAGCGCGATCGCGCCGCCGTTGGGATTGACGCGGGCATCGTCGTCGGCCACGCCGAGTTCGCGCAGCACGGCCAGGCCTTGCGCGGCGAACGCTTCGTTCAGCTCGATCACGTCCATCTGGTCGATGGTCATGCCAAGCTGCTTGAGCAGCTTTTGCGAGGCCGGTGCCGGGCCAATGCCCATCACGCGCGGCGCCACGCCGGCGGTTGCCATGCCGACGATGCGGGCCTTGGGGGTCAGGCCGTGCTGGCGGGCCGCGGCTTCGCTGGCGAGCAGGATGGCGCAGGCGCCGTCGTTTACGCCCGAAGCATTGCCGGCGGTCACGGTGCCGTCGGCGCGAACCACGCCGCGCAGCTTGCCCAGCGCTTCCATGCTGGTCGCACGCGGGTGTTCGTCGCGCTCCACCACCAGCGGGTCGCCCTTCTTCTGGGCAATCGTGACTGCGGCGATTTCTTGCGCCAGCGTGCCGTCGGCTTGCGCGCGCGATGCCTTTTCCTGGCTGCGCAGCGCCATCAGGTCCTGGTCTTCGCGGCTGATCTTGTAGTCGGTGGCGACGTTCTCGGCGGTCTCGGGCATCGAGTCCACGCCGTAAGCCGCGCGCATCGCCGGGTTGATGAAGCGCCAGCCGATGGTGGTGTCGAAGATCTGCGCATCGCGCGAGAAGGCGCTGGTAGCCTTGCCCATCACGAACGGGGCGCGGCTCATGCTTTCCACGCCGCCGGCGAGCATCAGGCCGGCTTCCCCGGACTTGATCGCGCGCGCGGCGGTGCCGGTAGCGTCCATGCCCGAGCCGCACAGGCGGTTGATGGTGGCGCCCGGCACGCTTTGCGGCAGGCCCGCCAGCAGCAGCGACATGCGCGCCACGTTGCGGTTGTCCTCGCCGGCCTGGTTGGCATTGCCGTAGATGACGTCGTCAATGGCGGACCAGTCGAGGTTCGGGTTGCGTGCCATCAAGGCCTTGAGCGGCACCGCGCCCAGGTCATCCGGGCGAACGCCGGACAGGCTGCCGCCGTAGCGGCCGATGGGGGTACGGATGGCATCGCAGATAAAGGCTTCGGTCATGGTTGTCTCTCTCTCTTGCTTGTTCGTGAAAACGGGAAGCTTGGAAGCGTGCTCGCCGGGGATGGCCCCGCCGGTCAGGCAGAAACGCCTTGCTTGAGCGGCACGCCGGTCAAGCGTTGCAGCTCGTCGAAGGACAGGCCTTCAACCAGATCGCGCGCCACCAGCCCGTCGGGCGTGACGTCGATGGTTGCCAGATCGGTATAGATGCGCGTGACACAAGTCATGCCAGTCAGCGGATACGTGCATTCAGCCACGACCTTGCTCTCGCCCTGCTTGGTCTGGTGCTCCATCATCACGAACACTTCCTTGGCACCGATAGCCAGGTCCATGGCGCCGCCCACGGCGGGGATCGCGCCCGGCGCACCAGTATGCCAGTTGGCCAGGTCGCCCTTCACCGACACCTGGAAGGCACCCAGCACGCAGAAGTCGAGGTGGCCGCCGCGCATCATGGCGAAGGAATCGGCGTGGTGGAAATACGAGCCGCCCGGCTTGATCGTGACCGGCTGCTTGCCAGCGTTGATCAGGTCGCCGTCTTCCTCGCCGGCGGGCGGTGCCTTGCCCATGCCGAGCAGGCCGTTTTCGCTGTGCAGCAGGATTTCACGGTCAGCCGGCAGGTGATTGCCGACCAGGGTGGGCAGGCCGATGCCGAGATTGACCACGGCACCGTCGGGAATGTCTTTGGCCACGCGGGCGGCCATCTGATCGCGGGTCAGGCGTTGCATATTCTGGATCTCCTTGGCGCTCAGGCGGCGGCCTGGCTGGCGCCGTCGATCTTGACGACGCGCTTGACGAACAACCCCGGGGTCACGATGTGTTCCGGGTCCAGCTCGCCGAGTTCGACGATCTCGCTGACCTGCACGATGGGGCACTTGGCCGCCATCGCCATGATCGGGCCGAAGTTGCGCGCGGTCTTGCGGTAGGTCAGGTTGCCCCAGCGGTCGGCGCGCAGCGCCTTGATCAGGGCGAAGTCGGCATGGATCGGGGTCTCGTAGACATAGCCCTGGCCGTCGATGATGCGGGTTTCCTTGCCCTCGGCCAGCGGCGTGCCATAGGCGGTGCGGGTGAAGAAGCCGCCGATGCCGGCACCGGCGGCGCGGATGCGCTCGGCCAGGTTGCCCTGCGGCACCAGTTCCAGCTCGATTTTGCCAGCGTGGTAGAGCGCGTCGAAGACGTAGGAATCGGCCTGGCGCGGGAAGGAGCAAATGATCTTGCGCACGCGCTCGGTCTTGAGCAGCGCAGCCAGGCCAGTGTCGCCATTGCCGGCGTTATTGTTGACGATGGTGAGGTCGCGGGCGCCCTGAGCGATGAGGGCATCGATGAGCTCAGCCGGCATGCCTGCCATGCCGAAGCCGCCGATCAGGATGGTGGCGCCGTCCTGGATATCGGCCATGGCCGATTCCACTGAGTCGAATAGCTTGTTGATCACTTGCGTTCCAGTTCCGAGAGTCCGGACGAACTATCCGGAACCAGCCGCCAAGGAGGGAAATCAGGCGGCGCGCAAGCGCTGTCTCCGGACAGTCCTGCCGGAAGTGTCATCCGGCTTGGGCGCCCTCCGCTTGCAAAAGGCACGCCGCCGGAAACGAATCCAACAGACTTTGGTTTTTTATTATCGTGGTTTGTTCTAATTGCGAACTTCAATTCGCAGAATGAACAGGTTACACCCCCTATCCGTGGGTGGTCAAGGCGGCGGCAAATCGCTTGTGCGTTAGCCGGCCACGACCGTAGGGCAGTTGTAAGCTAGCCTTGGAAGCCCCTCTTGGAAGCCACCTTCCGGCGGCCCCACCGGGAACTGGAACAACGGACAGCTTACGCTCTTCAGGCCCCACTGCGGGGATCCCCAAGCCGCTACGGCAATTGCAGTTCCGCCCGGCTGCCGCCCGCCCCGGCCCGGATCTCCAGCCGCACATCGATGCGCTCGCGCAGCTCGGCCACGTGCGAAATGATGCCTACCAGCCGGCCCGCCTGCTGCAGGTCGATCAGGGTACGAATGGCGAAATCCAGGCTTTCGGGATCGAGCGTGCCGAAGCCTTCATCCACGAACAAGGTATCGAGCTGGATCCCGCCCGCGCGCGACTGCACCACGTCGGCCAGGCCCAGCGCAAGCGACAGCGAGGCCAGGAAGCCTTCCCCGCCGGACAAGGTGTTGGCCGGGCGGGCCATGCCGGTGTCATGGTCGAACACCTCCAGGTCGAGCCCGCCGGCGGTGCGCTGGTCGCCCTGCTGGCGCACGCGCTGCAGCTCGTACCGGTGACGGCTCATGCGCATCAACCGCAGCGAGGCCGCTTCCAGCACCTCGTCGAGCAAGGTGGCCAGCACGAAGCGCTGGAATGTCATGCGGCGCGGATTGTTGCCGTTGGCCACCTCGGCCAGCCTCCCGAGCACCGCATAGCTGCGCTCGATGTCCGCGCCCTTGCTGGCCAGCGCATCCAGCCGCTGCTGGCATTGCAGCAGGTTCTCGCGGCTGCGGTGCAGGTCTGCCTGCTGGCGGACCAGCGCCTCTAGCGCGGCGGCGGCATCCGCCTGGGACTGGCGCAGGGCCGGCAGATCCGGCGGAGCGAGGTCGCGCGCTGCGATGGCGGCGCGCTCGCGGCGATCACCGGCGCTGGCCAGGTCGAGGTCGAAGCGATTGACCTGGGCTTCGGACTGCGCCATCAGCGCGCCCGGCATGCGCGCCTCGGCATAATCCTGGCGGGTGACAAAGCCGGCTTGTTCCAGCGCGCTCGCAAAGGCCGCGCCCGCATGCGTCTGGCGCTGGGCATGACTGGCCAGGCTCGCTTGCGCGGCGGCTTGCGCGGCCATTGCAGCCGCCAGGCCCACCCCGGCCTGCCTGTCGGCGGCGTGCGCGGCGGCCAGCGCGGCTTCGCGCGCGGCGAGATCCCGGCGTGCCTGTGCCAGCGCGCCGGTCAGCCGCTCGGGTTCGCGCCAGTCCGGCGGCACCTGCGTGCTGGCTGCCTGCCACTCGCCCTGGAGCTTGGCGTGATGCTGGCCCGCCTCCTGCGCGGCGGCATCGGCGGCGCGGATGGCCGCCTCGGCTGCCGTGAGAGCGGCTTGTTGCCGCTCCACTTCCGCGGCCAGCGCCTGGCGGCGGCCGGCGGCCGCCTCTGCCGCCTGTTGCTGCTGGCACAGCGCCTGGATAGCGTCGGCAAGCTGCTGCCTGGCCGCAACCGGGTCCAGCGCGGCGCCGTCGGGCATGCCCGCCGCACCCACCGCTTCACGCAGTTCTTCCAGTTGCGCCTGCCGGTGCGTGGCCACCAGCAACGCAGCCTGCGCCCGGCTGGCCGCGCCCTGCGCCACCTGGTCAGCAAGCCGCGCGGCCTCGCGGGCCAGGTCCAGTGCTTCGTCGGAGACCGGTGCATCGACGTGCTGTGCCAGTTGCGGGTGCGCGGTGCTGCCGCAGACCGCGCACGCCTGGCCATCCTGCAGGCCGGCCGCCAGCCGCGCGGCTTGCCCGGCCCGCCAGGCCTGCTCCGTCTCACGCAAGCCAAGCCGGCTTGCCGCCTGCTGCATGGCGGCTTGCTGCGCGGCAAGCTGGTCGGCCTCGGCCTGCCGGCGCGCCGGTTCGCACTGCGCCAGCGTGGCAGCGTACTTGTCGAGCGTGGCTGCCTGCTGTGCCAGGCCGGCCTGCTTGAGCTGGATCGTCTCCATCCCGCGCGCGCCTTCCTGTGCCTGCGCCAGGCCGGCCTCGGCCTGGCGCAGCATGGCGGTGACTTGCTGCTGCGCCTGCACTGCCCCGGCATGGGCCGCGGCCGCTTGCGCCTGCTGGCGGGCGGCGGCGTGCTGCTCTTGCTGCAGCACGCCGAGCCGCTGCGCCTGCGGCAACATGGCCTCCAGCTCCGTCACCTGTTTTTGCACTGCCTGGCGCTCGCCGGCGCGGGCCGCTTCGGCCTCGAGCCCCGCCACGGCAGTGGCCGAGACAGCGGCGCAATCGGCGGCCCGCGCGCTGGCCACGGCCAGCGCTTGCTGCGCCTGCTGGTGTTCCTGCTCCGCCTGCCCCAGGTGCTGCTCGAACGGCTGCACCTGCATGGCGCGGCGTGCTGCCTGCAACCTCTGGCGCTGCGCCTCCATCTCGGGCCGCTGCGCCATCAGCGCGGCGTGGGCCGCGTCGGTATCGCGCTGCTCGCGCAGGCGGGCATCGGTCTGCTCGCCCTGCCTGGTTGCCAGCGTGGCCACCTCCAGCACCGCGCGCGCAGCCACATCGCGCTGCCGCAGTTCGGCAAGCTGGGCCTGTAACCCCGCTGCCTGTTCCCGCAGCGCGTCCACCGACTCCAATTGATACTGTTGCAGCAACGCCGTCTGCTCGATGCGCAGGCGCTCGGCTTCCTGGCGAATGCCGGCCGCCTGCCCCTTGAGCAGTTCCTCCACGCGCCGGTATAGCTCGGTGCGGAACAATCGCTCCAGGATGGCCTGGCGGCTCTTGGAATCCGCCGTGAGCAATTCGCGAAAACGCCCCTGCGGCAACACGATGACCTGGCGGAACTGGCTGCTGTCGAAGCCCAGCAAGTCGCGCACGAACTCATCGACCTTGTTGGGCTGGCTCGCCTTGCTGGTCCAGCCCCCGTCGCCCATGACATCGAGCTGGGCCTTGGGTGTTTCCTTGACGGTGCCTTCGCCGCGCAGCTTCGGCCGCTCCTGCGCGGGTGAGCGCGTGGCCAGGTAGCGTTGGCCGCCCAAGGTGAACTCGAACGTCACCTCCGTGCGCAAGCCCGGATCGGCATTGGCACTGCGCATGTCCTGCGCGCTGCGCTCGCCACCGGAAGTGTCGCCGTAGAGCGCGAAGCAGATCGCATCGAGCAAGGTGGTCTTGCCCGCGCCGGTGGGGCCGTGGATCAGGAAGAAGGCCTGCTCCCCGAGCCGGCTGAAGTCGATTTCCTCGCTGGCGGCGAACGGGCCGAAGGCTTGCAGTTTCAGGCGCAGCGGTCTCATGCGGACTCCCGGTCTGCGCGGGCGATGCCCTCAAGCACATGGTCGAGCACGCGGCGCTTGTCGTCGTCCAGCTCTTCGTCCGCCACCTCCTTGAAGAAGTTGGCGAACAGCTCGCCGGTATCGAGCTGGCGCAGGCGCTGGCCGGCCGCGCCAGCCTCGCCCGTGCGTGCCAGCACCGCGCGCTCGATGGCGAGCGCATTGGGATAAGCCTGGCGCAGGCGCGCCATCGGATCGAGCAAGGCGCCGGTATCGGTCAGCACTGCGTGGACATAGTCATCGCGGTGCGCATCTTCAGCGCCTTGCGCCAGCAGATCGGCCAGTTTCCCCTCGACGACGCGCAGGTCGCGCCGGGGCGACAGCGGGATCGCCTCGATGCTGACCTTGCCGTCGGCCGCCAGCTCGATCAGCGAGACCGACTTGGCGTGCGTCACTTCGGATAGCGAGTACTTCAGCAAGGAGCCCGCATAGTGGATGCGTTGGTGGAAAGTCTGCGGCCGATGCAGGTGGCCAAGCGCGACCAGGTCGAAGCCTGCGAACACGCCCGCGGCCACGGCGCCGCTGCCGCCCACCGACAGCGGCCGCTCGGATTCGCTGGCTTCGCCGCCGATCACGAACGCATGTGCCACCACCACCGATCGCGCATGCGCCGGATGGCTCGCGCGGATCGCGTCCAGGCGCGTCGCGAGCGCCGCCTCGTGCCCGGGCAGCTCCATGCCGAAGGCATCGCGCACGGCCGCGGGCTCTGCATAGGGCAAGGCGTAGATCCGCACTTCGCCGTGGGCGTCGGACAAGGTCACGCAAGTGGCCTCGCGCTCCGTGATGCCGGCCACGTGCAAACCCTGTGCTGTCAACAGCCGCGCGCCGAAGCCGAGGCGCTGGGCACTGTCGTGGTTACCGGCGATCATCACCACCGGAATGCCGGCATCCACCACGATGCGGGCCAGCACGTCGTCCAGCAGCGCCACGGCCTCGGGCGGCGGCACTGCGCGGTCATACACATCGCCGGCGATCAGCACCGCGTCCGGCCGGAGCTCGCGCGCCAGCGCAACGAATTGGTCAAGCACCCAGGCCTGGTCTTCAAGCAGGCTGCGCGCATGGAATACGCGCCCAAGATGCCAGTCGGCAGTGTGAAGAAAACGCAATGTGAATCCCTAGGAATGTGTGAGCGGACCGGTGCGGCGATGAGTGGCCGGCAGCAGCAGGCGCCATCATAACGTTGCCCGCGCGCCATTCAGCTTCGGTTCAGCCAGCGCTAGCCACAATAGGCGCTGAGCCAGTGCAAAAGCACCGCCTCCGGCACAATGGGCTGGCCAGGTTGCCGCCCCCCAGCCGGCATGTTTCAACCAAACCTGAGAGAGAATCCATGAAACGCATCCTGATCGCGGCAGCACTGACGGCTACGGCCGCATTGGCACAAGCGCAGTACGTGGGCCCAACCACGGTTCCGGCGGCCACCGTCAAGGCGTTGACGGAGCAGGGCAAGGATGACCAGCACGCCGTGCTGCGCGGGCAGATCATCAGCAACGTCGGCCATGAGCTTTACCAGTTCGACGACGGCACCGGCCAGATTCGGATCAAGATCGACAAGAAGCTGTGGCCTGCCGGAAAGCCGGTGGACGCAACCACCAAAGTGGAGCTGCTGGGCGAGTATGACAAGGCGCTCTTCGGTGACGCCAAGTTCAAGGTCAAGCAGATCCGCATTCCTTGATGCGCGAGACGTAAGACCGGAGCGCAAAAGCGACGATGCCCGGGGCGCAAGCACCCGGGCATCGTCGCGCCGGTTCCAGGATCCAGGTTATTCCTGGATATTGGCTTCGCTCACGATCTTGCGGTACGCCTCGGTTTCCTTGGCGATAAACCCGCGGAAGGCGACGGCGTCCTTCGCATCGATGTCGACACCCGATTCGGACAGCTTGCTCTTCACGTCCGGCGCGTTGATGGCGCGAGCCAGTGCGTCCGTCAGCTTGTCGGTCACGGCCTTGGGCGTGACCGCCGGCGCGAACAGGCCAAACCACAGGCGCATATCCACATTGGCCAGCGCCTTGTTCTCGGCCAGTGCCGGAATATTGGGCGCGGCATGCGAGCGCGTCGCCGAGGTCACGCCAATGGCCTGCAGCTTGCCCGACTTGATCTGCGGCAGCGCCGTCGACAGCACCAGCACGCCCAGCTCGATCTGGTTGGCCATCAGGTCGGCAATCGCCGGCGCGCCGCCCTTGTACGGCACGTGGGTCATATCGACCTTGCTCGCGCCGCGGATCAACTCACCCGACAGGTGCAGCGGCGTGCCGATGCCCGAGGTGCCGTAGTTGACCGGCTTCTTGCTCTTGGCCAGCGCCAGGAAACCCGCCACGCCCTGGATGCCGGACTGCGCGCCGGACACCAGCACCATGGGCTGCGAACCCACCATGCGCAATGGCACGAGATCCCGTTGGCCGTCGTACTTGATCTTGGGGTTGGTGAGCTTGGCGATCGAGATTTCGCTATTGGAACCCAGCAGCAGCGTATAGCCGTCGGCCGGCGCATTGATGGTCTTGAGCGCGCCGATGGTACCGCTGGCGCCCGGCGCATTGTCCACCACCACCGATACGCCCAGGTCCTGGCCAAGGCGCTGGCTCAGCACGCGCGCCACCAAGTCGTTGCTGCCGCCAGCGGCATAGGGCACGACGATGGTGATGGGCCGGTCCGGATAGCCGGCGGCATGCGCAGGCTGGCTGGCGGCGGCGAGGGCCAGGGTGGCAGTCATGACGGTCGTAACGGCCGCGGACAGCGCCGTGGCGAGGGACTTCTTCATCGGATTCCTTTTCTGGCGCCTGAGGCGCTCGCTTAATGTGGCAGGCGTAATGCGAGAGACTGGCGGATTGCCGTCCTCATGATGCGGATTGCAATATACATGCCATCCAAAAAACTAGCCAAGTCTCGTTTACGAGACTACGGTGGGCATTAATGCCTTCCGTGCGCACCAAAATGGCGTGCTGAATGCACATTAATGCACAAATGGTGACCCGGCCGGTTTGCCTGGCCATCATGGCGACATTGTCTTGACGCGCCAACGCCTTGAACACGGGGATGCCCGGCAGCATTGCATGCCGCCACGATCCTTCTCTCGCCTCCGGCGGCAGCCCATGCTAGGATGGGTCTTGTCTTCTTTTTGAGATTTCCCGAGGATGGACGCTCCGCTCGCTGCCGGCCCACTCGTTGATTTCGTTGAAATCGGCAATCGCCTGCGTGCCTATCGTCTAGGCGCGGGGATGCGCGCAGAAGCCATCGCAGAGCAACTCGGTGTGTCGCGCGCGGCGATCTATCGCATGGAAAAGGGCGACATCGTCAAGATCGAGACGCTTGGCCGGCTCGCCCACTTGCTCGGCACTTCGCTGGCATCGATGCTGGGGGTGGAGTCCGAGTACTACTACTCGGCCGTGGCGTATATCGAACGCATGCGCCAGCTCGAGCACGGCGCGACGCGCATCCTGGCGCATTTCGAACCGATCTCCTACCTGCTCACGTCGCCCGATTACGTCGGCCACCTGCGCCAGATGCTGGCCGAGAGCCCGCAGCCGGCGCCAGCCGCAACCATCGACGCGCTGCTGGACCTGCTGGAGGAGCGCAAGCAGTCGTTCGCGCGCAGCGTGCCGCCCATCACCAGCCTGATCGACCTGCGCTCGCTGGAACGCTTCGTGCATTTTGGGCTGGTGGGACGGCTGGACCTGCCGCCCGCGGTGCGCATGGAGCGCTCGCTGGCTGCCCGGCGCGAGATCGAACGCGTGATCGACCTGCTGGACGCGCAGCCCATCGGCCTGCAGATCGGCATTGTCGACGGCAGCATGCCCAACGTGACCTTCCAGGTCTTCGAGCGGCCCGGCAAGGCCTATGTGGCCACCAGCCCATTTCGTTTTGGCGAATTCCCCAATGTGTCCACGGGCATCGCCACCGTGACCGCGGCGCCTGAGGCGGTACGGCTGTACACCACCATGGTCAATGACCTATGGCAACGCGCCTACAAGGGACGCGATGGCGCCGCGCTGCTGCGGCGCATGTTGAACAGCGTATGAGCGCGAGCAAGATCCGCCATGCGGCCATTTTCATTTGACCCACCGAACCCGTTTCCACTCACCGATATTGCGCCATGACGCTTGAAACCACCCTGCCATGGCACGGGGGCGATTCACGCCGGCTCGGCCTCGTTGTCGGCGATCTGGAACTTGCGCATCTTCTCCCACAGCACCTTGCGGCTGATGCCCAGGCTGGCCGCCGTATCCTGGCGCCGCCAGCTATTGGCATCCAGCGCGGCGACGATGCGGCGGCGCTCCTCCGTCTCGCCACGCCAGTCGGCCGTGCGCTCGCTGCTATCGAACGCACCCGGGCGCAGGCTACGGAAAAAGGGCCGGATCCGCTCCTCGTCCCAATGCCCGGTCTGCTGCACGGTAATGCCGATGCGCTCGGCCAGGTTGCGCAACTGCGCTCGGCCAGGTTGCGCAACTCGCGCACATTCCCCGTGAAGAACGCCGTGCCCACCGCGCCCTTGAGCCAGTCAGGCACGGGCGGCAATGCGTCCAGGCCAGACGCCCCAAGCATCTGCTTCAGGAACGACACCAGCAAAGCCACCTTATCGACGGCGCCCCGCTCCTCCAGGCTGGGCAGCCGCAGCTCGATCACCGCCAGCCGGAAGTACAGGTCCGCACGGAAGCGGCCCTGCGACACGGCCTCGCGCAGATCCTTGTTGGTGGCCGCGACCAGGCGGAAGTCCAGCTTCACCGGCATGGTCGAGCCCAGCCGCGTCAGCGCGCTCTCCTCCAGCACGCGCAGCAGCTTGACCTGCTGGAACAGCGGCAGGTCGCCAATCTCGTCCAGGAACAGCGTGCCGCCATTGGCCTGCTCGAAGAACCCGCGATGCGCGAACATCGCGCCGGTGAACGCGCCCTTGGCATGGCCGAAGAACTGCGACTCGAACAGGCCATCGGGAATCGCCCCGCAATTCACGGCGACGAACGGTCCCTTGCCATAGACGTTGTTGCGCTCGTGGAAGCGCTGCGCGATCCGCTCCTTGCCCGCACCGGTCTCGCCGTACAGCATCACGTTGCTGCCGAAGTCCGCGAAGGTCTCCACCTGCGACAGGAATTGGTGCATGGCGGGCGACTCCGCCACCAGGTCCGCCAACGCATTCGCGGGCTCGGCGGCGGCCAGCAACTGCGGCAGCAGCTTGCCGATCTGGTTGCGCAGGTCCGGCCCCGTGAAATCGTCGGCCAGGATATGCGCATACTCCGCGGGAAAGCGCCCCGGATCGGTCTCGCGCCCCGGCGCCGCCACCCACACCACGGGCATGCCGTGGGCCGCCTCCCAGTCCAGCGCGGTAAACTTCGCCGCGCCGATCACCGAGACGCTGATGACCGCGACGCACGGCTTGAGCCGCGGCTCCGCGGGCAAGGCCTCCAGCGCGCCGGCGCGGATCACGTCCACGCCCAGCGGCGACAGGAACCGCGCCACACGGTCGGCAATGTCGGACTTGCCTTCCCATACATATACTTCAAGGCTCTCGTAAGCCCAGCGATCTGTCTTCATCTGTCTTCCGCCGTATAGCGATTAGCCTGCTGCATGGCTCAGAACACCAGCTCGGCGTTGTTGCAGTCGATTCCTTGCATCCAGATGTCGGCGTAGCCTAGCTGGATGCCTAGGGCGCCTAGGAGGGGGCCAAGCAGGCTGTCCAAAGCAGAGAACAATGGAGTAAGCAGACCGGCTAGCGGCAAATTGACGCTCAGCAAGTCAATCCAGAGTACCTTGACGGCGACAGTCAGGTTCAAGTTACCCACAACATCGACCAGGACACCCGTCAGCGGTTGGGGCGCTCCGACCCGGGTCGTTGTGCCTGGCGCCATGCTCACAATCGAGCTGTTGACGCCGACCGCGCTAGTTCGCGGAGTGCCGCTGGCGATGATACTCACCCCCGTACCGATAAGACTAATCCCGGTATCGACTAGCGTGACGGGGCCGGACGCGCAGCCACTGCCAGAAGCTGCGGCAAGGCAGGCCTTGACCAAGCCTGTGTTCACCCCCAATGTGGCACGGCAATCTGCCTTTGCGGCCGCACACTGAATGCCCTGCAATGAGGCCGTGGCCGCCGCGACTTCGACGTAGAGTGGCAGGCTGATGCCGACGCCCACCAGGCTGGCCACGTCAATTTTGATTGCGGCATCGAGCCGCAACCCCACCTGCGCCGTGTGCGCGGTAGTCTGCCAGACCCCGGGACTCAGCTGGCGCGCCGGCCCCACGGCCATCACGGGTGGCTGCACGACATAGAGCTGGGCGCCGATACTCGTAAGGCCGGGTACGCTAAGAGGAGGCACCTTTACCTGGATCGCCGAGTTGCCATTGGCAACCTGCGCCCCGAGCACCAGCAACTGCGCAACGTTCAGCGCCACGTCAGCCGCCGACGACGCCGCCGGCGCCAGCACGCCCAGGTTCAGCAACTGGCCCAGTCCCACGTTAGCCTTGACCCCGCTCAACCCAAGTTGCGTGGGCGGACTACCCAGCGCCGTGGACAGCAGCGAGTCCTTGCCGGCGGCGCCGAGCACGAGCGCATAGAACTGCTGGATCGACAGCGATGTCTTCAGCAAGTCATCAATGGTGCCGACACCCAGCTTCAGGCGCAGCTGGTCGAGCGTGACATTGGTGTTGAGCAAGCCTTGCCAGTCTAAAACGGACAACTGCACCGACGTCCCCAGCAAACTACTGAGCACACTGCTACCGGTGTTGACGTCCAGCAACCCGCTACCGACCGAGAACGAAGCCACCGGCGGGCTGGCATTGGCAATCGCCTCCGCGCGCAACTGGCGCGACGCGCTGCCGGGAATCACGAACAGGATCGGCACGGTCTGGGTCACAACCACCTGCACCGCGTTTGCCGATAGCTTGGTGGTGTCGTAACCGGCGTTGAAGTGCCGTACGGTGTCGCTGCCAGTGCTGTAAGCCGGATCCCATACGCCCAGGCAGACACGCATGCCATCGGCATCGCTGCTGCCCGCTGCGCTGCAATTGGCGGTCGCCGTGCCGGCGTAGTCATTCTGCGCGCCAGCCGACTGCGTGGCGCTCAGCACATTGGCCGACACGGTGGCGGCGGCCGCGGCTTGCTTGAGCTGCTGCGCGCCCGCCAGTGCGGCCATGTCGGCGACCTTTTGCAACTGGCGCTGCCGGTAGAACACATGGCCGACATCGATCGACACTAGCGATCCGATCGCAACCGTTGCCAGCAGCAAGGCGCCAAGCACGCCGATGGCACCGCGCTGCCCGCGTCGGCGCCCGGCGACGAGATGCGAGCAGCAGCGATTCATCGGCCCGCCACTCCCTGGCCTGCTCCGCCGCCGGCGCCGTTTTTCGATCCCGCCTGGCCCGTATAGAACTCGGGGATCGGATAGGTGAACGTCGCCATGTAGCGCTGGTAGGACAGGGCTGCCTGCTCTCCGTGCAACACCTGCAGCTCGCCGGCCTGGGCGCCACTGCGCTGGATCTCAAGGATGCCGCGGGTACGCGGGCCAACCTCTTGCCGGGCTGGCCGCGCCGAGGGGGACGCCGTGACTTCCGACTGGGCTGCCGCGGGGATGGCGCCCAACCCGAACGCCGCGATCGCGAGTGCCAGCCCGCTGCGGCGGGCGAGGCCACGCACGCTTTTCGTTCCGGTCTGGCTCATGGAAATCTCCTGGGTTGGTGCCGTCGGATCGGGCAACGGGTATTGGGGAACGCGAAGTTGTGCCATTGAACGTGCTCTCATGGCGTGGCCTGGGTGAAGTCCGTCAGGCGTTGATGGCTCGGGCCAGCCGTCCCGGCGGCGGCAAGCCGGGCCGATTGTGGAGCGGCCTGCGGCACGGTCTGCTGCGCGCCGTCGGCAGCGAGCCAGACCGCCGCGTTGCTCACCACGCGCGGGTTCTTGCCATCGAGCTGCAGGGCCTGCATCACCGGCACGCGCGCCTCGGGCAGCGCACCCGTGCGCATCAGCGCGTAGCCCAGGTCGTTGGCCACCTGAGCATTGGTGGGATCGGCACTGGCGGCCAGCCGGAACTCTGTCGCGGCAGCGGCAAAATCGTTCCTGCGGCCGGCGATCAGGCCCAGGCCGTGGTAGGCGCGCGCCTGCGCCGAAGTGCCGGCCAGACTGCGATAAGCCTGCTCGGCCGCAGCGTCCTGGCTGGTCTCGCGCAACGCGTCCGCGCGCATCAGCGTCATCGCGGGCGAGGCGCCGAAGCGCTTCTCGTAGACGTCGATATGCGCGAGCGACGCGAAGTACAGGCCCTCCTCCTGCATCTTGCCGATCAGCCCGAGGTAGACCGATTTGTCGTCGTAGACGGCCCGGTCCTGCTTGTCGCGCAGCTTCGACAACTCCACCTGGGCATCGGCCTGCTCGCTCATGCGGCTGGCCGAGCTGGTACCGCAGCCGGCTAGCACGGCCAGGGCCAATGCCGCTGCCAAGGCAGTAAAGGAGCGCGCGGGCCAAGGCGAACGAGTCGTCTTGCTTCCAGAGCGCTTGTCTTGTTCGTTCATTTCGATCCCCCCGACATATGCGCAAGCATTCTGATCACGCCCAAGAAACCTGGCCCGGCCGTGATGATCAGCAATACGGGCAGCATGGTCACCACCATGACCGCAGTCATCTTCACGGTCAGCTTTCCCACCTGCTCTTTCATGCGCGCCTTGCGCGACTCCTGCAGGCGCAAGCCGAATTGCCGCAGCGGCTCCTGGACAGCGCCGCCAAATCGATCCACCTGGCTAAGCATGGTGATCAGGTTCTTCAGGTCCTCGCTGTCGAACAACTTGCCGATGCGCTGGAGCGTCTGGTCGCGCGACCGGCCCGAGGCGAACTGCTGGTTGGCACGCATCAGCTCAGGGCCAAGCACGCGCAGCATGCCGCCGAACTCGGCCACGATCACCTGCAGGCTCTGATCGATCGACAGCCCCACGCCCTGCAGCAGGCGCAGCATGTCAACCAGCACAGGCAACTCATCCTCCAGGCGCAGCATGCGGCTGCCAGCCCGGCGCTGCAGCGCCCATTTTCGCCAGGAACAATGCCGCGAACGTGGCGAAGGCCCACATCGTTGCGCCCATCAGCGATGTGGGCAAACGCCATGCGAAGACCCCAGCCGCCAGGACCGCCGGCAATGACAAGCGCAGCCCCCCAAATATGGCCCGGGCCCTGTCACCGTAAAAGCCGCACTGCTCAAGCAGGCGCTGTTCTTCAGCCGTCACCACGGCCTTGCCCAAAGGCGACTCTAGCCAACGCTGGTCAAAGCGCTTGCTAAGCTGGCCACCCAGGCGCGCACCAATACGAGCGCCGGCACTCTGGGCCGCAGCAGCGTTGGCGACGCTGGCAGTGGCGGGAGCGTCCGGCACAGCGGCAGAGGCGGCCGCCTGCCGCGAGAGCGCAGCGTCGATGGTCCGCTCGGCGCGGTGACGTTGCCGCCATTGCCCCACCAGCGGCACGGCCAAGGCGGCTAGCCCGATGGCCGCCGCGCATAGGCTCAGCGAGATCAAGGTAGTGCTATCCATGGTCTCTCGTTCCTATACCGACTTGGCCAGGCGATAGAGCATGGCCGCCCCCATCACTTCCAGCAGCACGGCAACCAGCAATAGTGTCTTGCCGGCCGGGTCGCGCCACATCATCATGATGTAGGCGGCATTCATCACAAACATGGTCCCTGCCACCACCATCGGCAGCAGGCCGAGCACCCAGGCCGACAACCGCGTCTCGGACGACAGCGCATGGAGTTCCTGTTGCGCTTGCTCGCGGTCTCGCATGAAGGCCGCGGTACGCTCCATGACAATGTCGGCGCGACCGCCGTAGCGCACCGCGAGACGTAGCACGGAAGACAGCAGCATCAGTTCGTCGACCTGGTACATGCGCGCGACATGCAAGACCGCTTGATCCAGCTCCTTGCCTGCGCGCTGCAAATGGATCGCCTGTACCAGGCAGTGGCGCAATGGCGCCTCGGTATTGCCGATGGCAGCCTGAAAGGCCGAAGGCACGCTGCTGCCGATGCTCATCATCCGGACCACCGCGTCGAGAAACGACGGCAACTGCCGGCGAAGTCTCTGCCCGGTACGCCGGGCCCGGTTCCAGAGCATGAAATAGAGGATCACCAGCCCGGTTGACAGGGCGGCCAATGCCGCCAGCCATCCGCCCATGGCAACGCCCACGAGCCCTAAGCAGATGATGGAGCCTCCCCACAGCGCATAGGTGCGCCGCGTCGGCACCAGGTCCGCCCGGCGCAGGAAATCCGCCCACTTGCGCCGCAGGTCGTGCTGCCTCTTGCCGGCTTGCGGCTCCGGCGCAGTCGTATAGCGTGCCTTGACCTGCTCCGTCTGCGCTTGCAGGAACGCACGCGCGCCTTCCTCCTGGGCACGCGCCTTGGCGCTGGCCAGCAGCAGCAGGCCGAGTCCCAGCAGAACGAGAGCGGCGGCCGCGACGACCAGCGCAGCGCTAGACATCGAAGCGGTCGTCCAGGCCAAAATTGGTCGGGCGCATGCGCGCCAGCTTGGGCGAATGCGGCAAGATGCCAAGCGAGAGCCAGCGGTCTACCTCGTTGCCGTCGGGGCCGACGAAAGGCTCATGGCGGAACAGCTCCTGGGTCGAGATGATGTTGTCGCCAAGGCCGGTGACTTCCGTGATCGAGAGGATGCGGCGCTTGCCGTTGGAGAGCCGGCCGATCTGCACGATAAAGTCGATGGCATTGGCAATCTGCCGGCGCAGGCTGGCCTCGCTGCCCTGGAAGCCGGCAAAGCCGGCCAGCATCTCCAGGCGGTACAGGCACTCGCGCGGGCTGCTCGCGTGAATGGTGCCCATGGAGCCGTCGTGGCCCGTGCTCATGGCCTGCAGCATCTCCAGCACCTCGCCGCCGCGCACCTCGCCCACGATGATGCGGTCGGGCCGCATCCGCAGGCTGTTGCGCAGCAGGTCGCGGATCGACACCACGCCAGTGCCTTCGAAGCCGCCAGGGCGGCTCTCCAGCCGCACCACGTGCGGATGGTTGAGCGCCAGCTCCGCCGTGTCCTCGATGGTGATCACACGCTCGCCGTCGGGCACATAGGTGGCCAGCGCATTGAGCAGCGACGTCTTGCCCGAGCTGGTGCCGCCGCTGACGAGGATATTGCAGCGGGCCTTGACGGCAGCCTCGAGCAGTTCGTTGACCTCGGCGCTCATGGTGCCCAGGCCTTGCAGGTCCGCGGGCGTCAGCGGGTCCTTGCGGAACTTGCGGATCGACACCACCGGGCCGGCCAGCGCCAGCGGCGGAATCACCACGTTGATGCGGCCGCCATCCGGCAAGCGCGCGTCGACCATGGGATTGGACTCATCCAGACGCCGCCCGATCGGCGCCAGGATGCGGCGCACGATGCGCAGCAGATGCCCGCTATCGGCAAAGCGCACGGGAATGCGCTCCAGCACGCCGTGCCGGGATACATAGACGTCCAGGTGCCCGTTGACCAGGATGTCTTCCACCGCCGGGTCGTTGAGCAGGTCCTCGATCGGGCCGAAGCCCGCCAGCTCCTTGGTCAGCGCCTCGGCAATCTGATGCAGCTCGGCCTCGTTGATGGGAATGCGGCGCAGCCGCGTGAAGCTCTCCAGCTCCAGGTCGACAAAGCGGTTGATCGCGGTGCGCGACCAGCGGCCAAACTCCGCGCCCAGCTCCTCGATGCGAGTGAGCAGGTGCTCATGAGCCGCCTCCTTGATGTTCTGGAATTCCTGCGAAGCAGGAAAGGGCGCGGCGGAGTTATCGGAGAATTCGATGGCTTGCGACATGTCAGTTCCCAGCCCGCTCAGTGCGTATCACGCGCATGGCGCGTAGCGCTTCGGGCAGTTTTTCTTTTACCCGGCCCAGCAAGCCAGCTTCGCTTGCAGTGCCGGCACGGTATCCCAGCCGATCCACCAACTGGCCAATGGCACGGACATAGGGATCGGCGGGGCTGTCATCGGCCAGCACCACGCCACGATTGAGCGCCAGCACCAGCGGCTCGCGCCGGTCGGGCAAGGTGCCGACCGAGGGAGCCTCCAGGCGCTGCGCGATCTGCTGGGCATCCACGCCCAGGCGCGCCTCGAAACGCGAAACCAGCAGGTGCAGGTCCTCGCGCTCCACCTCGCGCTTCTTCAACTCCTGGAGCAATTCCGCCGCCGAGACGATGGCGCCCACGCTCTGGTCCACCACCACCACCACCATATCGGCGGCCTTCACCAGGTGCGCCATGAAGTCGACGTTGCTAAAGCCGCCCAGGTCCACCACCTGCAGGTCAAAAAAAGCACGCAGGCGATTCAGCAGCCCCAGCGCCTCCATGAACGAGATATCCCGCATCTCCGCCAGGGTGGCCGGCAGCGGCAACACGGCCACGCCATTGCCGTGGCGCGCCAGCGCGGTCTGCACGAAGACCTGGTCGAAACGCCGCAGGTTGCGCACGCCTTCGACAAAATGAAATCCGGGACTGATATTCATGTACAGCGAGCCGTCGCGCGCCGGCAATCCCAGGTCCATCAACAGCACCTCGCCATGGCTGCGCTTGCGCACCGCAGCCGCGAGGTTGGTCGCCAGCGTTGTCGCGCCTACGCCCACGCGCGCGCCAAGCACCGCCACGACCTTGCCCCGGCGTGCCGGCTCCGCCTGGCCGCGCACCGCCAGCAGCCTGCGCACGATCTCGATCGCGCCGGCCGGCGGCGCGGTCATGTCGATGAAGTCTTTGGCGCCTGCCCGCAGCGCGGCCAGCATGATGTCCGGCTCCCCCGCATTGCCCACCGCCACCAGCGGCAGCCCCGGGTACAGCTTCGTCACCTGCTCGGCCAATCGGCTCGACGCCAGCGCCTGTTCACGCGAAAAATGCAGGAAGACCATGCCGGGATTGACCGTGGCGATCTGCTCGACAAAAGCATCTTGCGGGCCGGCCTCGACGACCAGCCGGCCCAGGTTGCCGAGCGCGTCAGCCAGCCATTGGCGCGGCACCTGCTGTGCGGTGTTGAACAGGAAGAAGTCCATCTGGCCCGGCCTTGCGCCGTCGTCCTGCATGCCCAATGTCATTTTGAGAACCCTGGCAGCGTCGGATCGACGTATTCGCCCAACATGTACCTGCCCCACACATTGGGATTGCCGCTAGTGCGCCCATCCTCGCTGACCGCAGCCACGGCCGCGGCGCCCTTGGCGAGCGGGCGCACCAGGCGCGGCGTAACCACGATCATCAGTTCGCGGTCTTCCTGGTTGAAATTCAGGTTGCGAAAGAAGGTGCCGATGATCGGCAGGTCGCCGAGGAAGGGCACCTTGTTGACATTGCTGACCGTGGTGCGGCTGACCAGCCCGCCAATCACGAAGCTCTCGCCATCGCCGAGCTCCACCGTGGTATCGGCGCGGCGGGTGACGATGGCAGGCACCATGGCACCGTTGATCGATACCCCGCGCGACGGATCAAGATCACTGGCTTCCGGCGCAACCTTCAGGGCGATGCGGTCCTTGGATAGCACGGTCGGCGTCACCGTCAAGCCAATGCCGAAGGGCTTGAACTGGATGGTGGTCGTGCCGAGTGCCTGCGGCACCGGGATCGGGATCTCCCCGCCGGCGAGGAAGCTCGCGCTCTGCCCCGACAACGCCACCAGGCTCGGCTCGGCCAGTACCCGCGCCATGCCGTTGCTCTCCAGAATGCTCAGGTTGGCGAAGATCCCGTGCGAAAGCGACGCCGCGACAAGATTGAAGGCGCTGCTCATCGGCGAGCTGATATCGGTGCTGAGCGAGCCTTGGCCACCTCCGGTTCCTGGCGTGAAGGTAACCTTGTTCAACGCCGAGGGCGAAAAGGTACCGAAGGCGAAGCCGCCGCTGTTCCTGAAGAAATTGAACCCCACCTCCTTGAGTACGGTCTTGCTGACCTCGACCACCTTGACGTCGACCTGTACCGTGCTGCTGACGGGAATCGTGGAGCGATCGATCACCACGCCGCCCTTGCCCTCGGCCGTGGCAGTGGCTGCGCGCGCCACCAGTTGCGCGCGCAGCGATGCCTGCGCATCGCGCGCCTCGCCGCTGATCAGCGCGCCCCCGCCCGATACCGCCACGTCGGGGCCGCCAGGCTCGCCTCGCGTCGCATCCACCTGCACCCGGTAGGTTCGCGCGGCTTCGCCACGTGGCCACACCATCAACTCGGTAGCACCGGGCTTCTTGGCCACCACCAGCACGCCGTTGGCACCCGAGCGGCTCTTTAGCAGCAACGCATCCGCTACTGCCGGATTGCCGATCGCCACGCGTTCAAGTGGCTTGTTCAGACGTAGCTCATGCTGGCTACCCACCACCAGCGTCAAGTCACGCACGCCACCATCGGCCTGCTGTGCCCACGCCGCGGGGATGGAGCAGCAGACGGCCAGCATGGCGATGGCCCTGGCAAGAATTTCATCAATCGACTATCCAGAAGTAACACTGAAAACACCAATCCAAGAGCAATCCGGCGGGCCTGCACGAGGCGTGCATCGACTGCGGCGGCGTGCCTTGCTTCATTCGATCTCGCGCTTGCCGCCGCGGATCATCTCAACACTGTTTTGCGCGACGCTGCTCGCGCTCACGCCATGTGCGCGCTGCGCGATGGCCGCGGGTGCCTGGACGGGCGATAGGGCTGCCTTGACAGCAAGCGCATCACGCCGGGCACCGCCCGCGATCCCGGCCAGTGCGACACCTGCCATTGCGCGATCGGATGGCGCCAGCGTCGCGGTCAGGGCCCCGCCTTTTAGCGTCGCGGTCAGGGCCCCGCCTTTTGCCGGCACCTTCGCCTGCAACACCGGTGCGGGATCGTCGAACAATCCTTCGGTGGGAACATCCGGATCCTCGGGGTTGCGCAGGGCCAGCAACAGGCGCCCGGTTTGCTGTGCGATCGCCAGCTTGCCGACGTTGGCCACGGGCACTGCCAGCACGGCGGTCTTTGCCCCTTCGCGGCGCGCCATCATTTGCTCGGGCGCAGGCTTGGCGGTTTCGTTCACGGTCCCTGCGCCATAGGCCAGCACGCGCAGGCGTGCCAGCAGCATGCGTGCCTGGCTGCCTTCGATCTCCTGGCCATCGCGGCGGAACACCGCGAACACATCGACAAAATCGCCCGGCTGCACCTGGTTGCCAACGCCGATCACTTCATCCACCGCGACCGCTACCGCGCGCTCGCCCTCCTTCACCTGCGTGGCAAGACCCGCCAGCAACTGGCTTTCGAGTACCGGCACGTTTGCACCGATGCCAATTACCGGCACCTGCCCTGCCACGCGGGCCACCTCGGTGTAGGCCCCCGCCGGATTGATGGGCAATTGTTCCACCTTGAGCGCATCGACGGGGACTGGCTTGCCGGCCTCGATCGGCTTCACTGTGACCACCACCGGATACAACTGCGTGCTTCCTGCCACGGGCTCTGCTGGTTTGGCCGGCGCGCGCGCCACGCGCCAAGCGAGCAACGCCAGCAACGCGGCAAGTACGAGCAGCGCGATGGCAAGCACGCGGATCTGTTTGCTGGTCATGCTAAATCTCTCGTTTGGATGAATGGAATCTGGCTTAGGCACATGTCGACAAACGGCGTCCGCTCGTGGCGTGGGCAGATCCTCATGTGTCAGGTGCCAGTTGCACCGTCGCGCTGCCAGTCAGCGTGGTGGGAATAGGTACCCCAGGTATGACTGGCAAGATCGCGCTCGAGGGAAGGTTCAGCGTCACCGTCACGCATACCGAGCCGCTCGGATTTGCGCAGGAGACCACTTGCGCAATGTTGGCGGTGGCAATGACGCTGCTGATCGAGGCTGGCAGCACAGCCAGTGCCGTCGTGGAAGCCGCACTCACCCGCAAGGCCTGCGTGGCTGCCGCGTTGTTGGCGGATGCCCCGCTGGGGTAACGCAGGGCTGCACGGGCGCCTTCTTCCGCGGCAAGCGTCAGTGTCTGCTGCAGGGCCAGCACGATACCGAAATAGACAATGCCAATCACGACAGCCAGAAGAACCGGCAGCACGATGGCAAACTCAAGTGCAGCCGTTCCGGACGAGCGCGTCCGCACGGCGTGGTTTCCCCGCAATGACATACTTCACCCGGTTATCTTTTACTTTTTTGCGCCGACCGGTGGCGCGGACGCCAGGCGATTGGCTATCAGCCCCTCGCCCGCGCGGCAGCTACCTTCCCAAAACCATCCAGACCAACAAGCCGATCGCAAGGTACGCAGCGTACGGAATACCGCGCTCCTCCGCGGTAAGGCGCGCCGCGCCAGGGACACGCATGCCGCCTCCTCGCTGCAGCAAGCCTGCGAAATGGTCCCGCCATACAGCCCAGACCGCGCCAGCTTGCATGCGCACCAGCAAGGCATGCGCAAGCGCCAGCAGGCTGCCGACGACCCATACCGTCACCAGCCCCATGGGGCCAGTGAACAAGCCTGTTACAGCGAAGAACTTGATGTCGCCCGCGCCCATGCGGCCGAGTGCATAAACCGGCAACATGACCAGCAAGCCCACCAGAAAGCCGAGCAGCCGAGAGCCCAGCCCAGGCTCGGGCTCAGGAGCCGGCCCGAACGCAAGCGCCAAGCTGATTGCCACGATCGTGGCAATCAGCACGGCATTTGGTACTTTGCGGTAAGCGAAATCGGTCCAGATGATTGCCGCGCAGAATAACGCAGCAATTGGGGCTAACACTTAGCTACTGGATGCAGGAAGAATGGCCGTAACCTTGCTGCTCAAGCGAGTGAACAGGGCACTGACGTCGGTGCCTAGTTGAGTGACCGTGGTGATAAGGGCCAGGGCAATGAGTCCTGCAATCAACCCGTACTCGATTGCGGTTGCCCCTTGTTCGTCCCGAAGAAAACGTGCCAAAGCGTTTTTCATGATGTCACTCCGATTTTAATTTATGTCATCACACAGCGTCCGCTTACCCCTCCGATACCGCCCCGCTCTTGTGGCCAGGCTAGTACCGAGCAGTAACGCTGGTGAACAATTTATAGATCAAAGCCATGTATCAACCATACCCCCCCTTGGAGTTATAGTTGTCTCAGCATAATGGCTGACATCCGTTTGAAAACAGTGTTTTTTTAAAGAGCAAAAGTTCTACTCGCGTCAAATACCACACCCGTTCGGGTGAGCCATGTGGCGCGGTGTGATGTAAAAGGATGCGCAGCCGCGGGGTAAGGACGACTGCGCACCGTAAAGACTTATTCAGATCACAACTCAGTGAGCCAGGCCACCGAGCAAGTTGCTCAGCCCCGGTGTGTTCGACGTAGTCGAAGTCGCGCCCGCGGCAGCGTTGCGCGCGCCGCTCAACACGCCCGTCACGGGTGCCAGCAAACCGGTCAAGGGCCCCAGCGCGCCCGCGGTGCCAGTGCCCGCGGAAGCGCCGCCCGTCACGCCTGCAAGCAGGCCGGTCACAGGCGCCAACGCGCCTGCCGCGCCGGCGCCCGTGCCTGAGCTGGCGCCGCCCCCGATGCCGCCCAGAGGCAGGTTGCCGAGCAGCCCGCCAAGTGGGTTGCCGCCGCCCGCGGTGCCGTGCACCAGTCCACCGGCAACGGCAACGGTCTTGCCGGCTTCAGTCACCACGCCGCCGAGGCTGGAGACCACGGGGGCGTGGGAATTGGTCAGCAGGCTGCCGCCGCTGGCCACCGAGTTGCCAAGCGTGGCCAGCAGGTTGTCCAGCGGCGCGCCAAGGCCGGTGGCCCCGCCAACCGTTTGCGTCACCGAAGTGACCTGCGTGGTCAACGGCACGATCACCTTGCTCAGGCTGCCGGTCACTTGCGCCACGGGGCCGGTCGAAAGCGCCTCGCCGAGTTTGCCGCCAGCCATCGTCACCGCACCGCCAACCTGATTGACCAAGCCGCCTACGGGCGTGGTCAGCGCACCCAGCGGCGCCAGTGGCCCGGTGCCGATGCTGCTCACGAGATCGCCTGCGCTCGAGACCGTGACCCCGGCCTTCTGCACCACGTTGCCGGTGCTCGCCACGGTGATGCCAAGCGGATCGGTGACCGCACCCATATTGCCAAGGCCGTCGCGCACACCTGCGCCGAGCGCGCCCACCGTGTCGCCCGCGTTTACCACTACACCGCCGAGCGCGTTACGCGTAGCGTCCGGAAGCAGCGGCACTTGTGCAGCCTGGATCTGCTTGCCGATATCGCTCACCGCATTGCCCGCTGCCATCACCGTGTTGCCGGCACCTTCGGTGACCTTGGCCGTGGGCGTGGTGTCGGGCGTTGCAGCCGGCGCGGGCGGATTGTTTGGCGGTGGCGTGACACCGCTGGGGCTCACGCCGCTGCCGGATCCGCCGGAGGAGCAGCCAGCCAGCAGCAACAGTGCGGCCGCACAAGCGAGGGTCATGGATGACATCGTGGCGAAATGCGCTTTCATGGGATCTCCTGGTCTTCCTCGCGGAAGGTTCTCCTTTGGAACTGCAATCGAATTGGCTCTTGGACGATGCTTGCGAAGCCTTGAGCGCGAAAACCCGGTACGACCAAGGCCGTGGCTCCGCGCCGCGCTGTGCGCCGCGCTTGTCGGGAATCAATACCGCAAGCTGCGTGCCACCCGCATCGCACACGCTACGCAATGCAGGAAATCAACCCGGGCACCGCCGCGCAAACCCTTGTTTGACGCGGCATGGCGACCCCTGGGCCAGGCGCGCGTTGCGTGGCGCGACAAGGCGGCCCCGTGCCGCGCGGCGTGTTACGTGCTACGTAACGTGTTCCCCCCGCGATGTTCCCGACGCACCAGCACGCGCTGCCGTGCGCCCACGCGTTGCCATCAGGCTTGGCGTGCGCCGCTGCACGCTGTTCAAGTCCGCGTTGTTCCGCCTGAGCGCCAGGACGTTACGTAACGCGTAACACCGAAACACCGCACACCGCGCCCATGTCTGGTCCTTTCCCGGCCATGTCTCATCCTCTTCAAACCCATGCGTGGCAAGGCTTGGCGCGCTTTTATCCGGTGCTCCGGCGCGGGCCGGCGGCGTGCGGGCACGCACTGGCACACCCTTTGCGCAATGTAGTGACACCACGGCAAGCGCCACGCGCACCGTGATTTCACGACGGGAAGAAAAAGAGGAAAAGGTCATGCGTACTCAACAGATCATCATCACGGCACTGCTCGGCTCGCTGTTGGCACTCGGCGGCTGCGCCAGCGGTGGCGGCACAACGTCAATGGATACCGGCAGCGGCGCGGGCAGCAGCAATGGCGGAGGTACCAGTGCCGGTACCGCCGGCAGCGGTACCGGCGGCGGCACCAACGCAAGCACGGGTGGCGGCACCAACGGCGGCAATTCCGGTGGCAACAATGGTGGGAATAACGGTGGGAATAACGGCGGCAATAACGGTGGTGGCAGCACGGCCGCGCTGACGCCGACCAGCCAGATCGTCAATCAGGCCGGTGGCTTGGCTGCAGGCCGGTGGCTTGGTGACCTCGACCGGCAATGCCGTGAGCGACCTCGGCACGCAAATCAAGAACAGCAACCTGCCGATTCTCTCGACCCAGTCCAAGGATGGCCTGGGCGGCGTGGTCGGCTCGCTCGGCGCCGCGGTCAGCACCCTGGGCAACGGCGTGCAAGACGGCCTGGGCAACATCCCCAATGCCACCAACCCGCTCGGCACCACAGTGGCAAGCACCGGTGGCGTGGTCAGCCAGGTGGGCAATGCCGTGACCAACGCCGGCGCGCTCGTCAGCGGCCTGGGCAGCGGTCCGCTGTCGCCGCTGGCAGCAGTCACCACGCCGGTGGGCTCCCTGGTTTCGCAAGTCGGCGCCGCGGTCAATGGCGCGGGCACGCAACTCGGCACGGCGCTCTCGACCGGCCCCGTGGAGCAGCTCACTGGTGGCGTCAGCAAGCTCATCGTGCCGCTCACCTCGCAACTCACCAGCACCACGCAGACGCTGGGCGCTGCAAGCGGCCTGGGTGCACCGGTCAACAACCTGCTGGCGACGCTTGGCGGCGGCCTGGCCACGGCGGGCAACACGATCAAGCAAACCAACACGCCGGTGGTGTCGGGCGTGGGCGGCATCGTCGCCGGCGCGGGCGGCACGGTGGCCGCGCTTGGCGGCGTGGTCTACAACCCGAGCGGCACGGGTAGCGGCAACCCGCTGGCACCGGTCACGAGCCTGCTGGGCGGCCTCACTGGTGGCCTGACGGGTGGCAGCGCCAGCGGCCCGCTCGCGCCAGTTACCAGCCTGGTCAGCGGCCTGACGGGCGGACTCACCGGCGGCCTGGGCAGCGGCAGCGCAAGCAGCCCGCTCGCGCCGGTCACCAGCCTGGTCAGCGGCCTGACCGGTGGACTCACCGGCGGCCTGGGCAGCGGCAGCGCAAGCGGCCCGCTCGCCCCGGTCACTGGCCTGGTCAGCAGCGTAGTGAGCACGGTCGCCGGCGCGGCTGGCGGCGCCAGCGGCGGTGCCACGGGTGGCGGCGCAGGCAATGCGCTCGCACCGGTGACCGGCATCGTCGCGGGCATCACCGGCGGCAATGGCGCCAGCAACGGCAGCGGCTCGGGCAACAACGCGCTGGCACCGGTTACCGGCCTCGTTGGCAGCCTGCTGGGCGGCCTCGGCGGCAAGCGCTGAGCATTGCCAAGGAATACATGCTTCGCGCCTGATGCGCCGGCATGTAAGAATTAAAAAAAAGGGGCGCGCGATCAACGCGCTCCTTTTAAAAGAGAACGCGATCGGCCACGCAGTACCGCCAAGGGTAGCGGCACCCCTGGCGTCATTGGCACAGCGCGTTAAAGCCGCATGCTGATTTTTACGGATCCTGGGGTATGACCATGACGCACACACGCCTGCGTGTTGCCACGCTGCTGCTCGGCATCAGCGCCTGCAACAGTGTCCTTGCGGAGCCACGCAGCCCGATCCTGGGCGATCCCACGCAAACGTTGCCTAGCATCGCGCCCGCGCGTCCGCCCGAGAGCAATGTCACCGTGCAGGTCGAACGGCCGGACTCCGCGCTGCAGAACCTGCTCTCCAGCAAGCTCACGCCACAGCGCTTCCAGATCGAAGGCGTGAAGGCGATTCCATTCGCGGAGATCGCGGCCAGGTTCGCACCGCTGGCCGGCAAGGAGATCACGGTAGGCCAGCTGCTGGAGGTGGCGAATGAAGTCACCCAGATGTACCAGCAACGCGGCTACCCGCTGTCCTTCGCCTTTGTCCCGGCGCAAAGTTTCGACAACGGCAATGTGCTGGTCACCGTGGTGGAAGGCCATGTCTCCACCATCACGATCCGCGGCGAAGCGGGACCGGCCGAAGGCCGCCTGCGCGCCATTGCCGAGCAGTTGATGCAGGACCAGCCGCTGCGCCGCGAGACCTTCGAGCATTACGTCAACGTGCTGGCGTTGCAGCCCGGCATGCAAGTGGCCGCTACCGTGCAGCCGCCGCAAACCACGGACGGCGCCTGCGAGCTGGTGCTCGAGGTCAAGCGCAAGCCCTTTACGTTTGGCATGGGCCTGGATTACAAATCTCCAAGCGTGCGTGGCATCTTCACCGCCACCACCAACAGCCTGACGCCACTGGGAGAACAGATATCGGTCTCCGCGCTGGCGCCCCGGGGCCCGGACCATGAGGAGTACTACGTCGCCAGCTACGGACAGCCGATCGGCACAGAGGGCATGATGGCCCGCCTGAGCGCCTCGCATTACCGTGGCGTGCCGCAGAACGGCACGCTGGCGCAGATCGGCTTCGACACGCGCTATGTGAACGACACCAAGCGCCTTGGCGGCACGCTCAGCTATCCGGTAATCCTCAACAACGCGCACTCGCTCACGGCTACCGGCGGCCTCTATGCCAACGACCAGTTCGAGCGCTACACGCAGTCGGGCACGGGCAGCCAGATCGCGCTGACCACGCACGTGCGCGTGCTCAGCGCGGAACTCGCCTACGTGCAGCGGCAGGAGGGCCAGACCCGCAGTGCCACGCTTGGCGTCTACAAAGGCATGAACGCACTGGGCGCTAGCCGCGAGAACAACGTCAACGACCTGGACTTCGTGCGCGGCCGGCTGGTGGCGTCGCAGGCCACCGACCTGCCATGGGGCTTTGGCGTGGCGGTGTCCGCCGCGGGCCAGTACAGCGGTCAGCGCCTGGCGTCGAGCGAGCAGATCAGCTTTGGCGGACGCTTCTTCGGCCTCGGCTATCCGGCGGGCGAGGTGGCGGGCGACAAGGGCTGGGGCGCGTCGGCGGAGATCAACCGCCTCGTCACGCCTGGCCTGACCTACCTGAAGACCGTGCAGCCCTACGTGCTGACGGATATGGCGCGCGTGTACTCGAACAGCTTGTCGCTGGTGCACCGTACGCTGCAGTCGGTGGCCATCGGCCTGCGCTTCTCGGACCGGCGCTACTACACGCTGGATGTCTCGGTGGCGCAGCCGGTTGGCGACAAGCCGACCAATGCCTCGCGCCGGTCGCCGCGTTTGAACGCGACTTACTCTTATCAGTTCGAATAGGTAGCGTATGGAAAACTGAGGCGAAGCGCATTTGCGAAATCTCCGATGCGCTTTGCAGATTCTTCCGAAATCTGGTGGCTCCAATGCAAATGCTGCTTATTAGCACTACAGATCCTGTGCAGCAGCTGGAGAATCATGCAAAGCGCACTCGTCACCAGGACCAACAAGAAGCACAGCGCCATCCCCCGCCTCACAGGCGCCGTTGGCGTGGCCATCGCGGCCGCGCCAACGGCGGCCCAGGCCGCGGGGAACACCACGGTTGCCGCGGTGGGACTCCCGGCCGTGACGGTCAGCGGCTCGGCCCCGAGCCAGTTCAAGGCTGACAGCACCTCCTCGATCAAGACGCCGGACGCACTGCTGGACACAGATCCATCACCGTGATTCCGCACGCCCTACAACAACCCGAACTTCGTCCCGCGCGTCAACGGCCACGCCTTCCCCAACACGAACCTGGCCGACAAGGTCTATTACAACCAGGCCTACAGGTCTATTACAACCAGGCCTACCCGGCGCACTACGCATCGATCGCGCCCGGACGCGCCGCCATCTTCAACGTAAACCTGCGCTATTGAGCCGCCGTTGGCATTCGCCGTGGCACGCCTGATCTGCGCGTGCCACGGCATGCATTCCCGTACTGCTAATTCAAGATGTATCGTTTTCGCTACATTCGTTATGGATGTATGCCTTGACTGACATATTGAATACAAATGATAATCCATCTCATTCGCAACATCATTCAAGCAATCGGGGGAATTCGTGCAGACCGCTTTTGTCGTCCGGAAGAACAAGAAACATAACGTCATCCCGCGCCTCTCCGGCGCCGTCGGCATGGCGGTCGCAGCCGCGCCGGTAGCGGCCCAATCGGCCGGCACCACCGTTGCCGCGGTGGAATTGCCCGCGGTCACCGTCAGTGGCGCCAACGAAAGCGGCTTCAAGGCCGACACGGCTTCGTCGATCAAGACGCCTGCCGCCCTGCTCGATACGCCCAAATCCATCACCATCATTCCGCAGGAAGTGATTCAGAGCACCGGCTCGACCAGCCTGAGTGATGTGCTTCGTACGGTACCCGGCATCTCCTTCGGCGCCGGCGAAGGCGGCAACCCG
>NZ_AHJE01000078.1 GCF_000243095.1 Cupriavidus basilensis OR16 | reverse complement strand
GTGCTGGACGCGGCCGTCTGCGAACTCGGCATCGGCCTGTTGCTGGCGCTGGTGCGCGAGATTCCCGCTGCCGACCGCCATGTGCGCGGCGGCGGTTGGCGTGAGAACGCATTCCCGCTCACCACCAGCCTGGCCGGCAAGCGCGTCGGCATTGTCGGGCTCGGCCGCATCGGCATGGGTATCGCGCAGCGGCTGACGCCCTTCGGCGTGGAACTGGCCTACACCGGCACGCAGCGCCCAATCCTGCCCGTACCGCTATTACGAGACCCCCCTCGCACTCGCAGCGTCGGTAGACATCCTGGTCCTCACCTGCCGCGCGACAGAGCAGAACCGCCATCTGGTCGACGCCGCGATACTGGCTGCACTGGGGCCGAACGGCTACCTGCTCAACATGGCGCGCGGCAGCGTGGTCGACGAGGCGGCACTATGCGAGGCCCTGAAAACAGGCACCATCCGGGGCGCGGCTCTCGATGTGTTCGAGTCCGAGCCGCTGACCGATTCGCCGCTGACCGCGCTGCCGAACGTGTTGCTGTCTCCGCACGCGGGTTCGGCCACGCGGGAGACGCGCGCGGTGATGCTGAGGCTGATGCTGGATAACGTGCGAGCCGTGCTGGGTGGGGGAGCGGCGTTGACGCCAGTGGTCCACGGCGTGAGCGCCGGTCTGCTCTCCGCGCGGCAGGGCAACTCCAGGACGGAACCCTGAGCGCGGCAAACGTAAATTGTCAATCCAAGCGTTTCAAGTTTTTCAAGTGAGGTATTCATGCAATTAGGAATCGAGGGCAAGGTAGCTCTGGTGCTGGGCGGCGGCGGCGGTCTCGGTACCGCCATTGCGATGGCACTGGCGGCGGAGGGTGCGAAGGTCGTGGTCGCAGACGTCAATGAGGAAGCGGCAAGCCGCACCGCAGCCATGATCGTCGCCAAGGGGGGCACAGCGCTTGCGCGCGCCTGGGATCTGGCGGACCTGGCGTCGATCGAGACGCATATTGCCGTCATCGAGGCCCAGTTTGGCCAGGTCGATATCCTGGTCAACAATACCGGCGGCCCGCCGCCTACCACCGCGTTCGGCCAGGAAACGGCGCTGTGGCGCAAGTACTTCGAAAGCATGGTGCTGTCGGTGATCGCGATTACCGACCGGGTGCTGCCCGGCATGCGGGCCAGGCATTGGGGGCGCATCGTCACCAGCACCTCGTCCGGCGTGGTCGCACCGATCCCGAACCTGGGCATTTCCAATGCGCTGCGCCTGTCCCTGGTCGGCTGGTCCAAGACCCTGGCGCGCGAAGTCGGCCGTGACGGCGTGACGGTCAATATCGTGCTGCCGGGGCGCATCGCCACCGACCGCATCCGCTTCCTGGATGAAGCCAAGGCCGGGCGCGAGCAACGCCCGGTGGAGGCTGTCTCGGCCGAAAGTACCGCCGCCATCGCGGTGGGCCGCTACGGCCGCCCGGAGGAATATGCCGATGCGGTGGCCTTCCTGGCCAGTGACCGCGCCGGCTATATTACCGGCTCCACCATCCGTATCGACGGTGGCCTCATCCAGAGTATCTGAGGCCGGGCGCGGGACTGCCTGCCCGCGCCCCAGCAAGACCGACCCGACCCAACACCTGCCATCGCCGGAGACCCAAAGATGCTGTTGACCGCCGACGCCAAAGGCGTTTTCCCCATTGCGCCCACGCCATTCCTGGACGACGGATCGATCGACGTAAGCTCGATCGATCGTCTGGTGGACTTCTATCTCGGCTGCGGCGCGACCGGTGTGACAGTGCTCGGCCAGCTCGGCGAGGCGCCTAAGCTTGAGCACGCCGAGTCGATCGACGTGGCGGCCCGCGTGATCCGGCGCGTAGGCGGGCTACCGGTGGTGGTCGGCGTCTCGGCGCCGGGTTTCGCCGGTATGCGCGCCCTGACGCGCGAGGTGATGGACCTGGGTGCGGCCGGCGTCATGATCGCGCCGCCCAACACGCTGCGCACCGACGACCAGATCGTCGGCTACTACCAGCAGGCAGTGGACGCGATCGGCGCCGACGTGCCGTTCGTGCTGCAGGACTATCCGTTGACGTTCTCGGTGCAGATGACGCCCGGCGTGATCCGCCGCATCGTCGGCGAGTTGTCCTCGTGCGTCATGCTGAAGCACGAAGACTGGCCCGGCCTGGAAAAGATCTCCGCCCTGCGCGCCTTCGAGAAGGAGGGTTCAATGCGGCACATCTCCATCCTGTGCGGGAACAACGGGCTGTTCCTGGACTATGAAATGGAGCGCGGTGCCGATGGCGCCAATACCGGCTACTGCTTCCCGGACATGCTCTGCGACGTGGTGCGCTTGTCGGCCCAGGGCGAGCGCGAGGCCGCGCACGACCTCTTCGACGCCCACCTTCCGCTGCTGCGGTATGAGCAGCAGCCCGGCGTCGGCCTGGCCGCGCGCAAGTACGTGATGATGCGGCGCGGAATCCTCACCTCCGCGGCGCAGCGCAAGCCAGCGGCGGCCATGTCGGCGACGGCACGGCACGAGGTGGACCACCTGCTGCGGCGTCTGGCAAGGCATGACCCGCGCGCGGCACTGGCAGATTAAACCCCAAACCAAATGCAACAAGGAAACATCATGGCGACCACATCGCTTCCCCTCGACGAAAGTGTGATCAAGGCTCTGCAAGGCGTGACCACCGCAACGCTGACCACCGTGCTGCTCAAGCACGGCCTGCGCAACGTTTGGCTGCGCGGCACGCGGCCGCTGGCACCTGGTCAGCCGCGCCTGGTCGGCCGCGCTTTTACCCTGCGCTTCGTGCCCGCTCGCGAAGACCTGGCGACGCCGGCCTCGTGGGGCTCGCCAATTTCCACGCGCGCGGCCATCGAGGACATGCCGGCCGGCTGCATCGCGGTGGTGGGTGCGCTGGGCGTGACCGATGCTGGCATCTTCGGCGATATCCTGTGCGCGCGCTTGCGCAAGCGCGGCGTGGCAGGACTGGTGACCGACGGTGTGGTGCGCGATGTGGCGGGAGTGCTGGGCACGGGATTGCCGGTGTGGTGCCAGGGCACGGCGGCACCAGCTTCGGTCGCCGGTCTCACCTTCGTCGGCTGGCAGGAACCCATCGACTGCGGCGGCGTTGCGGTATTCCCCAACGATGTCATCGTGGTGGACCAGGACGGCGCGGTGCTGATTCCCGCCGCCATGCTTGACGAAGTGATTGCCGCCTCAGTGGAACAGGAGCGCCTGGAGGGCTGGATCATGCGGGAAGTGGAGCGCGGCATGCCGTTGCCCGGCCTGTATCCGCCCAACGAGGAGAACAAGGCGCGGTACAAGGCTTGGACGGAAGGCCAGGGCGCTGACCGCTAAATGCTCCGGGCACCAACGCGCGCCCGCACCGTCATTGCGGCGGTCACGCGGTTAGCGTGACCCCGCCCGCCGCGAGGCCAGCCCGAACGCCAGGAACGCCTGCGACAGGGTGGCGTGCGCTCCGTGTGGCGACCACAAGAACCCCACCTTACGCACCGGCGTCCGACCGGGCAGCGGGATCCGCGCCACCTTCAGGCCCTCGGGCCACGGCGGCGTCCAGTCCGGCACCAGCGAGACGCCGATGCCCTGGTGGACCATGGTGGCGATGGCATTGAGCGCGTCGATCTCCAATCGCTCTTGCGGGACGATGTTGTGCTCCTGCAGGTAGCGGTCTGCCACCATGCCTCCCCACATGCTGCGGTCGTAGCGAATGAACGGCTCGCTGGCGAGCAGGTCATGCGCGCCGCGGCTGGCCATGGCCAGCGATGCCAGCACGATGAATGGCTCTTCCACCAGCACGTGCCAGGCGAATGCCTTGGGAATCGTGAACTGCGGTTCCACGATGATGCCAGCGTCCAGATCACCCGAGACGATGCGCCTGTACAGGTGCGAAGATGCGCCTGGCTCCACGAAAATCTTCAGCTGCGGATGCTTCGCGTAGAGCCTCTCCAGGATCTGCGGCAAGAGTCCGGTCAGCGAGGAAGTCGACACGCCCAGCCGCAGTTCCCCCACGAGGGTGTCGTCGTGCGCCACCGCGCTCAGGTCGCGCACGTCGCGTACTACCGCGCGCGCCTTGGGCAGGATGCGCAAGCCCGCTTGGGTTGGCAGCACCGTGCGGCCCGCGCGCTGAACCAGCGGCGTATCCAGCGCGTCCTCCAGCGCCTGGACCCGCGCTGCAATTGCGGCTGCCGTGAGGCCCAGGCGACGCGCGGCTTCCGCGAAGGAACCGTACTCAACCACGGCGACGAAGCTCTGCAGGTAGCGGGTGTCCATAACAAAAAAATTCTATTGATTGAACAAGGCGGTCAATGCTGTTTTTGCATTCTGCCAGTTTCTACAATTTGTCTCAAATCAAATCAAGATTCCCCTGGAGACGACTCATGGCCGATGTTGCCCGCCCGCGCGGCGTTTTCTCTCCCGTGCTCACGCCGTTCCGCGCCGACTATGCGCCGGATGCTCAGCGCTTTGTGCGTCATTGCCGCTGGTTGATCGCGCAAGGTGTAGGTCTGGCGGTGTTCGGCACCAATTCTGAAGCCAACTCGCTGTCGGTCGACGAAAAGCGCCGCTTGCTGGACGTACTGCTCGAGGCAGGTATTTCTGCCTCCCAGTTGATGCCCGGCACCGGCGCCTGCGCGTTGCCGGATGTCATCGCCCTGACTCGCCACGCGGTGGCGGCGGGCTGCGCCGGCGTGTTGATGCTGCCGCCGTTCTATTACAAGGGCGTCAGCGACGATGGCCTGTTCCGTGCCTTTGCCCAGGTGATCGAGGGCGTGGACGATGCACGCCTGCGCATCTACCTGTATCACATCCCCGCCGTGAGCCAGGTGCCTCTCGGACTTGACTTGATCGACCGTCTGCTGAGTGCCTATCCCGGCATCATCGCCGGCGTGAAGGATAGTTCGGGTGACTTCGTCAATACACGCGCCATGATCGAGCGTTTCGGCGCCCGCGGCTTCGACGTATTCGCCGGCACCGAGGCTCTCCTGCTGGAAACGATGCGCACCGGCGGCGCTGGCTGCATTACTGCCACCGGCAACGTCAACCCCGCGCCCATCGTGGACCTGTACAGGCACTGGCAGGATGCGGACGCCGACGACCGCCAGGCAGCGATCATCCGCACCCGCGCTGCCTTCCAGCAGTTCCCGATGATCGCAGCCATGAAGGAGGCCATCGCCGCGCAGAGCACGGACGGGGCATGGCGCATCGTGCGCCCACCGCTGACGGAGTTGCAGGCGGGCCAGCGCGAGGCACTGGCGCAGTCGCTGGACGCGATTGGATTTGTGATGCCGGAAGCGCAACTGCTTGCAGCCTGAATCGATAACAGGACCATCGGCCCATCCGCGGACAAGGAACTGGGATGGACCGGTGTGATAGCAGGACATAACATCCGGGAGACACCAATGCCAGCCACGCCCTTCGTCCACCACGCCAACGACAAACGCCGGCGCATCGTGCTGTGCGCAGCAATTGGCGGTATCGTGGCGATAATCTGCGCCTCGCCTTCAAGGGCGGCCGACGCCTATCCGAAGAAGACTATCCGCATCGTGGTGGGCTTCGCCCCTGGCGGCGGCGCCGACATCGTGGCCCGCCAGATCGGCAACCAGCTCGCCAGGCAAACGGGCCAGACTGTGATCGTCGATAACCGGCCCGGCGCCACCGGCACCATCGCGGCGACCAATGTGGCCCAGTCGGCCGCCGACGGCTATTCGATGATGCTGGCGTCGCAGTCGACCATGGTCATCGCGCCGAGCATGTACGCCAATCTGCCATTCGATCCGCTAAAGGACTTCATGCCGGTGACACAAGTGGTATCGATGCCGCTGGTGATGGTAGTGCATCCGTCGGTGCAGGCCCGCACGGTGCAGGATGTGATCGAGCTCGCGCGTGCCGACAAGCTGAGGAGCTATGCCTCGTCGGGCTCTGGCGGCCCTCAGCACATTGCCGGTGCGCTGTTCGATTCGATGAGCGGCATCAAGCTGACGCACGTGCCTTACAAGGGTGAGGCGGCGGCGTTGACCGACGTGATGTCCGGCACTGTGTCTTTGATGTTTGCCAACGTGCCGGTGGCCGCGCCGTTCATCAAGAGCGGCAAGCTCAAGGCAATCGCGGTGTCCAGCCTGGTGCGTGCCCAGGCGCTGCCGCAGGTGCCAACGCTGTCGGAGGCGGGGTTGAAGAACTTCGAGGTGCTGACTTGGTATGGCCTGTTCGTGCCTGCCAAGACGCCCAGGGCCATCGCCAGCAAGATCAGTGACGAAGTCAGCGTAGCCCTGAAGGATGCGGGGTTGCGTGCCAAGTTCACCGAGCAGGGGTTCACTATCCTCGGCACCAGTCCCGAACAGTTCAGCACGTTCATGACCACCGAAGTCCCCAAGTGGGGCAGCGTGGTGAAGAGCGCCGGCATCCAGGCCGAGTGAGCGCCTGGCCCTTATCCAATTCCGCAATTCAGGAAAGGTAGTATGGAAACCCAGCAAAAAAGCATCATTGGACCTTGTATCCGCCTGCATCCTGCGGACAACGTGTTGGTCGCACGCATGAACGTGGGCATCGGCGCTCAAGTGCCGGGGGAAACCTGGGGCGTGCGTAGCCAGGTTCCGGCCGGCCACAAGATCGCCGCCCGCTTCATCAAGGCCGGCGAACCGATCCTGAAGTACAACGTCTGCATCGGCTTTGCCGCGGCCGACATCCAGCCGGGCACCTACGTCCATTCGCACAACGTCAGCTTTCAGGAATACGAACGGGACTACGCCTTCGGCCGCGACTACCGGCCCGTGGACCCGGTCGAAGCAGGCCGGCAGGCGAGCTTCGACGGCATCGTGCGCGGCGACGGCCGTGTGGGCACGCGCAACTATCTCGGCATCCTGTCAACGGTGAATTGCTCCTCCACCGTCGTACGCAAGATCGCGGAGTGGTTCACGCCGGAGCGGCTTGCAGACTTCCCCAACGTCGACGGTGTGGTGGCGTTCAGTCACTCGCTGGGTTGCGGCATGGAGATGACGGGAGAGCCGATGGATCTGCTGCGCCGGACCATGGCCGGCTATGCGCGCCACGCCAACCTGGGTGCCGCGCTGATTGTGGGGCTCGGTTGCGAACGCAACCAGCTAAAGGGCCTGCTCGACACGCAGTCTCTGGAACCTGGCCCCTTGCTGCGTACCTTCGTCATGCAGGAAAGCGGCGGCACGCGCAAGACAATTGAGGCCGGCATTGCCGCGGTCATGGAATTGCTGCCGCAGGTCAATAGCGTGGAGCGCCGTCCGGTGCCGGCCAGCCACCTGACCGTGGGCCTGCAGTGCGGCGGCTCGGACGGGTTTTCGTCCATCACCGCCAATCCGGCCCTGGGCGCAGCCGTGGATCTGCTGGTGCGCCACGGCGGCACCGCCATCCTGTCGGACTGGCCCGCTGATGGAGGTGTACCGTTACGCCGAGGCGGTCACGCAGCACGGGCTTGTATTCATGGACACGCCGGGCTACGACCCGGTCTCGGCCACGGGCCAGATCGCCGGCGGCGCCAACCTGATCGCCTTTACCACGGGCCGCGGCTCCATGTTCGGCGCCAAGCCTGTACCCAGCCTCAAGTTGGCCACCAATTCGTCGATGTACCGGCGGCTGGAGGAAGATATGGACCTGAACTGCGGCACGATTCTAGACGGCGAGAAGACCATTGAGCAGGTCGGCGAAGAGATCTTTCAACTGATGCTGCGTACCGCTTCGGGAAAGGCATCGAAGAGCGAACTGCTAGGGCTCGGGGACAACGAGTTCGTGCCCTGGCAAATCGGCATCATGAGCTGACTACCGGCATACGGGAACAGCTAGAGGGAAAGTACGTCATGTGGCAACCAAGTGCACGATACCCCGATCCCCGCATCCAGGTGCTGGATCCGGAGTTCGAGAAATACCGGATCGCCTACGCGGCCGTGGAGCAGATCGCAACTGGATTTCGCTGGGCGGAAGGGCCGGTCTGGTTCGGCGATGGCCGCTTTCTATTGTGGAGCGACATTCCGAATAACCGAATGATGAAGTGGGAGGAGGAGACTGGCACCGTCAGCGTGTACCGGCAACCGTCCGGCTACGCCAATGGCAACACGCGGGACCGGCAAGGGCGGTTGATCACGTGCGAACACGGCGGGCGCCGCGTTGTGCGCACGGAATACGACGGTAGCCTCACGGTGCTGGCCGACCGCTTTGAGGGAAAGCGCCTCAATTCGCCCAACGACGTCGTCGTCAAATCCGACGGTTCCATCTGGTTCACCGATCCGCCCATGGGGATTCAGGGCAATTACGAAGGTCGCGCCGCGACCCCGGAATTGCCTCATTCGGTCTACCGGATCGATGCCGAGTCGGGAAAGCCGACCGTCATGACAACGGAGCTGAAGGGGCCCAACGGCCTGTGCTTTTCCGCCGATGAGCGCATCTTGTATGTGATCGAATCGCGCGGAACGCCGGGGCGCAAGATTTGGGCCTATGATCTCGTCGATGGTGGCGCGCGTATCGCCAACGGAAGGATCCTGCTCGATGCTGGCGCAGGAACAATCGATGGCATGCGCTGCGATATTCACGGAAACCTCTGGTGTGGACGATCTAGACGGCGTCATGTGTGTGTCGCCCCCCCCGATGCCTGGAAGTTTCCGTGCATGAAAGAAGTGTACTGGGCAGCACGCATGCTTTCCACTCTCTCTTATTTTTTGCTTGAAGACTTCGGCCATTGAATTTTAAATTAGAAGTAATAAGTGAATTAATAGACAGTATAAATATTCGGAGACGATAATGTCTGGAAGATATAGATATGTAGTTGCCGGTTTGCTATTTTCTGCCGGGATGATCAACTACATGGATCGCGCGGCGCTGGGCGTCGTTGCCCCGATTATTAGCAAAGAGCTGAACATCTCCCCGTCGGAACTAGGAATTATATTTAGCAGCTTCTTTTTTGGATATTCTATCTTTGCGTTTGTCGGCGGACATCTTGCTGACCGCTATGGGCCTCGACGCGTGTTCTCCTGGGCGATGGGCGGTTGGTCACTGCTGTGTGGACTCACTGCGAGTGTGACAGGCTTCACTACTCTTCTCCTGTCGCGGGCATTGTTCGGCTTCGGGGAAGGGCCGATGAATTCGACAACCAACCGGACAATTACCAATTGGTTCCCGCGTAGTGAAACCGGCAGGATGATCGGCTTCTCCTTCTCGGGGCAAACGCTCGGCAGTGCAATCGCCGGCCCGATTGTCGGGCTGGTGGCAATCGCATTCGGGTGGCGCATATCGTTTGTCGTGATTGCGGTGATTGGCTTCATCTGGATCGGATTCTGGCGCTATTTCGTTACCGATAGCCCGGCGCAGAACCGCCGTGTGGCCGCGGACGAAGTGCGGCTGATCGAAGAGAGTCGCGGTGCCGCGCACCCAGCCGATGAAGGCGAACGCGGAACGACGCTGCGCGAGTATCTGTTCAGGCCCAGCATACTGGCGCTGGGCACCGGCTTGTTTGCGGTGAACTACACCCTGTTCATTTTCGTCTCCTGGCTGCCGAGCTATTTCACCAATGCGTTGCACCTGGACCTGAAACAGATGAGCATGCTGAGCACAATTCCTTGGGCGTGCGGAGCAATCGGCTATTTCGGCGGCGGCATCCTGTCCGATTTCATCTACAAGCGCATGAAGAATCCGCTGAATGCACGCAAGCTCTCTGCGGTCTTGCCACTCGCCTTGTCCGCACTCGCCATGCTTGTCGTGAGCTTCGCTACGGAGACCGCCACGGCAGTGGCTCTGGTTGCGGCTGCAGTGCTGTTCCTGACGGCCTCCTCGCAGGCTTGCTGGGCGCTGATGCACGAACTCGTTCCGGGGAAGCATCTGGGTGGCGTCAGCGGTTTTGTGCACCTTCTGGGCAATATTTCCGGCATTGTTGGCCCCACCGTTACTGGCTTCGCGGTTCAATACTTCGGCGGATACGGCAGCGCATTTGCTCTTGGCGCAACGATCGACGTGGTGGGCGTTCTGGCCATGGTGTTCGTGATCAATAGCCGGACCGCACTGAGCCAACCAGCCGTGAGCAGTTCCGCTGCATAGCCGGCGTTCGCTGACGCATCAAAATGGATGGCGACTAGCCAGCCTTCCTGTTAGAAGCTGCCTGCTTTCAGGAGCAGGCCGACCACGAAATGTATAGGAGAATTTCATGAAGCGGGTCTTGATTACCGGTGCAGACATCACCGACATCGAACAACTTGCACGAGCGATGCAGGGAATCGATTGTGTAGTTCACTTGGCTGGCATTCCAGATGAGGACACATGGGACCGTATTCGTCGTCTGAACATTGAAGGTTGCTACAACGTGTTCGAGGCTGCCCGCATGGCTGGTGTCAAACGCGTGATTTTTGCTAGCTCGAATCATGCCGTTGGCTTTCATCGCCGCGATCGGATGATCGACGACGAAGTAATGCCGCGACCGGACAGCCGCTATGGCGTGTCCAAAGTATTTGGCGAAGCGCTCGGCCGTCTCTATGCGGACAAATATGGCCTGTCAGTGGCGTGTCTGCGTATCGGGTCATTTCGTCCAGACGACCAACCATCATGGAATCCGGTGTCCATGAGGATGAACGCGAAGCTCTGTTCCATGGCGGCTTTGGCTGTCTTGTCGAATTTACTGGACGGCTTGAGGATATCGATTGACCGCGTACTCTCAGATGACACCCCAATAAGGATAGGCCTTTACGCATGGATGCAGTGATCTTGGTTGTGGCAATTGGAGCAATTGTTGCGGGCTTCGTTCAAGGGCTGTCGGGCTTCGCCTTTGGACTCACTGCTATGTCGTTCTGGGCCTGGTCGCTGGATCCTAAACTGGCCGCGGCAATGGCCGTCTTTGGGGCGTTGACGGGGCAGATCATCGCCGCGGTAACCATGCGCCGAGGATTGAAGCTGGGCAGGCTGTGGCCTTTCTTGATCGGCGGCCTGGTGGGCATACCTATTGGCGTCGCGATTCTTCCGGCGCTCGACCTTCAACTTTTCAAGGCTCTCCTGGGTACGTTCCTTGTGCTGTGGTGCCCCACGATGCTTGCGGCAAGAAACCTGCCGACCATCACGGCGGGTGGGAGAGTAGCCGACTGGATCGTGGGTGGCGTCGGGGGGATCATGGGTGGCATCGGGGGCTTCACCGGCACAATTCCTACACTGTGGTGCACGTTGCGAGGATTTGACAAGGATGAACAGCGTGCGATCATTCAGAACTTCAACCTCGCATTGCTGCTTGTGACGATGGCCATCTACGTGGAAAAGGGAATCGTGACACGTGAAATGCTGCCGATGTTTGCCATCGTCGGGCCGGCGATGCTAATTCCCACTCTCGTGGGTGCGCGTCTGTATGTTGGCATTTCGGAAGCAACGTTCCGCAAGATTGTGTTGAGTCTGCTCGCCGCCTCCGGGGTCGCGTTGCTGGCATCGTCCGCCCCACATTTGCTTCAGCGGTTGGCGTAGGGATTCTGTCGCGGTACGGTCTCGACGTGCTGCTGGGCTTACTCCAGCAACCCACTTCCTTGTCTTCCCCGGGTTTCACTCGCAGCCTGGAGCAACCCATATTTGCGGATCTTTTGATATAAGGTACTTTTTGCAATGCCCAACTGGAAAGCGGTTTTTGTCAGATTGCCGCCGTTGTAGGCGAGCGCCTCCCGAATTGATTCGGCTTCGGCATTTTCCAGTGAATAGATTTTTGCGCTGAATGGTGGCGTCGCTTCTTGGTCAGCACCACCTCGGCTCATGATCGACCCGATGGTGATTTCAGATGGTAGTTTGTCCGTGGTGATCACACAGTCTTTCGCCATCAGCAGGGAGCCTTCGATCGCGTTACGCAGCTCGCGCACATTACCTGGCCAATCATAGGTTAGAAGGCATGCATAGGCTTCGTCGTCAAACGAAGTCGCGGGTAGACCGTAGCGCTCGCAAAGATGGGTCAACCAGTGAGCGATGAGCGCGGGCAGGTCGTCCTTGCGGTCACGCAGCGGTGGTATCGATACAGTGGTCACGGCAATCCGATAGAACAAGTCCATGCGGAATTTTCCCTCAGCGATTTCGTCCCTCAGGTTGCGATGCGTGGCCGCGATCAGGCGAAAGTCGGCTTTTCGCGGAGAGTTTTCGCCTAGACGATAGAGTTCGCCTTCCTCCAGCACCCGCAGCAAGTGGGGCTGGATATCTAGCGGCATCTCACCGATTTCATCCAGGAACAATGTGCCGCCGCTCGCGGCCTCGATCTTCCCGGCGGCCCCCGATTTGCGCGCACCGGTGAAGGCACCATCCGCATAGCCAAAGAGTTCGCTTGCAAGCAGGTCCCGCGACAGTCCGCCGCAATTGAGTGCGACAAACGGACCGCCGGCGCAGGCGCTGGCCTGATGGATTCCCTGGGCAAACAATTCCTTGCCAACACCGGTCTCGCCTAGCAGAAGCACGGGCACCTTTGAGGGGGCCAACCGCTGTGCCTTCGCGACGGCCGCACGTAATGCCTCGCCATTGCCGACAACCCTGCTAAACGCGGGTGCCACTTCTCGGCCAGCGTCGCGCATGCCGAGAGCCGGTGGCAACCTGACCTGTCGTGCGGCGGCGGGAATCACGACCAGGAACCCAAGAACGTCCCGCCCTTCGTGGATGGTTTCGACCCGTGCCAGGCTCAACCACTCAGGAGCGCGCTCGGCCTTGGCAGAGTTCGCAACGATGTCCAGGCCGGGGATGGAAAACGCATCATTCAATACGGCGTGCACGCCCAGTCGCGCCAGGGCGGAAGCGGCCTGCGGCCTGCGGATTGCCCTTGACCAGCCGTCCCCGCTCATCAAGGACGAGGACACCATCGCTTCGCCCCGAACCGAAACATGCCATGCAGCGATCAAGCAGATGCGGGCGGCGCTCCATAGAGAGCTTGGCAAGGCGGCCTTCGCCCCGGCCTGCCAGCGAGACTATCAGGGCAAGGCTGTGCCGACTATAGGTCTCCGCAAGGCCCGACACATCAATGGCCCCGAGTACGCTGGCATCCACCGGATCGCGAATCACCGAGGCAGAACAAGTCCAACGCTTTATGCCCGCGCAAAAATGCTCGGCGCCATGGATCTGCACAGGTTGCTGTAATGCCAGGGTAGTGCCGATGGCATTGGTTCCACAATTAATCTCCTTCCAGTTGCAGCCGGGCACTAGTCCAACCTCACCTGCCGGCATCGATAATGCGCATGTCTCCTTCCTGCTGGAGGATCATGCCATCCGGATCGGTCAACAGCATGATGGTGCCGGTTTGCGCAAGGAAATCCCGCGTTTGCTCGATCAGCGGGAAACGTTATCTATACGCTCTGGCCGCAGTCCGGTCGGGTCCCAAGCCTTTCTCCTGGGACAGAAGTTGAGCCAATATCCTTTTGAGGGGTGAGGAAGCTCCCGAGTATCGCAAGCCCGACCAGCGCGAGGACCGCACCGAGTTCGAAGTCCGCTGGAATGCCAACCCGGTCCACGACGCCGCCGCCGAGAGACGAACCAACGGCGATCGCGACCTGAATTATGCCAACGAACAGTGCTGAGCCTGCTTCCGGCAGATCGGATGTCGATTTCTGAATCCACAAGCTGAGGCACAGTGGAATTGCGCCAAATGCGATGCCCCACGCAAGAATGATCGCCACCACTGTCGGGGCAGAATGGCGTAGCGCAGGCATCATTAGCAGCGAGATCATCAGCATCAGGACCATCGTAGCCAGCGACGCCTTGAGGTTGCGCGTTACCGTTGCCGACACGGCGAAATTGGAAACGAAGCCGATGGCTCCGAAGCCCAGTAAGACCCATGTAATGCCCTCGGTGCTGAAGTCGGCGTATTGCAGCAGGAAAGGGGCAATGAACGTATAGGAAGAAAAGTGAGCGCCGAAGATAAAGGCGACCATGAACAAGCTTCTGCGTGGGTGCGTCCGGCGCAAGAGCGCGAACAGATCAGCGAAACGCAATGCATGACGCAAGGTTGGCGATGAACGTGCCGAACGGTACTCCAATCACTGTAGCAAACGTGACCCCCGCCAGAATCATTGCAGTCGCGCGCGCTGCTTCATGCGGCTGCACCAGTCTTCCCGCTGCGGCAAGCGCGAGGGTCCAAAAGCCTCCCAGGCTTGCACCAAGAATGGCGCGCCCGATCAGCATGACCGCGAAATTGGGTGCAAATGCGGATATCAGATTGGACGACAGCAGCAACGCCGAAAGTATGAGCAGGATATAGCGGCGGTCGACCCGTCCAGCCCCGAGCATCATGCCCGGCGCGGAAATGGCTGCCGTCACGCCTGGGATCGTGACCATGAGGCCAGCGGTGCCAGGCGTTACGCCGAACTCCTGGGCGATTTGTGGCAAAAGTCCGACCGGCAAGAATTCCGTTGTGACGAACGCAAAGGCGCCCACAGTCACGGAACCCACCGCTAGCCAAGCCGGCATAGGGGAGGGGCTGCGGGCTTCATTCAATTGGTCACCTACCGGTCTACAGTCGGGCACGCCGATAGGTCTACCGCGACATCGTGCAGACAGGCGTTCCGGTAGCTCCATCTCGAAGCGGACGACGGCATCCGTCAACCGCGTCGATGTACCAGGAAACGCCGGCCGGACCGCGATACCCTAGGTCAGGCTGTCTAAGAAGTGCGAGGCCGGCTCGGCACCGATACCATCGGTTCATGATTTGCGCTGGCAGCGCTGCAAATATCGCGCTAAGCCCTGGCTCTCGACAGGGTCTACTCGCATTGGACCACGCGATGTCTAGGCAGACTCTTGCTTTCCGACGGGCAGGCCTCGCTTGACTAGGTTCGCCATTAGCGCGCCGATGCCGAATGTCCACGGCGTTGCTTGGCTGCTGTGGGTGACCACGTTGTGTAGCCCGCCGAGCTGTTCATTGCGGATGCTCACGCGGTCGCCCAGTTTGTGGGTGAAGCCGTCGCCGGGTTGGTCGCGGTCCTCGGTGGGCGCGAAGAGCGTGCCGAGGAACAGCAGGAAGCCGTCCGGATACTGGTGATTGACGTTGAGCGTCTGGCCCACGATGTCGGCCGGGTCGCGGCTGATCTGGTTCATGGAGCTGGCGCCGCGCAGGGTGTAGCCGTCGTCGCCGGCCACTTCCAGGTTGACTTCGCAGGCGCGGACGTCATCCAGGGTGAAGTGTTCGTCGAACAGGCGGATGAAGGGGCCGATGGCGCACGAGGCGTTGTTGTCCTTGGCCTTGCTGAGCAGCAGGGCGCTACGGCCTTCGAAGTCGCGCAGGTTGACGTCGTTGCCGAGGGTGGCGCCGTGGATGCGGCCGCGGCTGTCGACGGCCAGCACCACTTCGGGCTCGGGGTTGTTCCATTCGGACTTTGGGTGGATGCCGATGGCAGCGCCGGACCCGACGCTGGCCAGCACGGGCGCTTTGGTGAAGACTTCCGCGTCCGGCCCGATTCCGACTTCCAGGTATTGCGACCACATGCCTTGTTCGATCAGGAGCTGCTTCAGGCGCATAGCTTCGGGCGAGCCGGGGCGGATGGCGCGCAGGTTGTCGCCGATGGTGGCCTGGACGGTCCGGCGCACACTTTCGGCCTTGGCGGGGTCGCCGGCGGCCTGCTCTTCGATCACGCGTTCGATCATGCTGGCGGCGAAGGTCACACCGGCAGCCTTGATCACCTGCAGGTCTGCGGGCGCCAGCAGGAAGGGGCGTGCCGGCGCCGGAGTGCCGGTGCTGTTGTCGAGCAGGTCCTGGATGCTGCAGATCAGGCGCCCCTGCACGCTGCGCACGGCTTGCAGGGGGGAGTCGCTTTCCAGCAATTGGCTGAGGGTGGCAAAGGAGCGGGACAGGTCGAACACGCCGTCGGCGCGCAGCACCACGGGCGAGGGGCCGGCGATCTCGCCGGGAATCCAGGCGCGGCCGATCAGGGTGGCGCGCTCCCAGTCTTCGGGCAGGGAGTTGGAAAGTGTGAGTTGCACGTGGGGCATGGGTCGTCTACCGGTCTTGCGGTCTGAGAGCGTACAGGCGCTCCACATTAAAGAGGGCTGCTGATAAACTCCAATGACAATTTTTCAACATTCGATAATGCTGGGTTATCAATCCGGCATGTTGCGCTCATGGCCGACCTCGCTTTCTCCCACCTCTGCAACTGGCTCCGTTTCAAGCATCTGGTGCTGATCGACACGCTGGCACGCACCAGCAACATGCACGCCACGGCCGAGCAGATGAACATCAGCCAGCCGGCCGTGAGCAAGATGCTGCGCGAGACCGAGAACCTGCTTGGATTCGCGCTGTTCCAGCGCCTGCCGCGGAGCATGCCGCCCACCGAGCTGGGGGCGCAGGTGGTGCGTTTCGCGGAGATGGCGCTGAACGACGCGCACCGCTTCCTCGACCAGATGAACCGGCTGCGCAGCGGCGGGCATGGTTTTCTGAAAGTGGGCACCATCTTTGCCGCCACCTCCCTGGTGCTGCCGAAGGCCATCGTGAAGATCAAGGAACGTTACCCGCTGCTGTCCATCGAGGTGGTGGAACACACCAGCGACCATCTGCTGGAGATGCTTGAACAAAAGGAGCTCGACCTGGTGGTGGCGCGTTTCACCGAGGAGGGCCAACGGCAATTGTTCGACTTTCAGCCGTTGGAGCCGGAGCCGTTCTGCATGGTGGTGAACAGTCGGCATCCCCTGTGCGTCATCACGCCGACCCCGCTGGAGCAACTCGGCGACTGGCCATGGATCCTCTACCCGCAAGGCACGCCGATCCGCGCGCGCATGGAGCGGGCGTTCGCCGATGCCGGGATCCCGTCGCCGGCCAACACCGTGGAGACCATCTCGATGCATACCTTCCTGCAGGTCACCGGTTCGGCCCGGGAGTTCGCCTCGATCCTGCTGCGGGGGGCGGCGGGTGGAATGGCTGGCGGCATGGCGGACGATGCGGCGGGACCGACCTGATTTCAATAACGTGAGGTTATTGTTTAATCCAAATATATCATTGGGAAGGTATCGGTCGTCTCTCTAGAATGGGGGCCGTGGAAGTGCCGCAACGCGCGCCTCCAGACAAAAGCGATAGCCCCCCGGATGTGCCCCGGGCAGAACGTTGGGGGCGCCATCCGAGGAGCCCCCCCCAATGCAGTCCATGGCCCAGCCCATTGCCGCTACGCCGGCAATTGACAGACTCTGCGCTTTCGCCCGCCTGAAGCCGCAGCCAGCCGCCACCGGTCCGGCTGCGGTTAGCGCAAACCGCGTCGCCTTTGGCTCCGCACGGGCGTCGCACAAGGCTGTGCGCCAGCGCCATTCGTCCGGCCGGCATTGACCTGAGCCGGCAACCCGCAATCCGCTTTCACGCTTCCTGCCCGGGGCGCACGCTTGCGCGCCCGGTGAACCCTTTCGAAGGAGATTATTATGTCGGACAACGCCGGCTACAACTACATCGGTGGCGGTCGCAGCGCGGCCGGATCCGTCATCTTGCGCAGCCTGGACGCCACCACCGGCGAGGCGCTGCCGCAGCGCTTCATCCAGGCCACGGTGGAGGAGGTGGATGCCGCCGCCAACGCCGCGGCCGCAGCATTCGCGGCCTATCGTAGCCTGCCGGCCGAGCGCCGCGCGCAGTTCCTGGATGCCATCGCCGACGAGCTGGATGCGCTGGACGAGGCGTTTATCGCCATCGTCTGCCGCGAGACCGCGTTGCCGGCAGCGCGCATCCAGGGCGAGCGCGCCCGCACAAGCGGGCAGATGCGCTTGTTCGCGCGCGTTCTGCGGCGGGGCGATTTCCTCGGCGCCCGCATTGACCGCGCGCAGCCGCAGCGCACGCCGCTGCCGCGCGTGGACCTGCGCCAGTGCCGCATCGGCGTTGGCCCGGTGGCAGTGTTCGGCGCGAGCAATTTCCCGCTGGCGTTTTCTACCGCCGGCGGCGATACGGCTGCCGCACTGGCGGCCGGCTGCCCCGTCGTGTTCAAAGCGCACAGCGGCCACATGGCCACGGCGGAACTGGTGGCGGATGCCATCCTCCGCGCCGCCGGGCGTACCGGCATGCCTGTAGGCGTGTTCAACATGATCTTCGGCTCGGGTGTCGGCGAGACGCTGGTGAAGCATCCGGCCATCCAGGCGGTGGGCTTCACCGGCTCACTCAAGGGCGGCCGCGCCTTGTGTGACATGGCCGCAGCGCGTCAGCACCCGATCCCGGTGTTTGCCGAGATGAGCAGCATCAACCCGGTCGTGCTGTTGCCCGGCGCGTTGCAGGCGCGCGGCGACAAGGTCGCCGGCGAGTTGGCGGCCTCGGTGGTGCTGGGGGCAGGGCAGTTCTGCACCAATCCGGGCCTGGTGATCGGCATCCGCTCCGCCGAGCTCAGCGCCTTTCTCGAGCGCTTTTGCGGGCAGATGCGCGACGTGGCCCCGCAGACCATGCTCAACACCGGCGCGCTGGCCAGCTACAGCCATGGCCTGGAGGCATTGCTGGCGCGCCCGGGCGTGACGCGCCTGGCGGGCAGCGAGCAAGAAGGCCACCAAGCGCATGCGCAGGTCTTCAAGGCCGATGTCAGCCTCCTACTGGAGGGCGACCCGCTGCTGCAGGAGGAAGTCTTCGGCCCGGCGACGGTGGTGGTGGAGGTGGCCGACCGGGAAGAACTGATGCGCGCCTTGCAAGGCTTGCGCGGCCAGTTGACTGCCACGCTGATCGGCGAGCCGGCGGACCTGATGGCGTCCACCGACATCCTCGCGCTGCTGGAAGAGAAGGTTGGCCGCCTGCTGATCAACGGCTACCCGACGGGCGTGGAAGTGTGCGACGCCATGGTCCACGGTGGCCCCTATCCGGCCACCTCCGACGCGCGCGGCACCTCGGTGGGCACGCTAGCCATCGATCGCTTCCTGCGGCCGGTCTGCTTCCAGAACTTCCCCGACGCCTTGCTCCCCGACGCGCTCAAGAATGCCAACCCGCTAGGGATCGAGCGCTTGGTGGACGGCGTGGAGACGCGCGAGGCCCTGGCTTGAGCGCTTGGGTCATCACACCACCACGACGAGAGCGGACAAAGCAAAGGCAGGAGGAGATCCAATGCAAACTGAACTGAACACCGGCCGCTACGGCCACGACGCGCTGCTGGCGTTCGTCGAGGGCCTGTTCCACAAGGCCGGTGCGCAAGCCGAACTGGCCTCGGTGGTCGCCCGCACGCTGGTCGAGGGCGACCTGCTGGGCCATTCCACCCACGGCACTAACCTGGTCAACGGCTACCTCGGCAGCATCCTGGACGGGCACGCCATTGTGGACACCACGCAGTTCCGCACGCTGTCGCAAAGCGCATCGTCCGCCCTGTTCGACGGGAGCTACGTGCTCGGCCCTTACTGCGTGAGCCGGGCACTGGACTTTGCCTGCGAGGTGGCGGCCAGCCATGGCATCGGCATCGCGGTGGTCCGACGCTCGCACCATATCGGCTGCCTTGCCGCCTACCTCCAGCGCGTAACGGACCGAGGGCTGGTCCCGCTGATCTATTCGTCCGATCCGTCGGTGGCCTCGGTCTCGGCACACGGCGGCATCGAGCCGCTGTTCACGCCGAACCCGATCGCGGTCGGCATTCCCACCCGGCAGGCGCCGATGCTGATCGACGTGAGCATGTCCACCATCACCAACGGCTTCGTCAACAAGACGCGCAACGCCGGCGAGAAGCTGCCGCAGCCGGTGCTGATGTCAAACCAAGGCGTGCTCACCGATGACCCGGAAGCCTTCTTCTCCACGCCGCCCGGCAGCATCCTGCCGCTGGGCGGGCGCGAGTTCGGCCACAAGGGCTTTGCCCTGGGCCTGATGGTGGAGGCGCTGACCTCGGGCCTCGCCGGCCACGGCCGCAAGGACAAGCCCGACGCCTGGGGCGCATCCGTGTGCACGATGGCCATCGACCCGGCCTTCTTTGGTGGGATCGAGAGCTTTACCGAGGAGTCGTCTCACCTCGCGGATCAGGTTCGCGCCAGCACGCCGGTGGAGGCCGGGCGGCCGGTGCGGCTACCCGGGGCCGCGGGCCTGGCGCTGCGCGAGGCGCAGTTGCGCGATGGTGTGAACCTGCCTGGTTTCGTGGTGGCCAGCCTGCAGGCCGCCGCGCAGCGGATGGGGGTCAAGGAGTTCCCCGCAACGCTCAGTCGATAAAGGCCCGCCCGGGCCAGACCCATACTCGATATCAAGGAGACACATTAATGAGAAAAAATAAAAGCTATCAGACTGTCGCGGTCGTGTTCCTGTTCTTCATCGGCGTGGTGAACTACCTGGACCGCAGCGCGCTGTCCATCGCCAACACCTCGATCCAGAAAGACCTATCCATCAGCCCGTCGGAGATGGGCATCCTGCTGTCGGCGTTCTCCATCGCCTACGCCTTTTCGCAACTGCCCATGGGCATCATCATCGACCGCCTGGGCAGCAAGATCGCCCTGGGCGCGTCGCTGGTCTTCTGGTCCGTCGCCCAAGCCGTGTTCGGCTTCGCCAGCGGCTTCAGCAACTTCATCGGCCTGCGCGTGCTGCTGGGCATCGGCGAGGCGCCGGTGTTCCCTTCGGCGGCCAAGGCACTTGCCGAATGGTTCGACGCGGAGGAACGGGGCACGCCCACGGGCCTGGTGTGGTCGTCCACCTGCATCGGCCCCTGCGTGGCGCCGCCGTTGCTGACGCTGTTCATGGTGCACTTCGGCTGGCGCGGCATGTTTGTCATCAGCGGTGTCCTGGGGCTGGTGCTCGCCAGTTGCTGGTTCGTGTTCTACAAGAGCAAGGCCGAATACATGGCCAGTAGCGGCCGCGCCGAGCCCGTGAGCGCGCGGGCCGCGCGGCCGAGCATGTCCGAGCAGTTGGCCGACTGGGCAATGCTGTTTCGCAGCGGAACAACCTGGGGTGCATTCCTCGGCTTCATGGGCGTGATCTACATGCTCTGGCTGCACCTCACCTGGCTGCCCGGGTATTTCGAGAAGCAGCACGGCATGGACCTGTACAAGACCGCGTGGGTAGTCTCGCTGGCCTACCTGTTCGGCGCCATCGGCACGGTGGTCGCCGGGCGCGCCTGCGACCTGCTGGTGCGGCGTGGCATGAGCATCCTGGGTAGCCGCAAGTTCACCATCATCGCCGGCCTGCTGGCGGCGGCGGGCTTTACCCTGATGGTGACCTTCGTGACCAATGTGGTGGGCTGTGTGGTGCTGCTGTGCCTGGCGCTGTTCTCCATCAACATGGCCAGCGCTACGGCCTGGATGATCGTCAACACCGTCATATCGTCCAGGCGCGTGGCCTCATTCGGCTCGATCCAGAACTTCGGCGGCTACCTGGCCGGCTCGGTCGCGCCCATCGTCACCGGCTTCAGCGTGCAGTACAGCGGCTCGTTTTCTTTGGCGTTCGTCATCAGCGCGGCGGTTGCCGTAGCGGCGGCGCTGGCTTACTTCGTGCTACTGCGCGAACCGATCCAGGAGGCAGTGCTGGCATTAGCCTGAATCGTGGAGGGCTCTGGTGGCCGCGACGTGCCGCGCGGTCGCCGCGCCGGTCGGCTTGCGAGGTCTGCCTGAGCGCTGGCCCCGGGCCGGATCAATCGTTTTTGGCGGTCGTCCTACCGCCATCGTGCAGGCCGAACTCGAGGCAGCGCAGCCAGCGCGGTGTTACAAGAGAAGCTGGACGCCACGCGCCAGGCCCACGCTGCTACGCGTGCGCATCAGGAGGGCTTTGTCAATCTATATAGTGAGCGCCATTAGCCGAAATAGATCTGCAAAATCGGCAGCCACCCCCATTAGGCGCCAACCTCAAAGAAAGCCAAGAACTTGCGCATGATGGGCGACAACGCCCCCGCGCGATGCGCCACCAGGACCCGGCTGGCCGCGTCGGGGCCGGCCAGCGGGCGGTACGCGACACCCGGAATGCCGGTGCGAGAGTAAATCTCCGGCAGCACCGAGACCCCGGCACCGCTCGCCACCAAACCGATGATGGTCGTGGCCTCGCGCGCTTCCTGGCCGATGCGCGGCGCAAAGCCCGCGCGGTTGCACAGCGTGGTGACATGATCGAACAGCCCGCACCCCAGCCCTCGCGGGAATAGCAGGAAGGGCTGGGCGGATAGTGCGCCGATGTCGAGTCCTGCATCCTTGTGCGTAGCTGGAGTCCCTCCACCTCCTGCTTTTGCCAGCGCGTGCGCGGCTGGCAGCACAGCGACCAGCCGATCCGCAAGCACCTCATGCACGGTGATGCTGGCGGGCGGATAGAACTGGGGCGCAGGGCGCAGGAAGCCAATGTCGATCTCTCCCTTCTCCAGCCCCTGCAACTGCTGCCCGGTGGACATATGCACTAGTTCCAGCATGGCGCGCGGGTGGCCAAGGCGGAACTGCTGCACGGCGCGCGGGAAAACATCCTGCATGGGCACGGAGGCGGTGAAGGCCACCCGGATCTCGCCCGCCTCACCGGCTGCAACCTGCTTGACCACCTCGCGGGCCTGCTCCAGGTTGCCCAGCGCTGCCTTTGCCTTGTCAAGGAACAGCGTACCTGCCGGCGTCAGTGCCACATGGTGGCGGGAGCGGTCGAGCAGGGGGCTGCCGAGTTCGTCTTCCAGTGCCTTGATCTGGGTGCTCAGCGGTGGCTGGCTGATATGGAGGTTGCGCGCGGCCTCGCTGAAGCTCAGCGCTTCGGCCACGGCGACGAAATAGCGGAGTTGGCGAAAGTCCATTGGTTATATCGAAGTGAAATAACAAGCGGTTTTAAAACATATTGGACAGTATCACGACGGCTGGCCACAATGCACGCAAACGAATGCAACCGGACCACAGGAGACAAGAATGCTGCGCCGACCTTACCTAGCCGGCTTGCTGGCCGCCGCGCTGTCGCTGGGCGCTGCCGCCGCCAGCGCTGAGACCTACCCCGCCAAGCCCATCCGGCTGGTCGTGCCCTATGCGGCAGGCGGCGCTGTCGACATCGTGGCGCGTTCGGTTGGCCAGAAGATGAGCGTGCTGCTCAAGCAGCCCATCATTGTCGACAACCGCCCGGGCGCCAGCACCAATATCGGCATGGACGCGGTGTCCAAGGCCGCGCCGGATGGCTACACCATCATGATGGCCTCCAACAGCCTGGCTACCAATGCCGCGCTGTTTGCCAAGCTGCCGTTCGACCCGACGCGCGATTTCACGCCGGTGGCGCGCATTGGCCAAGCCCCGCTGGTGCTGGTGGTGCCGGCCAAATCCAGCGTGACCTCGCTCAAGGACCTGGTCTCCCAGGCGCAGGCGCAACCCGGCAAGCTCAGCTATGCCTCGGCCGGCAATGGCAGCTCCGGTCATCTCGCCGGCGAGTTGTTCAAGGAAGCGGCGCACATCGACGTGTTGCACGTGCCTTACAAGGGTGGCGCGCCAGCCATCACCGACCTGCTGGGCGAGCGCATCGCGTTCATGCCGATTAACCCGCTCGAAGTCATCACGCATATCCGCGCCGGCACCCTGCGCGCCGTCGCGGTGGCGAGCGACCAGCGTACGCCGCTGCTGCCGGGTGTGCCAACCTCGCGCGAGCAAGGCCTGCCGGGCTTCTCCGCCTCTGTCTGGTGGGGACTGGTGGCCCCGGCCAAGACGCCGCCCGCTGTCGTGCGTGAACTCAACACCGCTGCCAATACGGCGCTGGCCGACCCGGACGTGCGGAAGCAACTCATGCAACTGGGTGTCACCATCCTGCCTGGCACCCCGGAAGCCTTCGGCCTGTTCGTGCGCAGCGAAACCTCAACCTGGAACGGCGTGATCCGCAAGGCGGGCATCACGGCCGACTGAAGCCCTCCACGCGACCCGACGGAAATCCCCATGTCAGACATCCACGCCCAAGCGCAATCCCCGGCCCCGGCCGACGCGCAAGCCGACGCAACGCATCCCTCTATCCTGGTGGTCAGCGCGCATGCCGCCGACTTCGTCTGGCGCGCCGGCGGTGCCATCGCGCTGTATGCCGAGCGCGGCTACCACGTCAAGATCGTCTGCCTGTCCTTTGGCGAACGCGGCGAGTCCGCCAAGATGTGGCGCCAGCCCAGCATGACCATGGAGCGCGTCAAGGCCGCGCGGCTTGAGGAAGCGCAGCAGGCCGCCGACATCCTCGGCGCCACACTGGAGTGCTTCGACCTCGGCGATTACCCCCTGCGCGTGACCGACGCGGCGTTGCTGCGCCTTGCCGACCTCTACCGCGAACTGCGGCCGGAGCTGGTGCTGAGCCATTCGCGCGAGGACATCTATAACTTCGACCATCCTCTCGCCACCCACGTGGCGCAGGAAGCGCGCGTCATCGCCCAGGCACATGGCTACAAGCCTGAAGTGCCGGTGATCGGCGCGCCGCCGGTATTCCTGTTCGAGCCGCACCAGCCCGAGCAGTGCAACTGGAAACCCGATTTGCTGCTCGACATTTCTTCCGTTTGGGAGAAGAAGCAGCGCGCTTTCACCACCATGGCGGCGCAGGAGCACCTGTGGGAGTACTACACGCGGGTGGCGCTGCAGCGCGGCGCCCAGGCCACGCGCAATTCCGATCGCAAGGTGAAGTACGGCGAGGGCTATGCACGCGTGTTCCCGCAAGTATCGGAGAGCCTGGCATGAGGACCGTCGCCTATCGCAATATCCTGCGCGCCGCCTCCGCGGACATCGAGGTGCTGGGTGCCGCAGGCGTGGCCACTGTTCATGAGGCGCAGCGCCGCACGGGACTGATGAAGCCCTATCTGCGGCCGATACAGTCCGGCGTAGCCATGGCCGGCAGCGCCGTGACGGTGCTGATGCATCCGGGTGACAACTGGATGATCCACGTCGCGGTGGAGATGGTGCAGCCCGGGGACGTGCTGGTGGTGGCGCTGGTCAGCGACTGCACCGATGGCCTGTTCGGCGATCTGCTGGCGACCTCGCTCAAGGCGCGGGGCGCGCGTGGCCTGGTCATCGACGGCGGCGTACGCGACGTGGCCACGCTCAATGCCATAGGCTTCCCGGTCTGGTCGCGGGCGGTTTCCGCCCAGGGCGCGGTCAAGGAGACCGTCGGCGCGGTTAATGTCCCGGTGATCTGCGCCGGCGCCAACGTGCGGCCCGGCGACGTGATCGTGGCCGACGGCGACGGCGTGGTGGTGGTGCCGCGCCCCCAGGCCGCCGAGACCGCGCGCCGCGCCGGCGAGCGCGAGGCCATGGAAGCGGGCAAGCGGGCCACGCTGGCCTCCGGCGTGCTCGGCCTGGACATGTACAAGATGCGCGAGGCGCTGGCGGCCAAGGGCCTGGCCTACTCGGATGAGACCGTGGACTGGTATAGCGGTTTCGATGAGGCCTGAGCCCGACGTCGCCCGGCGCGCCCGCATCTGGTATGAGCGACGCAGACAAGCATCCAGGCATCGCGGGGGAGCGCAGATGGAACTGCGCCAGCTTCAGTATTTTGTCCGGGTGGTGGAGCTCGGCAGCATGAGCCGTGCTGCGCTCAATCTCGATATGGTGCAGTCCGCCATGAGCCAGCAGATCAGCCGGCTGGAGAGCGAACTCGACCCGGCTGCTGCCCCCGGCCACGCGCGGCGTCGCGCCCACCGAAGCCGGCCTGGCCTTCTTCCGCGAAGCCCGACTGGCGCTGCGCCATGCCGAGCAGGCCAAGCGCGCCGCCCATCATGCGTAGCTGTCCGGTACCGTCAGCGTGGGTTCGGCGCCCACTACCGCCTCGGTGATCGGCGTGCCGCTGATGCGCGCCATGCGCGAGCGCTAACCGGATGTGAGCCTGCATATGGTGGAGAGTCTGTCCGGCCACCTCAGCGCCATGCTCAATGCCCGCCAGCTCGACCTGTCCCCGCGCGCGCCAGTGATGCTCCGTTGGCACTTCTTGCACGCAGCGGGGCTCACTACAGCCTGTTCGTGGATAGACGGACCCTGGGGTTGGAGGAGCCGTGTCGAAACAAAAAAATCAAGGAGGCTCTCGCGGAGCATGTGGCCTCAATCTCGGTTGATCGGGAGCTTTGCTTTGCCGATCAGGTGTCGGCCGTGATCCAGCACCTCTTGCCAACAGGCTACTGCACTCTCGCAGCGGTGTCCTCTTGCCTTAGCATGCACCCCCGTGGGCTGCAGAGAGCCTTGGCACTTCATGGCTCGCGGTTTGCCGATCTCCTGGCGGAAACAAGACGCGAGATGGCCCTGCGCTACATGGCGGATGGGATACCCCTGTCGATCCAGGCGTCCCTGCTGGGATATCGCGAGAATGCCTCACTCTATCGGGCACTAGGAGGTTGGCGCGGCGTCAGCCGCGATAGCGGTGCCCAATACGATCATGTTACGACCGTCGTTGAAGATTTCCACGCCGATTGTCATCAAATGACACTTTCAATCGAAAGGCCTCTTGCGGAAACTGTGGGGCGCAGCGCGTTGAACTAGACCTTGTCCGTACGAGTTGTATCTCGTTGAGCCGAGGCGCCGCCTGCGTAGCCTCGATATCTCTATTGCTGCATCGCAGCTATACAGCGGCAAACGGATCGGCGCTACTTTTTGATTGCGGACGGCTTGCGGGGGCCGTCCGCGATCGCTTTGAATTACCTGGATGATGAAGCTCGGAACCGCCGTCGACGTGCATCGTCTTCGGCGCAGACGGGATGGGCACGTGTAGAGCCGGCAGCGATAAATTTGAGGCGAACAAAGATGCATGTGGCCGCACCCTCAAGCGCGCGAGGGCACTGCCAATCATATAGCGGGCCGGCTATATGTAGCGGGCCGGCTATATGATTAGCAGTGCGTACAAGTGAGTTGCTTGAGGCGCTGTGCCTTGAGGAGGATAAGCCCAATCGCGGCGTTCGACGCAGCCGATGCGGAACTCGTGGTTGTGCGGCTTCTAAAAATTTCGGCCATACTGCCCCCCACGTCACTGCCTGGAGGCAAATAAATGGGGTTCGAATTCAACGGTAAGCGCGTCGTCGTCGCTGGTGGCTCGCGTGGCATCGGCCGCAGCATTGCGCTCGGGTTCGCGCAGGCTGGCGCTGCAGTGTCGGTCTGCGCACGCAATCTGGAAGGACTGAAAGCCATCGAGGCCGAGTTGGACGTTTATGGTCATCTGGCGCATACCGCACCTTGCGATCTCGCTGACGGCGAGGCGATCCGCGCTTACATTGCAGCAGCCGGCGAGGCGCTCGGTGGCATCGACATTTTGATCAACAACGCGTCCGGTTTCGGAGGCGGGGATACCGAAGCCGGCTGGGAGGCCGGCATCCAGGTCGACCTGTTGGCAACGGTGCGCGCGGGGCATGCTGCACTGCCATTCTTGCGACTGTCGGCCAACGCCGCCATCGTCAATGTTACGTCCATCTCAGCGCTTCGACCGTCGTCACGTACCCAGTCTTACGCGGCGATCAAGGCGGCGGTCATGCACTATACGGCTTCCCATGCGTTGGCACTCGCGCCGGATCGGATCCGTGTCAACGCGGTTGCGCCAGGCTCGATCGAATTTCCCGGCGGATCTTGGGAACAGCGCAAGACTTCCGATCCCATACTGTATGAGCGGATACTGCGTTCGGTTCCGTTCGGCAGGCTAGGGACGCCAGGCGAGGTCGCCAGCGCGGTGCTATTTCTCGCCAGCTCGCACGCAGGCTGGATCACCGGCCAGACTTTGGTGGTCGATGGCGGCCAGGTGTTGACGTAAGCGCAAATAGGGCCGCCAGGGCGATGCATTGTGCAGTTTCAACGAATAGGCGGATGTGTTTGCGTAGAAGGTGGGGACGCCAGGCGCGTAACCTCGCTGGAGGCCTTCGCGGCCAGAGCGGTCGATGAATTGCTGTCAGTCAGCGTTTCCACGCGGGTAATTCCAACGTCCGTAGAGTGCGGAAAGCAAGTCAAGCGATGACCTCGACAATGCTCGTCATTCCCTGGTCTTCGTGACCGACGGCATGGCAGTGGCAAACGAAGTGCCTGACAATTTTCGGATCGGTAAAGGGCATGACGACCTTCGCAGAGCTGGGCCGGACGTCCGTTGCAGGGGGCCCCGAGAAGTGGGTTGGCCCAGTAGTCTTCGCGGCTGCGCTGCCGGCTGCGGAAGCACTGTGACCAAATACCGGCTGTGCCAGAGCCTGCGTACCTTGCCCGCTTTGGGGCAATCTCCAGGATTTGCGTCAGTTTGGACGTTCCACGCAGTCACACAAATTCGGACACCCCCGTCTCAGGTCAGAAACTCTCTGTATCCACTTCGCTATTGCCCTGCGGATTGTAGCGGCTGCCCACCACGGTCCGCTGGCTGATTAATGACTCCAACCGGGCCATGTCATCTGCGCTGAGCTTCACATCGATCGCCCCGAGATCGTCCAGTAAGTGCGCCACGCTGGTGGTGCCAGGGATCGGAATGATGTCATTGCCACGATGCAACAGCCAAGCCAGCGAGAGCTGTGCCAGCGAGCAGCCGACTTCGCGGGCGATGGCCTTGTAGCCGTCCAGCAGCGACAAGTTTGCGGCGTAAGCCTCGGGTGCAAAGCGTGGCATGGAGCGGCGGATGTCCTTGGCTTCGAGCGAGGCTACGTCGGTCAGTTCGCCGCACAAAAAGCCGCGCGCCAGAGGGCTGAAGGCGACGAGGGCCACGCCAAGTTCGCGGCAGGCCTCCAGCACGGCGATTTCCGGGTTGCGCGTCCACAACGAATATTCGGTCTGCAGCGCGGTGATGGGATGCGCATTGTGGGCTTTGCGCAGCGTGGTTGCCGACACTTCCGAGAGACCGATGGCGCGGACATAGCCCTTGCGCACCAGATCGCTTAGGGCGCCCACGCTTTCCTCGATGGGTACTTTCTTGTCCCAGCGGTGCAGGTAGTACAGGTCAATCACGTCGGTACGCAGTCGCTTGAGCGCGGCTTCGCAGGTGGCCCTGATGGTCTGTGGGCGGCCGTCGATGACTCGCACGGGCTTGCCATCGCCATTGATGTCTACGCCGGTCATGCCGCACTTGCTGGCCAGGGTGAACTGGTTGCGGTGCTTGGACAGGACGTTGCCGACCAGCGTCTCATTTGCACCGAAGCCGTACAGGGCGGCCGTGTCAAAAAAATTGACGCCGGCATCCAGAGCGGTCAGCAGTACCTTTGCGGCTTGCTCGGGCGATGGTGGCACGCCGTAGGCGTGGCTCAGGTTCATGCAGCCCAGACCGATGGAGCTGACGTTGAAAGTGCCGAGTTTGCGTTGTTGCATTGGATGATCTTCCGAAAAAAGGTGCCCCCGATACGGTGTCCATCGATAGGAGCACCGCCAACCTGGCCACGCTGCGTGACATCAACTCCGAACGGGAGGCACCCATCGTCATTCGGCAGTTCAAATACCTGAGCAACATCCTCAAGCAGGATCATCGGGCCATCAAGCGCGTCCTTCGGCCGACTACGCACCCTTATCGCGACAAATCCCTTCAACGTCCCTCGCTTCCCGTTCGGCAGCAACGCTGATTTTGGCGATGGGCATCGTCATGACGGCTTAGCGACTGTATGTGCCCATCACGCTTTGGCCACCGAGCGCGTGCCCCCTGAGCGCCGACATAAGTTCGTCCCTGGTCAGCCCAGGCCGCAGTGCGGAAGGCGCGAGATCCGTCGCGACCACGGTCAAGGTGTAATGGTGCGGTGCGTCACCCGCTGGCGGGCAGGGCCCGCGATACACGACCTCTCCCCTGACGTTTTTGCCGATGGTGACGCCATGCCCGTCTGTCTGGCCTTCGCCCTCCTTGAGCTGCCCACGATCGGCGGCGATGTTGTACGCAACCCAATGTGAAACGCCAAGCCCCATCGCGCCGTCGGGATCGGAAAGCAGCACGGCAACCGAGTTGGTACCGGCAGGCAGGTTCGACCAGGACACCTGCGGAGAAACGCCCTTGCCGCCGCAATCGGACGTATTGTTGCCATGCAGCCAAAAAGCAATGCGCCTGCCAGCGGCGCGAAGCCTCTCTTAGCCAGTTTCATTCGTACATCTTCCTATGAAATGTGGAATGTATGCCGAGCGCGCCAGGCAAGGTGCAGCTTTACCCTCTGGCATTCGCGATTGCCGACACGGTGATTCCGGATTTACCATGGACCAAATCGTGCGCGATGCGCTTAATGTGTACGGGCGATGCAGGACGATGTCATTAGATATAACGCTAAAAATAAAGCGACTCGGGATCTGGAATATCGGCCACGGGGCTTCAGCGCGCGTGGCGTCGGGCTTCGATGACATCTCGCACTTCTGGATTCACGCAGGTCGAGGTGATACGCCCGGCGAGTGCGTCGAGCAGGTTGCGGGCCGCGCCCAACGCCATCGCGTCGCGTGTCTGTTGCGTAGCCGAGCCGATATGCGGCAGGGCGACGACGTTCGGCATTGTCAACAGCGGCGAGTCCGGTGGCAGCGGTTCGCGCTCGAACACGTCGAGTCCGGCACCGAGGATGCGACGTTCCCGCAGCGCCTCAATGAGCGCGGCTTCGTCGACCACCTGGCCGCGCGCGCAGTTGAGGAGGATCGCTGTTCGCTTCATCAGGCGGAGCTCTGCCGCGCCGATCAGCCGCTCGGTCGCGGCAGACAACGGCACCAGCAGGCACACGAAATCGGCCTGCGCGAGCAATTCCGGCAATGTGCGCCATTGCGCACCGTAGGCTTCTTCCGCTTCGTGGTTGCGTGTGCGATTGCAATACAGCACGTCCATTCCGAAACCCAGCGCCGCGCGTCGCGCGAGTGCACTGCCGATGCGTCCGAGCCCGACGATGCCGAGCGCCTTGTGATGAACGTCGACGCCGAACTGAGCCGCTCCGCTCCGACCGACGCACGCCATTCGCCTCGCCGCATCCATTCGGCGAGTTCGACGACACGCCGCGCGCTCGCGAGCAGCAGGGTGAACGCGAGATCCGCGGTGGTTTCAGTCAATTCGTCGGGCGTGTTGTTGAGGACGATGCCGCGCCGCGTCAGGTCCTCGACATCGAATGCATCGAATCCGGCGGAAATGGTCGATGCCGCTTCCAGAAATGGTGCGGCATCAAGTAGCTCCGGCGTGATCTTCATGTTGTTGCCGAGGATGCCGTGCGCCCGCGCGAGCGCTTCGATCAACGGCGCGCGGCTTGCGGCAGCAACCTGCTCGACCTCGATCACGTCATGCTGCTCGCGCAACAGCGCGAGCACGCTCTGCGGCACGTTCCTGTACACGACGATTCGTTTTCTCATCGGGGTTCCTCTGAGCGCCGGTGATATTCAAGCAGCGGCACATAGATTTATAAGGAAGCGGAATATGAAATTCCGGGAAGCAACCGCCAGAAGTTGCACGAGAAGTACGCATCCCACAAGAAGCGATTCAGGTCGGCTAGTACGTCGGCCAAATCGGTGGTAACCGGAGGGCTGAAGGTGGGCGCCATTAGCGAAAATAGTGGGCCTCAACTCTACCCCGTACCCATCTGCCGGAGCGCTGTGCCGACCTGTGCTTTGGGGGCGCCAATCGACATGGCCAGCAGCCACTCGTGTATGCGCTCTACGTCGATTCGCGAGGGGCCGTTTAGGCAGGCGGGAAGCTGGGCGTGGATAAGGCTGGTCCTACCCGCCTTTGCCGCTATTGCGCTGGTTTTACCGCCTGCCGACCCGGAAGGCGATCTCGCCGACACCCGCGACGCCCGCCGTGACTTCATCGCCAGGTTGCAGCGCGCCGACTCCGGCGGGCGTGCCGGTGAAGATCAGGTCGCCGGGAGCGAGGGTCACGCTTTGTGAGACATAGGCTATGACATCCGCCACGGGCCAGATCAGCTCGTTCAGGTCGCCTTCCTGGCGGATCTCGCCGTTCACCTTGAGCCATATACGGCCTTCGGCGGGATGCCCGACGTTGGCCACGGGTTGCAACGGGCCACACGGGCCGGAAGCATCGAAACCCTTTGACCAGTCCCAGGGCCGGCTCATCTTCTTGGCGGTGTCCTGCAGGTCGCGGCGGGTCAGGTCGACCCCCACGCCGTAGCCCCAGACCAGATCCTGCGCTTGCTCCGGCTTGAGGTTGGTGCCACCCTTGCCGATCGCCACCACCAGTTCGATCTCGTGGTGGAGGTTTTCCGTCAGCGACGGGTAGGGCACAGTCCCTTCGGCGGCCACGACGGCGTCTGCGGGTTTGGTGAAGAAGAACGGCGGCTCGCGGTCCGGGTCATTGCCCATCTCGCGGGCATGCGCGGCGTAGTTGCGGCCGACGCAGAACACGCGGCGGATGGGGAAGCGGGCGCTGCTGCCGGCCACGGCGACGCTCGCCTGCTCGGTGGGCTGGATAACAAATTCGGTCATTTCGGTGTCTGTTCCGTGTGGGCCAACGTGGGCCTGTGTACGAGGAGAAATCAATTTACTTGGCGAAAACCTGGCTGAGGTCGCCGAACGCCTTGAACTCCAGGGCGTTGCCCGACGGGTCGAGGAAGAACATGGTCGCCTGCTCGCCAACCTGTCCTTTGAAGCGCACATGCGGCTCGATCACGAACTTCGTATTAGCGACGCGCAGCTCGTTCGCCAGCGCTTCCCATTCTTCCATCGGCAGGATCGCGCCGAAATGCCGCACCGGCACCTCGTCGCCATCGACCGCGCTGGTCGCGCGATGGCCGCATTCTTCCGGCGCCAGGTGGGCGACCACTTGGTGGCCGTAGAAATTGAAATCTATCCAGGCATCGGAGCTGCGGCCCTCAGGGCAACCCAGTAGTTCGCCATAGAAGCGGCGGGCTTCGCTCAGGTCGTGAACGGGAAATGCCAGGTGAAACAGCGGAGTTGCGTTCATGAGAAGGTTCTTTTTTGGCGCGGGATCGAGAAGTGCTGTGGTGTTCCGGTTGCACTGATTGTAATCAGCAGAACTCGGAATATGAAACGAATTATTTCTGTTATAAGAACCAAAAATTTCGATAGATGATCCGCTACTTCGGTACCTTCCTTGTCGCCGTGGAAACCGCCTCTTTCTCTGCTGCCGGTGCGCGGCTTGCCTTGACGCAATCCGTCGTGAGCACGCAGGTACGCCGGCTGGAGGAGGACCTGGGATGCAGTTTGTTCGATCGCGCTGGCAAGTCGATCACGCTCGAGGAGAGCCGCAGGCCGCCGCCCGGCGCCTCCGCTTCGTCGAGTTCTATGAATCGATGAGGGTCCGCGCGCGCTCTATCCTCGATGTGACGCCGCTGGACTATAGAAGACCGGCATTCAAGCGACGTGAACCCTCGCCGGCGAGGCTGCATCGGCACAAGTTTGAATATGTTTGTCACGGCACCCAGGCGTTGATCGCCGCGCTGGATGTAAGGAGGGGCCGACCGTGGTGGCTCTGCTGACCGACTTCGGCCGCAATCGCTATGGCGCTGTCTTTCGCAGTCAAAGTGGACGTTGGGAACCTCTGCCAGGTGCCGGTACACTCGACGAGATGGCCCAGGTGATCGTCACGCTCCTGCAGCCATATTTGCAGCAGGATTCCATGACATGACACGACATGTGCAAGTTCCTTGCAGGCGCCTTCTTCGTGAACGCGGGACTTCTTTTCTACCGCTGCGATCATCTCAACCATCCGAATCGAAAGTATCACGCTTCATGGCCATGCGCATCAGCGTCAACACAATCAAAACGAAGACAAGGAAGCCGAGCATGCCGGCAAGCAAGATGGTTGTCATAGTTTCCTCCAGATATTCAGTAGCTTCGACGATGTTTCGCGTCGTGTTGACCCGGCCCGTCTGTCCCCGGCCAACGCAGGCGAGATATCGCGCCCATCGAGCCGACTGGTCGCTTGTGCTTGATGGCTCCGGATAAGCCGCAGCTCGACGCCTCATCTCCAATTGGGTAAATCCGCCACGAACAAGGAAACTCAGTGAATAGGCCGTCCTGATGCCGAGGCGCGTGTACCAGCCCCTCCTTTCGCCAAGGCCGACTCCAACGCATGTGCAAGACGCGGAAAGGCGTCGAATGTTCTGTGGACGCTTCGGTATTCAGTACCCCGATCCTACCGTCAAGGTTGACCAGCATCCCGACATCCTGTGAACCGCCCCGGGTTTAGTGGAGGCTCCAATTCTTGAGAGAATGGAGCCCATGAGCAAGCAAACCAAGTTTTCCCCCGAGGTCAGAGAGCGGGCCGTACGTCTGGTTCGAGAGCAGCGTAGCGAGCATCCGTCGCTGTGGGCGGCAGTCGAATCCATTGCACCAATGATCGGCTGCACGAGCCAGACGCTGCTGGGCTGGGTCAAGCAAGACCAAGTCGAGATTGGCGAGCGGGATGGCGTGACCGCGTCCGAGCGCGAACGCCTCAAGACGCTGGAGCGTGAGGTAAAGGAACTGCGCCGAGCCAACGAGATCCTGAAGCTGGCGAGCGCGTTTTTCGCCCAGGCGGAGCTCGACCGCCGTTTGAAGTCCTGATGGCCTTTGTTGATCAGCACCGCG
>NZ_AHJE01000079.1 GCF_000243095.1 Cupriavidus basilensis OR16 | reverse complement strand
GATCTCGATGCTGACCATTTCGTTCTCGCTGGATGGCCTGGCGGAGCTTGGCTTCGAGCACGCCACCGTGCTGATGCTGCTGATTGCCAGCATGGCTTCGCTCACGGCCTATGTCCTGCATGCCGCGCGGCGGCGCCGTCCGCTGTTTGCGCTCAGGCTGTTTCGCATCCATACCTTCAGCGTGGGGCTGCTGGGCAACCTGTTTGCGCGTATCGGCAACGGCGCCATGCCATTCCTGATTCCGCTGACGCTGCAGGTCAGCCTGGGTTACTCGCCGTTCCAGGCAGGCATGATGATGCTGCCGATCACGGCGGCGGGCATGGCATCGAAGCGGCTTGCCACGGGCTTGATCGAGCGCCATGGCTATCGCAAGGTGCTGGTCACCAATACCTTCGTGGTGGGGCTGGCGATGGCGTCGTTCGCGCTGATCTCGCCCACCCAGCCGCTGGCGCTGGTCCTGGTGCAACTGGCGATTTTCGGGGCGGTCAATTCGATCCAGTTCACCGCCATGAACACGGTCACGCTGAAGGATCTCGGCACGGCCGGGGCCAGCGGCGGCAACAGCCTGCTGTCGATGGTGCAGATGCTCTCGATGAGCCTGGCGGTGACGTCGGCCGGTGCGTTGCTGGCGACGTTCCAGGGCACCTTCGGCCGGCACGGCGCCACCAGCCCGCTGCCGGCGTTCCATGCCACGTTTATCTGCGTGGGGCTGATCACCTCCGCCTCGGCCTGGATCTTCCTGCAACTGTCCCCGGACGTGGCTCGCCCGGCCGGCAAGAAAATCGAAGACGCGACCGAGATGTAAGGAAGCCAGCCTGCGCGACGGCGGCGGCGCTCGCCCGTACCGGCGGCAACGCGCCCCTCTCGCCCGTACGCGCCGGCGAGGGCCTCAAGCCAATCGCTCAATCTGCCAAAAATGCGCGGAATGTAAATCATCGTAAAAAAATGATTTGCGTTTTGCCGTCCTGAGGCACGCAGGTAGCAGGTATTAGCCAACCCGTGGCTGGTGCCGGCGAGCAGAGTTGCCCCTCGCCGGTGCGCCATTTTCTCCAGGAGATTGCCATGAAAGCACTCAAACTCAAGTCGATTCGTCGCCAGCGCGGTCAGGGCATGACCGAATACATCATCATTGTCGCGCTGATCGCGGTGTCGGCCATTGGCGTGTACGCCATGTTCGGCCAGACCATCCGCCACCAGACCGCCGCGCTGGCCTCGGAAATGTCGGGCAAGACCGCCGAGTCGCAGAACAATATCAACCGTGCGGGCGAGGACTCGGGCCAGGCCACCAACAAGGCTAACCAGAGCAAGGGCCTGAACAACTTCAACGTCGGCAACGACACCGGCTCGAACTGATCGGGCAGGGAAGACGCACCATGCGCAGGCCGAGCCTTCGTGGCACGGCCGCGCCTGCCCGGCAACGAGGGCAGGCGCTGGCCTTTGCCCTCATTTTCCTTGCCGTGGGTGCGCTTGCACTCTATACGGCATTCAATGCTTCGCAGCTGACCAGCGCGAAGTCCAAGCTGCAGAACACCGCGGACGCCACCGCTTATAGCCTGGCGATCCTGCAAGCGCGCGACTATAACTTCGCGGCGTATACCAATCGCGCGATGGTGGCCAACCAGGCTGCCGTGGCGCAGGTGCTCAGCCTGAAATCGTGGATCGAAGAAGTTGACGAAACGGCCGGCAGCAACCATCTCGTGGACAAGGAGGTCGATACGTTCGCGGACCTTGGCATGATCCAGTGGAGTACGCCGAAGACCATCGCGCGCCCGATCATCGCGCCGCTCAAGGCCACCATGAACACCATGGCGCCCAGCGCGGTGAAAGGCCTGGATATCCTCATCGGCTCGCTGTCGAAGGCGCAGGAAGCTTATCGCCTGGCGACGATCACCGCGCTGCCTTTCGTGGCCGAAGAGGTCGCGCAGCAAAACCAGCCCGATACCCACGCCGACGACGGCTACTTCGCCACGCTTGGTGGCGTCAAGCTGCTGGCATGGAAGAACTTCGTCAAGCGGACCAACCCCCAGCAAGAGGCGGGGCGCACCGGCGGGCGCGACCGCTTTGCCGATGTGGTTACCGATGCCGACACGCTGGACGGGTTCGTGCCGTCGCGCGGCGATGTGCGCACGCCGTTTGTCGCCAGCACGGCCATCAAGGGGTGCAAGGTGCCGACCAGCTTCATGGGCGTGGGCCAGCCGCATTCCGGCGCGACCCAGCTGCGGCCGGACCTTGGCGGCTGGGAGGCGCTCGACGGCACCGCCGCCGAAGGGGCCGTGGTGTGTTTCTATCCGCCCGAGCCGGTGCCGTTCGTACTGCCGATCCTGGAATCCGTCGGCCGCGGTGGCGCCGCTAACGGCCCAGGCGGCAGCTACTCCGGGCGCAACGGCTACAACAACACGGGCCATATCGGCGAAACCTTGACGAGCGCCGCCGCGCTGGCTACCGTGATCCAGTACAAAGCCGGCCCCGGCACCTCGCTGGACAACAGCAGCCGCGCCGGCCTGCAGGCCTATAACGACCTGGCAACGCCGGCCAATGCCGCGCCGCGCAGACAGGACGACGGCTTCAACCGCGCTCCCGCCATTACCGTGCAGGTCAAGCGGGACATCGATACCACCCGCACCAGCAAGGCCCTGCAAATTGGTGTGCAGCGCACGCAGCTGCAGGAAGCCTCGCCATCCAGCCAGATGCGGGCGCTTGCCAGCGGCAGCGCCTATTTCATCCGGCCGCGCAGCGGCGGCGGCGCGGGCGCCTTGCTCAACCCAGGCGCCTGGCGGCGCGCGGACAACCGCTTTGAATACCCGAGCCTGTTTAGCCCTTATTGGCAGGCCTCGTTGACCGATACCACCACCATCGAACTGGAAGCGGCGGCGGCCGCGCAATCCGCGGGAGTGCCATGATGCGCGCGTCAAACTTTACCAGGGCGCCGCGCCGGCGGTGCCGCCAGCGCGGCCAGGCCATCGTGGAGCTGGCCATCGTGGCCGCCAGCGTGCTGGTCTTGCTGTTCCTGGCGCTGGCCATGCTGGGGCGCTTTGGCGACGTGCGCAACAAGGCCCTGATGGCGAGCCGCTATGCCGCGTGGGAGCGCACCGTCTACCTCGACGACGCCGACTGGAACCGCTATGGCGAGGCGCGCATCAAGACCAGCGAATCGATCCGCAGCGAGTTCGTGCAACGCATCTTCGGCCACGACGCCCCGCAACTGACGGCGCAGGACGGCTCGCGCGCGGCGCTGCCCGCGGGCGGCACGCCGATGTGGCGCGACATCAACGGCACCAATCTGCTGGCCAGCTACGACGACGTGCAGCTCAATACCTCGCGTACGGGCACCGGCACATTGCTGGACACCGCGGTCTCCGTGCTGGACGCGGGCGGCACGGTCGGCGTCGGCTTCGACCTGCCCAACCGCAACCAGCAGCGCGCCGCGGTGCAGCTTTCGCTGGGCGCCAACAGCCCGACGCTGCGGCGCCTGTGGCCGGGCTGGACCGGCTTCACCGCTGCCGATACCAATGTACTGCTGACCAATGGCTGGACCCCCGACGGCCGCGACGGGAGTGGCAAGGGCGGCGCCCTCGCGCAGATCGGCAATGCGGCGCCGCTTAGCCGCGCCGAGATGTTCGGCGGCCTGGCGTTCAAGAGCCTGGTGCTGTTCGCGCCGGACATCAGCGGGCTGGACCTGGGCAAGATCGCGCCCGACGTGGTGCCGGACGACAGGCTGGGGCAATGATGTGCGCTAACGTACGACGCAGTGGCCGTTGCGGCCGCGCCCGGATCCTGCGCGCGCTCCTTGCGGCGCTGGCGTTTGCCGCCGGCGCCGCCGGCATGCCCGGGAGTGCGCTGGCCGCGAACTCTGCCAGCACTTGCGAGCGCATGCCAGTCAAGCCGGCACGCGCCGCCTGGATCGGCGAGGACACACTGGTCGACGGCATGCCGATGTCAGTACTGGCGGTCTACTTCAAGCAATCCGTGCCCGAGGTGGTGAGCGCGTACCGCGCTTACTGGGACGAGCAGGCGCTGCCAGTGCGCGGTGCCCGCAACAAGCTCGGATGGCTGCTGACAGCTACCGATGGCGACTGCAGCTACGTGCTGCAACTGCCCGATGGCACCGGCGCCGATGGCATGGCGCGCGGCGTGTTCAGTGCCATGCGCTTGCGCAAGGCCGACCTGCCGCCCGTCGTGGGCTCGCGCTTCATGCCTTTGCCGCAAGGCGGCAGGGTGGTGTCCGATGTGGTCAGCCGCGACCCGCTGACGGTGGCGCGCACGGTGGTGATGGAGCTCGGTGGCAGCCCGCGGCGCGCACGCGAGAATTTCCTCGCCGAGTTGCAGGCCGCCGGCTGGCGGTCCCTGTCCGATGCCGCGGCGCTCAAGCTGCCGGGCCGGCCTGCCACCGGCGCCTTCGCCGCTGCCCTGCAAAAGGAGGGCTACCAGCTTGACGTGACGTTCGTGCCAAGCGGCGCAGCCACGCAGGCGGTGATCAACCTGGCAAGGCCACTCTGATGAAGCGCCTTCGCACGGCCAGCCCGGCATGCCGCGGGCAGCGCGGCCAGGCCTATGCCGAGTACGTGGTGATGCTGGTGGTGGTGATCCTGCTGTTGATCGTCGGCGGGGACAGCTCGCCCATCAACCTGCTGATCGGCGCGTTCAAGTCCTTCTACCAGTCCTACAGCTTTGCCATCGCCGTTCCATAGGGCGATGGCCGCTGCCCGGCGCGCAGGCGCGCCTTCCCTTGTTGTTTCGTCCAACCCGATTCCAACCATTCATGCTGAAGAAGATCAAAGTCCAATCGCTGGCCAGCAATCCGTGGGTCCTGCTGGTGATCGCCGTGCTGGCCGCCGGCTTGCTGACTTTCTGGGTCTATCGTTTCCTCGACGGGCGCGAGGCGGCCATGAAGGCGCGGCTGGCGGCGGAGATGAACCGGCACAAGCGCGTGGCCGTGCTGGTGCCGGTACGCGACGTGCCAGCGGGCACGCCGATCGGCAACAGCGACTTCGCCTCGCGCGACGTGCCGGCGGACCTGGTGTTCGAGGACGTCATCCGCGCCAGCGACTTCGACTCCCTGTCCAACCTCAAGCTGGTGCGGGCCGTGAGCCGTGGCCGGCCGGTGCGGCGCGCCGACGTGGAAGCGCTGCAGGCGCGCGACTTTTCCGACATGCTCGAAGTGGGCAAGCGCGCGTTGACCATTGAGGTCGATGCGCTCAATTCCGCCGACAAGATGCTCAAGCCGGGCAACCATATCGATCTTTACCTGATCAGCTCGGCCGGCGCCGCCACCGCGGGCGGTGCCGCCGCCGACAGCAAGGCAAGCGGCAAGACCGCACGCCTGCTGCTGTCCAACCTGGCCGTGATCGCCACGGGGCAGGACGTGCGCCCGCGCGACCTGGGCGAGGCCTTCGAGCGCCAGCGCAGCGCCCAGCAGGCGGGCGGCGACCCGGCGCTGGCTGGCTATGACAGCCTGACCCTGAGCGTGAGCCCGGAGCAGGCCGCGCGCATCGCGCTGGCACAGAAGGTCGGGTCGCTGCGCGCGGTGCTGCGCAACGCCACCGACAAGAAAGCCACGCCGGCCATCACGCTGAACGAGCAGGCGCTGTACTCCGACGATGTGGATACCGAGGCGGTGCAGTACATCGTCGGCGGCAGCGGCAAGGGCAACCTGCTTTCCACCGTGCCCGAGATGCCCGACGCCGGCATCCAGTCGGTCGCCGGCGTGGCCGCCGGCGCGGACGCCGCGCTGGCGGCCGCGCAGAAGCTGGTCGGCGCGCAGCAGGCGAGCATGGACCGGCTGTCCAGTGCCATGAGCGGTGCCGTCCAGCCCGGCAACTGACGCATTTTCCGATTCATCGGCCGAGCCGTTGGGCGCCGCCGGATCGCCCGTACAGGGTTTCCCTCTAATCCAATCTTCGTCAACTGAGCGATTGCATGTCCAGTCAAACTAGAGCCGCCGGCATGGCGGCCACCCGGGGTCGGGTTCTCGTGGTGGTTTTTGGGGCCGTACTAGGCGTGCCGGCATGGGGCGCCGCCGAGGCGGGCGACGCGCCGGCCGCCACCGCACCCAGCAACGCCGGCGTGGTGCGCGGTGTGCCCGGCAGCGTCAGGCCGGGAATGCCTAGCACGCCTTACCAACCCGCGCGGGCCCAGCACGAGGTGATGCTGTTCAAGGGCGAAGTGCGCGTGCTGGATGTGCCGGGCACGATCAAGCGCGTGGCCGTGGGCGACGGAGCGCTGGTCAGCAGCACCGTGGTCGACAAGAAGCTGGTGCTGCTGGCGGAGAAGCCCGGCGTGACCAGCCTGGTGATCTGGAACGAGAGCGGTGTGGCCGTACAGACGCGGCTGCGCGTGACCGACCAGGACCTGGGGGATGCCGCCGAGCAATTGCGCGCCACGCTGTCCACCTTTGTGCGCCAGCTCGAGGTGACTTCGCGCGGCAACTCGATCGTGCTGCGCGGCTTTGTCCATCCGGACCGCAAGGACGATCTCAAGGCCGTCATCGACCGCTACAAGATGGTTACCAACCTGATCCGCCCGGAAGACGGCGGCCCGCTGAAGAAAGCGGTCCACTTCAAGGTGCAGATCATGGAAATCACCAAGACCGGCATGGAGAACATCGGCATCGCCTGGGACAAGCAGATCAACGGCCCGCAGGCATCCGCCGCCGGCAACCTGGTCAATACAGGCCGCTACCGGACCCCGCCGGTGCTCAACGGCAGCCCTTACGACTCGGTGCCGGGCAGCGTGGGCGGCGCGGCCAGTGGCCTGTTCCTCGGCGTGGCGACTTCGATCTTCTCCAAGATCAACCTCGCCATCAGCCGGGGCGATGCCTATGTACTGGCGGCCCCGGAGCTGAACACGCGCAGCGGCGGCTCGGCCAACTTTCTGGCCGGCGGCGAAGTGCCGATCCCGATTGCGGGCGCCTTCGGCGCGCAGACCGTGATCTACAAGCAGTATGGCATCAAGCTGGAAGTCAAGCCGGCGGTCGATGGCGACAACGTGATCACCACTTCGCTAGGCACCGAGATCAGCCAGATCGATCCTTCGGTCTCGTTCGGCGGCTATCCTGCCTTCCTGACGCGGCGCACCTCGTCGGAGCTGACGCTGCGCCCGGGCGAGACCATCGCCATCTCCGGCCTGGTGACGTCCCAGGCCAGCAATGCAATCGACAAGGTGCCGCTGCTGGGCGATGTGCCGGTGCTGGGCCAGTTGTTCAAGTCCACCAACTTCCGCAATAACAAGAGCGACCTGGTGATTTTCGTCACCCCGTTGATCTACGACCCCAATGCGCCGGCAAACGAGAACCTGATGGAGCGCGCGCAGGGCATCGAGCGCAACTACCGCTACGAGAACGGCGATCCCAGCCCGCTGCCGGAGATCGACCAGCGGCGCGAGAAGGAGATCGACGACAGTGCTACCCGCGCCCGCCTGCTCGAGCCGGTGCGGGGCGTCGATCGCCTTTACCAAGGCGGTTGAGCCCCGGGGACGAACATGTTGAAACTCACAGTCACCGGCCGCAACGGCGCCAGCGAAGTGTTCCAGGTGGGCCAGGCCTGCTCGATCGGCAAGGATCCGGCCTGCGACATCGTGCTCAAGGGCCTGTTGATCGGCAAGCTGCACGCGCGCATCGACAACCGTGGCGGGCATTACTACCTGGAAGACCAGGGGGCGGCATCGCGTCCACACTGATCAACGGCAATCCGGTGAGCGCGTATGGCCCGCTGAACGAGACGGATCGCATCGAGATCGGCAATTACACGCTGGCCGTTGAGCTGGCGGGACAACGCGCCGGCGGCGCCGGCACGCCCCAGCAGCCCAAGCCCGCGCAGCCCGTGGCGCAGGCAGGCCGCCCGCAACCGGATCCGGCCGGCGAAGCCCCCGCCGCGCCGATGCTGGCGCAGGACGCCCTGCGCCCCGCGCCGATGCCGGCGGCCCCCGCCAGCCCGCCGCCGGCGGCGGCGGCGCCCCGGCCAGCCCCGCCGGCGCCACCGGCATCCAGGCCCGAGCATTCGCGCGACACGCTGGCGCCCATCAACAGCCCCTACGGCATCGAGCTGCGCAAGGCCGCGCACCAGGGGCTGATCAATGCCATGGACCTGCGCCGGGTCAACGTGGCGCGGATGCCGGAGGATGAGTTGCGGCAGATCGTCGGCGCCCTGCTGGACGAGTTGCTGGCCAACGATCCGCGCTTCGACTCGTCGCGGATTCCGCGCGAGGTGCTCAAAAAGAGCGTATTCGACGAAGTGATCGGCCTAGGCCCGCTGGAAGAACTGCTGGCCGACGACGCGGTCTCCGAGATCATGGTGAATCGCCATGACGAGATCTTCGTCGAGCGCTCCGGCCGCCTGACGCGGTCGTCCGTGATCTTCACCGACGATCGCGCGGTGCTCGGCGCCATCGAGCGCATCGTCGCGCCGCTTGGACGGCGTATCGATGAAAGCTCGCCGATGGTGGATGCGCGCCTGAAAGACGGCTCGCGTGTCAATGCGGTGATCCCGCCGCTGGCGCTCAAGGGCCCCAACATCACCATCCGGAAATTCTCGCGGCGCAAGCTGCAGGCGGAAGACCTGGTGCATTTCGGCTCGATGTCGCCGCAGATGGTCGAGTTCCTGCGGGTGGCAGTGGAGCGCCGCGCCAATATCGTGATCTCCGGCGGCACGGGTTCGGGCAAGACCACGCTGCTCAACGTGCTGTCCAACTTCATCCCCGACGACGAACGCATCGTGACGGTGGAGGACGCAGCCGAGCTGCAACTCAGCCAGTCCAACCTGGTGTCGCTGGAAGCGCGGCCCGCCAATATGGAGGGCAAGGGCGCGGTGCACATCCGCGACCTGGTCAAGAACTGCCTGCGGATGCGCCCGGATCGCATCGTGGTGGGCGAATGCCGTGGCGGCGAGGCGCTGGACATGCTGCAGGCGATGAACACCGGCCACGACGGCTCGCTGACCACCGCGCATGCCAACTCGCCGCGCGATTGCCTGTCGCGGCTGGAGGTGATGACGCTGATGGCGGGGCTGGATCTGCCGGTGCAGGCCATTCGCGAGCAGGTTTGCTCGGCGGTGGACATCATCGTGCAGCAGACGCGTTTCTCCTGCGGCTCGCGCCGCGTCACCTATATCACCGAGGTCAGCGGCATGGAGACCGGCGTGGTGCAGTTGCAGGACGTCTTCGTCTTCAAGGAAGACGGCTATGGCCCGGACGGGCGCGTGAAAGGGCGCTTCGTCTCCACCAGCTACATTCCCGATTTCTACCAGGACCTGATCCGCCGCGGTATCTCGGTGGATACCGGGATCTTTGCCGCGCAGGACGCATGAGGCAGGACAACGACAGGACAACGACAGGAAAAAGGGATCCATCATGGAAACCGTGATCGTATTGGCCGGCGCATTTGCCGTCACGATGTTCCTGGCCTGGGGCATGCTGTTCCACGGCAGGAAGTGGTTCGTCAAGCGGACCCAGCGGGTGGCGTCGGAGGTCGAGTCCAACCTGGCCGACCTGTTTATCTTCATCAACACGCAGCAGGTGGCGGGCCTGAGCGCATTGATGGTGTTCGTGCTGCCGATGGTGGTGTACGCGGTGTCGCAGAACGTCTTGTTCACCGCGGTGTCGGTGCCCTTGAGCTTCATGCTGCCGCGGCTGTGGGTGCGGCGCATGCAAACGCGGCGCCTGCGGGAGCTGGAGGAGCAGTTGCCCGATGCCTTGCTGATGATGTCCGGCGCGCTGCGCGCCGGGGCGAGCTTCCCCATAGCGCTGGAGAGCGTGGCGCAGGAATCGCGCCCGCCGATCTCGCAGGAGTTCGACCTGCTGTTGCGCGAGATACGGCTCGGCGTGGACCTGATGGTGGCGTTGCGCAATATGGAGCGCCGCATCCCCGTGCCGGACTTCCTGATGGTCACCGCCGCCATCTCCATCTCGCGCGAGGTGGGCGGCAACCTGGCGGAGACGTTGGAGTCGGTCGCGCGCACGCTGCGCGAGAAGCAGCAGATGGAAGGCAAGATCCGCTCGCTCACCGCGCAGGGAAAGATGCAGGGCTGGGTCATGACCGGGCTGCCCATCTTCCTGATCTTCGTGCTGCGCCATATGGAGCCCAAGGCGATGGCGCCGTTGTTCAACACGCCGATGGGCTGGGGGACGCTGCTGGTGATCGGGGTGATGGAATTCATCGGTTACCAGGCGATCCGCAAGATCACCAATATCGATGTCTGAAGGCAACGCAAAGGGAGCGCAACCATGACGCTGTTCGTGATCTTCGTGATGTGCCTGGGCCTGGTGTTGCTGCTCGGGATCCTTGGGTATTCCCTGACCCGGCTCACCCGCGCGGTGCCCAGCGAGAACCGGGAATACCTCGATCCGCTGCCCAAGTACCTGCGCTCGCTGTGGCCGGTGGTCAAGTTTGCCGAGCACCATTTCCTGGGGATCGTGCCGGCTGCGGTGTTGTCGCGTGCCCAGGAGCAACTGCGCCTGACCGGGATGTCGTTCCTGATGAGCGCCCCGCAGTTCATCGCGCTGAGCCTGGTCTCCGCGGTCCTGTTCGTGGCGCTGCTGTTGCTGATGATGCTGGGCCTGGACGCGGTCTCGCCGATGGTATTGCTGGCCGGCGGGCTCGGTGGCTTCTTCTACCCGCGCCTGTGGCTGCGCGACGTGCGCAAGCGCATTACGGCGCAGGTCATCAAGCAATTGCCCATCTTCCTCGATTTCCTCACGCTGAGCGTGGAGGCGGGCCTGAACATCAACGGGGCCATGACGCATGCCGTGGAGAAGGGCCCGGAGGGCACGCTGCGCCGCGAGTTCGAGCATGTGCTGCGCGATCTCAAGTCGGGGCTTGGCCGCGCCGACGCGCTGCGCCGCATGGATGACCGCCTGCGCATGAAGGAAATCACCAACTTTGCCGGCGCAGTGATCCAGGCCGAGCGCATGGGCTCGGGCCTGGCCGCGACGCTGCGCTTCCAGTCCGAGCAGCGGCGTACCGAACGCTTCCAGCGCGCCGAGAAACAGGCCATGGAAGCGCCCGTCAAGCTGATTTTTCCGCTGGTAGTGTTCATCTTCCCGGTCACCTTTATCGTGCTGGGTTTTCCCATCGTGATGAAGTTCATGCAGGAGGGCCTGCTGTGAAGCGCGGAATGCTGCGGCGGGGCGCGCAGACACTGTGCACGCGGGTGGAGCGCACCGAGCATGCGCGCGAGCGCATGCGCGGGCTGCTGGGGCGCGACCTACTGGCCGACCAGCAGGCGCTGTGGATCACGCCCTGCAACGCCGTGCATACGGTGGGCATGCGCATGCCGATCGACGGTCTTCCTGGCGGCGGACGGCACCGTGCTGGCGGTGCACCACGTGGTGCGGCGCAATCGCTGGCGCGCTCACTGGCGCGCGCGCGCCGTGCTGGAACTGGCCGCGGGGCGCGCCGGCGCATTGGCGCTGCAGCGCGGGCAGGTACTGGAATTCGAGGAGGCGGCATGAGTGCGTCGCGACCAGGCGCGCGGGCTGGAACCCGCGGCGCGGGAAACCGTGGCAGGGGCGCCAGCATGGCGGAATTCATCATCGTGTTGCCGCTGCTGCTGCTGCTGTGCCTGGGCATCATCCAGTTCGGGCTGCTATACCAGGCCAAGGCCACGCTGGACTACGCCACGCTGCAGGCCGCGCGCGAAGGCGCGCTGAACTACGGCCGTGCCTCGGCAATGCGCAGCGGGCTGGCGCGCGGCCTGGCGCCCCTGTTCGCCCATTCGGCCGGACTGGTTGGCCAGCAGTCGGCATTGCTCTATACGAACACCATCGAGCTGTCCAAGCCGCAGGCTTACCGCATCGATGTGATCAACCCGACCAACGCGGCCCTGCAGGACTTTGGCCGGGCCGGCGAGTATGCGGGCAGCACGGTGCGCGAGATTCCCAACGACACCCTGATGTTCCGCAACACCACGCCGGGTGGCAGTTCCGGCATCTCGGTGCAGGACGGCAACCTGCTCAAGATCCGGGTGACCTATTGCTATGCCATGTACGTGCCCTTCGTGAACCGCACCATCTTTGCGCTGATGAACAAGATCAACAATGTCTACAGCACCGGCAAGCCGGGCGTGGATGTGCCGCTGGCGCCCAACGCATGCTATCTGCTCTCCACGGCGGAAGGCAGCTGGCGCATTCCGCTGGAATCCGAGGCCATCGTGCGCATGCAGACGCCCTTCCGGGGAGGCTGAAGCATGGGCGCGAGGCGATGGGCGTCGAGGCTGACGCTGGCGCTGGCGGGCTTGCTTGCCTTGCTGTGCGTGCCCGTGGCATGGGCTGGCATGGAAGTCAGGCGCGCGGACGGCGTGGAGATCATTACCAGCCGGCCTGCGCCGGAAGCGGTGGCCGGGCGCGCTGGCGGCGGCACGAAGGGTGGAGAGCCTGCCGCGCCGAATGCGTCGGGAGGCGGGGAGGGCAGGCGGCCCCAGGCTCGCGGCGCCGAAGTGCAGGACATGGCGCGTCCCCCCACCGGCCGGGCGGAAGTCACGGAGCGGGGCGGGGGGGGGGGCGCGGGGGCCAGTCTCGACCCGTTGCACAAGCGCTTGCGCGCGACGGAGGCGGTTTTGCAGGAACAGATTAGCGAATACAATCGGGCCTTGCTGGCCGAGTCGGCACCGGAAACACTGGAGCCGCTCGAAGACGCCATCGGGCGCACGCTGGACCAGATCGATGTGCTGGTCCGCAATGCGCGAGCGCGCGTGCCGTGAGGCCGCGTGGCGCATGGCCTCGAGCGCAGGGGGCTTTGCCCGGCAGCGCGTCCGCTGCCCTCTGCCCGTGCGCCAGCATCGCTTACGTTTCGTCCCGAACCTGCCTCCCAGCCAGGCGTCGCTCCAAGGAGTCTGCTTTTGTCCCGGTCAACACCCGTCCGTGCCCTGATCACCCTCGCCATATCCGCAGCGCTGCTCGGCGGCCTTGCCGGCTGCAAGCGCAAGCCGCCCGCTGCTGCCGCGGACGCTGCGCCGCCGGTTGCCGCCTCGCAGCCCCAGGCTGGCCCGGTCGCCCCGTCCCAGCTGGCTTCGACGGCCGCGGCGCGGCCCGAGGCTGCTCCCGCTGCCGCGCCCCCAGGCCGTCAATATGGCCGGGCTGTCGCAAGGCGCCTTCGTCGTCAACAAGAAGGAAGGCGACGCCAAATGGATCCCGATGCTCAACGAACTCCCGGATTCGGTGGGAACGCTGGTCAACGGCGATAGCTACGAGGCGGTGATCGCGCTGGCGGTGCCGGCCACGCTCACGCGCCTGCGCTTCGACAGCTTGTCGGCGGGCAGCGAGAAATCCTCGGCGCGGCACGCGCAGGTGCAAGTCTCGGCGCAGGGCGAGGGTGGCCCCTGGCAGACGGTGTTCGATGCCGACCTGGCAAGGCCGGACGCCGGCAAGGGCGCCACGCAGGACGCCGCGCTGGCGCAGCCGGCACGCGCGCACTGGTTGCGCGTGGTGCTTACCGGTGGCGCAGACGGCATGATTGGCCTGAAGCAGTTCATGGCCTTCGGCATGCCGGAGCAGGCTGGCGCGCAGACGCGTGACATCAGCGGCGTATATCGCTTCGGCAACAACTTCGATTCCAGCGGCTTCGTCGTGCTGCGCCAGGAGGGTTCGTCGGTGACCGGTTGCTATGGCGACGGCCAGGTCAGTGCCGGCCAGCTCAAGGTGCGCAGCGTGGCCGGGACGCTCACGGGTGGCGTGGAACCGGGCACCTACCTGCGTTTCGTGCGCGATAACGCCGGCAAGGGCGCGCGGCGGGGCGTGGTCTCCTTCAGCCAGGATGGCAAGCAGGCGGTGGCGCTGGAATTCCCGGCCGACGGTGGCGCACAGGCGCGCGCCTTGCGCAACGTAGTGGCCGGGCCGGGCTGGAAGCTGGCGGCGGCAAAGGGCACCTGCCCCGGCGCCGCCGAGGATCCGCTCACCACCGCGCTGGAGCAGGAAAGGCGCGTGGCCCTCTATGGCGTGAACTTCGACCTGGACTCCGACGTGCTGCGCGGCGACAGCCGCCCGGCGCTAGACGCCGTCGTCAAGGCGGCCCGCGCGCATCCCGACTGGAAGCTAGGCGTGGAAGGGCACACGGACAATGCCGGTGGCGAGCAGCATAACCAGGGCTTGTCGGAGCGGCGTGCCGCCAGCGTGGTGCGCTACCTGACGCAAGCCGGGATCGCCGGGGACCGGCTGAGCGCGCAAGGTTTCGGCGCCAGCAAGCCGGTGGCACCCAACGAGACGCCGGCCGGGCGCGCGCAGAACCGGCGCGTGGAATTGGCGCGGCAATGACAGTCCGCGCCGCGCTGCCTGGGTCCGTGCTGTGGCTGGCCATGCTGACCATGCCGCTGGCCGCGCGCGCGGAGCTGAGCGTGGCGCACGAGCGCGGTGTCATGTGGCTGCAGGGCGGCGCCCGGGCGCTGGCCGCGAGTGGCGACGCGGCCCGGACGCCTTCAACGCGCCGCGCGGCACTCTCGGTGGTGGCCGCCGCAAGACAGGTCGCTGCCACGCGCAACGGCAGTGCCGGGGAGCGAGGCCGTAGCAGTGGCATCGATGGCATGGCGGATACCGATGGCTTCGGCGCCAGCGCTGATACGGGCCGCGAGATGGAAGCCGCCAGCGCCGTTCCCTTTGTCGGATATCCGAGCCGGGCCATTGCCCAGCCGCTGGGGCTGGCTTCGCTGGCGCGGCCGGGGATACCCGGCGGCGAGGCCGCGGTGATTCCCTTTGTACGGCAGGCCGCCAGCGACTACCGCCTCGATCCCGCGCTGCTGCTGGCGGTGATCCACACCGAGTCGGGCTTCAATCCGCA
>NZ_AHJE01000080.1 GCF_000243095.1 Cupriavidus basilensis OR16 | reverse complement strand
AGCGCCAGCGTGATCATCGAGAAGTAGATGCCCTGCCGGCGAATCGCGATGTACCCGACCACGTAGCCGATCAAGGCGCCCGCCAGCGTGCCCAGCACCAGCCCGACCTCGGGTGTGACGCCCCAGACTTTCATGGCATGCCCGGCCGTATAGGCCGCGCCGCCAAAGAAGGCAGCATGGCCGAACGACAGCAGCCCGGTATAGCCGATCAGCAGGTTGAAGGCGCACGCGAACAGTGCGAAGCACAGCACCTTGAGCACGAACACCGGATACGCCCCGGCCATCGGCGCCAGGATCAGCGCTGCCAGCAACAATCCGTACAACAGTTTCTTCTGCACGCCCCGCCCCTGTCTTGTCTGCCCCGCGGCCACGGCCGCGCCGGTTGGTTGGTTCATCACTTCTCCCTCCCGAACAATCCGGCTGGGCGCAGCATCAGCACGATCACCATGATGAAGAACACCACCGTGGAGGACGCCTCGGGATAGAACACCTTGGTCAGGCCCTCGATCACGCCCAGGCCGAGGCCGGTCAGGATCGAACCCATGATCGAGCCCATCCCGCCGATCACCACCACCGCGAACACGATGATGATCAGGTTCTGCCCCATCAGCGGCGAGATCTGGATCACCGGTGCGGCCAGCACGCCGGCAAACGCCGCCAGCGCCACGCCGAAGCCGTAGGTCAGTGTCACCATCAGCGGCACGTTGACGCCGAACGCTTCGACCAGCTTGGGGTTCTCGGTGCCGGCGCGCAGGTAGGCGCCCAGCTTGGTCTTCTCGATCAGGTACCAGGTCGAGAAGCACACCACCAGCGACGCCGCGACCACCCAGGCCCGGTAGTTCGGCAGGATCATGAAGCCCAGATCGGTGGCGCCGCTGAGCGCCTCCGGCGCCGAGTAGGGCAGCCCGGACACCCCGTAGATCGAGCGGAAGATGCCTTCGATCACCAGCGTGATGCCGAGCGTCAGCAGCAGGCCGTAGATATGGTCGAGCTTGTAGATCCAGCGCAGCATGGTGCGCTCGATCACGATGCCGATCAGCGCCACCGCCAGCGGCGAGAGCACCAGCATCACCCAGTAGTTGAGCCCGGCGTACT
>NZ_AHJE01000081.1 GCF_000243095.1 Cupriavidus basilensis OR16 | reverse complement strand
TTTGTCTATGCGCCACGGACGGCCTCGATCATCTGCGTGTCGATGCGCAGGACCGGGTTCAGCGTCATCATCGGGTCCTGGAAGATCATCGCGATGCGGTTGCCCTGCAGCTGGCGCAGCTCGGCGGGCCGCATCCGGGTCAACTCCCGGCCCTGGAACAGGATCTCGCCGCCAACGATGCGTCCCGGCGCGTCGACCAGGCCCATGATGGAAAAGCCGGTGACCGATTTGCCGGAGCCGGATTCGCCCACCAGCCCGAGGATGCGGCCGCGCGGCACGGCGAAGGAAACGTCATCGACTGCCGGCAGCACGCCGGCGCGGGTTTCGAAGTGCGTGCGCAGGTGGCGCACTTCCAGGGTCGGCATGGCGTGATTGATGTCCGGCGCGCTCATTTCTGCAACCTCGGGTTGAGCACGTCGCGCAGGCGGTCGCCCACCAGGTTGATGGCCACCACCGTGACCAGCAGCGCGATGCCGGGGAAGAAGCTGATCCAGTACTCGTCGGACAGCATGAACTGGTAGCCATTGGCGATCAGCAGGCCCAGCGAGGGCTCGGTCACCGGCACGCCCAGGCCGAGGAACGACAGCGTGGCCTCCAGCGTGATGGCGCGCGCCACCTGCAGCGAGGCAATCACGATCAGCGGCGGCAGGCAGTTCGGCAGGATATGGCCCACCACGATGCGCCAGTTGGAAATGCCCTGGCCGCGCGCCGCCTCCACGTACTCGCGCCGGCTTTCCACCAGCGCCTGGCCGCGCGCGGCGCGGGCGTAGTAGGCCCATTCCAGGATCACGAGCGTGAGCACCACATTGGTCACGCCCTTGCCGAGGAAGGCCAGGATCATCATCGCGACCAGGATCGACGGGAACGACAGCAGCAGGTCCACGGTGCGCATGATGACGCTGTCCACCCGGCCGCCGGCGTAGGCGGCCAGCAGGCCCAGCAGGGTGCCGATGACGCCGGCGATCAGCGCCGAGCCCACGCCCACGCTCAGGCTGATGCGCAGGCCGTAGAGGATCCCGGAGAAAATGTCGCGCCCCTGGCCGTCAGTGCCGAGCCAGTAGTTGTAAGTGCCGGTGCCGCTTGGCGTGCCGGGCGCAAGGCGCGCGTCCATGACGTCGAGCTGGAGCAGGTCGTACGGATTCTGCGGCGTGACCAGCGGCGCGAAGAGCGCGGCCAGCACCAGGGTCACCAGCAGCACCAGGCCGAACACGGCGGTGCGCGAGGCGAAGAAATCCGCCGCCATCCGGCGCCACGGCGATTCGCGGCGCAGCGCCTGGGGCGCCGCCGGGGCGGCTGTGGCGGGGTTGTCGATGGCGCTCATGTGGCGGCCTCCAGCCGCACGCGCGGGTCGAGCAGCTTGTAGAGAATGTCCACGATCAGGTTCAGCGTGACAAACAGGCACACCACCACGATCAGGTAGGAGACGATCACCGGGCGGTCCAGCGCGTTGATGCTGTCGAGGATCAGCTTGCCGGCGCCTGGCCAGGCGAAGATGCTCTCGGTCACCACCGCAAACGCGATGGTCGAGCCGAATTCCAGCCCCAGCACGGTCACCAGCGGAATCATCGTGTTGCGCAGCACGTGCCCAAGCACCACGCGGGTCGGCGACAAGCCCTTGGCGCGCGCGAACTTGACCCAGTCCTGGGGCAGCACCTCGCGCACGCCGGCGCGGGTCAGCCGCAGCACCAGCGACACCTTGAACAGCGACAGGTTGATAGCCGGCAGGATCAGGTGGCGCAGGCCGTCGGCGGTGAGCCACGACCAAGGCACGCCCAGCCACTCGGCGGTGGCGCCGCGCCCGCCCGAGGGCAGCCAGCCAAGCCGCACGCTGAAGGCCATGATCAGCATCAGCCCGACCCAGAAATCAGCATCAGCCCGACCCAGAAGGTGGGCAACGAGAAGCCGACGATGCTGCTGGTCATTAGCACGCGCGAGACCGGGTGTTCCGGGTACAGCCCGGCAAAGAGGCCGCACGGCACGCCCACGAACACCGCCAGCAGCAGCGCCGCCACGGCGAGCTCCAGCGTGGCGGGCAGCCGCTGCAGGATGAGCTGGATGGCGGGCACGTTATAGACGAAGCTGTTGCCCAGGTTGCCGTGCAGGGCGCCGTGCAGGAACGAGAGATACTCCGGCCGGCACCCACTCATCGCCCCACACCTCGGGTTCGGCAAAGGCTTCCATATTGGCGTAGTGCAGCGCCACGTCCTCCTGGTAGAGCAGCGCGGCGATGCCCTGGCCGAGGCGTCTGGCGCCGTCGCTGATGGCGGGGATGTCGCCCGACACCGTGCCGTGCGTCAGCGCCGCCGGATAGCAGAAGCAGTGGATGCGCGACAGGCCCGGGCACGCGTGCGTGGTCTTCTCCAGGAATTCGAAGGCGGGGCCAAGGTCCGGCGAGTCCGACAATTCCTGGTCTTCCTGCCCCGTGGCCGGCGTGTAGCGGTCGCGCCAGTAGCGGATATGGCGGGCGAAGGCGCTGAATTCCTCGCGCGATTCCAGCGCGATGCGAAAGCCCGTGGAGAAGATCAGGAAATCCAGCTCGAACGCGCCCTTGGGCGTGTGCACCAGCAGCGCGTCGCCGGCTTGTTCGACGCGCTCGATGGGACAGGCCAGGTTGAAGCGTGCGTTCTCGTGCCGGGAGACGCGCAGCGTGCTGCCGCGCGGCGGCGGCACCTGCTGCGCGTTGATGTAATGGCGGATGCGCCATTTCCAGTCGTCGGGCAGGCCCGGGTGGCCATGCGTGAGGCCGGGGTTGCCCGCGCCCTTGCCCTTGTTGACGCGCGGGATGTCGGCGCGCCGGATCAGCAGATCCACACTGGCCGCACCCGCTTCCAGCGCCGTAGCGGCGCTATCCATGGCTGACGCGCCGGCGCCGATCACGCCCACGCGCTTGCCGCGCAAGGTGCTGTAGTCGAACGCATCGCTCGAATGCGCCCAGCGCGAGCGCGGCAGGTCCTGTGCAAAGGGGGGTACATGGGCACCGCCAAGGCCGTCGCGGCCGGTGGCCAGCACCACGCGCCGCGCCAGCACGGTGTGCACGCCGGCGGGCGAGCGCACTTGCAAGACCACCAGGTCGTCGGCGCGTGGCACGATCCGCTCGACCACGTGTTCGTTGCGCACGTCCAGGTCCAGCACGCGACGGTACCAGCGCAGGTAGTCCATCCATTGCAGGCGCGGAATCTTGTCCAGCGCCTCCCAGGCCACCGTGCCGAACTGGGCCTCGAACCAGGCGCGGAAGGTCAGGGCGGGCAGGCCGAGCGCGGGGCCGGTGAGCTGCTTGGGAGAGCGCAGCGTTTCCATGCGCGCGGTGGTGGCCCACGGGCCTTCGAAGCCTTCCGGCGCGCGGTCGAAGATGCGCGCGTCGATGCCAAGATGCTTGAGCGTAGCCGCCGCGGCCATGCCGGCCATGCCGCCGCCGATCACGGCGACGTCCAGCACCGGCTCGCCGTCATGCGTGCGCGCCACGGTCCAGCTCTTGGCCGGGAGTTCCAGCCAGGACAGGTCCTGGCGCAGGCGCGCTTCCAGGGCGGCAAGGCCGGCGGCGTTGGCGGCGGCCGGGGGGGTGTCAGCGGGCGAGTTCATAGGTCGGTGTGTTCCGTGTCGTAGGGCGTGCCGGCGGCCGGCTCGGTGGCGGTGGGGTCGCCATACAGGGCTTGCAGCAGCGCGCCGTGCTGTTCCGGGCCGCGCCGGGTGAAATCCGGCAGCAGCGCGCGGGCCGCGTCGGCCAGCGTGTCGATCAGTGCCAGCACGGCCGCGCTGGCGGGCCTGGCCTGGGGGGTGATCACGCCAAAGTAAAAGGGAATGTCGGCATCGATCGGGCGCACCATGATGTCCGCCAGCGGCACACCGCGCGCGGTCACGGGCTCCAGCACGGCAATGCCCAGCCCGGCGCGCACGGCGGTGAGCGCATTGAGCGAGGAATTGGTATCGATCAGCGCGGCCGGCTCCACCCCGGCGCGGGCAAACGCCTCGTCCAGGCGGCGGCGCAGCCGGTAGGGGTTCTGCATGGTGACGATGCGCCGGCCGCTGCAGGCCGATAGCGCAATGGTGGCCTGCGCCGCCAGGGGATCGTCGGCGCGTACCGCGGCCACGCAGGCAGCCTGCCCGATCCAGTGCACGGTCACGCCGCGATGCTCCAGCGGCAGGCTGGTCAGCCCGATCTCGGCCGCGCCGGTCAGCACCGAATGCACGACTTTTTCGGGGGAAGCACTATTGATGTGGATGTGGCTGGCATGGCCGGGCAAGCCTGCCATCCTGCCCGCTGCGCCCGCTGCGCCCGTTGCGGCAGCGGCATGGTCCGGCCGGTGGCTGGCCAGGGCCAGGGGCAACAGCCCCGCCGCCAAGGCCGGCGTGGCCGCGATCTGCAGCGAGCGGTTTTCCTCGCGGGCGATTTCGGCGGCGCGGGCGCGGATCTGCTGCAGGCCAACCAGCGCATGCTCCACTTCCTCATACAGCAGGAAGCCGCGTTCCGTCGGGCTTACGCGCGGACCGCTGCGGGCGAACAGCGCAAAGCCGATCTCGCTCTCCAGTTCCTGGATCAGGCGCGTGATGGCCGGCTGGGAGCGCCCCAGCAGGCGCCCCGCGGCGGTCACGCTGCCGCTGGTCATGACTGCCGCAAAGGCTTCCAGTTGCCGGATTTCCATGGGGGCCTGAAGTCGCTGATGCGATGTATGTGTTTTGTGGATTCTCACCCCGCTAGCATTCGTATTGCAAATACTATTTTCGTATGTACTCATGCAGCGCGCGGCGGATGAGCGGGCGCCCGCGGACGTCGTGGGCGTTGCGGCCGTTGCTTTGGCGCCCGTGCACGTATCATGTGATGAACCCGCCCGGCAGCCCGCATGCCACGTACCCCGCCCAGGAGAACGCTTCAGTTGACCTTGCATCCAGGATGCCCGCGCCGTACCGAGCCTTGGCTGGCCTTGCTCCTGTGCCGGGCATTGGCCTGCCTGTCGCTGCTCGGCATGGCCTGTACGGCACACGCCGATACCATGCGGGTCGGCTCCAAGCGCTTTACCGAGTCCTACATCCTCGGCGAGGTGCTGACCCAGACCGCTGCTGCCCACGCCAGCGCGCAGCACACGCCCGGCCTTGGCAATACGGCGATCGTGTTCGAGGCACTCAAGGCTGGCAGCATCGACCTGTATCCCGACTACACCGGCACCGTTTCCAGCGAAATCCTCAAGCTGCCCGCCGGCGCCAGCCTGGCGCAGATCAACCAGGCGCTGGCGCCGCTGGGCCTGGCGGCGGGAATTCCACTTGGCTTCGAGAACACCTATGCGCTCGCCGTGGAGGAGCACAAGGCCCGCCAGCTCGGGCTGGCGGCGCTGGGCGACCTGGCCGCGCAGCCGCAACTGCGCCTCGGGCTGTCGCATGAGTTCCTCGGGCGCGTGGACGGCTGGCCCGGGCTGGCCAAGCGCTATGGCTTGCGCCAGCGGCCGCTTGGGCTGGACCACGGCGTGGCCTACGAAGCCCTGGCCAGCGGGCAAGTCGATGCCATCGATATCTATTCCACCGACGCGAAGATCCGCAAGTACGGGCTGCGCGTGCTGACGGACGACCAGCACTACTTTCCCCGCTACGACGCCGTGGTGCTCTACCGGCTGGACCTGCCGCAGCGTTTCCCGGCGGCATGGCAGGCATTGACGGGGCTGGCCGGCAAGGTCAGCGCGGCGGACATGATCGCGATGAATGCCGCGGCGGAACTGGACGGGCAATCCTTCGCCACCGTGGCGCGGGCCTTCCTGGCGCGGGGGAGCGCCGGCGCGCCGGACGCATCGGCAGGGGCTCGCGCCGGACTCGCCGGCACCTTGTTCGGCCGCGATACCGTGCGCCTGACCTGGCGCCACCTGGCCCTGGTGCTGGGCGCGGTTGGCGCGGCCACCTTGCTGGGCGTGCCGCTGGGCATCGTCGCCGCGCGCCGGCAGCGGCTGGGGCAGGTGCTGATGGCTGCGGTCAGCGTGTTGCAGACCGTGCCTTCGCTGGCCTTGCTGGCAATGCTGATCCCGCTGCTGGGGCGCATCGGCGTGTGGCCGGCGATGGTGGCGTTGTTCCTCTATGCGCTGCTGCCTATCGTGCGCAACACGCTGACCGGCCTTCAGCAGGTGCCGTCCGGCATGCGCGAAGCGGCGCGCGCCCTGGGTTTTACGCCCCGGCAGGTGCTGCGCTATGTGGAGCTGCCGCTGTCGATGCCCGTGCTGCTGGCCGGCATCAAGACCGCCGCCATCATCAGCGTGGGCACCGCCACCATTGCCGCCTTTGTCGGTGCCGGCGGCTATGGCGAGCGCATCGCCACCGGGCTGGCGCTCAACGATCATGTGCTGCTGATGGCGGGCGCCATCCCGGCCGCCGTGCTTGCGCTGCTGGTGCAGGCCGGGTTCGAGTTGGGGGAATGGTATCTGGGCAGGCACGCCCGGGGTGGGGCGGCCGCCTGACCCTCCCTATTGCAGTTGCGCCTTCGCCAACTGCCCCAGCTTGGCCACGGCGGCTTCCACCGCATCGCTCCACAAGTGGCCGTAGTTCAGGCGGATGCAGTTGCGATAGCCTTGCCGCGCCGAGAAGATCGGGCCTGGCGCAATGCCGATGCCCTGTTCCAGCGCCGCGCGATGCAGCGCCAGCGCGTCGAATCCGGCGGCAAACTCCACCCACAGGAAGTACCCGCCGGCGGGCTGCGAGACTCGCACGTTGTCCGGGAAATGCCGGCCGATGGCCGCGATCAGCTGGCCCTGCTGCATCTCCAGCAGATGGCGCAGGCGCCGCAGGTGCTTGTCGTAGCCGCCGTTCTGCAGATACTCGGCCAGCGCCACCTGCGTGGGCACGCCCGCCGACAGCGTGGTCATCAGCCGCAGCCGCTTGATCGCCTCGCCATACTGTCCGGGCGCCACCCAGCCGACCCGGAAGCCCGGCGCCAGCGTCTTGGAAAACGAACTGCAATGCATGACCAGACCTTCCTGGTCGAAGGCCTTGGCGGGCAGGGGGCAGCGATCGCCAAAATACAGTTCGCCATAGACGTCGTCCTCGATCAGCGGTTTGCCCAGCCGCTCCCAGGGAAACAGTTCGGGCGAAGGGAAGGCCGAGCCAAGCTGGATCAGCTGCGGATCGCGCGCGGCATCCAGCACCGAGAAGACCAGCTTGGAGATATCGACATCGGTCGAGACCTGGTGCGAGGGCCGCGCGGCCGGTTGCGGGAGCGGCCGGCCGACCTGGCCGGTCACGTAATAGCCGGAGCGCTCGCGTGCGCGCACCAGGCCGCGCTCCTCCAGCCGGTAGTAAGCCTGGAACGCGGTGGCGGGGCTCACGCCGTACTGGATCACGGTCTTGCGAATCGACGGCATCTTGGTGCCTGGCGGCAGGTTGCCGTTGCGAATGTCCTTGGCCAGCGTTTCCGCCAGTTCTTCGTAGCGCTTCATTGGGGCAGGGGGCGTTGCCGTGGGTAACGATAAGCGCAGTATCAGGCGCTCAAACTGATACGCAAAATTATCGCAGATCTGATTCTGTTATTCCTTGCCTGGCGACGCCATAATCGCCCGTAACTACCAAAAGCCAAGGTGCCGCAAGGTCACGCGGCGATTGGCAAGCCTGTAAGGAACAACGAAATGAACCCCTTGAGATTGGTGCAAACGGTGTTGTGGGGATTCCTTGGCCTGCGCAAGGGCCAGGAACATAGGCGCGACCTGCAGGCCGTGCGGCCGGTGCCGCTGATCCTGACAGGCGTGGCGCTGGCGGCGGGGCTGGTGCTGCTGCTCGTGTCGCTGGCCCATTGGGCGGTGACCCACGCCTGAGCCATCCCGCATCCGCCGGGCCGCACCGGCCTGCCGCCACTATGCCCTTGCCCGCCGCGCGCGGGCCGCGCCACGTTTGCCGCAGCGAACCTGGGCGCGGCACTTAAAACGATAATCAGCCCCATGAGCCTTGCCTTGAGGCGGTTCTCCTCGACCGCCAACGCCTTTGCCAATCTCGTTTCCGCTCGCTTGACCCGGCACCTGCGCGCTATCTGCGCCACCTTGCTGCTGGCGCCTTGCCTGGTGCCCGCGGCTGCCATCGCGGCCGCTGAATCCCCCCAGCCTCCCAGCGCGGCGCAGATCGAGCGCGGCCGCTACCTGGCCAAGGTAGCCAACTGCGCGGCCTGCCACACCAGCGCCGGCGGCGCGCCCTTTGCTGGCGGCTTGCCGTTGAAAACCGGCGTCGGCACCGTCTATTCGACCAACATCACGCCGGACCTGGACAGCGGCATCGGCGCGTACTCGTTCGAGGAATTCGATCGCGCGCTGCGCACAGGCGTGGCCAGGCATGGCAAGCGGCTGTATCCCGCCATGCCCTACCCGTCCTACGCCAAGCTCGCCGAGCCGGACGTGCAGGCGCTATACGCCTATCTGCGCACCGAAGTGACGGCGGTGCGGCAGCAAACCGCCGAGCCCGAGATGCGCTGGCCGTTTGGCATGCGCTGGCTGTTGCGCGTCTGGAACTGGCTGTTCCTGGAGTCCGGGCCAGTGCGCACTGACGCGGGCCAGAGCGTCCAATGGAATCGCGGCGCCTACCTGGTCCAGGCGGTGGCCCACTGCGGCGCCTGCCATACACCGCGCGGCACGCTGATGGCTGAGAAGGGGCTGGACGAGCGCAGCCGGCATTTCCTCGCCGGCGCCAGCGTGGAGGGCTGGGCCTCCACCAACCTGCGCGGCGATCCACGCACCGGGCTGGGCGGCTGGTCGCGCGAGGACATTGCCGAATACCTGCATACCGGGCGCAATGCACACGCGACTTCCTTTGGCCCGATGTCCGAGGTGATTGCGTCGTCCACGCAGTTCATGACCCGCCCGGACCTGGATGCCGTTGCCCTGTACCTCAAATCCGTGCCTGGCGCGCGCAGCGACGAAACGCCGTATGTGTATGACGCCAGCACTGCCGACACGCTCGCGCAAGGCCGTTTCGACGCCACCGGCGCGCGCCAGTACGCCGAGTTCTGCATGCCCTGCCATGGCGCCAACGGCAAGGGCTTTGCACGCGTTTTCCCGCCACTGGCGGGCAATCCCACCGTGGTGGATCCCGATCCGTCCTCGCTGGCCAACCTGCTGCTCGACGGCGCCGTGACCGCGCACGTGGGCACCGCGGCGACCGATTACCACATGCCCGGCTATGGCTGGACGCTGGACAACCAGGAGCTGGCGAACGTGTTGACCTTTATCCGCGCCGGCTGGGGCAACCACGCCAGCCGGGTCAACGAAGCGGCTATCGCCGCCCGCCGCGCCGCGCTATTGCAGGCCGCCGAACGCGGCGTTGGCTACCCGCCCGCGCTGACCGGGCTGCGCGGCAACCATGCGGGCACCTATACGCTCGCGCACAGCCTGGCCCGCGAGGGCGCCAAGTATCCGGCCGTGATGGCGCGCGAAGTCTACGACCTGGTGGTGGTAGGCGGCGGGCTCAGCGGGCTGGCGGCCGCGTGGTTCTACCAGCGCCGCTTTGGCGCCGGCAAGCGCATCCTGATCCTGGACAACCACGACGATTTCGGCGGGCATGCCAAGCGCAACGAGTTCACCGTGCGCGGGCAGAAACTGGTGACGTACGGCGGCAGCGCGGAGATGCCGCCGAGCGCGCTGGACAGCCGCGCGGTGGCCACGCTGCTGGCTGGTCTTGGTGTGGACGCAAAGCGCCATCAAGCCGCCGAACGCGACCCTTACCGCGAGCTGGGCATGGGCCGCTCGGTGTTTTTCGACCAAGAGCATTTTGGCCGGGACCAGTTGCTTGCCGGCGATCCGTTTGCGGGGCTGATCGATGCCCGCAATGGGACAGGCACGCAGGGGACAGGCACGCAGCCTGCGGATGCCGTTGCCTTCAAGGCCTTCCTCGACAAGGCACCGTTGCCCCGGCAAGACCGCGCCGCGCTGGCGCGGCTGGCCGATGGCGGCACGGATTACCTGGCTGGCATGAGCGATGGCGAGCGGCTGGCCTATTTGAAGCGCACCAGCTATGCGGCTTTCCTGCGCGAGAAGGCCGGCCTGGGGCTGGACGGCCAGCGCTTCTTGCGCAGCCGCAGCAACGATGCCTATGCGCTCGACGCCGACGGCGTGTCCGTGTTCGACGCGCTGGCCATCGGCCTGCCGGCCGGCAAGAACATGCCACCGCCCAGCCTGAATCCGCGCCTTGGCAAGTCGCCCGCATCCAAGCTCTGGTTTGCCGACGGCAACGCCACGCTGGCGCGGCTGCTGGTGCAGAGCCTGATCCCGGGCGTGGCAAGCACCGCCAGCCCCGACGCGATCGGCGCGGCCAGCTTCGACTACAGCCGGCTCGATACCGAGGATGCGAAAGTGAAGGTGCGGCTGAACAGCACGGCCATCGCCATCGAGCCCGACCAGCGCATCACGCGCGTGACTTACGGCTGGAACGGCAATCTGCACCGGGTCGAAGCCGCGCACGTGGTGCTGGCCGGCTACAACATGATGATCCCGTTCATCATGCCCGGCCTGCCGGATGCGCAAAAGCAGGCATTGCGCTCCGACGTGAAGGCGCCCGTGGTCTACACCAAGGTGGCGCTCGACAACTGGCGCGCCTTCGAGGCGCTCAAGACCAGCCGCATCCACGCGCCGGCCATGGCCTACACCGACCTGTGGCTGGAGAAGCCGGCCGGCGCGCGTCCGGCCGATCCGGTGGTGCTGCACATGCTCTATGTGCCCACCGTGCCGGACAGCGGCATGCAGGCACGCGAGCGCTTCCGCGCGGGACGGGCCTTCCTGCTGGGTACGCCGTTCGCCGAGCTGGAGAGGGGCGTGCGCAGTCAGCTCGGCCGCATGCTGGCGCCAGGCGGATTTGCTGGCAAGGACGTCATCCGGGGCATCACGGTCAACCGCTGGGCGCACGGCTACAGCTACATGCCCAACAGCTTGTTCGAGGACGAGGCGGCAGCGCAGGCCGTGCTGGATCGCTCGCGCGCCCACGCTGGCAATGTGGTGATCGCCAACAGCGACTGCGCGGGCAGCCCGTCACTGACGTCCGCCATTGACCAGGCGTGGAGGGCGGTGGGCGAGTTGCCTGGCTGATGGGGGGGCGGCTGCGGTGGTTCAGCGCTGCCGTGGTCGCGACGCGAGATAGTCGCGCTGGAAGGCGCACAAGCGCAACGCGTTGTGCTAGGCGCCATAGCCGAAGAATTCTTCCCGCTTCAGGCGCGAAGCCCGAAGTTGCTGGTGGGGGTGGGGTGCATCAGGCCGGAATGCCGAACAGGCGGCGGCTGTTGCGGGTGCACTGATCCGCCACTTCGCGCATGCTCAGTCCCTTCAGCTCGGCGACCGCTTGCGCGATCCAGGGCAGGTTGGCGGGCTCGTTGTAAGGCCGCCGGTTCTTGTGGTTCTTCGGGCCGAGATAGGGGGCATCCGTCTCCAGGTGCAGGTGCTCGAGCGGGATGGCTTGCACGGCCTCCCGCAGTGCCTGGCCGCGCTTGAGATCCGTGACCCAGCCGGTGATGCCGATGTCCAGGCCTAGCGCGACGAAAGCGGCTGCCTCATCGGCTGCGCCGGTGAAGCAGTGCACCACGCCGTGGGCGCCCGCGCGCACGGCGGGTGCGACCATGGCGTGGAAATCATCGAAGGCGTCCCGGCAATGGAGGAACAGCGGCTTCTTCCAGCGTACCGCCGCCGCGAGTTGTGCCTCGAAGGCGTGGCGCTGGTCTGCGGGCGTAGAGAAGTTGCGGTTGTAGTCCAGCCCGCATTCCCCGATTGCCACCACCTCGGGGCTCTCCCAGAGCGCCTGTAGGGACTGCAGGACCGTCGGCGACCAGTCCTTGGCGCTGTGCGGGTGAATGCCGGCTGTGGCAAAGAGAAAATCGGGGTGCCGGCTGGCCAGGTCGCGTGCCTTTCGGCTCGATTCCAGCGAGGTGCCGGTGGCAAGGATGGCGGCCACGCCCGCTGCCGTGGCCCGCTCGAGGATCACGTCGGTGTGCGGGGCAATCTGAGAGGAGTGGAAATTCACGCCGATGTCGATCAGGTGCATGTCTCTGGCTAAGGCTAAGGGAATGGGGGGCGGCGGCTCGCAGGCATGCAGTCTAACCCTTGGGTGCCGTGCCCACGCAGTCGCGCGGCGGGCGGGGCTGGATCCCGTCGTCAAGTACAAAGGCAGCCTTGAGGACCTGGCCAGACTGCCGTCGGTATACGTTGGTGCCCAGCATCGCAAGGACAGTGCGAGCGAGTTGACAGTGCGAGCGAGTTGATCGCGCTGTTGCTCGTGGGCCACGCGATGTGCAACGCCGGCGCGCACTTGAAAAACATCGCAGTGGTCTATACCTCTGTAGGCGACGTTCCCGGTTGGCCTTGTCGCGGACCGGCATGGCGCGATGTCCGTCTGAGCAAGGGAAGAAACCGGCCTTTCCAGGCCCGGTAGCCTGGCCGGCAAGAAAAAAACAAATCTGTATGTAAATCTTGACGGTGCTTCCGGATATCGATCCCGGTGAGGCTAAATAAGCCTTTTGGGGCACATTTTTCGGATGAATTGCCCGTTTTGTGCGTAAAAGTGGGGCAATTGCCTAGCATGGAGTGGCCTGGCAACGCAAATTTAAGAGGGGCCGAAGGGCCTCGGCAACGCGGTAAACTACTTTTAGCACGTGCTGCATCGCACCAACGAATGTAGAATATCGCCCTTTGGCCTAAACGAGCACGGACCACCATACTGGGAGAACCCGGTAGTGGTGGCGTCAGCCATGCATCTCTCGACAGGTACCCATCCTGTGACGGCTTTCACAGCCGAGGTGTGTTGGGTGTACCCTCGTACGGGCAACAGCGACAGTTAAGAAGTAATTCAGCAAGGGAGCAGCAGTTAATGGCGAGTGGCGCACAACGGACGGTGGCAGAAACAAAGACAGCATTGACCGGCAAAAAGCCTGTCGGCAGGGGTGCGGCGTCCACGACTCAAGCTGATCCCGCCGCGACAGCGCGGTCGCCGCGTCGGATGACCAGGCCGATGAAGAGGCGGAAGTCGCGCTCTCGACGGTTGACTCGGAATTCGGCCGCACCACCGATCCGGTGCGGATGTACATGCGGGAAATGAGCTCGGCAACGCTGCTGACCCGCAAGCAGGAAGTGGAGATCGCCAAGCGCATCGAGGACGGCCTGAACCGCATGGTGCACGCCATCGCCGCCTGCCCGTCCACCATCGCGACGATTCTTGAGCTGTCGGAGCGGGTCGCCCGCGACGAGGCGCGCATCGATGAACTGGTTGACGGCCTGATCGAAGGGGAAGGCGACGTTGCCGAAGCCGAAGAGGACACCAGCCGCGACGAACCCGTCGCCGAGGACGAGAGCGCCTCGGATGAGCCTGTCGACGAAGGTGCGGCCGCGCAAGCCAACGAAACTGCCAGCCTGGCCAAGCTGCGTGACGACTGCCTGACCCGCTTCGCGCGCGTCGCCAATCATTTCGAAGCCATGCGCAAGGCCTATACCGCGCATGGCGTGGAGTCGGAAGGCTTCCTCGTTGCGCAACTCGCGGTTCGGGAAGAACTCAAGTCGATCCGCTTTACCGCAAAGACCATCGAGCGCCTGTGCGCCGATGTGCAGACGGTGGTGGAAGAAGTGCGCGTGGTCGAGCGCCAGATCCTGCAACTGATGGTCGAGCGCTGCGGCATGCCCCGTGACGAGTTCATCGAGCGCTTCCCTGGCAACGAGACCAATCTTGCCTGGGGCCGTGCGATCGCCGGCGAGTCGCGTTCGTACAGCGACTCCGTCTCGCGCAGCCTGCCGGACCTCGAGGCGTATCAGCAAAAGCTGATCGACATCCACGCCCGCGTGGTGCTGCCGCTGTCCGAACTCAAGCTGGTGAATCGTCAGATGCTGGCGGCCGAGCGCCAGATGCGCCAGGCCAAGCACGAGATGACGCAAGCCAACCTGCGCCTGGTGATCTCGATCGCCAAGAAGTACGTGAATCGCGGCATGCAGTTCCTGGACCTGATCCAGGAAGGCAATATCGGCTTGATGAAGGCGGTCGACAAGTTCGAGTACCGCCGCGGCTGGAAATTCTCCACCTATGCAACCTGGTGGGTTCGCCAGGCCGTGACGCGCGCGATTGCCGACCAGGCCCGGACCATCCGCGTGCCGGTGCATATGATCGAGACGATCAACAAGCTCAACCGGATCTCGCGCGAAATCATGCAGCGCACCGGCAAGGCAGCGGATCCCGCAGCCCTGGCCGAGCGCATGGAAATGCCCGAGGAGAAGGTCCGCTCGATCATGAAGATCGCGAAGGAACCGGTTTCGATGGAAACGCCGGTTGGCGAAGACGGCGACACGAGCCTGGGCGACATGATTGCCGACTCCGACACCGCCTCTCCCGCGGAAGCCGCGTTGCACGCGAGCCTGCGCGCAACCGTGCGCGAAATGCTCGACGACCTGACGCCGCGCGAGGCCAAGGTGCTGCGCATGCGTTTTGGCATCGACATGTCTACCGACTACACGTTGGAAGAAGTCGGCAAGCAGTTCGATGTGACGCGCGAACGGATTCGCCAGATTGAAAGCAAGGCGATGAAGAAGATGCGGCATCCCAGCCGCGCGGACCATCTGAAGGCGTTCCTGAAGGAAGGCTAAGCAGGGTTCCGGCGCGCAGGCGCGCGCCAGGCGGACGCAAGGCGAAGGGGGTTACGGCGAAGTGGAAAGCCGTAACCCCCTTTGTTGTTTCAGTCCGGCAGATACGTCTTGCACGCGACGAGGGCGCCAAGGTTCAAGGCAACGGTGCCCCAGAAAACCAGCTGGAACGCTTGCTTCCGATTCTTGTGGCGCAGCAGGTGCTGCGCGGCAAGCGCGCCCGGCCAGCCGCCGCACAGCGCCAGGAAGTGCAGCCTGGCCTCGGGCGTGCGCCTTGCATCGCGTTTGGCGCTGTTCTTGTCGAACGCGTAGGCAAGGAAGGCAACGGCACTCATCACAAGGCTGACGAGGCCGGCATGGCGTGGCAAGTATCCGCTAAGGGCGCCGCCCCAAATGGCCATCAGCGCCGCTGCCGCCATGGTGGCAGGCAACAGGTGCACCCGGCTCGCCTGGCCCTGCGAGACACTGGTGGCTTGCATGCGGCCGTCCTTGCCCTTGCCCAACTCAAACGTCACGCGGTCGCCAGGCTTGGGCTTGACGGCACGGCTCTGCAGTGCGGTGATGTGAAAGAAGATGTCTTTCAAGTCCGCATGGATATCGATGAAGCCATAGCCCTTGTCGGCATGCCAGGATTTGACGCGGCCCGCTTTTTTCATTCTTGTCCGTAGGTCCTTGATCCGGGAAGTGCGGCCCTCCCGCGCCGCACCGCCACTATGTTACATCGTCCCGCTCGCAGGTCATCATGCACTTGGCGCGGGCTGCATATGGCATATGGCATACGCATTCAAAATCGATCCATCGCATTGTGGATATAAGCTTCGATCAATTACGGGCTGGGAGACCGCAATAGGATCGGTTTCGGTCTAATTCCTAATGGAATCGACAGAATTGGGATCTTGTCATTTGCGCGCGGTTGTGTGGCAATCGTAATACCTATTTCCGTGTGTAACGCCATTGGGCCGCTGCGGAACTCCATTCTTTCCTGGATGATCCCCTTTGCATGAGGAGGCGCGGTTTGAGTGACGCATGCCGGAGGCTGTGTGCACTGCTAGCATGCTAGCGTCGGTAGTAGGCGGTGACGATAGCCATTCACAAGATGGGCTGCGTGCCGGCTGCGACGCATGGGGATCCGCTCATGCGTGGAATGCGGTGTAATAAATTTAATTATTAATATAACGTGAATTATAATTTCAATTTATATTTTGTATGTTGAATATCAATTTAAATAAGTTGGAACAACCTGAATTTTAATACGTCAAATTTGTATGGACTGATTGGAGATTATCCATGCAATCAACTCATCATATTTGGCATCATCCGCACAGTCAAAAGTCCTGTCAGGGCAGCCTCTGTGCTCTTATGGTCGGTGCGCTCGCTGTGTTCTGGGGCCCCGCCGCACATGCGGCCGATCTTGCGCGTCAGATCGTAGGCCCAATCAGTTACGTTTGCGGCGGCGTTGGTGAGGACGAGCAGCAGGCACTCAAGTCGGAGTCGAAGGATTTTGATATGGGTCTGCTATTTACCGAAGGCGCGCGCGGAGAGTATCTGTCCGACGTTGCAATCACCCTTTCGCGCAATGGTGTCGAGGTAGCATCCTTCCGTTCGACGGGGCCACGCTGCCTCATCAAGGCGCCGAGGGCGACTTACCAGGTCGTGGCAACCTATAACGGTGTGGATAAGCACACCACATTGCGTATAGGCGAGCGGAACGTGCATTTGAACTGGTAGCCGGCCGCCTTCGCAAGGCGCACGCGCGCGCCTTGCGATTGGCTCTCAGGTGCTAGCGCTGGGGCCACATCAGACAAGCCGATCCCCGGTGGGTGCCAGTGCAGCCTCTTGATCGTGCTCCCGCTGTCGGATTACATGCGATACACGATGCCAACCCAGACGCTGCGCGGCGCGCCGGGGGCAACGAACCGTGCGCTTGCGTTGTCTTCTGGCGTCACGTGGGGGCGCAGCAGGTTCCCGTTGGGAAAGAGGTCGTTGGAGATCTGCCCATACGTCTCGTAGCGCCGGTCGAACAGGTTGGACACGCGCGCGAAGACCTCGAGGCCCTTGCTCACGCGGTATGAGGCGCGCAAGTTGACCGTGGCATACCCCGCTGTACTCCAGTCCGCGTACTTGGGTGCCTTGCCGGGCTGCGGGTCGGCGCGCAGACCGTCTTCGTTGCCGCTGGTAACGCTGCTGGACACGCCAACCAGATCGGCGCCCAGGGTCAGTTCCGGTAGCGCCTGCCAGTCCACGCCCAGCTTGATGGTGTGGCGCGGCAGGCCGGCCATGCGCATGCCCGGCTTGACGTCGATGGTCCGTTCGCCCACCGCGAGTTGCCCGGTGGCCTGATAGGTGGCTTCGAGATAGCTGTAGCCGAGGCGCAGCGTGATATTGCCAAAACGCTGCCGGGCTGACAGGTCGAAGCCCTGGTTGCGGGTCCGGTCGAAGTTGGCGAAGTAGCCCTGCTGCGTATTGGGGGCGCGCAAAAAGAGGATGTCGTCGTGGTTATCAATGCGGTAGAACGAGCCGGACACTTCCGTGTCCTTCGAGGGCCGCCAGCGCGCACCCACTTCATAAGAGTGCGAGACGACCTGCTTGAGGTAAGGGTCGGCTTGCAGGCCGGCCGGCAGGCGACAGGGCTGGGCGGGATCTGCGCAGCCCAGTTCGAGCACCGTCGGCACGCGGTTGTTCTGGGCGTAGCCGCCAAATACCGAGACTCCGGCGCCCAGCTTCTGCGTAACGCCAAGCGCGGGGTTCAGCCTGCGGTAGGTGAAGCTCTCGTTTGGCTGCTCGCTGCCGTCGCTGTTGCGCAGCGTATTGCTGACGGCAACGTGGTTCCACCGGGCCGAACCAGTCACGAAGGTGCTGGGCGTCACGGCCCAGGTGTCCGACAGGTACAGGCCAATCGCGCGTGAGGTGCCGCTGACGCCGGAGGCCAATTTGTTCGGTGCATTCGGGTCCGCGATCACGCCGCGGTCGTCGGTAAAGGTGCCTAGCTGCTCGTACTGCGAATACGTCAGGCGGCTGCGGTCGAACGTCAGTCCGGCGTTGAGCAGGTGCTTTTCCGTCTCCTTGGCGAAGCTGAACGCCATGCCGATGGACTGCTGCCACATGTGCGTCGTGTTCAGCACCGCCGTTTCCAGCGCCGCGCCTTCGTCCCGGGTGTAGCCGCAGCGGGACTTGCGCGGGCTGCCGTCGGCATTGAAGCCATCTTCGCAGTCTTCCGTGTAAGCAGCGTAGACCGGGTTCACGTCCCCGTTGGTAGTGTCGCGGCGGCTGGTGCGCACATAGGCGAGCACGGCGGCGCTGGTCTTGTCGTCGAACCAGTGACGGCCATTGAGGGCCGCCTGGGTCACCATGTTCTCGGTTTGGTCGGGATAGGTATAGACGGCACCCCGATTGCTCTCGTAGAGCCCGGGCAGCATGGCATTGCCGCTCGCGCGGTAGCTGGGCACCAGCCCGTTGCCGATCAGGGTGCTGCGCCCGTGCAAGAGGGAGACGTCCCAGCTGTTGGTCTCGCCCTCGTACCCGGCCTTGATGAACAGGTTGCCGAGCCGGCCCTCGGAATGATCGCGCCAGCCGTGCTCCTGGAACAGGGTGCCGGCGGCGAAGGCGTGCCAGCCGCTGTCGCTGCGGATGCCGCCGGAGAGGTCGGCGCGCTTGCGGTTGCCGCTGCCGTAGGAGAGGTCGGCGGTGAAACCGGGGGAAGTCAGGCCAGAACGGGTGGTCATGGCAAGCGCGCCGCCGAGCGTGTTGAGGCCGTAGGCGGGGTTGGCGCTGGAAACCAGCGAGACGCTCTCGAGCGCGGCCTCGGGGATCATGTCCCAACTGACTACGTCGCCGAAGGGTTCGTTGACGCGGATGCCGTCCAGGTAGACGGACAGCCCCTGCGGCATACCCGGGATCGACGAGGCGCGAAAGCCACGGTAGGTGATGTCGGTCTGGAAGGGGCTGCCCTGGATGTCGTTGACGTTGACGCCGGTGAAGTCACGCGCCAGGTATTCGGCCAGGGTGCCGGTGCGCGTGCCGTTCAGGGTGTCGCCGCTGACTGTCTGCACCGTGTACGGCACCAGATCGCGGTCCACGCCAATGCCCGGCAGCGGTGCGGTGGCTACCACCATGACTTCGGGTAGCGTGGCAGTGTCCCCGATTTGCACACCATTGTCCTGTTGTGCAACAGCGGGCAAGGCGGCCAGCAGTGCCACGGCCAGTGCGATGGCGGTGACCGCGCTGCGCCGTGGCGCGCCGCGGCGCGACGCCGGGCGCAGGGCAGCGCCTCCCGGCGCGGCCCTGCGTTTGGACGGAGGTAGGTTGGCTGGCATCTTGCATCTCCTCGGAATGATTGGCCGCGGCACCTGCGTTGGGTGCCGGCCTGGCGAAAACAACTCGAGGGACAGGGAGCAGGTTCCGTACCTCGGGCTTCGGGAAAACCTCCTGATCCGCAGGCGATGTCCACCGGCCACTGCAACCTTCAGGGGGGCGTCATTGCCATGACGATGTCTCGCTATCTGTTAAGCCGTGCCATCTGGATCTCCGCGGCCTGCCTGTGCTGCGCGCTGGTGGTCGCGCTAGGGCTCGCGGTGCGCGCCATCGGCGACGAGCGCCGTGGCGCGGACGCCATGGCGTTACTGATTCCGCGCCTCTCGGCCTTGCAGATGGCGGCGCCGGCCGAACGCGAGGCGCATTTTGCCGCCCTGCGTGCCATCAACGCATCGGCGCAAATGCGCCACTTGTGGCTGCATCTGGAGGACGCCAAGGGCCAGGTGCTGGTGAGCGCGCCGGCGTCACGGGATAGTTCCGCCTGGGGCGGCCTGCTTGCCCTTGCGGGCCTGAGCGCCGATGCGGCGCGGCTGGAAAGCCGCTGGGAGATACGTACCCGCGACGGCGCCACCTATCGCGCCGCCTTGCGCTGGAATCCGGAGAGCGAAATCCAGGAAGCCAGCGACGACGTGGCCGGCAACCTCGCCGTGCTAGCCGTCTATAGCGCGCTGCTATTGTTTGGCATCCACTGGGCCGTGGGACGGGCGCTCGCCCCCCTGCAACAGATCCTGGCAGCTATCCGGCGCTATGAACACAAGGACTACAGCGTGCGCCTGCCGCCCATGCGCACGCGCGAGATGGACCAGATCCGCCGTGCGCTCAACCACCTGGCCGGTGTGCTGGACGAAACCCAGGCGGAGCGCCGTGCCCTGAGCCGCAAGCTGCTGACTGCCCAGGAAAGCGAGCGCGCGCGCCTGGCGCGGGAACTGCACGACGAGTTCGGCCAGGTGCTCACCGCAATGCGCGCCGATGCCGCCTATCTGGTACGCAAGAGCGTCCATGAGCCCGTGCTGCAACTCGTGGCCAACGACCTGGCCGGGCATTGCGCCAGGATTCAGCGCGAGGTAAGCCATTTGCTGCACCGGCTTCGGCCGCACGGCGTGCAGCCTGACGGCCGCCTCGCCTCGGTGGAGCGCCTGCTGCAAGACCTGGTGCAAGCCTGGCGCGACCAGCCGGGCCAGCAGACGCAGGTGGACTATGAGGTGGCGCTAGGTGGCGTGGCGCCGGGCGCGGACCTGGTCCTGACGCTGTACCGGATGACGCAGGAGGCGCTGACCAACGTGATGCGCCATGCCGGCGCGCGCCGCGTGGCGATCCGCATTGCCGCCACGGCCGCAGGGGAGGCGGTGCGCTGGAGCGTGGAGGACGACGGCCAGGGCATTGCCGACGTCGCCGCGCGTGGGCCCATCTGGGCACGCTGCACATCGAAGCTGCCTCTGCTGCGGCCCTTGCCACGCCAGGCTGCCGCCTGAGTGCAAGTTTTCCGCTCGCGCAGCAGGCCTTCACCGAGCCGGTCCAGGCGCATGGGAGACAGAGCGAATGAAAACGATTGACATAGTCATTGCCGATGATCACGCGGTAGTGCGCACCGGGTACCGGCGGCTGCTCGAACTGGAGGAGGGGGTGCGCGTGGTGGCCGAGTTCGGCGATAGCGATGCCGCCTACGCCTGGCTGACGCAGCATCCGGCCGACGTACTGATCCTGGACCTGTCGATGCCCGGACGCGGCGGGATGGAAGTGCTGCAGCGGCTGGGCGCGCGGGTGCCCGCATTACGGATCCTGGTGTTCAGCATGCACGACAGCGCCGCCATCGTGAGCCAGGCCATGCGCGCCGGCGCCGCCGGCTACCTGACCAAGAGCAGCGCGCCGGAGGCACTGGTGGCGGCGGTGCGCAAGGTGGCCAACGGGAGGCAGGCGCTGTCCGACGATGTCGCCGGCCTGGTCGATGCCGGCAGCCGGCCGCCGCCGCACCTGGCCTTGTCGCCGCGCGAGTTTGACCTGTTCCGCCTGTTCGCGCGCGGCACGGCTATCGAGGAAGTGGCGGCGCAGCTCTATCTCAGCACCAAGACCGTGGCGAACTACCAGACGCTGATCCGCAAGAAGATGGGCCTGGCCAACCGGGTGGAAATGCATCGCTATGCGGTGGAGCACGGCTTCGGCTGAGCCTCTGTTTCAAAACGGGACAGGTCCGGCGCGCGCGCTGGTGGCTTGTTCCATGGCGGGACAACCACCGGTAGCGCACCGCACAACGCGCGGCCTCACAGCGATGCCTTGCGGCCTCCAGGACGAGGCCGGAGAAGGCCAGGCGCCCGACGGCGCGCATGTTGCGCCGCACATGGTATCGGCCTTGCTCTTCTAACCCGCATGAATACTTCCACCTCCTGCCACGCCATGTTTCGTCGCCTTGCCTTTGCGCTGCTGCTCTGCTTTGGCCTGGCCCATGCGCTGGCCAACGCGCTGGCCGCGCCAGCGCAGGGGGCACTGCGCTTTCCGGTGCGCCCGATCACGTTGATCGTGCCGTGGCCGGCCGGCGGTGCCACCGATATCTCGATGCGCGTGCTGGCGGAGCTGGCCGGGCGCGAGCTCGGCCAGCCCATCGTGGTGGAGAACAGGCCGGGGGCCGGCGGCACGCTGGTGGGCGGCGCGCTTGCCGCCGCGCGGCCGGATGGCTACACCATCGGCCAGTTGCCGCTGACGGTCTATCGCTTCCCGCATCAGCAGAAGACCGCGTGGCAGCCGCTGCGCGACATCCAGCCGGTGCTGATGATCTCCGGCTACACCTTCGGCATCGTGGTGCCCGCAGACAGCCCCTTCCACACGCTGGATGACCTGATTGCATGGGGCCGTGCCCATCCCGGCGCGCTGACGGTGGGTTCCACCGGCATCGGCACCACCGCCCACCTCGCCATGGAGGACGTGCTCGGACGCAGCGGCGTGCGCTACGTGCACGTGCCTTACCGCGGCACCGCCGACCAGATGCTGGCGGTGGCCAATGGCTCGCTGATGGCGGGCGTGAATTCGACCGGCTTCGCGCCCTTCGTGGAGAGCGGGCGGATGCGCCTTCTGGCCGTGTTCGGCGCGCAGCGCTCGGCGCGCTGGCCCGAGGTGCCGACCGTCAGCGAGCTGGGTTTCGACAACGCGATCCACAACTCGCCCTATGGCATCGGCGTGCCGCGCGGCACCGACCCGCTGATCGTCAGCCGCCTGCACGACGCGTTCCGCATCGCCATGCAACAGCCCCGCCACGTGGCCGAGCTGGCCAGGTACGACCAGGAACTGACCTACTTGAATACCGCCCAGTACGAAGCCTACCTGCAGCGCGCCTGGGAGGCGGAGCGGCGCTTTGCCGAGCGGGTGGGTACGGCCCAGCCGAAGGAGCACCTGTGATGGCCCCGGCATCCCCGCTGGCGCTGCGCTGTGAAGCCGTGCGCAAGCGCTTTGGCAACCAGCACGCGCTGGACGGCGTTTCGCTCGACGTGCGGCGCGGCGAATTCGTCGCGCTGCTGGGCCCCAACGGCGCAGGCAAGACCACGCTGTTCCAGATCCTCAGCGGCTTGTTCGTGGCCGACGCGGGGCGGGTCACGGTCATGGGGGTGGATATGCGGCGCCACCCGGTGCGTGCGCTGGGCCGGCTCGGCATCGTGTTCCAGCAGCCGGCCATCGACCTGGACTTGTCGGTCTTGTCCAATCTGCATTTCCATGCGGGCCTGCACGGGCTGCCACGCCGCGTTGCCGCCGAGCGGATTGCCCGCCTGCTGGAGGATTTCGGCCTGGCGGAGCGGGCAGGGGCATCCGTGCGCGAGCTCTCGGGCGGCAACCGGCGCAAGGTGGAGCTGGCGCGCGCGCTGTTGCACGAGCCCGCCGTGCTGCTGCTGGACGAGCCTACTGTCGGGCTCGATCCGGCCTCGCGCGCGCAGCTCGTTGCCGATGCGCGCCGGCTTGCCGCGCAGGCGCAGGCCGGTGTGCTGTGGGCCACGCACCTGGTGCAGGAGGTGGAGCAGGCGGACCGCATCATCGTGCTGCATCGGGGCGCGGTGCGTTTCGATGGCACGCCGGCCGCGCTGCGCGGCGCCGCCGAGTGCGACAGCCTGGAGCAGGCCTTCCTGGCCTTGACCAGCTTCCCCGCATCGCCTGTCCGTGCCACCGAGCGCGCCGCCGAGCGTACCCCAGCATGAACAAGCCGCCCACCCTTGGCTTTATCGCCTGCGCCACCCTGGCCGCCATGCTGCTGCTGATCGCTGCCGGCGTGGCCGTTGCCGCTGAAAGCCGCAACGCCACCGGGCAGGTCTTCGTCTCCAGCGAGAAAGACGATGCCGTGGCCGCCTATAGCGCTGCCAGCAGGCAACTGATCGCCGTCTGGCGGCAATGCAAGCGCCCGCGCCACCTGCAGTTGTCGCCGGACCGGCGGCGCCTTTACGTGGCCTGCAGCGACGATAACCGGGTGGACGTGGTCGACGTGGCGAGCCGCAAGACCGTGGCCTCGCTGCCGGTCGGCGACGACCCGGAACTGTTCGACCTCAGTCCCGACGGCCGCACGCTCTACGTCTCCAACGAGGAGGACGGACTGCTGTCGGCCTACGACATTGCATCCGGCAAGAAGGTGTTTGCCATCAAGGTGGGCGAAGAGCCCGAGGGCGTGAAGGCCAGCCCGGACGGCAAGCGCGTGTACGTCACCTCGGAAGTGGCCAACCTGGTCCATGTGATCGACGTGGCATCGCGCAAGCTGATCAAGAACATCCAGGTTGGCAACCGCCCGCGCCGCCTGCTGCTGGCCATGGGCGGCAAGGAGCTGTGGGTGACCAACGAGCTGGCCGCCAGCGTGAGCGTGATCCGCACCGATACGCTGGAAGTGGTGCAGACCATCGCCTTCACGCCCAAGGGCTTCCGTGCCGAGGACGTAACCCCGGTCGGGCTGATCGCCAGCAGCGACGGCAAGCGCGCCTATATCGGGCTGGGCCGCGCCAATCGCGTGGCCGTGGTCGATGTGGCTTCGCGCCGGGTGCTGGACTACGTGCTGGTGGGCCGCCGCGCCTGGGGCCTGGCACTGACGCGCGACAACGCCTTGCTCTATGTGGCCAACGGGCTGTCGGACGACGTCAGCGTGGTCGACACCGCAAGCAACAAGGCCGTGACCACGCTCAAGGCCGGCAGGGTGCCGCATTCGGTGGCGATCGATGATTAGTCCGGCGACCGGGCTGCGCTGGCTGGCCGTGTTCGCGTTGCTGGCGGCCACCGCGCACGCGGCTGACGTGAGGGTGGCCGTGGTTTCCCTGGCCGGCGATGCGCGCTATGCACCCAAGCGGATGGAGCAACGTTATCCCGGACAGCCGCAAGGCCGTCCCGTGGACGGCGCTCGCGTGGCAGTGGCGGAATCGCGCTTTGCGCTGGAAGCCGCCGGGCAGGCACTGCGGCTCGATGCACAGGAAGCCAGCAGCGAAGCCGAGGTGGGGCCGATGGTAGCCGCGCTGGCGCGCCAGGGCACGCGCTTTATCCTGCTCGACCTGCCGGCTCCGGCGGTCAGGCTGGCGGCGCGGGCGGTCAAGCCCGGCGAAGCGCTGCTGTTCAACGTTTCCGCCGACGACGATGAACTGCGCGGCACCGGCTGTGCACCGCACCTGCTCCACACGCTGCCCAGCCGGCGCATGCAGGCGGACGCATTGATGCAATACCTGGCGCTGCGCAAGTGGCGCCGTGCGCTGTTGCTGAGCGGGCCGTCGCCGGAAGACGCGGCGCAGCGCGCCGTGCTCACGCAGGCTGCCCGCCGCTTCGGCATTGCCTGGTCGGCGCAGCGCGCGTTCAAGCTGTCGAACGATCCGCGCGAGCGCGGGCTGGGCAATCTCGGCCTGCTGACTGCTGGCGTGGACTATGACGTGGTGGTGGTGGCCGATGCCGATGGCGAGTTCGCGCGCGGCGTGCCCTATGCCACCCAGTTGCCGCGCCCGGTGGTGGGGGCCAGCGGACTGACCGCCCAGGCCTGGCACTGGGCCTGGGAGCGCAATGGCGGGCCGCAACTGAGCCGGCGCTTTATCAAGGCGGCGGGCCGTCCCATGACCGGCTACGACTGGGCCGCGTGGGTGGCTGTGAAGGCAATCGCCGAAAGCGTGGCGCGGCAGCCCAAGGGCGGCTTTGCCGGGCAGGCCGAGGCGCTGGTCTCCGAGGCGGTGGTGGTGGATGGCTTCAAGGGGCCGCCGCTGTCCTTCCGGCGCTGGGACGGCCAATTGCGCCAGCCGGTCCTGCTGGCGCATCCCGACGGCGTGGTCGGCGTGGCGCCGGTGGAGGGCGTGCTGCATCCGAAGAACAATCTCGACACGCTGGGCGCCGACGCGGCCGACACCGCGTGCCGTCCAGGCAAAATTTGGGGCGATGCCCAGGCCATGACTACCACCCTGATCCATGCCTGGCGCGCTCTGCGCGCGGTGGCCGGACGCGAACTGCACAAGTTTTTCCGGCAGCCCGGGCGGCTATGCTCGTCGCTGGTGCGGCCGCTGCTGTGGCTGCTGGTATTCGCGGCCGGCTTCCAGAACGCGCTCGGCGTTGCCATCGTGCCGCCCTATGACACCTATGTCGAATACAAGGTCTTCGTCACGCCCGGCCTGCTCGGCATGATCGCGCTGTTCAACGGCATGCAGTCCTCGCTGGCGATGGTGTACGACCGCGAGATGGGCGTGATGCGCCTGCTGCTGACCGCGCCGCTGCCCAGGGCCTGGCTGCTCGCCTGCAAGCTGGCCGCCGGCACCTTGCTTTCCTTGCTGCAGATGGTCGCCTTCCTGCTTGTCGCCACGGCCTTCGACGTGACGTTCGCGCCTGCATGCCTGCCCGGCGCGCTGGCCGTGATGGTGCTGGCCGCGCTGATGCTGGGGGCGTTGGGCTTGCTGCTGTCGGTGCATGTGCGGCAGCTGGAGAACTTCGCCGGCACCATGAATTTCGTGATCTTCCCGATGTTCTTCATCAGCTCGGCGCTCTATCCGCTCTGGAAGCTGGAGGAGTCCGGCGCCACGGTGGTCTACCAGCTCGCGCGCTTCAATCCCTTTACCCATGCCGTGGAAGCGATCCGTTTCGCCTTGTACGGGCAGGCCGCTCCAGTCAGTCTCGTGGTGCTGGCCGGTTGCACGGCTGTGTTCTTCGCTTTGGCGCTGCTCGGCTACGACCCTCAGCGCGGGATGGCGCGCCGCGTGCGCCAGGCCGGGGGTCCGGCATGAGGCATAGCGTGCCGCTGGCAGCTTGCCTGGCGTTGGCCGCGGCGGGTGCGTGGGCCTTGGACAGCCGCGATCCGTTGCAGTCGCCGCAATGGCCGCTGGTGCGCAAGGAAGCGCTGCGGCAGGCGCCGTACGTGTTCGACAGCCGCGTCAAGGTCACCGGGCCGGCCTTTGCCGAAGATCCGATGCGGGTGCCGATTGCCTTTGATGCGTCGGCGCTCGGCGAGGTGGATCGCATCGTGGTGGCGGTGGACCGCAACCCGATCCGCAAGGTGCTGGAGTTCGAGCCCCTCAGGGTGCGCCCCTCGCTGTCGTTCCGCTTCAAGCTGGAGCAGGCCTCGCCGGTGCGCGTGGCAGCCCGCACGCGGGACGGCGTGTGGCATGTGGGCGGGGTGATGGTGGATGCCAGCGGCGGCGGCTGCACGGTGCCAGGCGCTACGCGCCGCGACGGTTCGTGGAGCACCACGCTGAACCGGGTCGAATCGCGCGTGTTTCCCGGCCTCGGTGGCAACGGTGGCCGGGTGCGGCTACGCGTGATGCACCCGATGGACACCGGGCTGGTGGCCGGTATCCCGGCCTTCCATGTGGAGTCACTGAGCCTGCTCGACGCCACCCGGGAAACGATGCTGCGGCTGACGCTGTACGAACCGGTTGCCGAGAACCCGATCTTCTCCTTCGACCTGCGCGAGGCCATCGAGCGCGGCATGACAGTGACCGGACGCGATAACAACGGCAACCGGTTCGCGGCGCTGGTGACGCCATGAAGCGCATGCTCGGGATCCTGCTCTGCCTGGCAGCGCACGCGGCGCTGGCGCAGGCAGGGGACTATCGCCTGGCGCCACGCCAGGTCGCCGCCGACGTGTGGCTGCTGGAAGGGGCCAATGCGGATTTCGCGCCGGACAACGGCTGCAACATCATCAACACCGCCTTTATCGATACGGGTGACGGCGTGGTGGTGATCAATACCGGGCCGTCGCGGCAGTACGGCGAGCAACAGCGCCGCGCCATTGCTTCGGTCACGGCGGCGCCGGTGCGGCTGGTGCTCAATCTCAACCTGCATCCGGACTACTTCTTCGGCAACCAGGCCTATGCCGTCGTGGGCGGCAGCGCGCTGGCCGGCACCATCGACGGCGCCCGGCGCGAAGGGCCTGCTTATGCCGACAACCTCTACCGCCTGTGCGGCAACTGGATGCGCGACACCGAACCGGCGCCGCCGCGCCACGTGCTGACCCCGGGCGGCGCACGATCGGCCGGCACACCTTCGATCTGATCCGGATGGACGGCCACACCGCCGACGACCTCGTGATAGTGGACCGCAGCGCTGGCGTGGTCTTCGCGGGCGGCGTGGCGTTTCGCGAGCGCGTGCCGACCACACCGCACGCGGATCTCAAGCGCTGGCTGGCCAGCCTGGACCATTTGCAGGGGCTGCTGCGCGACAGCGGCGCGCGGCTGCTGATCCCCAGCCACGGACCGGCGCTCGGCAGCGCGGAGGCCATCGCACAGACACGCGGCTACCTGCAGTGGCTGGACGCACGCATGACCCAGGCGGCATCCCAGGGCCGCGACCTGGCCGAGGTGATCGCCATGCCGGTGCCGGACGCGTACGCACACTGGGGCGCCATGCCGGCGGAGTACTTGCGCAATGTGACGCACCTCTACCCGGCGTATGAGGACGCTGCGTTCAGACGCTGAGTCCGGACAGGCGTGCTGTTCAATTCCGCAACAACGGCAACGCAGTGTTCCGCGCTGGTACGCCATCCAGGCATCAACGGGCCGCTGCGGGGCCGGATGCGGGTGTTTTCCATTGGCATGGGAATTGCCAAGAGTCAGTCTGGTGTGCGTGGCGCACTGGTGAAGATCGACAACAAGAGAGAGGAGCAGACAATGAGGACGTTACGCGTGATGATGGTGCTCGCGGCGACTGCCGCGAGCCTGGCGGCGCAGGCCGCGGTGACCGATGCCATGATCGAGAACGACGCGAAGTCGCCGGGCGACGTGCTGTCGTGGGGAATGGGCACGCAAGGCCAGCGCTTTTCCACGCTGAACCGCATCAACACCAAGAACATCAGCCAGCTGGTGCCGGCCTGGTCGTTTTCCTTCGGCGGCGAAAAGCAGCGCGGGCAGGAAGCGCAGCCGTTGATTCATGAAGGCAAGATGTTCGTGACGGCCTCGTACTCACGCATCTACGCGCTCGATCTGAAGACCGGCAGCAAGCTCTGGAAATATGAGCATCGCCTGCCCGAAGGCATCATGCCCTGCTGCGACGTGGTCAACCGCGGTGCGGCCTTGTACGACAACCTGGTGATCTTTGGCACGCTCGACGCGCAACTGGTGGCGCTGGACCAGAAGACCGGCAAGGTGGTGTGGAAAGACAAGATCGAGGACTATGCCGCCGGCTATTCCTACACGGCGGCCCCCCTGATCGTCAAAGGCATGGTGCTGACTGGCATCTCTGGCGGCGAGTTCGGCGTGGTGGGACGGGTCGAGGCACGCGACGCCAAGACCGGGCAGATGGTGTGGTCCCGGCCAGTGGTGGAAGGCCATATGGGCTACACGTACGACAAGGACGGCAACAAGACCGAGAACGGTGTGACCGGCACCCTGAACGCCAGTTGGCCCGGCGAGACCTGGAAGACCGGCGGCGCGGCCACCTGGCTGGGCGGCACCTATGACCCGAAGACCGGCCTGGCCTACTTCGGTACCGGCAACCCTGGGCCGTGGAACAGCCACATGCGCAAGGGCGACAACCTCTATTCGGCCTCGACCGTGGCGCTCGACCCCGCCACCGGGAAGATCGTCTGGCATTACCAGAATACGCCTAACGATGGCTGGGATTTCGACGGCGTCAACGAGTTCGTGACCTTCGATCAGGACGGCAAGCGCCTGGGCGGCAAGGCCGACCGCAATGGATTCTTCTACGTCAATGACGCCACCACCGGCAAGCTGGTGAACGCCTTCCCCTTCGTCAAGAAGATCACCTGGGCGAGCAGCATCGACCTCAAGACCGGGCGCCCCAACATGATCGCGCAAAGCCGGCCGGGCGACCCGGCCGCGGGCAGCGACCCGAAGAAGGGCCAGTCCGTATTTGCGGCGCCGGGCTTCCTTGGCGGCAAGAACCAGCAGCCGATGGCCTATAGCCCGCAGACCGGCCTGTTCTATGTACCGGCCAATGAATGGGGCATGGATATCTGGAACGAACCCGTGAGCTACAAGAAGGGCGCGGCCTTCCTCGGCGCCGGCTTCACCATCCATCCGCTCAACGAGGACTACATCGGCTCGCTGCGCGCGATCAACCCCAAGACCGGCAAGATCGAGTGGGAGGTCAAGAACTACGCGCCGCTGTGGGGCGGGGTGATGACCACTGCCGGCGGGCTGGTGTTCTGGGGCACGCCGGAGGGCTACCTGAAGGCTGCGGATGCCAAGACCGGCAAGGAACTGTGGAAGTTCCAGACGGGCAGTGGCGTGGTGGCGCCTCCGGTGACCTGGGAGGAGGGCGGCGAGCAGTATGTGGCGGTGGTGTCGGGTTGGGGTGGCGCGGTGCCGCTGTGGGGCGGGGAAGTTGCCAAGCGCGTGAATTTCCTGGAGCAGGGCGGATCGGTGTGGGTGTTCAAGCTGCACAAGAGCTGAACGTTGCCGGACACCATGTGGTAAAGCGGCCCTGCGCGGGCCGGCCTCGCATACCGAAGCCGGCACGCGCAAGGGCTGGCCGATGATCAGAGCATTGGGACGTAGATATGCAGAAGGCGAAAGGATACCTATCGTTGATGGCCACGGTGGCGATGGTGCTGTGTGCTGCCCGGGTCGAAGCGGCACCCGATATGCAGGCGCTGGCGGACAAGAGCGGCTGCTTTTCTTGTCACAGTATGAACACCAAGGTGGTAGGGCCGGGCTTTGCCGAGGTAGCGGCCAAGTACAAGGGCGATGGGGAGGCGCCCGAGCGGCTGGCGAAAAAGATCCGCGAGGGCGGAAAAGGCGTTTGGGGACGGATTCCCATGCCGTCGCACGAGAGTATCAGCGAAGCGGATGCCAGGAGGCTGGCAGAGTGGGTTCTGGGTATCGGATGAGCACTGGATGAGCATCGAATGAGCATTGGATGAGACCGGTGTCAGACCTGATAGGCGGATAAAAACCGGATACGAAGGAAGGATCCGCAAAGACGTTTCACGTCGGCCCGCATGGCTGCCCAGGCACGGCGTGAAACGTCTTTGCTCTTTTTGTTCTCTATTCCTACTTCTTTACTTCCGTTTTTCACTACCAGCGCAGCCGGCTTCGCTGCTTAGCCTGAGCGAATTCCCATCGCTGCGGAAGACCATCCCGCTCTCCCGGCCGCGCGCCTGCACCTCGGCCAGCCTGCCCTGCAGCACGATCTCCGCGACCTTCCCATGGTCTCCCGACCGGTCGCAAACCGGATCCGTGGCAGCGGCATCGCCGGTCAGGAGGAATGCCTGGCAGCGGCATCCTCCATGGTCTTGCGCCTGCGAGTCGCAGGATCGGCAAGGCTCCGGCAGCCAATGCGTGCCGCGAAAACGCTGGAAGGCGTCACTCTCGCGCCATATCTCCCGTAGCGATTGCGTGGTGACGTTCGGCAGGTCAAGCCCGGGCAGCATGCGGGCCGCGTGGCAGGGCAGCGCGACGCCGTCGGGCGCCACGCCAAGGAAGGTGGTGCCCCACCCGTTCATGCATTTCTTGGGCCGCTGCTCGAAGTAATCGGGCACCACGAACAGTATCTTGCACCGGTTGCCGATGCGGGCGCGGTATGCCTTCACGACAGCTTCGGCTTCGCGCAGTTGCTCATGCGTGGGCATCAGCGCTTGCCGGTTCTCCCAGGCCCATCCGTAGTATTGGGTGTTGGCCAGTTCCAGGTACTCCGCGCCCATCTCCAGCGCCATCTCGATGATGGCCCCCCGTTGGGGCAGGGTTGTGCCGGTGCAGCACGCAGTTCATCACCATCGGATAACCGTGCGCCTTGATCAGGCGGGCCACGCGTTGCTTCAGGTTGAAGGTGCGGGTGCTGGAGAGAAAATCGTTGAGTTCGCGCGTGGAGTCCTGGAACGATAGCTGGATATGATCGAGCCCGGCGATGCGCAGGGCGGCCAGCCGGGCATCCGTGAGGCCGATGCCGGAGGTGATGAGGTTGGTGTAGAAGCCGAGTCCGTGGGCATGTTCGACCAGTGCTTCCAGGTCTTTGCGTAGCAGGGGTTCGCCGCCCGACAGGCCCAGTTGCACGGCGCCGAGTGCGCGCGCCTGCGTGAAAACGTCGCGCCACCGCTCGGTGTCAAGCTCGGTGTCGTGCCGGGCATAGTCCACCGGGTTGGAGCAGAAGGCGCAGTGGAGCGGGCAGCGATAGGTCAGTTCGGCCAGCAGCCATAGCGGTGGCCCCGGCGGCGCCATGGGTGCTGGCGGCTCAGACCAGCCAGCCGCGTTCGATGGCATGTTTGACAAAGGCGTGTACCTCCGGTGCGATACCCTGCACGCCGAAGGCGGACTGCAGGTCGTCGATCAGCATGTCGAGGGTGTGGCTGCCGTCGCAGCGCTGCAGGATGGCGGCCGCGCTGTCGTTGAGCGTGACCATGCCTTCCGGATACAGCAGGATCCAGCTCTGCTGGGCGTCTTCCCACTGCAGCCGGAAGGTCCGGTGGAGCGTCGGTCTGGTCAGGTCGGCTTTGGTCGGGGTCATGGGTGGGCGAGTTGGATGGCGTCGAGCATCGACCACAGGATGTCGAGCTTGAATTGCAGGATGTCCAGCGCGCGCTGCTGCTGCTCCGGCGTGCGGAAGTAGCCGAGCGTCACGCGCAGGCCGTGGTCGACATCGCGCTGCGCAAGCGGAATGCGCGAGCGGAAATAATCCAGGCCTTGCGCTTCGATCCACGGATAGTGCCCGGGCCAGCCGGCCAGGCGCTCCTTGTGGATCTCCGGGGCGAACATCTCGGTCAACGAGGAGCACACGGCTTCCTGCCAGGGTGCGCGGCGCGCGAAATTCACGTAGGCGTCGACGGCGAAGCGCACGCCGGGCAGCACGTGCCGGTGCGACCACAGCGCCTCGCGCTCGAGTCCCGCCGCCTGGCCCAGCCGCAGCCAGGCTTCGATGCCGCCTTCCTGGGTCTCGGTGCCGTCATGGTCCAGGATGCGCACGACCCATTCGCGGCGCGTGGCGCGGTCGGGGCAGTTGGAGAGCACTGCAGCGTCCTTGAGCGGGATGCTGGTCTGATAGTAGAAACGGTTGGCCACCCAGGCGCGGATCTGCTCCGGCGTGCATTGCCCGGCCGCCATGCGCAGGTTGAGCGGGTGGTGGATGTGATAGCCCGTTTCTTTCGCGCGCAGGCGTGCTTCGAATTCGGCGGCGCTCCATGCCGTGGCTTGCGTCATAACGTGATCTCCATGCCGTCGTAGGCCACCTCGATGCCGTGGTCCGCCAGCAGGCCGCGCTGCGGCGAGTCGTCCACCAGGATCGGGTTGGTATTGTTGATGTGGATCAGGATCTTGCGTGCCGCGGGCAGGCGGTCGAGGGTCTCGATCATGCCGCCCGGGCCGGACAGGGCGAGGTGCCCCATGTCCGCGGCGGTCTTGGCGGAGAAGCCAAGCTGCTGCAACTCGTCGTCGCGCCAGCAGGTGCCATCCACCAGCACCACGTCGGCGCGCTGCAGTTCATTGAACACGTGCGGCTCGATGCGGCCCAGCCCGGGCGCATAGAAGGCGCGCCGGCCGGTCGCGGCATCGACGATGCGCAGCCCGATATTGTCGCCACGCTGCGGCGCGTTGCGGTTGGGGGAATAGGGCGGCGCCTTGCTCTCCAGCGGCACCGGCGTCAGCATCACGCTTTCGAGCGGCGGCACCGTGAAGGGCGCGTCGTCCAGGGCCAGCGTGTGCGTGTCAAGCCCGCAGTAGTGCGCCAGCATGCGTGTCAGCGGGAACGCCGTGCCGAGATCCTGCAATACCGCCGCGGTGGCGTAGACCGGCAGCGCCTGCCGGTGCTCGCGCAACATCAGGAGGCCGGTAACGTGATCGATCTGCGCATCCATCAGGACCACCCCGGCAATGCCTGTATCGCGTGGCTGGCGCGCCGGCTGCAGCGCAGGCGCGTGGCGCAGCTGGTCGAGGATGTCGGGGGAGGCATTGACCAGAACCCAGTCTTGTCCCTCGTCACTCAAGGCAATCGACGACTGCGTGCGCGGCGTGGCGCGCAGCGTGCCGTTGCGTACACCATCGCAATGGCGGCAGTTGCAGTTCCACTGGGGAAAACCACCGCCGGCGGCCGATCCCAGGACCCGGAGTATTGTCATGGCACGTATTGATAGGGTTCGTTGCGGAGTTGAAGAATGAAGAGCAAAAAGCCCGCCAGCGAGAAAAAAGGCCCGCGGGGGCGGGCCTTGTCAGATTGGCGCGTTCAGGCAAAAGTGCTCAGCGGTTGGCGATGTACATCGTGATCTCGAAACCCAGGCGTAGTTCTTTGTAGGCAGGGGTGGTCCAGTTCATGTCTCCTCCTCGGGGGTGGCATAGATAGTGAATGCATCGGGTCTTCTTGCGGCGAAGGTCGCCGCGTTCTTTCCGAGGCAACATCCATGCCCGCAGCGCCGCTGCCGTCCCATTGCATTTTTCTCCGTACGCGGGATGGCCACCGCATGCACGTGCGGCAGGCGGGCCCAGCCACGGGCGATCCATGGCTGGTGCTGCATGGCGGCCCGGGCAGCGGCTGCAGTCCGTCGATGGCAGCGTGGTTCGATCCGCTGCGGCACCACGTGGTGATGCCCGACCAGCGCGGCGCGGGCCGTTCGCGGCCCGCCGGAACGCTGCGCCGGAATACGGCGGGCGCGCTGCTGGCAGACCTGGAACAGCTGCGCGAGGCGCTTGGCGTCCAGCGCTGGAGCGTGGTGGGCGGATCCTGGGGGGCAGCGCTGGCGCTGGCCTATGCCGCGCGTTATCCCGACGCGGTGGCGGCTCTGGTCCTGCGGGGCGCTTTCCTGACTGGCCGCGACGATATCCATCGGCTTTTTTCTCCGCGCCGCGGCGCGATGCTGCGGCGCGTGACGAGCGGCGAGCGGTCGCCCGATGCGCGGGCGCGTTTGCTCACTGTGTCGCAAGTGTTGCAAAGTGGTACGACTGTTCAAAAACTGGACACTGCCGAACACTGGCAGCGCGCCGAACGGCGGTTGCTGGGTCTTGGCCGGACGCAGCCGAGGCGGCAGCCGTGGCGCGAGCGCATGGCAGCGGTGGACAAATACCGGATCCAGGCGCATTACCTGCGCCGCCGCGCCGGGCTGGGCAAGCCGGCGTTGCTGAAGGCGGCGGCGCAGATCGGTGCGCGGCAGGTCCCGGTGGCGTTGCTGCATGGCCGTGCCGATGCGGTCTGCCGGCCGGCCAACGCCCTGCGTCTGAAGGCGGTCATGCCCCAGGCGCGGCTGGTCTGGGTGCCCGGCGGACACTTGCCTGCCGGTGCCATGGCCGAGGCCCTGCGGGCCACGATCCGCGAGGCGGGCGGCCGGTGGTGACGGATCCCACCCGGCGCGGATTCATGGGCGCCCTGCTGGCGATGGCGCTCGGCGGCGCCGGCCCGGCCGCCGCACTTGGCCGCGTGGTGCTGGCGAGGCTGCAGCCTGGCGTGTACGTGGCCAGCGCAGCCAATGCCGAGGTGGCGCGGGCCAATGCGGGGGAGGTGGTGCCGACCCTGGTCCATGTGACCGGAGCCGGGGTGCTGGTGGTCGACCCGGGCCCGCATCTGGCCTGGGGGAACGGGTTGCTGGCGGCGATCCGGGCCGTGACGCCCGAGCCGGTGCGCTGGGTGGTCAACACCCATGCGCATCCCGAGAACGTGCTGGCCAACGCGGCATTCGCGCGCTTGCGGCCGCGCCCCGCGTTCCTGGCCTCGGCCGCCACCGCTAGCCTGATGCGCCAGCGCTGCGAGGCGTGCCTGGCCCGCCTGGCCGCGCAACTGGGGCCAGCCGCGATGCGCGGCACGCGGATCGTGTTGCCGGAACCCGGCTTGCGGCATGGCGATCGCCTGCTGACAGGCGCCACCGCATGGGAGGTACATGTCCACGCGGGGGCGCATAGCGCTTCGGATACGGTGCTGCATGCGCCGCAGCGGCGGTTGTTATGCGTGGGTGGCCTGGCCTACCGCGACCGCGTTCCGGAAATGCAGGAGGCTTCCCTGCAAGGCTGGCGACGTGCGCTGCGGGCCGTGTCGGCGCTACCCGCCGATCTCGTGGTGGGCACCGCGCCGGGCACGCCGGCGCAAACGCTGGCGCCCACGCTGGCCTACCTGGATGCGTTGGCCGGCGGCGTTGCCGCCGCACTGGAAGCGGGCGGCGATGCGGCGCGCGTGCTCAGCCCGGCGGCCGCCGGGCCGTACCGCCATTGGCGCTACTTCGCTTCGCGCCATCCCTTGAATGTGCAGCGCGCCTGGCGCGAACTGGAAGACCAGTGGATGAACGGCGAGCCGCTGGCCTGAGCGCCAGCCGGCCCGCACGGCCGCCGTCTCAGCCATCTTGCTGCGGCAGCGCGTTGGCCTCGTCCATCTTCCGGTAGACCGTATTGCGCGAGATGCCGAGCGCCTTGGCCGCCGCGGAAATATTGCCGTGGTGCGCCTTGACCGCGGCAACGATGGCCAGCACCTCGACGTCGGCCAGGCGGGTAGGCTGGGCGCGGGGCGCAGCCTGCGCGGCGCGCTCGCCAGCCGGCGCGGCGTCTGCTGCCACCGTGGCGCCGTGCGCGGGGTGGGTGGCCTGGCGCGCCAGCCGGTCTTCCAGGAAATCGTCGGGCAAATGGTCCTCGGTGATCTCCGCCTCGCCTTCGGCCATCAGCCGCGCAGTGCGCAACAGGTTGCCGAGCTGGCGGATATTGCCCGGCCAGTGATAGCTGCGGAACATCTCCATGACCGAATCCTTGATGCGCGGCCCCCCGTTTGCCTGGCCCTCGCGCAATAGCTTGTTGGCCACCACATCGAGGTCGCTGCGCTCGCGCAAGGCCGGCAGGCGCACCACGAGCCCGTTCAGGCGGTAGTAAAGGTCTTCCCGGAACAGGCCATTGGCCACCTGCTCGCGCAAATTGCGATTGGTAGCGCAGATCACTGACACGTCGACGTGGATCACCCGGCTGCTGCCCAGCGGCGTGACCGCGCGCTCCTGCAGCGCGCGCAGCATGCGCGCCTGCAGGTGCAACGGCATATCGCCGATTTCATCCAGGAAGAGGGTGCCGCCGTTGGCCAGCAGCATCTTGCCGATGCCGCCTTTCTTGCGGGCGCCGGTAAAGGCGCCTTCTTCGTAGCCGAACAGCTCGGATTCGATCAGCGTCTCGGGAATCGAGGCGCAGTTGACAGCGATGAAAGGCCCGGCGTGGCGCGGGCTGTCGGCGTGGATGGCGCGGGCCAGCAGTTCCTTGCCGGTGCCGGTTTCCCCCAGCACCATGACCGGAATATCCTTGCCGATCACCTTGCGCAGCTTGGTGATGACGCCTTTGATCTGGGCGTCGCCGGTGTCCAGGTCGTCCAGCCCGGGCTGGGCTGGCTGCACGGCCGCGCGGCGGGGCAGGGAGGCTGCTTCAGGCCTGCGGTGCGCCTCGTCGCCGCCACAGTCACGGTCGATGGCCGCGGCCGGAGCGGAACCGGCGGGCGCTTTCCACTCGATGCGTGCGCTGACCTTGACGCCGCTTGGCAGCGGCAAGTGCACGACACCCCCCGGGGCCTTGCGCTCGGCGTCGAACAACTGCGACAGCGACAAACCGAACAGTGAGGAGAAGGTGTGCGCGTGCAAGGCGCCGACCGACATCCCAAGCTGGAACTGCGCGCTGCGGTTGGCCGACAGGAAGCGTCCGCCCGGCGTAAAGGAGGCGATGCCTTCGACCAGGGTGCCGATAAACTCCGCGCGCGAGTGGAAACGGACACACACCATGTCCTGGAAGGCATTGGCGAACAGCTGGTTCTCGATCATTTGCGCCGACATCCGCACCAGCGCCATGGTGTGTTTGTGGAACCCGCGCTGGTCACCCGTCACATCGAGCGCGCCAACCGTCTTGCCGTAGGCATCGAGGATGGGCATGCAGGAGCACGTCAGGAAGCGGTTGGCCTCCAGGAAATGCTCCGCGCCGTGGACCAGCGTGGCCTTGTTCTCGGCCAGCGCAGTGCCAATGGCGTTGGTGCCCCGGCTTTCCTCGGACCACAGCGCGCCGGGCTGCAAGGCCACCTTGTTGGCCTTGGCGAGGAAATCGTCATCGCCCAGCGAGTGCAGGATCAGGCCGGCAGCGTCCGTCAGGATCACCATGCTCTGCGTGTTGACGATCTGGTCATAGAGTGTCTCCATGACCGGCAGCGCGTAGGTAAACAGCGACTGGCTGCGCTCTATCTGGGTTTTCAGCTCGCTTTGCAGCACCGGGCAGAAGTCCGGCGATTCGTAGGGCCGCAGGCCATAGGATTCGGAGCGCTGATGGGCTTGGGCGATCAGGCCGGGCCGGTCGCCCTCCGCCGGGGTGCCCGTTGCCGCCGGCGAGACGCCGGGCAAGTGCGGGCCGCCGGCCGCTTGGAAAGTCATTTTTCTGTCTCCTGTGGAAGTCGCCCGCGATCTATGCGCGGGTCGCTCCGAGTCCTGGCGTGTTCGACATGGCCCGAAGTGTTGCTTCATGAAGCAAAACGCTTGCCAGGGTGTTGCATTCTAGGGCACTGGCATCGGCATGCTGTGCCACGCGCCAACCATTTGCAGGGGTCCGGCCCGGCTTACGGCCCGGTATAAGGCCCGGTTCAGGGCCCGGTTCAGGGTCCACTTCGCGCTTGGTATGGCTTTTGCGGAAGTCACCTACAAAACATAGTTCAACAACTGGAGGTGACACTGATGAAAACACCACGCCGCACACTTGCCCTGATTGCCATCTGCACGCTTCTGGCCGGAGCGCTACCCCAGGCCGCGTCGGCCCATGGCGACGTCACGCCGCAAGCTGTGGACACCAAGACACTACCGCAACTTGGTGAAGGATGGCGTCCGGACAATCCATACAGGACTGGCGAAGCGCAGCAGGAAGCACTGCGTATCGGCTCCTCGGCCTACAACCAGAACTGCGCGCGCTGCCATGGGCTGGAAGCGGTGTCGGGCGGCATCGCGCCGGACCTGCGCAAGTTGGACAGCGATTGCGCGTCGCTGGCCAACGCCAAGAAGAAGCAGGAATGCATGGGTGAGGTCTCGCAGTACTTCACCGCCACCGTGCGCAAGGGGCGCACGCGCGACGGCCGGGTCTACATGCCGCCGTTCGATGGCGTGCTGAGCCAGGAAGCGGTCTGGTCCATCAAGACCTATCTCGAATCGCGGCACGAGTAGCAAGGGCTGCCCGCGCTTCCCCCGCATTTCCCGCACTCCCTGAAAGACCAAGAAAACCAGGAGACCTCCCATGCGCGCCAGCCCTGTCCGGGACGCCGCTCCCTCCCTGCCGGTCCCCGCCGGCCCCCGTCGCCTGGCCGGCGCACTGCTGGCGGTTGCCGCGCTCGTCTGCGCGCAGACGTCGCTGGCCGATATGGCCAAGATCCGCCAGAGCGGGACCTTGAAGGTGGCCGTCTATAAGAGCCTGCCGCCATTTTCCACGGCTGCGGGCAACCCGTTGCCGGGCATTGACGTGGCGCTGGCGAAGGCCCTGAGCAAGCAGATGGGGCTGTCGGTGTCGCTGTTGCCGTTCGATGCTGACGAGAACATGTCCGATGACCTGCGCAATATGGTCTGGCGCGGCCACTACCTGGGCTATGGCCCGGCGGATGTGATGCTGCATGTGCCGGTGGACCGTGCGTTCATGCGCGCGAACGACAAGGCGCTGATCTTCGCGCCCTATCACCGCGAGATGTTCGTGCTGGTACACGACCGTGAACGCATCCCCGAAGTCCGGCAGCTAGAGGACCTGGCCGGCCAGCCTACCGGCGCGGAAGCGGGCTCCGCCGGTGCCAATGCCCTGCTGTCCGGGGCGCAGGGCGCGCTGCGCGACAAGGTGAAGATTTATGCCGGGCCAGACGAAACGCTGCGCGCGCTGTTCGCCGGCGAGATCGCCGCGGCGATGGTCACGCGCTCGCAATACGAAAGCGCGCTCAAGGCGGATGGCCAGCCGGCCGCGCGCTTCGCCACGGTGGACGTTGCCTCGCCGCTGCTGCCCGCGCGCGGCTGGGCCATCGGCATGGCGGTCAAGGCGGACCAGAGCGAACTCGCCGAGTCACTGCAGAACGCGCTGGACGCGCTCCGCCGCAGCGGCGAGCTGCAGCAGATCTTCGCGCAGTACGGTGTGTCGCTGCAAACGCCGTGAGATTCTCCACCAGGCCGTCGGCGCACAGCGACCGGTGGAGTGGAGTCGAGCGGATATGGTGCAATGGCCCTTCGAAGATGGCCAGTTTGATGTGGTCGTGTGCCAGTTTGGCGGCATGTTCTTTCCCGACCAATCAAGGGCCTTCGCCGAGACTCGCCGCGTACTGGCGTCAGGTGGCACGTTCCTCTCCAACGTTCGGGATGGGGTCGAAGAAAACGAGTTCGCGCATGTCGTCACGAGCGCCTTGACCGGACTCTTTCCCGCAGCTCCCTCTACCTTCCTGGCCCGAACGCCAGACGGATACCACGAGCGGTAGGCTATCGAGCAGGACCTGGGGCTTGGCAGCTTCCGTGCGGAACCCGCGTTCGAAACCATCGTGTCGCGCAGCCTCTGCCCGCATGCCTTTGATCGCTTACTGCCAAGGGACGCCCTTGCGTAAGGAGATCGACGCACGTGGCCTCAAAGAGCTTTCGCGAGCCACAGACGTCCGCACTGCTGCCATGGGAGAGAAGTTCGGGCCTGGTCCCGTCGACGGAAAGATCCAGGCGCACATCGTCACGATTGAGGCTTGAAGAGCCGACCGATGCCCGCTCCCCGGCGGGTTCGCTTGATGATTGGATCAGGGCGATGGACCGCTTGGCAACCGCCAGCCAGACGCCTTGTGGGCGTCAGCCAGGATGTTAGCGAGACAGGCGAGTCGAACCTCTCCAGCAATGATCGTGCGCTGACTTGGCGGGGACGTCCATTGTCATATCCAACGGAGATGGGGCAGGAAATCGCCGTGCTCCTCTATGCCGACCCCGCCTTTGCCATATAGCAGGGTCTTGACCTTATCCTTCTCGGAAGATTTGCAGCCCACAATCATGAGAATCTCGCCTTGCGCCAATAAGGCCGCATGCCGGGCTAATCGAGGCCGCAATAGCCTGGTTCCACTCAAGGCGCCGAGGAACCAGCCGCCGAAGCCGCCGATCATAAAGCCAAGGCCATAGGCGGTGAGACTACTCAGCGGGTCAGAATGGTCGCCGTAGTATCCGGCGAGAGCCATACCCAGTACCGCGCAGATAGCATATCCAGCCGTCGAGACTTCGGGTCGGAAGCTGGTATGGCTGCTATCGGCAACCGGAAAGCCTTCGATCGGCTTGCGGCCTCTGCCCAGGAACCACGGGCCCGTCACGTAAGTTGGCGCCTTCGATAGGGGAAGCACCTGAGTCCAGCCATCTCGGGCCGAAGCGGCATCTGTGAAACGAAAATAGAGAACGGTACGCATATCGGCACCTCGGTTATCCGGGCACAACTGCGCTCGGAGGGTTGAGACCCATAGTGCCAACGTTAATTGGTACAGCCGGACGGGAATGCCGTGATGGCAGTGTCGGAAATCCGTTTGTAGGCGCGATAGCACCACAAGTGATGTTGATGAAGCATTGGATTGCTGCTTCGACGCGAACTAGCTCAAATCTGCAATCTGCTTGTTTTGCGGGTCGAATTGACCGGGTTGCGCAGTCTTGCGAGCTTCATCTGGTTGTTCACTCTGGCGCTTTCTCGATGTTGTCGAGCGCTTTGTCGGGGCCAGAGGTATAGGGGCGTACTTCATGAGTGCCTTGTCGTTGCATATGGTCTGTTGTTATGTCACTTCTTAAGAATACGCTCTTGCGACTTGATTCCCAACAAGTGTTACTCTGCCGCCCGCGCAAAGGTTCTGTCTTCGTACCCTGGCAATCCTGTTTGAGCTTTCACTCGGCCTGTCAGCGTGCAAATCCTACGGTGCTCAGAGGTGGTCGCTGCGCTGCAATCCTTCGAGCGGGAATCTGCATCCGACCGAGGGCTATCTTCTGTGTCCGGCTCTGCCTGGCTTGTCTGGCGGGGTCTACCATTACCTGAGCCGCGACCATGTACTCGAACGTCGTGCTGAAGTGGATGATCCGCGATGGACCGAGGCGTTTTCGGGCGGCGGTATCCTGGTCGGCATAAGCTCGATCCACTGGCGCGAGGCGTGGAAATACGGAATGCGCGCCTGGCGCTACTGCCAGCATGACTGCGGCCATGCTATTGCCGCAGTGAGTTACGCCGCAGCAGCACTCGGCTGGCAGACGCGGCTGGTGGAGGCTACTGCGGATGATGCGTTGGCCGAAGTGCTTGGATTGGACCGCCGCGAGGATTTTGGGGCGGCCGAACCAGAGGTGCCGGACGCCCTGCTTTGGATCGGCAATCCTGAAGCACTGCCAGCCCCTGAGCGCCTGCGGGCTGCTTTGAATAAGGTCCACTGGTACGGATACGCGAATCAACTAAGCGCGGGACATGAGAGTTGGCCAGACATCGATTCGATCCATCACGCCACGCGCAAGTCTCGTACTCGCGAACCGAGTTCGCTAAACGCGGAGCCGCACCTGTGGTCCGCGACGCCCGCCCTTGATCTGAGTTTTGCCCGAATTGCTCGGCAGCGCCGCAGCGCGATGAGTTTCGATGGTACGACGCGCATCACCACCGCGGCTTTTTTCACCATGCTGGCATGCCTGTTGGTACGCAGCGACACGCCACCGTGGAATACGCTGATGTCTCCTGTCGCGGTGCATCCGGCGCTATTGGTGCACCGCGTGGACGATCTGGAGCCGGGCCTGTATGTGCTAGTGAGACATTCCGGGGCGCTGCCTAGCCTCAAGCAGGCTATGCGTCCGAAATGGCTGTGGCAAAAGACTGGACCGGACTATCTGCCTCTCTACTTTCTGCTGCCTTACGATTTACGCGCTGTGGCAAAATTGATCTGTTGTCATCAGGACATCGCCGCCGATTCCTGCTTTGCGCTGGGAATGCTTGCAAATTTCGAAATCGCCCTGAAGCAACCGTGGCGCTATCGCCATCTTTTCTGGGAATGCGGCATCCTCGGCCAGGCGCTCTATCTTGAAGCCGAAGCCTCCGGAGCGCGCGCAACGGGAATTGGCTGTTTTTTCGATGATGAAATGCACGCCATGCTGGGAATCAAAGATCACGCTTGGCAAAGCCTGTATCACTTTACCGTCGGTGGCGCCATGGTCGATCAGCGCTTGTCTACATTTGCACCGTATGAGGTTCAGCCATGACTCGAAAGTGCTACGTTCCGATTCGTGGAACAGGAACCTTGGAAAACTGAAAGTATCGCCGTCCAGACAGCGAGCACGGTGGTATCTTTCTGCCGCCACTTGCTCCGGAGTCAGCCAAGCATCTTCCATCAAGCTGCCGATCAGCATGTTGTCGTCAAGCTTGGATCAGGCTCTCCTATCCGGGCGCGGTTTAAAGGCCAATTCCCGGGCCATGGTTTCATAAAGCTCCCGCGCTTTAGGGGTGTTTGCCGGCGGCAACACCACCTGGATGTCCAGCAGCAGATCGCCCGGTGGATTTGCGGGGATGCCCTTGCCGCGCACGCGTAACTCATTGCCGCTCTGGGCGCCGGGGGGAATGCGCACCTTCAGTTCGCCCCCAGGTAAATCGATAGGCACTACCGCCCCCAGCGCCGCCTCCCATGGTGCCACCGGCAGGGTGAGGTGTAGATTGCGGCCCTTCACTTTCAGTTGGTCGTGCGGTTTGAAATGCACTTCCAGAAGAAGATCCCCGGCCGGCGCACCGCCGATCGCCGGCGCACCCTGCCCACCCAGACGGATGAGCTGACCTTCGCGCACGCCTTTGGGAATTTTCACGCTGAGGGTCCGGTTCCTGAGCTGTACCCCGCCACGGGCGTCCATGCTTGGCACCTGCAGCGAAAGCTGACGGGTGGCGCCGGTAAAGGTGTCGTCCAGGTCCAGCAGCACCTTGGCGTGGTGATCCACGCCGCGTGACTGAAAGTTGCCACCGTGTGTATGGAAACTGCGGTGTCCGCCCCCCATGTGGCCAAACAGCTCGGCGAAGAAGTCGCTGAAATCGGCCTCTTTCCGGGGCGAGTAGCCCCGACTGGAGAACTCGAAGCCGGTGTTCCAGTCCGGCGGCGGACGGAATTCCTGGCCGGGCTGATGGCCGCGTCTCAATTGGTCGTACGCGACGCGCTTTTCCGGGTCGGAGAGTACGGCATAGGCCTCGTTGAGCTCCTTCATGCGCAGTTCGGCATCCGACTGCTTGGAAACGTCGGGATGGAACTTGCGCGCGAGTTTGCGGAACGCCTTCTTGATGTCCTCCGCGGTGGCATCACGTGTCACTCCCAACGTCTTGTAGTAGTCCTGGAATTCCATGCGTGTTCCCCTTTTCAGGTCTCTAGCGCTGCCCTTCCGCTCGGAAGAATGATGGCGAGTATCAGTCAAATCAAGAACTTGAAATCCTCAGGGGAAGCCTTACCATTCCAACCAGGGACGTCAGAATATGGCGCCCGCGCCAGTGCGAATGGAGGCAAACATGATGTATCGATCCCTGTTTCCCCGTGACGTATTCTCAGCGCTGGAACGCCTGCAGCGTGAGATGCAGCAGCCATTCGAGCTGTCTCACAGCATTCGTGGTCAGGTCAGTTTTCCGGCCATCAATGTCGGCGGCACACCCCACTCGGTGGAAATCTATGCTTTTGCCCCCGGCATCGATCCGGCCAGCATCGACGTGCAACTGGTGAAGGGCGTACTGACCATTGTCGGCGAGCGCAAGCCCGATCTCTCAGACAAGGACGAGCAACCCTCCCTGCATATCGATGAACGCTTCGCCGGCCGCTTCCGTCGTGTGGTGAGCCTACCAGACGACGTGAATCCCAATGCGGTGGAAGCCAAGTACCGCGACGGCGTGCTGCACATCAGCATCCAGCGCCTCGAAGCCGCGCAGCGGCGCCAAATCAGCATCCAATGATGCGAGGAGGATCTGGCCATGAGCGAGAATACTGCTGTCACCAAACAAGCCGACACTGGCAGCGCTGAAGCGGCCCTGATGCCGCCAGCGAATGTGTACGAGGACGCCGCAGGCATCACCTTGTACGCCGATCTGCCGGGTGTGCCCAAGGACAAGCTGGTTGTGCAGGTGGAAGGGGATATCCTGACCATCAAGGGGGAAGTCGTCCTGGATCAGCCGGAGGGTATGGAAGCCAGTTACACGGAGGTTTCCCTGCCGCGATACCGGCGCGTGTTCACGCTATCCAAGGAACTAGATGCCGAGAAGGTGGTCGCCGAGTTCAACCACGGCGTGCTCAAGCTGCGCATCCCCAAAGCCGAATACGCGCAACCGAGCCGCATTGAGGTCAAGGTCGCGTGATGTAAGCCGAACGGGCTTTGGGCATCGCCCAGGCTGCCCACACGTAGGCGGACTGACATGAAACCGGAATCATTGAAATAGGGTTTCGGTTCTTTGTGAGACAACTTGGTCGAAGACTGGCACCATCCGACGCTGACCGCTGCTGGCGCGCTGATCCGGTTCCAGTATCCTATTTTTCAGTTCAAGGATAAGAAATTCTGCGTGGCTTGCCGTGAATGGAAACGGGGCGCAGGCCAAGGATGACTCCGGAGTCTTCCGCTTGCGATCACCCCGGGTAAGTCAGCGAACCCTTCGTCGCTTGCGTTTCCATCTCTTTCTTGTAACCATCAACCCATTCACCAAACTGCGGATGGATATAAAAATCGAGAACGTCTCCCACCTTGATAGAGAGTGGATTTCTTCCCAGGAGCATCGATAGTGCAATGCGCGCAATCTGAAACGGCGCCAAGTCAATCGCATCCACTAAAAGACCATTGGGACGGTGGCTAACCGTGAGCATATCCGTCTCTTGGTCGTGGGCGTCCACTACCAGCCCTTCCATGCTCCCGAGTAGCGGCTTATGTTCTATTTCTGGCGAGACCGGGTAGATGCTGACCGTGCCAGCACTGATTCGGTGTTCTTTATGCCACCTGCCCAACGCCCAGGTTTCCGTCGGGTTCTCCCCCCAGATTTCCAGGGTGCCTTCAGCAATCTGCGCCCTCATGGTTCTATCTCCACTGACAATGTGCAGTATGCCCCCGCTGGCTTCGGACACGCTCCAACCACCTTCGAGGTTGGCTGCCTTCCAGGCTAATGTCCCTATTTGCCAGGCGACGGGCTTTCCTACGCCCGTGCGTCGTGGCCTGGGGTATCTCATTCCAGCTTATCGAATGCGCAGGCTCCCAGATCTTTGCTGAAGCGCTGCACCCAATCTGTCTCGTAGCCGATGGGGTATTCCCGCGTAACTCGAGTTGATCGTCTGGTTACGGCGACATAGCCCTGGAGACCAAAGTTCTCGTCGCCCTTTGGGTCCGTCGTATCGGTTTCGGCAAGCTCGAAATCATCTTCTGCCAGACCGTTATGCCGTAGGGCAGCAAGGAATGCCCGATGTTCGTCCGGCTCAATCAGTTTCATTGTTGGCTCCTCGTCCATCCAACGCAGACGTGGTGGCTTCCATCCTGATGGTGAGTGGCGGACAAGCCTCAGGTTCCCTGGCACCGCCTCATCTTCCAAAGGGGGCGGGCGCTCTCGGGCGCGTTCCCCTGGGGTCAGTTGCGCAGTGCCTGGAAGCATCATGATTGCGGACTGTGGGGTTAAAGAGTGGATCACCACGCCTTCATCGTAGACCCATTTTTTGGCTTCTGGCAGCAAGTGACTTCTCATCATCACAATAGCGCCACGCTTAAAGGAGACAAATTCCGGAGCGGCGAAATGGAGGGCATTGACTCAGAAAGCACCTTCCGATGCCCTCCCTTGACCCAGGAGCAAATTGCAGGAGTCAGGCACGGAGCACGGCGGGCACACCGTAGTTGAACACCATGTTTGAGAACCTGCTGAAGGCTCCTGGCAACTTCGCGCCACGAGACCTCGAGGCAGCTTGAACATATGACGGCGTGAACCCAGCTCGATGCGCATTTCTCTCGCTCCAAGGTGATCGTCCGGGACAGATCAGAATGGACACCATGCGCGGCATGGCCTTTTGTGATCCGGCTGCACCGGTTAGCGGTACACGAGGACCGGGATCGTACTATGGGTCAGGACTTTCTGGGTTTCGCTGCCGAGCAGCAGACCCTGCACGCCAGCTCGACCGTGCGAGGCCATGACAATGAGGTCGCAGTTCCGCTCCTCCACGGCGCGGATGATCGCCTCATAGGGGTGATCGCTTGTCACGTGGATCGTGTCGCATGGCACCCCCGCTTCCCTCGCGGCTTGCGCGATCATCCCCAGGTAATGCTCCGCATGCTGTTCGGCTATCTGCGCGAACCGCTCCTGGGTATCCTCCAGCATGTCGACCCGATGGGTGAAGATGCGGTACTCCGGGATGGCGTGAAATCCCGTGATTTTGGCCTGGAATCCCTTAGCGAGCGTCACCGCCATCCGAATCGCGGCTTCGGAGAGCGGGGACCCATCGGTCGGCACCAAGAGATGCTTGAACATATATGTCTCCTCCCGGCAATGACCGTGCGCGTCGGCGTCCTGTCCGCAAATCACTTGTCTGACAGTCGTTTCCGACCGGAAGTGACGCGTTCTCCTATCGTGGCATATTGGTGCTAGCCGATCGGAGGAACGGGGTGGCATCGCCGATACCAGGCGGCCATCGGACACGCAAGGCTTTGGACGCCAACACGCGTCAAGCACAAAGTGGTGCTGCTAGGAGTTCATCCGCCCACGCGCATCCGAGAAGTCTTTCAGGCACGTTAAATCGAATGCAACACTACCAAGCCAACTATAGGCGATGTCGCCAGACCGTGGCAATTTGCATGGTAGGCCACCTCACGCCTGCCCAGCGACCGACCGACTGCAAGCCGGGGGGCAGCGTTCTCCCGCGGACCGGACGATGTCACTGTAGGCGCTGCCCGCCCTTGATGGCGAGATCGGCTCCGGTCAGGAAGCCCGCTTCGCGCGAGCACAGATACGACCCGCGGCACCGCTATAGCGTTGCGATGAACTGTTTCCACGGGGTCCCTTGTAGAGTCTCGGTGGTTGCATGTCCGTAGGCGCGAATGATTAATGCCGCCCTTTCGAGTTGCGCCAGGTCATTCGATTCAACGATGTCCACCACATCGAACCGACCGAGGGTGAGAAAACTGTCTTTCCAGGTAACCGCAGGGCATTCGGCCTTGATCTTTTCCGCAACCGTGGCGGCGATCTGCTTCAGGTCCTTGGGCTCTTTGAACGCATCAGGAGATAAAGTGCTGAGGATGACATAGGTGGTCATGGAACACCTCCATACAAAACGGTTGACAGGCCGTTAGGCACGGGCTGACGCATGGGGACAATGTCTTTCCGCCGAGAGAGTCTTTCCGCCGAGAGAGCGTATGCGTGTGCCTACTGATTATAGGTTTGCGGGGGCGGTTCCCATGCCGCTCTCCTTGCCTGCCTGGATCGAGGACCCTGGAGCCGGTTACCGTTTCGCGCCGGTCGGCGTGAGATGGCAAGGCGACAATTGGAAGCGCAGACCCCACTGCTTGCGTTCAGACGCCCTTCACCTGAATTGGTCATAGGTGCCGACGGCCTCACGTCAATTGGCGAAGCGTCAATGCCTCCCTCACACGATGAGACACCCGGAGTGGAGGTTCTGCGCGCTTGCAGCGCGCCTTGTTCTGCGCCACAGTTGTTCTACCGGATCAAGCTGGAGCCTATGATGACAAACCGGCTCGCCACGGAAACCTCGCCTTACCTACGGCAACATGCGGCGAATCCAGTCGACTGGTATCCCTGGAGCGAAGCAGCATTTCGCCGCGCGCGCGAGGACGACAAACCGGTTCTGCTTTCGGTCGGCTACGCCGCGTGCCATTGGTGCCACGTCATGGCGCACGAATCGTTCGAGAATCCCCGCATCGCCGGCTTGATGAACGCGCGTTTCATCAGCATCAAGGTGGATCGGCAGGAGCGTCCCGACATCGACGACATCTACCAGAAAGTGCCCCTGATGATGGGGCAGGGCGGCGGCTGGCCGCTCACGGTGTTCCTGACGCCACAAGGAGAACCGTTTTTTGGCGGCACCTACTTCCCGCCGGATGACCGCTACGGCCGCCCTGGGTTCGTGCGCGTGCTGCTGAGCCTGAGCGAAGCCTGGACGCATCGCCGCGGCGAGCTGCGCGACATGATCGAACAGTTTCGGCTCGGGTTCCGACAGCTTGACCTGGTTGACCTGGGCCGGGAAGCCGCCGAAGTCGAGGACCTGCCCGCGCAGACAGCCCGTGCCCTGGCGCAAGACACCGACCCGACACATGGCGGCTTGGGCGGCGCGCCCAAGTTTCCCAACGCAAGCGGCTACGACCTTGTGCTGCGCATCTGTCAACGGACGGGTGAACCCGTGCTGCTTGCGGCGCTGGAGCGCACGCTCGACGGCATGGCGGCCGGCGGCATCCATGACCAGCTTGGCGGTGGCTTTGCCCGCTATAGCGTCGACGAACGTTGGGCCGTGCCCCACTTCGAAAAGATGCTCTACGACAACGGCCAGCTTGTCACGCTGTACGCGGACGCCTATCGCCTGACCGGCAAGCCGGCCTGGCGCCGTGTCTTCGAGGAAGCCATCGCGTACATTGTGCGGGACATGACACACCCTGACGGGTGCTTTTATGCTGGCGAAGATGCCGACAGCGAAGGCGAGGAAGGCCGGTTTTATGTCTGGACACCGGCCGAGGTGAGGGCTGTCCTGGGGGCATCCGAGGGCGCGCTGGCGTGCCGGGCCTACGGCGTGACCGACGGTGGGAATTTCGCGCGCGGTACGTCGGTCCTCAACCGCGCGGCCACGCTGGACCCATTTGACGAGGCGCGCCTCGAAGACTGGCGCGGGCGGCTGTTTGCAGCGCGCGCCCGGCGTGCTCGCCCGGCCCGTGACGACAACATACTCACCGGCTGGAACGGCCTCATGATCCAGGGACTCTGTGCGGCTTACCAGGCGACGGGCTGCCCCCCGCACCTCGCCGCCGCGAGGCGTGCCGCCAGCGCTATCCAGGAGAAACTCACCATGCCGGACGGTGGCGTGTACCGGGCCTGGAAGGACGGGACAGCCAAGGTGCCCGGGTTTCTCGAAGACTATGCCTTGCTGGCCAACGCTCTGATCGACCTGTACGAGTCCTGCTTCGACAAGCGTTACCTGGATCGCGCAGTCGAACTCGTGGCGCTCATCCTCGACAAGTTCCGCGACGACGGGCTGTATTTCACGCCCCGCGATGGCGAGCCATTGGTGCATAGGCCCCGCGCGCCGCACGACAGCGCCTGGCCGTCGGGTATCTCAACTAGTGTGTTCGCCTTCCTGCGCTTGCATGCGCTCACCGGCCGCGACGTCTACCGCGACCTTGCCGAGGACGAATTCCGGAGATACCGCGCCGCCGCCGCCGCGGCCCCGGCCGGCTTCGTGCACCTGCTGGCCGCCCGGGACTTCGCGCAGCGCGGCCCGTTCGAGATCATTCTTGCCGGCGACAAGGCGGCTGCCGCCGGCCTCGTGCAAAGCGTTCACCGCGCGTACTTGCCGGCACGCGTCCTGGCATTTGCCGAGGACGTCCCGATCGGCCACGGGCGGCGGCCGGTCAAGGGCCGTCCGGCAGCCTACGTGTGCCGGCATCGCACCTGCGCAGCGCCGGTTACCAGTGGCAAGGCGCTGCTTGAACGCTGCGCGTCCTGGAGCGGGGCACCCGTGGCTTCAACGCGGCATGCAGGCGCCAGTTTCCCGGAACAGGATCGCTAAGGGGCAAGCAAAGAGGCCATTGCGAAGCCAAGGACGCTCTTCGCGCACACCTTGATTCCAGCGATCGCGTGGGCGCCAGTGCTTTGGCAAGCGACTTCACTCGAGCTGAATTTCGCCATCGAACTGGGCCTTGAACTGCAAGGCGGCCAGTTCCAGCGTGACCACGACCGGGAAGCGCTCGGTTCCGGTGATGGTGCCCGCGGCGATCGCTCTGGACACCGCCTGCTCGATTTCCCGCTGCGAGCTCACGCCGACGACTTTGAGGAACTTGCGGATGCTGAGGTTGAAGGTTTCTTCGTTCATCACGCTCTCCTGACGGCTACCACAAGGAAAGACTAGGCGCTGGGCTGCGTTTTTGCTGCCCGAAGTTGATCCCGCCTGCGTGCCCAGCCAGGAGGCCGCGTCGAAAATGGCGCCCACATGGCGCCCACATGGCGCAACGGCGGCCCGCGATACCTTAGCGATGCGCCGTGACCCGCACGATAGGTTCCGAGCCACGAGCCAAATGAGAGCCGTCGAGATTGGCCCTCGATCGTCGAGGGACTGTCTTGTACCTGCCATCGCGGCCTAGCACTGTCTCAATTTGAGACGGTGTGCCGCTCGCTTCGTGGAACGGGAGCCGGTCTCGTCTTTGTCCGCTAGGTGAAAACCATGTGCCGCACCGTCATGCGCTTGAAAACAGGGGGGGCGTCACTTACAGTTCTTCTCCGGCGAGCGCCCCCGCCGCGGTAGCAGCGGCAGTTACCGCCATTAGAACAAGACAGTACGGAGACTACTGAATGAGGCACGCATCGAATGGGCTGGCAACAGACGTGCAGCTTGCGAGACAGAATTTTTTCGAAGGGAAGCGCATTCCTCCCGGGGCCGTATCTGACCTGATTGCCAAGAGCTGGCAGCGCGCCTCTAGCGCCGGCATGCGGCCGGAGGATCAGGCGCTGTTCAGCACTGCTGTCTCGCGCACGCAGTTGCAATTGATCGAGGATGAACATCGGGTGCTGATCGACGCCTGCGGCGAGGACATGGAGATTCTGGCGCGCGCGTTTCCCGCGCAGCACTGGCTCGTGTTCTGCACCAATGCCGACGGCATGATTGTCAGCTCCAACGCGAGCGCCCGCGCTGGCATTGGCCCGGCTGCCGCGGCAGTGCTGCGGGGCGGCAAGCGCGTGTGCGAGAGTTCGCTCGGCACCAACGCACCTGCCTGCGTGCTGATCGAAGGCGGCGGGGCGGTGCAGATACGGCGCGGCGAGCATTATCTCAATGAGCTTGTCGATGTGGTATGCGCGGCGGCGCCGATCTACGACTGCCACGACCGGCTGATCGGCGTGATCGACATCACCGGTTTTGGCGTGGACCTGCCCAGCTACGCGCTCAGCCTCGTGCAGTCGGCCGCCATGTCGATCGAGAACCGGCTGTACGCCAGGCTGCATGGCTGCCGCATCCTGCATCTGCATCATGACCATCGCATGCTGCATACGCCGGCCGAGGGCATTGTCGCGATCTCGGGCGATGACGTGATTGCAGCCGCCAACCGTGCCGCACGGCAGATGCTGAAACTGCGCGGCGCTGGCGGTACCGGTACCGAACTGCGGCAGGTCTTCGCCAGCGGTCTGCATGGCACGGCGGCATCCAGCCATGGCTCGCTGAGCGCGCTCGGCGGCGAGCGCTTCTTTGTTTCGCTTGACCAGCCTGCGGCGCCGACGCGCGGGCGTCAGCAGCATGGCGGCGATGGCGGCAAGCCGGCCGACAACGGGTCATGCGTGATTGCCGATGCGGCGCTGTCCCGCGCCGTCGAGAAGGCCGTGACTGTGATTCGCGAGCAGGTGCCGGTGATCCTGCTGGGCGAGACAGGTACCGGCAAGAGTATGCTGGCGCGTGCCTTGCACGAGGCCAGCCGACCGGGCGAAGCGTTCGTCTCGCTCAACTGCTCGGCGATTCCCGAAAGCCTGGCCGAAGCCGAACTGTTCGGCTATGCCGACGGTGCATTTACCGGCAGCCGCAAGGGCGGCAGCGCGGGCAAGATTGAACAGGCCGATCATGGCACGCTCTTCCTGGATGAGATCGGCGATATGCCGCTGGCGCTGCAGACCCGGCTGCTGAGCGTGCTGCAGGAGCGCAGCCTGACCCGGATCGGCAGCAGCAAGCCGGTGCCGCGACCTGGTTCGCGAGGGCACCTTCCGGGAGGACTTGTTCTACCGCCTGAACGGCCTGTCGGTGCGCATGCCGGCCCTGCGCGAGCGCACGGACATGCCCGAGCTGGTGGCGTCCGTCCTGCAGTCGCTCGTGCGCGGGCGGTCCAAGCGGCTCGACGCCGATGCCATGGCCCTGGTCATGTCGCACCACTGGCCTGGCAACGTACGCGAACTCCACCAGGTGCTGCGCGCAGCCATTGCCTTGTCCGGCGGCAGCGAAATCGTGCGGCGCGAGCATTTCGACGACTGCTGGGTGGCGACAGCGATCGGCACACCGGCGCTGGAGGCGCCGCGAGCCCTTGGCCAATCCACCGTCATGGCGGATGTGCAGAACGAACTGATCCACAGGACCCTGGCTCAGCTCAGTGGCAATCGCTCGCAGGCTGCGCGCGCGCTGGGCATCTCGCGCGCCACCCTGTATCGCAAGCTGGCGCGCCACAACCGCGGCTGATCGCACCTGGACTAGCGCCTTCAAGGCCCCCGATGATCGCATGGCGGTTATCGGGGGCTTTTTCCTTTTCCCCCATGTCTCAGTTGTGTCGAGACACCGGCGCAGTTTGAGACAGGAGTGCGGCGCCGCTTGCGCGCACACCTGCGTCCCTCAGGCGCGGCGCGCGGCTGCAACGCGCCGGATGGCGCGGATGCGATGACCAGCGAGCGCGCACGCGGTGCGCCGGGCACGGCCTTTGCAGTAAGCAGTGCGAGCGCATGAGCGCTACCTGCACAGACAAAGGAGACGGACAATATGCCAAGCAATGCAGCACTGGTGATCGGCGGCAAGCTGGTTGAGGGCGGAGCCCTGCTGGACGTGATCAATCCCGCCACGGGCAAGGTGTTCAATACGGTATCCCGCGCTACCGAGCGCGATGTGCACGCAGCCGTGGCCGCGGCCAAGGCGGCCCAGCCGGCCTGGGCGGCGCTCGGGCTGCCAGCACGCCGCGCCTTGCTGCTGCGCTTCGCCGACGAAATGGCGGCCAACGCGGAAGACCTCGCCGCGTCGCTGGTGCTGGAGCAGGGCAAGCCGCTGGCCGAAGCGCGCCAGGAGCTGCAGTTCGCGCTGGCGTTCGTGCGCCATATCGCCGGCATGGAACTGCCGGTATCGGTGGTGCAGGACGACGCCACCCATCGCATCGAAGTCCATCACAAGCCGCTGGGCGTGGTCGCCGCCATTGCCGCGTGGAATTTCCCGGTGCTGATCGCCGCCTACAAGATCGCGCCCGCGCTGCTGATGGGCAATACCGTGGTGCTCAAGCCCGCGCCGACCACGCCGCTGGCTTCGCTCCAGCTTGGTGCCATCGCCAACGGCATCTTCCCTGCGGGCGTGCTCAACGTGATCACCGATCTCAACGATCTGGGCGGCCTGCTGACGTCGCATCCCGACGTGGCCAAGGTCTCGTTCACCGGCTCCACCGCGACGGGCAAGAAGGTGATGGAGAGCGCCGGGCCCCGCCTCAAGCGCATCACGCTGGAGCTTGGCGGCAACGACGGTGCCATCGTGCTCGACGACGCCAACGTGGCGGAAATCGCGCCCAGGATCTTCGGCAGCGCCTTCTACAACTGCGGGCAGGTATGCCTGGCGCTCAAGCGCCTGTACGTGCATGCCGCTATCCATGATGCGCTTTGCGATGCGCTGGCCGAACTGGCCAGGCAGGCCGTGGTCGGCAACGGCGCCGAGTCTGGCGTGACCCTCGGGCCGCTGCAGAACGCCATGCAGTTCGACAAGGCCGGCCGCTTCCTGGCCGTGGCCCGGCGCGACGGCAAGGTGCTGGCCGGTGGCGCCGCGCTCAAGGGCGACGGCTACTTTATCGCGCCCACCATCGTGCGCGACCTGCCCGACACCAATGCGCTGGTTGCCGAGGAACAGTTCGCGCCGATCCTGCCGGTGCTCAGGTACGAAGACCTGGACGATGCCGTGGCGCGCGTGAACGGTTCGCCCTACGGGCTGGGCGGCTCGGTCTGGTCGTCCGACCAGGCGCGTGCCTATGCCGTGGCGCAGCGGCTCGACGTGGGCACTGCCTGGGTCAACCATCACCTGCATTTCGGTCCCCACATCCCCCTGGTGGGCGCCAAGGAGTCCGGCGTGGGCGTGGAGTTCGCCGCCGAAGGCCTGGCCGAATATGCACAACTGAGCGTGATCAATATCGCGCGCCCGCAGGCAGCCTGAGCGCCTGCGGCATCCAGCCCGTCAGACCCGGCACGGCCCTCGGGCCGTGCCGCGGCATGGGCACACAACAAAAAGATGGAGGAGACATGGAGCAACAAGGAACGGCCTTGCGCCGCAGGGCGCGCTCGGCCCTGCGCCATGGCGGCGCCATCGCGGCCCTGCTGCTGGCGGCGGCGCCCGCGCACGCCATCGACGTGGACGCCGGCGACTATACCGCGCTGCCGGCGGGCACCAACCTGGGCATGCTTTACTACCAGCACGCGGAGCGCGACAAGGTCTACGCCAGCGGCAGCCAGGTGGCCGGCGGCCACCTGAACTCGGACATCGGCATTGCGCGCCTGGTGCATTTCATGGACATCGCCGGCTTCACTGTCGACCCGCAGATCCTGCTGCCATTCGGCAACCTGCGCGGGCGCGACCAGTTGAGCGGGCTCGGCAGCAGCGGCGGCATGGGCGATCCGATCCTGGCCGCGACCGTATGGCTGGTCAACCAGCCGCAGCAGAAACGGTACTTCGGCATAACCCCGTTCCTCTACGTGCCCGTTGGCAGCTACGACAAGGAGCGGGCCCTTAACCTTGGCGAGAACCGCTGGAAGTTCGCCTTGCAGGCGGGCTACATCACGCCCCTGGCCGGCAAGCTCACGCTCGACCTGATCGCCGACGTGACCTTCTATGGCGACAACAACAAGTTTGGCGCGGCTTCGGCCAGCCTGAAGCAGGCGCCCTTGTTCCAGGGCCAGGGCTGGCTGCGCTACAACTTCACCGATACCTTCGACATCCGTGGCGGGCTGTCCTACACGGCCGGCGGCGAAAGCAAGGTGAACGGTATCTCCCGCAACGACAACACCAATACTTCCAAGTTTTCACTGGGGATGGCGTGGTTCCCGACGCCGACCGTGCAGGTGCTGGGCACCTATGGGCAGGACATCTCGGTGCGCAACGGGCCCATGGAAGGCAGCCGTTTCAATCTCCGCGTGCTCAAAGTATTTTGACCGGACCTGACAGGAAAGCAGACCATGACGAGAAGAAGCAGGAACAAGCAGGACAGGGTAGCGGCGCTGTGGCTGGGAACGGCGGCGGTTGCGCTGGCATTGCCGGCGGGTACGGCGCTCGCCACCGACACCGCGGGCACCAGGCCACTCAGTGTGCAAAAGGTGCGCGCCATCACCGCGGGTATCGACGGCGCGGCGATCCGCGCCAATGAGCGCGGAACCGCCAACTGGCCTTCCTATGGGCTGGACTACGCGGAAACGCGCTTCAGCCAGCTCGACCAGATCAACACCGGCAACGCCGCGAAACTGGGCCTGGCCTGGTCCTATGACCTGGAGTCGACGCGCGGGGTCGAGGCCACGCCGCTGGTGGTCGACGGCGTGATGTATGTGACGGCGCCGTGGAGCGTGGTCCATGCCATCGACGCGCGCACCGGCAAGCGGCTCTGGACCTACGATCCCAAGGTGCCGCGCAATCTCGGCTACAGGGGCTGCTGCGACGTGGTGAACCGTGGCGTGGCGGTCTACAAGGGCAAGGTCTTCGTGGGCGCCTTCGATGGCCGGCTGGTGGCCATCGACGCCGCGACCGGCCAGAAGGCGTGGGAGCAGGACACCGTGGTGGACCACAAGTTCTCCTACACCATCACCGGCGCACCGCGCGTGTACAAGGGCAAGGTCATCATCGGCAACGGTGGGGCGGAGTACGGCGCGCGCGGCTACATCACCGCCTACGACGCCGAGACCGGCGCGCAGCGGTGGCGCTGGTTCACGGTGCCGGGAGACCCCGCCAAGCCATTCGAGAACGAGGCCATGGCCCGCGCGGCCGGCACCTGGGACCCGAGCGGGAAGTACTGGCTCAATGGCGGCGGCGGCACCGTGTGGAACACCATGGCCTTCGATCCCGATCTGAACCTGATGTATATCGGCACGGGTAACGGCGCGCCCTGGAGCCGCAGGCTGCGCAGCCCCGGCGGTGGCGACAATCTCTACCTGGCCTCGGTGGTGGCGCTCAATCCCGATACCGGCGAATACGTCTGGCACTACCAGGAAACGCCGGGCGACAACTCCGACTACACCTCGACGCAGGACATCATCCTGGCCGACCTCAAGATCGACGGCCAGCCGCGCAAGGTGATCCTGCACGCGCCGAAGAACGGCTTCTTCTTCGTGATCGACCGTACCAACGGCAAGTTCATCTCCGCGAAGAACTTCGTCGACGTGAACTGGGCCACGGGATACGACAAGGATGGGCGTCCGGTGGAGAACCCGCTAGCCAGCACCAGCGGCAAGCCGGTCGACATGGTGCCCGGCCCGTTCGGCGCACACAATTGGCATGCCATGTCGTTCAACTCGCGCACCGGCCTGGCCTATATTCCGGCGCAGCACGTGCCCCTCACCCTAGCGGACGATAAGGCCTGGGCGCGCAACCAGAAGGACTCCCAGGAAGCGCACAGCGGGGTGGGATGGAACCTCGGCATGCTGGTCAATGCCGAGCCGCCCAAGAGCAAGCCCTTCGGCAGGCTGATCGCATGGGACCCGGTCGCGCAGAAGGCGGTCTGGCACCAGGACTATGCGGGACCGTGGAACGGCGGCACGCTGAGCACGGCCGGCAACCTGGTGTTCCAGGGCACCGCGGACGGCCGCTTCATTGCCTATCACGCGGCCACCGGCGAGAAACTCTGGGAGACGCCGGTCGGTACCGGGGTGGTGGCCCCCCCGGTCACCTACCTTGTCGACGGCCAGCAGTACGTGTCGATCGCGGTAGGCTGGGGCGGCGTGTTCGGCCTGAGCGCGCGCGCCACCGACCGCAAGGCGCCCGGCACGGTCTACACCTTCGCCGTGGGCGGCAAGGCCAAGGCCCCGCAAGCGGCGGCGTATCCGATGGCCGAGTTGTTGTCCGGCGTGAAGTACAACCCGGCTCATGTGCAGGAAGGGCAGAAGCTGTACGTCAACAACTGCGTGTTCTGCCATGGGGTGCCGGGGGTGGACAAGGGCGGCAATATCCCCAATCTGGCTTACGTCGGGCCCGGCCTGATCGAGAACCTGGGCAAGATCGTGTTCAACGGCCCCTTCGTGCAGCAGGGCATGCCGGATTTCACCGGCAAGCTGACCGAGGAGGACGTGGTAAAGATCCAGGCTTTCATCCAGGGTACCGCAGACGCAGTACGGCCAAAGAAGCCCTGAGCGGCATTGAGGCGAAAGCACCAGGGAAGGCCGCCAGCCGCAAGGCCGTCGGCCGTCTCTGGGTCCCGGCCAGTGCGATCATTGGCGCGCGTACACGCAAGCGCGCATCTCTCGGGTGAGAGCGCAGTCATGCGCCGTCACAGTGGCTCAACCAGCCGCCTGTTGCTGTTGCGGCAGTATTCCGCACAGGCCGCGCGCGCCGAGTTGGCTGCGCCGTGCACGAATAGCGGCGCGTCGGCACGCCGCGACATCGACACCACGATCGACGGAGGCGCGGGCTGCAGCGGTAACTCCACGACTTCGCCGCTCTCGATCAGCGTGTCGACGAACAGGCGTGGAATTGCGGCCACGCCGAATCCATCGCGCACGAGCTGCACGATTACTGCAATCGACGGCGACCCGGTAATGCGGGTTTCCGAAAGTGGCACGCCGTGGACTCCCGCGAGTTTGGCCACGATGTCCTCCAGCGCGCGATGCGGCGCGGTCCCCCGGCCGAACGTCAGGATGGGATGTTGCAGCACCTGTCTGGCGAGCGTGCCGCGCGTGTGCGACAGCAAGCCTGCGCGCGCAACCCAGTGCACGGGATAGTTGGCGAGTGCATTGCACACCACGTTGCTTTCATCACTGCCTTCGACGCGAATGATGAGATCGAGCTCGTCGGCAACCAGCCTGCGCTGGAGCACCACGCTCACATCGGCGGTCAGTTCGACTTCCAGCTGTGGGTAGTCCGCGGCGAGACGTCGCATGTAGTTCGGCAACCAGCTGTGCACCACGGTCTCGATCACGCCCAGGCGCAGGCGCCCGCGGATCTTGCTGTCGCCCGAGGCGGCGGCCTGCAGCCGCCGTGCGGCCTCTACCACGCCCTTTGCGTATCCGAGCAGGTATTCGCCATTGGGTGTCAGGCGAAACTCGCGACTCTCCCGATCGACCAGCGCGGTTTGCAACTCATCTTCCAGTGCCTTTATCCGTTGGGAAATGGCGGCTGGCGTCGCATGCAGCGCGGCTGCCGTCGCACGAAAGCTGTGCAATTTGGCCAGCGTGACAAAGGTTTCGAGGAATCGCGTATTCATCAGGCAGTAGGGTGGATCGCTGCAGAAAACGTCAAATTACCGGGGTATCCCGGCAGTTAGCGTTCATCCCGGTGTGGCACCAGCTCGGTGCAGGTAGGGGAAAACCCGTAAAGTTGTTAAGAAATTCTATACAGAGGTGCCAACAAAAAGTCGTTGGCGATAAAAAATTTTACTCTCTATCGTTCAAGGCATACACGACGACGTCATAACGACATGAAACTGCAGATGCCCGAAGACCTGATGCCTTTCGACTTTCGCCAGGCGGTGCGCAGCGGCCAGTTCCGTGGCCCCACCGCAGGCTATTGCGGCGACCACGCTCAGGCCAACCTGGCCATCCTGCCGTCTGCGCACGCCAGCGATTTCCTGCGCTTTTGCCAGGCCAATCCGAAACCGTGTCCGTTGCTGGGCGTAGGCGAGCCGGGACAATGGCATGTGCCGGTACTCGGGCGCGAGGTGGATATCCGCAACGATGTGCCTGCGTACAACATTTATCGCGACGGGCGGCTCGCCGAACAGACCGAATCGCTGGCCGACCTGTGGCAAAACGACTTCGTGGTGTTCGCCATCGGCTGCTCGTTCTCGTTCGAGCACATGCTCGGATCCTGTCACGATCAAGCCGGGAGAGCTGCCGGTTTATTGGGCCTGCGGCGTCACACCCCAGACCGCGATCATGGCCGCGAGGTTGCCGCTGGCGATCGCGCATAAGCCCGGCCACATGTTGGTGACCGATATCAAGAACGCCTCGCTTGCCGTGTTCTAGTCCGCCGGAGCAACGCAGTTCGTTTTTTTGCCTTGTCGCTTCGCTTTCCCCGAAACCGTAACCGCTACGAGCCAAGGACGTCGGAGACCACCGGCGGGCAACGAAAAATCCACGCGGGGCGGCGGGCTGCGCTCATCCATCGATGGGCGATGGGCCGGCCCCGGCAGTCGCTTGAAAGACGGTTCAATCCACGCGCCCAGGAGCGTTTCATGGACAACAAGACCCCTGCGGCGGCAGCCGCCGCCAATTCCGCAATGGCTTCCTCCATTGCACCAACGGCGTCTGTCGACGCCGGCGGTAATCTGTTCTCCTGGTACGGCGATGCGTCGCCTCGCCAGAAGCGCGCCTTCTGGAGCTGCAAGGTCGGCTACATGCTCGACGGCATGGATACGCAGATGCTCTCCTTCGTCATTCCGACGCTGGTCGCTACCTGGGGTATCAGCCTGGCCGACGCAGGCTTCATCGGTACGCTCACCTTGCTGGCTTCAGCACTGGGCGGCTGGGCCGCCGGCATCCTGTCCGACCGCGTCGGCCGGGTGCGGACGCTGCAGTTGACGGTGGTGTGGTTCGCGGTCTTCACTGGCCTGTGCGGACTGGCGCAGAATTACGAGCAGCTCCTGATCGCGCGCGCGCTGATGGGCTTCGGCTTCGGCGGTGAATGGACCGCCGGTGCCGTGCTGATCGGGGAGGTGATCCGCGCCAGGGATCGCGGCAAGGCCGTCGGCCTGGTGCAGTCGGGCTGGGCGATCGGCTGGGGGCTGACGGCCATCCTGTATTCCGTGCTGTTCTCGGTCATGCCCGCCGAACTGGCGTGGCGCGCGCTGTTCCTCGTCGGCCTGCTCCCAGCGCTGCTAGTGGTAGTCATCCGCCGCTACGTGAAGGAGCCAGACGTCTACGAAAAAGAGAAAGCGGCGCAAGGCAAGGCGAGCGATCGTCCCCGTTTCACGGAGATCTTCAGCCCCAAGCTGCTGTCGACGACGGTGCGCGCGGCGCTGCTGGCGACCGGCGCACAAGGCGGGTACTACGCGATCACGACCTGGCTGCCGACGTACCTGAAGACCGAACGTCACCTGACTGTGATGGGGACAGGAGGATACCTGGCCATGATCATCTTTGGCTCGTGGATCGGCTACCTCGTCAGTTCCTATCTGACCGACAGGATTGGCCGCAAGCCGAACTTCATTCTCTTCGCGGTGGGTTCGATGACGGTCGCCTTCGGCTACACCATGCTGCCGTTGAGCAACGGCGCCATGTTCTGGCTCGGCTTCCCGCTCGGCTTCTTCGCTTCGGGCATTTTCAGCGGCATGGGCGCGTTCCTGACCGAACTGTTCCCGACGCGGGTGCGTGGCTCCGGCCAGGGCTTTTGCTACAACTTCGGCCGGGCTGTCGGCGCACTCTTTCCGTTCCTGATCGGCGCGCTGTCCAAGCAATATGGTCTTGGTGCCAGCATTGGCATCTTCGCCGCGGCGGCCTATGGCGTGCTCATCATTGCCGCGCTGACGCTGCCGGAAACCCGTGGCCGCGAGCTCGAAGCTGCGGGCATGTAAGTCCCCGGCAACTAGCACTCGCACGAGGTGTCGCCGTTGACGCGCTCAGCGTTTAAACAGGCGCAGACGCCCGGCGCGCGCCTCGATCTCGTTCGGCGCCACGTTCCAGAGCCGGCCCAGCGCCGCCCAGCCGCCGAACGCATCGACGGTGCGCTCGATCACTGCCTTGGGACTGGTCACATCGAATTTCTTGCCGAAGCCGATCAGGTCGTCCACGGTGAAATTGTCCGCCTTGCCGCCAATGGTCATCTGGTGCTGCAGCGTGTAACCCATCCCTGCGGAGAAGGTCAGGTCATAGGCCGGTGACAGGCTCCATTCGCCGGTGGGCGACATCAGGAAAGCGAAGTTCTTCACGTGGTCGTCCTGGTTGCGCCCCACCACATTGAAGACCATCCGGCGGTAAGCCTCCTCAATCGCTGTATGGGGCATCTGGAAGGCCCGGATCCAGCGGAAGTACTGGTCGTAGCTATACGCGCGCGGGATGTTGTAGTCGATGTGCGTGAGACCGGCCAGGCTGTGCATATGCACGCGGCCACCATCGTCGTCGCGATCAAATCGCTTGGTCAGAAAGTGGAAGCGGCCGTTGTCCTCTTCGATGAAGTCGACCGGCGCCATGTCGATGCCGAGTTCTTTCGTCAGGAGGGCGTAGGTGTATTCAACCCGGTTGAACGGCTGGGCGTGGTGGTCATTCGGGTTGGCCGACTCGACGCCGCCGAACTTGATCAGCCAGCTTTCCTCGCCCTTGCGCGGTTTGACGAATGCGGAACGAATCTGTTTGTCCCGACGGTTCCAAAGGATCAGCGCCTTGGCCCGCGCGCCGCCCGCGCTCGCACCAATCCGCATCAGCTCCTGGATTGTGCCATCCTGTTCGCCGGCCACGAGCTTGCGCGCGGCCTCCACCAGTGTGCCAACTTCAAGGGCCTCGTTCTCGCCTGCCGTCGCCCGCCGGTCGATCCTGGGCCGGAACTCGAGCGCCCCCATTGCGCGGTCGCCGATATAGAGCAGGCGCTGCACCGGGCTCATCGCCTTGGCGGGCTCGCCTCGGTCCTCGAAATACTTCCTGATGATCAGGTTGCCAAAGGTGTCCGGCAACGCGTCCGCCAGGACGCCGGGCAGACCCAGAAACGCCTCGACTCGCCGCAGTTCGGGAAACTCGAACGTGCCGGACTGGGATGGCAGGAACTCAGGGGAGATGCTCGGCCCGCCGGTGCCCAGGTACTCCGGGTCATAGTTGAAGCCAATCCGGCCGTTATCGAACTCAGTGACGGCACCAACGGTCTGGCCGTGCATGAGGACATGGGCGCTGGCGAGAACGCCTTGTGCCGGGCGGGCGCGCTGCGGCGAGCGCGGTTTCCTTTGCATCACCAAGCTATCGCTCCTTGGGCTTGTAGGCGCGCTTGCGGACTTCACCTCGCGCAGACAGCGCTTCGCTGGATGGCAAGGTGTCCGGGAAGGCTGCGTCCAGGCTGCCGATCATGCTCAGCGCTCGCATCACCTTTACCAGCGTGGATACGCGCACATCCCGCCCGGCCTCCAGGTCACCCAGGGCGGTGCGGCCGATCCCGGCGCGCTTCGCCAGGTCCTCGATCGTGAAGTTGCGTTCTATGCGCTTGGAGCGCAGGCGGGCGCCGATTTCAGCGGCGATCTCATCGCCTGTCGATGTACTTCGAATAGCAGGCATAACGTATATTATCAGGCCATTACGCCTGGAAAAGCGGGTATATCGTATGGTCTGATATCCGAGATGGTATGTCAAGATATGCACCGATAGGCTTGCTATAGCGGGCGTATTGTTAATTTTTATAACATAACTACCGGAATAGAATGCGTAACGATAATAGCGCACGTGCAGCTTTCGCGGCGCGAAGCGCACGCAGGCATGTCCCTCCTTGATCGAGGTGGTTTCCGGGATGGCTGAACCCCGGGGCTTGCCCGACCAGACCGGTGAAGCCGCCGGTCATCTCGTTGGAACCCTCCTCGACCGAGCGGAGCGTATTTCTTGCGATTGAGTGCCAGGCGTTGACGCAGGTCGCCGCAGCGCAGTCGTTGTCGGCAACCCCGGCCTGGAGCGCCTTGTGCGCCTTGTAGTTTGGACGGCCAGGGCGACCGACGGTGGCGAGGTGGGTGGGGATCTGATCCACGGCGCAAGGCTGCCGCCCCGGCAGGTGCCGAGCGCACAAAAGCCGCATTTCGAAATGCCGACAACTATCCCGACAAATGATTATCATGCTTCTTGCTGCACAGTCCTGCAGCGGGAAAGAGGCCTGTCATCGATATCCCGGCGAGGAGGCCACGAATGACAAATGCAGATTCCGGACGGTTTCAGATCTTGGCGCTGTCAGGCGGAGGCTTCCGAGGCCTTTATACGGCCAAACTGCTGGCTGACTTCGAAGACGAGATTGGCGCGCCAATTGCCACTCGGTTCGATCTTGTCACGGGCACATCGATCGGCGGCATCCTGGCATTGGCCATTGCGATGGAAATACCCGCGCAGCGCATTGTCGAGCTTCTCTCCGGTCACGGGGATTTGATATTCAAGCGGCGCTGGTCCCTGGCAGGGATCTGGCGCGCACCGTTTGCTTCCGCGCCTTTGCGGTCGCTGCTTTGCGACGAGAAGATATTTGGCGATCAAGTCCTCGGAGCCTGCAAGCATCCGGTCATCATACCGGTGATCAATTACTCGACTGGCAGGCCACAGATATTCAAGACGCCGCATCATCCGGATTTCAAGCGGGATCACAAATGCCGGCTGGTGGATGTTGCCATGGCTACAAGCGCGGCGCCCGCATACTTTCCACGATATACGTTCAACAACAATCAATATGTTGACGGCGGCCTGTACGCCAATGCGCCGGGCATGCTCGCGGTCCACGAAGCGCAGTCGTCCATGGGGCAGCCGACAGACCGTATTCACGTGATGGCGGTCGGCACCATGTCGTCGAAATTCACCGTCAACCCGCGTAGAAACCGAGAGGGTGGGACCTATGACTGGGGAGGCGTCAATCCGGCAAACATGCCGAAGAGAGTGTTTGGATTATCGATATCGGTACAGGAAGCACTGAGCGATTTCATGCTTTCGCACCTGCTCTCCAAGCGCTATTTCCTTGTGGATGACGATCTCACCGACCAGCGTGCACGCGCAGTCGCCCTGGATAGGGCAGACAGCGCGGCGAAAGAGGTATTGCTTGGCGCCGCGACGGAACGCTCCAAGATCTGCATCGGAAACCAGGATTGCCGATCCTTCCTGACTCACACAGCTCGCTCGGCAATGTTCTACTACGGCGAACACGCCAATCCGACAAGCTAGGCCGGCAAGGCGGATGCACCGCACAGGCAGGCCGCGATGGCATGGCGAGAAACGTGACAATGGCGGCTGGCTGCGCGCAGGCTGATGGCCGGGATCCTCAACCACGAAGGGGGCCGCATGAAACTCACGATCACCCTTGAATTCTCCCCGGCCGCTCAAGCCGCGGCAAGCGACATCGACCTGGATCTGACACCCCACACAGGCGCGATAACACCCGTGATCGGCGACCTGATCCAGTTCCCAGGACAGCCAATCGTCTTTGTCGTCATCGGCCGCATCTGGCAGCCGCGCGATCCGGACAACGTCGAACTTCGTATCATGCTCGATCTGTCGCTTTCGCCGCTGTCTGTCGTCTGAGGGCATGCTGCGCCGCGCATGGCGTTTGCGCGATAGTCACTCCGTCAGCCATTGCGCGACTCGGCGAGCCGCAGGTCCCGCAGGTAGCGCGTGCGGGCAATGAAGAACACCGCCGCGGCGCCCAGGGACATCAGCGGAATCCACTGCAGGGCACCCAGCAAGCCGATCCTGTCGGCGAGCACGCCCGTCAGGTAGGGCGCAGGCGCGGCGCCAAGCAGGTTATTGGCCAGCGTCAGCATCGCCAGCGCGGTTGCGTGGGTCGAAGGGCGGGTGAGATTCGCCACCATGGCGCCGGCCGGGCCCCAGGTACCCATTGCCACCAGCAAGCCGCAAGCGATCAGCAGCAGCTGCGCGCTACCCGGCGGCAGCTGGAAGCCCGCGAACAGCAGCACGCACGATACGAGGCAGAAGGTGATCGCGAGCGTTAGCTTGCTGAACAACTGCAGGCCGCTGCCCACATAGGCGCATACCAGCGATGGTGCCCAGAAGAGCCCGCGCAATGTCGCCAGCAAGGGCGTGCGCGCATGGCTCGGCACCGGGGCACGGTGCGTGGCCGGTGCCCCGCCGCACGCCGCGCGAGCCTGCCTTCGGTCACGGTCACGCAGTAGATCAGCACGATGGCCAGCCCGAATACGGCCATGGCCATAAACGCCGCGCGCCAGCCAAAGCGCGCCGCCACGACGCCGCCAAGCCCCATGCCCAGCACCGCGCCGAACAAGCCGCCGGAAGTAAACGCGCCGGTCAGCGTGGCACGCATGGAGGGCGGGAAGATGCTCAGGATCACGGCCAGCCCGACGCTGCCATAGGCAGCCTCGCCAATGCCGACGAAAAAGCGGGCGGCCAGCATGTGCCCGTAGCTGGCGGAGAGCGCGCATGCCAGCGTGCCGCAGCTCCAGAGCAGCGCCATCAGGGCCAGGCTCTTGACGCGGCCCCAGCGATCGGCCACCAGCGAGAACGGGACCGTGAACAGCCCGACCATCAGCGCGACGACGCCGCTGAGGGAGCCGAGCTTGGCGTCGGACAGGCCCCACTCGAGCCGCAGGTGAGGAAAGACGGCATTGAGCACCTGCCGCGACATATAGTCGGACAGCAGGAGCGCAAAGATAAGGGCGAATACCAGCCACGCATAGGCATGCGAGTTCGCCGGCTTGGCGGTGAGGTCCGTGTCCGCGCGAGCGGCCTCGGAGAGGTACTGTCCCATGAAAGTCTCCTGCGGTCTGGTGCCGCGATGGTGCCGCCATGGCGGCACGGTGGTGTCGCCAATGCGGCGCGGATTCGGGGATCCGTGGCAGGCGGATGGGCATCTTCGCCCACCCGCGTGCCCAGGCTGGCGTCAGGCTGCGCGCAAGGGCAGGTTCACCTGGCCCGGCTTGCGGTTGGGCGCCATGCCATGCACTGCCAGGGTCTCGTCGGCATCCTTGTATTGCACGCCGATCCTGTAGATCTCGCGCGCTTCCTTGCCGTTGGCCACTTCGCGGCCGAGTTCGCGGGCGACGCGCACGCACTGCTCGATCTGCTGCACCGAGGTCATGCGCTTGCCGTGCTGGTCGATGATGGTGTCCTCGATGCCGCAGCGCGGGTGCAAGCCCATCGACATGGCCATCATGTTGAACGGCAGGACGTTCTTCAACAGTGATTCGGCGGTCAGCGTGCAACCATCCGGCGCACGATGGACGAAGTTGACGAAATTGAACGGATTCGGACCATCAAAGCCGCCACCGATACCGATCCAGGTCAGGTTCAGCGGTCCCGTGTATACGCCCTTGCGCACCAGGCGCTCAAGCGTTTCGAGCGCATGGATGCCCGTCAGCTGGAAATGTGGCTGGATGCCGGAGGCCTGCAGGCGCCTCAGGTGCTCCTCGACCCAGGCAGGGCCGGCCGGCACGGTCATTTCGCTGTAGGCGGCCTGGAAAGCCGGGTTGGCCAGTGAGGTGCCTTCCAGGTATTCCGGATAGAGCAACTCCATGATGTTCATTTGCGTCGTATTGATGGCTACCGTCACCTGATCCGGCTTGGGGTCGAGGTCAGCCAGCATGTGGCGCGTATCGTCCGACAGCCACTTGGCGGCCTGGCCGTCGTCTTCCGGCGCAAACGAGATCGAGCCACCGACCTGGATGATCATGTCGGGCACCGCGGCGCGCACGCCGGCGATCAGCTCATTGAACTTGGAAAGGCGCTTGGAGCCCTTGCCATCGAGTTCGCGTACGTGCAGGTGCAGCACGGTGGCCCCCGCGGCATAGCAATCAACGGCCTTCTGCACCTGTTCTTCCATGGTCACCGCAATGTCTTCGGGGAAATCCGCCGGCATCCACTCGGGGCCGTAGGGCGCCACGGTGATGACGACTTTATCTTGGTTTTCGGGGTGCAGGGAATCGTCGAGAAATTGCATTTTCTACTCCTTGTCGAATTGGGGTGGCATCAATGGCGCTAAGCCTGTTGACCGCCTAGAACGTGGTGTCGCCAATAATTCCGGCGCGCTCCATCTTGCGATGGCAGGGCGGGTAATCCATGACGGCGTAGTGCTGGGTCGAGCGGTTGTCCCAGATCGCCACGCTATTGGGCTGCCAGCGCCAGCGCACCTGGTATTCGGGGATAGTGGCCTGGCTGATCAGGTAGTTCAGCAGCAGGCCGGCACCTGGATTTCCATCCTGGCCGTAGCGAACCCGCTGCGGTGTATGGAAATTGGTGAAGTGCGTGGTGAAGCCATTCACGAACAGCACCTTCTCGCCGGTCTCCGGGTGGGTGCGCACGACCGGGTGCTCGGCGTCCGGGAACTGGGCCTTCAGCGCCAGGCGCTTCTCGATCGGCATGGCGGCGCCGAAGCTGGCTTCGATGCTGTGGCGCGCGCGCAGGCCGGCGATCTGGTTCTTGATGTGCTCGGGCAGGTTTTCATAGGCCAGGACCATGTTCGCCCACATGGTGTCGCCGCCCACCGGTGGGCACTCCACGCAGCGCAGTACGCAGCCCAGAGGCGGGGCCGGGCGCCAGGTGGCATCCGAGTGCCACGCGTTCTCGTAGCGGTCGTTCGGCTGGTCCGGATTCTTGTAGATCCGCACCAGGCCGGGATGCTCGGGGTCGCTGCCGGCTACCGGGTGGTCTTCCAGCTCGCCAAAGAGGCGTGCAAAGGCGACGTGTTCGGCGCGCGTCATGTCCTGGTCGCGCAGGAACACCACGCGATGCCGGATGAGCGCGGCACGGATCTGCGCAAACAGGTCGCTATCGTGGATGGCATCGGCCAGCTTGACGCCGGTCAGCTCGGCGCCGATGGCGCAAGTCAGTTGTTCGACACGCATGATGCCCTCCTAGACCGTGAAGATCGAAGATCCGGTGGTCTTGCGCGACTCCAGGTCCCGATGGGCTTGTGCCGCGTCCTGCAGGGCGTAGCGCTGGTTGATCTCGATCCGGATGCGGCCAGCCGCGACATGGGCGAACAGCTCATCCGCCAGTTCCTTCTTTTCGGCGGGATCGGCGATGTAGTCGGCCAGGGCCGGGCGGGTCAGGTAGAGCGACCCCTTCATTGCCAGCAATTGCGGGTTGAATGGCGGGATCGGGCCCGAGGCGGTGCCCACGCAGACCATCAGGCCGCGGCGCTTGAGCGAATCCAGCGAAGCCTCGAAGGTGTCCTTGCCGACGCTGTCGAACACCACGTTGACGCCGACGCCATCGGTCAGTTCGCGCACGCGCTTGGCCACATCCTCGCAGCTGTAGTCGATGATGTGGTCGCAGCCGTGGGCGCGGGCAACTGCCGCCTTGGCCTCGCTCGACACGGTGCCGATCACGGTGAGGCCGAGCAGCTTCGCCCATTGCGAGACGATCAGGCCGACCCCGCCGGCGGCGGCGTGCAACAGGATGGTGTCGTTGGGCTTGAAGGCGTAGATACGGCGCATCAGGTAGGCGCTAGTCAGGCCGCGCATGGTCATGGCGGCAGCGGTCTCGCAGGCGATGCCGGCGGGTAGCTTGATCAGCGCCGCGGCCGGGATCAGGCGTTCGGTGCTGTACGCGCCGAGCGTGTTCAGAAAGCCCGTATAGGTGACGCGATCGCCCACCGCGACCTGGCTGACGCCAGCCCCGACGGCCTTGACCACGCCGGCGGCTTCAACGCCCATGCCGGCCGGCAGTGGCATCGGGTACAGGCCCGAGCGGAAATAAGTGTCCGCGAAATTCAGACCGACGGCTTCATGGCGCAAGTGCACCTGCCCGTGACCCGGATCGCCCACGGCGACCTCTTCCCATCGCAAGACTTCCGGGCCGCCGGTTTCGTGAATTCGAATGGCATGTGGCATGTTGACTCCTCGTTATATTCTGTTTTGTGGTTGATTCGGGATGCTTTCAGGCACCTGGCGGCGCGGCTGGGGCTAGCCCGGCCAGTACCCGTGCGAAGGTGGCGTCGGAACAGATGCCGGCGTGGTGATCGACGGCCTGGGTCAGCGCGACATGCAACGCATCCCAATCGGCCTGACTGAGGTAGTGGCGCGCCGCAGGCAATACCACGCCTTCTTCGCGGCCCCTGTATTCCCATGCCAGGCGGGCATACTGCTCGACCACTCGCGCTAGCGCGGCAAAGGCGGACGCACTGGCGGCGGCTTGCTTCACTTGCATGGCAAGGTCGTCGAGCAGGTTCTCCAGGCGCAAATGCTGGCGGGACAGCTCGTCCAGCTCTGCGCGCAGGGCCTCGCTGCGCTGGCTCAGGCGGCGAAACAACGTGGCCTCCTTGCGCCGGTACAGCGGATGAACCGTCTGGCGCACATATTCGATGGCTGCCAGCATGGGCGCAGCGACAATGGGTGCGCCTGCCACCCGCGGCGTTTCGACAAGGCGCAGCCAGGCGTGCAGCAGCGTGGCCAGGCGGCTGTACGCGTTGCGCAGCAAATCGATCACCGCAATCGGCGCGGGCGCGCAAGCAGCCCCGATCGATAGCACCGGAATGCGGGCATGCATCAGCATCTCCCTGGCAGGTGACGCCGGCTCGGCGAGATCCCCTGCGCCATGGGCGAGGACAATGGCATCGCAGCCGGCCTGGTCCGCCGCGGCCAGCAACGCCCGCGCCGGATGTGCTGCAACGAGACTGGCGAACGTGCTTGCTACGCCCTGCGCCCGTGCCGCCGCATCTGCCCGGACCAGCGCCTCGCGGACCTGTGACTGGCCACGCGCGCAGTTATCCCGCGCATGCCGGAAGCTGATGCGCGCACCGTGGCCGCGGGCCATTGCGATCGCTTGCAGCGCGGCTTTGGCGTCGTGGTCGCAAGGGTCGACAGGGACGAACAGATGGCGGAACATGGTGTGGACCGGTCTCGGGTTAGGGCGGGTTAGCGGGTTAGGGCGACGTTGGTGCATGGACGCCGGGCGTGGTCGCGATCGGGCTGTCGGTTGCAGGCATTGCGGCCCTTGTTTGATCGTCCTGATGTGGACTGAATAGTAGGAGCGTGCCCGTGGGGGGCTCCCCCCAGCGGGGGGGATTGGGCACAGGGATATCCCTGAGAGCGGCCAGCGATGCACTCGGCGTGGCTATAATCTGCGGCATTGGCCGTGCGCTTCGGCTGGCCCGCCGGATACGCTCAACCCACTTGATCGGCATAGCCTGCCGGGCTTAATTGATGACAAATCACACCAGCGAGGCTGGTATCACAGCATCGGAACTGCTGCTCAAGACCAGTCCACCACGCGCACCGCGCCACCTGCTGGCGCGCTCGCGCCTGCGTTCGGATAGCGAGCGGTTCGTTGACCGGCCCGTGACGATCGTGCAAGCACCTGCGGGCTTCGGCAAGACCTCCTTGCTGATCCAGTGGCATCGCGAATACATCATGCGCGGCAGCGCCGTTGCCTGGGTGTCGCTGGATGAGGGCAACGATCCCCGCCGATTGCTGATGAGCCTCACGAGCGCGATCCGCTCAGGCTGCGGGCGTGCTGCCTTCGGCGGACGCCTGCTGGAAGGACAGAGGGCGGCCGATGGACCGCTGGAGGGGTTCACGGCATGGCTGGGCGAGGTTGCCCACCTTGCGCTGGATGTCGTGCTCATACTGGATGAGGCCGAGCGGCTGCCGGACACCAGCCGCGATGCGCTGATCTACCTGCTCAACAACTTGCCGTCCAATCTGCGCATTGTGGTCGCGGCCCGCGACGGGTTCGACACGGTCGTAGAGCGGCTGGGCCCGTATGGCCAGTGCGTGAAGGTCGATACCGGTTTGCTGCGTTTCCGCCTGGACGAGACGATCGCGCTGATCGGCAGGCACTTCGAGACCAGCGTGGAGGCCGACGCCTGCGCCAGGCTGCATGACGTGACCGAGGGCTGGCCGCTCGGCTTGCAGCTCGCGCTGGCGGCAATCTCCCATGCTCCCGATGCCGTTGCCGCCATTGATGCTTTCGCCAGCAGTACCGGCGGCATGCGAGAACACTTTATTACCGCGCTGCTCGCCCGGCTTTCCGATGCGGATTCAGGATTCCTGACGCGCATCTCGATTGTGGAGCTGCTGCATGCCGATCTTTGCCACACCGTGACGGGGTTGCCGGATGCGCAGGAGCGCTTGCAGCGGCTGATGCGTGACACGCCGCTGTTTGTCGTCTCGGACCAGCATGGCGAGTGGTTCCGCCTGCATGCGATGGCGCGCGATGCGCTGCGCGCCCGGCTGGTGGACCTCCCGGCGCAGGAACTCCCCGGGATGCATGATCGTGCGATGCACTGGCTTGCCGATCACGGCATGACCGAGGCTGCCGCGCGCCACGCGCTCGCCAGCGGCCAGCGCGAGACTGCCTACGGGCTGGCGCAGCGCTGCCTGCATGAAGCCGCCACGCGCGGCCAGTTGTCCGCCGTGCTCGAATGGCTCGAATGGCTGCCCGAGTCCGAGCTGGACCGGCATCCACGCCTGCGCCTCGCGGCGGCATGGGCGCTGGCGCTGAGCGAGCGCCACCAGCAGGCCGAGGCGCAAGTGCGGCAAATCCTGCGCCATGCGACGCCGGACGATGCCATGCGCTACGAGATTGACCTGATCCTGAGCGCCGCGGCCTATTACGCGGACGAGCCGGACCGCGTTGCGGCACTCTTCGATCGCTGGGGAGAGGCACCGCCCGTCAACGATGCGTGGCTGCAGCAAGCGCATGCCAACCGCCTGGCCGTGCGCGCGATGACGGCAGGGGAGTATGCCAAGGCGCGCCGTTACGAGCAGAACGCGCCGCGCGGCGACGCCAGTCTTGCCTACCGCTATGTGATCCGCTGGCGTGACTACATCATCGGGCTGGGGTACCTGTTCGAGGGGCAGGTGCTATTGGCGGAGCGCGCGCTGCGCCCGGCACTGGCCCGCGCCGACGAAGAGTTGGGCCGGCGCCACCCGTTTTCCTGCATGATCGCCGGCTTGCTGGCCGCCTCCACTTATGGGCGGGACCAGGTTGACGAAGCGGCAGCGCTGCTGGCCAATCGCCTGGATATCCTGGAGCGTGGCGGCACGCCGGACACGGTGCTGCTCGCTTACCGCACGGCGGCCCGCATCGCCGCCGCCAGGGGCGTCGAGCATCGCGCCCTGGACCTGCTCGAGACCATGTATGCGGTTGGCATTGCGCGCAACCTGCCCAGGCTGTGCGTGGCCAGCCTGACCGAGCAGTTGCGGCTGCACAGCGGGCGTTTCCGCTCCGAGACGTGCCGCACCTTGCTGCGCCGCATCGATGAGATCGTCGCGGATAATGCCGCGCCCGAGTCGCCGATCCGGCAGCGCAACCTGGTCCTGCTCCAGGACCTGGCGCATGCCTATGCGTGCATTGCCGAGCAGGACTGGCGCGCGGCACAGCAGCAGCTGGCGCGGGCGGAGGCGGGGGCCGAGGCGATGAAACGCGAGGTCGTGCGCATCGAGATCATGGCGCTGCGGGCGCTGGCCATGCACCGCTGCGGGGAGAAGAGCCTCGCCTTGCTGCGTGAAGCCATGAACCTGCTGGAGGCATACGGGGTGAAGCGCGGTGTGCGCGATGTCCATCCCGCGCTGGCGGACTGGGCGCGCGATATCGAGACGGAATCCACGGGTGCCCGGCGTCTTGATCCCGCCACGCCGGCGCCGGCGGCACGTGCCCTCGCCGCGGCTGGCGCAGACGGGCCGCGCGCGGCGCCCAGCATGGTGCTCACGCCGAAAGAGCGCAATGTCCTGGAGCTGCTGGCCCGGCATCTTGCCAACAAGGAAATCGCGCTTGCCATGGGCATCGGGCAAGAAACCGTCAAATGGCACCTGAAGAATCTGTCCGCCAAACTCGATGCCGGCACGCGCAAGCAGATCGTGCACAGGGCCCAACTGCTGGGCCTGCTGCGCGACGCGTAGCGGGCAATGACAGCACGATGCCCCGCCAGGTAGCGCTGGCGGGTGGCGTTACGCAGGGCGGCGCAGCACGATCAGCAGATCCTTCGCGGCCACGCGGTCACCAGGCGCCACATGGACGGCCTCGATCTCGCAATCGAACTCCGCGGCGAGATGCGTTTCCATCTTCATGGCCTCCAGCGATACCAGCGTGCTGCCGGCCGATACGCGTTGGCCCGCCTTGACTGCGACCGTGACCACGGCGCCCGGCATGGGCGCGGCCACGTGCAGCGGGTTCGCGGCATCCGCCAGCGCACGGGCCTGGGCGGTCCGTTGCGCGCCGCGCTTTTCGATGCGCGCCATGCGTGACTGGCCATTGAGCTCGAACTGGACCTTGAAGATGCCTTCCTCCTTGTCCGGTTGCACGCTCTGCAGCGCAATCAGCAGTGTCTTTCCCGGTGCGATGTCGACGCCGATCTCCTGCTGAGGCTGCAAGCCGTAGAAGAATGCCGGGGTCGGCAGGGCGGAGGTGTCGCCATAGTTGCGGCGGTGCTCGAAGTACGCCTTGGCCACCTTGGGATACATGAGGTACGAGGCGAGCTGCTGATCGTCGAGCTGACGGCCGCAGTCGGCCTCGCCTTGCGTGCGGGCCTGGTCGAGGTCGACGGCGGCGAGCCTGTCGCCTGGCCGGTAGGGCGCCGGCGGGTCGGATTTCAATACCCGCCGCGACAGCTCGGCAGGAAAGCCGTCCGGCGGGAAGCCCAGCTCCCCTTTGAACAGCGACACCACCGATTCGGGGAAGGCTACCTCCTTGGCCGGGTTGCAGACATCGGCGGCGTTGAGGTCGTTGGTCACCATCATCAGCGCCATGTCACCGACTACCTTGGAGGTCGGCGTGACCTTGACGATATCGCCGAAGATGCGGTTCACATCCGCATAGGCGCGCGACACCTCGGTCCAGCGGTGCTCAATGCCGAGCGAGCGCGCTTGCTCGCGCAGGTTGGTGTACTGGCCGCCCGGCATTTCGTGGCGGTAGACATCGGCTGTACCGGCGCGGATATCAGATTCGAAAGGCGCGTAGTAGCGCCGTACCCCCTCCCAGTACATCGAGGCTTCGTGCAGGCGGTCGGGGTCAAGGCCGGGATCGCGCTCGCTGCCGGCCAGGGCCGCGGCGATGCTCGACAGGTTGGGCTGCGAGGTGAGGCCGCTCATGGCATCGAGCGCACCGTCCACGGCGTCGCAGCCGGCCTCGATCGCCGCCAGCGCGGAGGCGGCCGAGATGCCGCTGGTGTCGTGCGTGTGGAAGTGCAAGGGCAGGCCGGTCTCCTCCTTGATGGCCTTGACCAGCGCGGCTGCGGCGCGTGGCCGGCAGATGCCCGCCATATCCTTGATGCCGAGCACGTGCACCCCGGCGCGCTGCAACTCGCGCGCAATGCCAACGTAGTACTTGAGATCGTATTTCCCGCGCGTGCTATCGAACAGGTCGCCCGTGTAGCAGATCGCGCCCTCGCACAGCGCGCCGTTCTCCCGTACGGCGTCGATGGCCACGCGCATGTTCTCCACCCAGTTGAGCGAATCGAACACGCGGAACAGGTCCACGCCGCCGTTGGCCGCTTGCCTGACGAAGAAGCGCACCACGTTGTCGGCATAGTTGGCGTAGCCGACCGCATTGGAGCCGCGCAGCAGCATCTGGAACAACACGTTGGGAATGGCGGCGCGCAACTGGGCCAGCCGCTGCCAGGGGTCTTCCTTTAGGAAACGCAGGGCCACGTCGAAGGTGGCGCCGCCCCAGCATTCCAGCGAGAACAGCCGCGACAGCTCGCGCGCATAGAACGGCGCGATGGGCAGCATGTCGGCGGTGCGCATGCGGGTGGCGAACAGCGACTGGTGCGCGTCGCGCATCGTGGTGTCGGTCAGCAGTACCTGCTTTTGCTCCAGCATCCACTGCGCGAACTTGTCGGCACCCAGCGCAAGCAAGCGGTCGCGCGTGCCCGGCGGCACCGGCGCACTCGCATCCGTACGGGGAAGCACCGGCCTGGGCAATGGCAGTGGCGGCAGCGCCCGGCCGGCGACTTCGGGGTTCCCGTTGACAACCACATCGCCGAGATAGCGCAGCAGCCTGGTGGCCCGGTCCTGCCGCTTGGCAAACGCGAACAGCTCGGGCGTGTTGTCGATAAAGCGGGTGGTGACTTTGCCGCTGGCAAAGTCCAGGTGATTGATCACGTTCTCCAGGAACTGCAGGTTCGATGCCACCCCGCGAATGCGGAATTCGCGCAGGGCGCGGTCCATGCGGCGAATCGACTCGGCGGCGGTGGGCGCCCAGGCGGTGACCTTGACCAGCAAGGAATCGTAGTAGGGCGTGATGATCGCGCCGCCATAGGCGGTGCCGGCATCCAGGCGAACCCCGAATCCGGACGCGCTGCGGTAGGCGCTTAGCTGCCCATAGTCCGGGAGAAAGCCATTTTCCGGATCTTCGCTGGTAATGCGGCACTGCACGGCATGGCCGTTCAGGGCGATGTGCTCTTGATCCGGCACGCCGGCGGCACGCATGGCCACATTCCCCGCGCTGTCGAGCTCGTCTTCGATGCGGCCGATCCGCCCGCCTTCGGTGATGCGGATCTGGGCCTTGACGATGTCCACGCCCGTGACCATCTCGGTGACGGTGTGCTCCACCTGGATGCGGGGATTGACCTCGATGAAGTAGAACCGGCCGCTATCGGCATCCATCAGGAACTCGACGGTGCCGGCATGGGTGTAGCCGACCGCCCGCATCAGCTTGAGCGCGGCGTCGCAGAGCGCCTGGCGCCCGGCCGGGTCAAGGTAGGGCGCAGGTGCACGTTCGACGACTTTCTGGTTGCGCCGCTGGACCGTGCAGTCGCGCTCAAAGAGGTGCACGACCGTGCCGTGGCTATCGCCGAGAATCTGCACCTCGACGTGGCGCGCGTTGCGCACCAGCTTTTCCACATAGACTTCGTCGTTGCCAAAGGCAGCCAGCGCCTCACGGCGTGCCACCGGCAACGAGGCCTCCAGATCCTGTTCGTTCTCCAGCACGCGCATGCCGCGCCCGCCGCCGCCCCAGCTGGCCTTGAGCATCAGCGGATAGCCGACTTGCGCGGCCATGCGCTTGCAGGCGTCGAGGTCGGCCGGGAGCGGTGCCGTGGCCGGCATCACCGGCACGCCGGCGGCGACGGCGGCGTTACGCGCGGCGACCTTGTTGCCGAGCGTGCGCATCACCTCCGGCGAAGGCCCGATCCAGCGGATGCCGGCGTCGATCACCGCCTGCGCGAAATCCGGATTCTCCGAAAGAAAGCCATAGCCAGGATGGATGGCATCCACCCCGGTCTGCCGGGCGACGCGCAACACGTCCTTGATATCGAGGTACGCCTCCAGCGGCTTCTTGCCTTCGCCAACCAGATAGCTTTCGTCCGACTTGAAGCGGTGCAGGGCCAGGCGATCCTCCTTGGAATAGATCGCTACCGTGTGGATGCCCATCTCAGCCGCTGCCCGCATGACGCGAATAGCGATCTCCGATCGATTGGCAATAAGGATTGACTTGATTGAGGTGGGCGTCATCGCGGTCGGGATCAGTTAGGTGTCATGTCCTGCTGGCAGCACCATGAGGGGCTTGCATTTGGCTTGTTCATTGGCAAGCACTCCTGGCTAGCAGTAGTTGTGTGCGAGCGGCTGAGGCTAGTCTGGCTTGAAGTCGATCGCCTTCAGCAGTGCACCCTGGCGATCATGCGCCGTGCGCAGCGAGGCGCCTAGTTCAGCCTGGGTCCTGGGAACCCCAACGTCCAGGCCGAGTTCGGCAATGCGATCCCGCACGGATGCTGATTCAAGCACCTTGCGGGTTGCAGCGCGCAAGCGGTCCTGGATCGCTTCGGGCACGTCAGGTGCTACCCAGACGCCGATCCATGCGAGCTGGTTAAGCGCAGGGTAGCCGAGTTCGGTGAACGTGGGTACCTGCGGGAGCGTCGCAAGGCGCTTGGGCGAACTGACGGCGAAGGCGCGGAGTTTGCCAGCCTTGATGAGCGGCAGCGAAGTCGCTGTCCCATCGAACATCAGGGGGACATGCCCGCCCATCACATCCTGCAGCGCCGGCGGAGATCCCTTGTAGCCCACATGGCTCATGTCGATGCCGGCAAGCTGATTGAGTTGCAGCCCCATGGTATGCCCGAGCATGCCTGTACTGTAGGAAGCATAGTTGACCGAGGCGGGATGTGCCTTGACGTAGGAGATCAGTTCGCCGAGGGTCTTGGCGGGCAGGGCAGGATTGCCGACGAGCACCAGCCCGCCGCGCGCCAGTTCCGCAACCGGCTTGATGTCCTTGAAGGGGTCGAACCGCTGCTTGGCCAGGAAAGGGGCTTCGGAGGCAATGCCATCCTGGATGACCAGTAGCGTATAGCCGTCATGCGGCGCTGCCAGCGTCTCTTGCACCGCAATGGCGCCGAAGCCCCCCGGCTTGGAGTCGACGATAAACGGCTGGCCAAATTGCCTGGTCAGCCCGTCGGCCAGGCTACGGGCGAGCATGTCGGCGGTGCCGCCCGCGGGCGCAGCGGTGACGATGCGAACCGGCTTGGCAGGCCAGGCTTCGGCGCCGGCCTGCTGGCAAGCGAGGCACAGGACTACGGCGCCGGCGGCCATGAGTACGCGACCGCCCCGGTCAAACCACTTGATGCTTTTCACTAGAGTCTCCTTGTTATTGATAGTGGCTTCGGCCTGGTGGCTGCGCATTGCAAAAAGACGCGAAAAAATACACGACGCACACTAAGCTAAACGTCCACTTGCCAGCATTCTTACCCTGGCGCCCGTGGCGTCACCCCCCTGCCTTGGGGGGGGGCGCGGTGCGGGACTAGGGCAGAATCCAGCGCATCAGGCCGGCGTGCGACGTTCACAAGGACGAGATGTTGCATCGCTGGCGGAGCACGCTACGCATAAGCACTACACGGAGACTTCCCATGCAAGCATTCGAACCGTCCGCGCGCCATGCGTCGGCAACGCCATCCGCCTATGATTATCCGTTGCTCGTCGGGCAATTGCTGCTGAATTCGGTCAGCCTCCATGGCAGCCAGGAGATCAATTACCGCGGGGAGCGGCGCTTTGCCTTTAGCGAGTTCCGCCAGCGTATCGGGCGGCTTGCCAGCGCACTGGATGCACAGGGCGTCGCCCACGGGTCGACCGTTGCGGTCATGGATTGGGACAGCCACCGCTACCTGGAGAGCTATTTCGCCATCCCGATGATGGGCGCCCGGCTCTTCACGGTTAACGTGCGCATCTCTCCCAGGCAGATTGCCTATACGCTGAACGACTCGGGTGCCGAACTGGCCCTGGTCCATGCCGACTTCCTGCCCCTGGTGGAGCAGATTCGCTCGGAATTGCGCTGCCTGCGCAAGATCATCGTGATCGCCGATGGCCAGGCGCTGCAGGAGATCAGCCTGCCGGTCGCCGGGGAATACGAAGCACTGGTCGACCAGGAGCCGGCCGAGTATCCATTCCGGGATTTCGACGAGAGGACCACGGCGGCCATCTTCTATACGACGGGCACCACTGGCGATCCGAAAGGCGTGAGCTACAGCCACCGCCAGGTTGTCTTGCATACGCTCGCCGCGGCCACCACGCTGTGTGCTCCGCGCGATGGCCAGCGGCTTCACCGCGAAGACGTCTATATGCCCATCACGCCCATGTTCCATGTGCTGGCGTGGGGCATGCCCTACGTTGCCGTCATGCTCGGACTCAAGATCGTGCTCCCGGGGCGCTACTTGCCGGAGAACCTGCTACGCCTGCGCAAGGCCGAGAAGGTGACCTTCTCCCATTGCGTGCCCACCATCCTCCAGATGTTGCTGCAAAAGGCCGGCGAGCAGGGCACGGATCTCAGCGGTTGGAAGATGATCATCGGCGGCTCCGCGTTGTCGGCCTCGCTTTGCAAAGCCGCCGTCGCGCAGGGCATCGATGTGTTTGCCGGCTATGGCATGTCCGAGACGGGGCCAATCGTCGCGCTGTCGCAATTCCCGCCCGGGGGCGCTCCCGACGATATCGATGAGAGCGTTCGCATGCGCTGCATGACCGGCAGGCCGATTCCCCTGGTGGATTTCCGCGTGGTCGACAGCGAGATGCGCGATGTGCCGCACGACGGCAAGACGCAAGGGGAAATCGTGTTGCGCTCGCCATACCTGACGCTGTCCTACCTTGGTCAGCCCGAAGCATCGGAGGCACTCTGGGCCGGTGGATACCTGCACACGCAGGATGTGGCGGTCATGCGCCCGGACGGCTTCGTGCAGGTGGTGGACCGTCTCAAGGACGTCATCAAGACCGGTGGCGAGTGGGTGTCCTCGATCGAGGTCGAAAGCCTGATCTGCGAGATTCCCGGCGTGCGTGAATGCGCGGTGATCGGGGTGCCTGACGAAAAATGGGGCGAACGGCCGATGGCCGCGGTATGCGTCGACGATAGCGGGCTGACTGTCGAGCAGATTCGCCGTCACCTGGAGCGCCATGTGGAGACCAGGCGCATCAGCAGGTATGCCGTGCCGGATCCGCAGCGGATCGTCTTCGTTTCCGAGATCCCGAAGACCAGTGTCGGGAAAATCGACAAGAAGCAGCTTCGGCTGGATCTGCTGTAGGGGGAAGGCGAGACCTTGACCAATCTGACTATTCGGCGCCTCCATCGCGCGCCCCTCGCAAGCCAGGAGTAAAGCATGACCAAGCATGTTGTCCAGGTCGGCGATCTGTCCGACAACTCGCGCAGGTTCCTGAGGATAGGAACGCGCGAGATTGCACTGTTCTGCGTAGCAGGAAAGGTTTTTGCACTGGACGATAGCTGCCCGCATGCCGGTGCCTCACTGTCGGGAGGCTTGATTGAAGGCGGCAAGGTCCGTTGTCGCGCGCACGGCCTCGCCTTCGATCTTGCTACCGGTTGCATGGGGGGCGCGGGCTTGAGCGTGAAGACGTATCCGGTATCCGTCAGCGGAGAGACCGTGACGATCGAGATCTGATCAACGCCCCTGTGTATCCGCTTTGACCTGCTTGTCCCAAGCATCGGGCTTGCACGATGCGGTCGTGTCGGGCACGGCGCCAGCGCAAAAAAAATGCCGCCGAAGCGGCACAAGGAGCATGAGTGGGCGCCGCATGCATGTGCAGCGTATCCGCAGACCTGCCGGACCACTGCACAAGCAAGGCTTGTCACATGCCGTTGGGCTGACCTTAGAACTTGTGGCGAATACCTACGGCGACGCCGAGCATATTGCTTTGGCCACTGGCCAGCGTGTAGCTATTGCCAAGGGATAGGCTGTTGGCAAAACCGATCATCGGGGAGTCCAGTCCCAGACCCGCATTCTTTGAATAGGCCGTGGTCAGGTAGACATCAGTCCGCTTGGAAAGCGTGTAGTCCGCGATAAACGCAACTTGCCATGGGTTCGGCACCGACGTGCTGGCGAAGAAATTCTTGACATTGTCGTAGTTGTACTCGAGCGTCAGGCCAAGCGCTGGCGTCACCTGGTAGTTGGCGCCGATCCAGTAGAAGTCGTCGCGCTCGATCAGGCTGCCATTCTGGTTCTTGTTCTGGCCCCAGCGATAGCCGCCCATGATCTTTGCCTGGCCAAACGCATAGCTTGCCGCGACTGTCGCCTTCTTGAAGCTGCCGCTGCCCAGGGCAGCAGCGGTCGACGGGTTGGAAATGGTCGGGTTGAACTGGTCGTAGGCAAAGGCCACACCGACAGGGCCAGAGATATAGGTCAACGCTGCGCCATAGGCGGTGTCGCGGCGGAACTGGCCCGGCACCTCGCCGTTGCCACCGAGCAACGGGCCGTTGGCCACCGTCGTCGGCAATGCCAGGCCGGTACCGAAGGACCAGTGTGCCAAGGCGGACACGGCACCGAACTGGCCGGAGTATTTGATGGTGTTGTCCTCGCGGAAGTTCGCGCCGGCCAGCATCACGATCGGTTCGTACTGGGTGGCAAAGGCAGCCGGCACGAAGTTCGCGATACTCTCGAACATCGAGGTGTACTGACGGCCGAAAGTCACCTGGCCAAACTGCGTGCTCTGGATCCCCACGTAAGCCTGGCGACCAAACAGGCGGCCGCCTTGCTGCGACGTGCCGGTATCCAGGTTAAAGCCGCTTTCCAGCACGAAAACGGATTTCACGCCATTGCCCAGATCCTCCACGCCGCGCAAGCCCCAGCGCGAGCCGGACAGGCCGCCGGAGTCCATGCGGTAGACGTTGTTGGATGGGCCAGCATTGAATTTGTTGGCGGCCGTGGGAACGGCGCCAACATGGTTGGCATACTCCACGTTCATGTCCGCCACGCCATACAGCGTCACGCTGCTCTGTGCGTGTGTGCCGCCGGCGCAAATTGCGCCCATAGCGGCGAGTGCAAGATTTAGCTTGCTCAGCTTGCTGGATGATTTCACAGCCTTATCTCCTCGTGTCTATTTTTTGACGTCTCTTACCGCGCCGCCATCATGCTCAGAACCGGGCACCATGTGCCCCCCAATGGCAGGGGGGCGGGATTGTCCGGATTGCACGGCGTTTTCAGCGGATCGATGCACGGGGTCCCGGGGGTGCCAGTGGACAGCATCGCGACGCGATTTGAGGCTTATTGGCTTTGTCGCTGACTAGTGGTTCCCATTGCGCCCGCCATCGATGAGATAGGCGTGATACTGCTCCCGCAGCCGCGTCTTGAGCATTTTGCCCGTGGCGCCCAGTGGTATCTCCGTAACGAAAACGATATCGTCCGGAGTCCACCATTTGGCGATCTTCCCCGCGAAGAAGTCAAAGAGTTCTTCACGGTTCACGCTGGCCCCGGGCTTGCGCACAACGAGCATTAGTGGACGCTCATCCCACTTGGCGTGGGCCACGCCAATGCAGGCGGCCATGGCGACGCCGGGGTGACCCATCGCGACGTTCTCCAGATCAATGGAGCTAATCCATTCGCCGCCTGATTTGATGACGTCCTTCGTCCTGTCGGTGATCTGCATGAAGCCATCGCCGTCGATGGTAGCAATGTCTCCGGTCGGGAACCAGCCGTCGACGAGAGGACTCGTATCGTCCTGGCGGAAATACTGCGCGAGCACCCACGGACCGCGGGCCATGAGATGGCCTGCCGATCGTCCGTCCCACGGCAGCTCTCCGCCCTCGTCATCGATGATCTTGATGTCCATGCCGAAGACGCAGCGCCCCTGTTTAGACTGGATCGCATACCTCTGCCCTGCCGGCAACGATAGCTGCGAGCCCTTGAGCACAGAGGCGGTACCGAATGGACTGGTTTCGGTCATGCCCCATCCGTGGACGACATGCACGCCATAGGCTTCCTCAAACGAGCGCAACATCGCCATCGGGCAGGCGGCCCCCCCAATGACCGTCCGCTTCATGGCGCTGAACCGCAGTCCGTTGTTCTCGACATGGTCAAGCAAGCCTTGCCATACCGTTGGGACTCCCGAGGACAGGGTGACCTGTTCCGACTCGAACAGGTCGAAAAGGGATTTGCCATCAAGGGAAGGGCCGGGAAAGACGATCTTCGCGCCCACCATGCATGCAGAGTACGGGAGGCCCCACGCGTTGACGTGGAACATAGGCACCACGGGTAGCACAGTGTCGCGCGCAGACAGGCTCAGGGAGTCGGGGAGTGCGACAGCGTATGCGTGGAGTACGGTCGAGCGGTGGCTGTAAAGCACCCCCTTGGGATTTCCCGTAGTGCCGCTGGTATAGCACAGCGACGACGCCGACGCCTCGTCGAAAGCTGGCCAGTCATAGGTATCATTGTGGGCCTCGATCAGGTCTTCGTAGCACAGCAGTTTCAGGCTGGACACCGGCATCCTGGCCCGGTCGGTCATGACAACCAGATGGCGGACAGAACCCAGACGGTTGGCCAGCGCTTCGATTTGTGGCAAGAAACTCAGATCGAAGAAGAGTACCTTGTCATCTGCGTCCTGGGCGATCCAGGCAAGCTGATCGGGGTGCAGGCGTGGATTAAGCGTGTGCAGTACTGCGCCCGTACCGGATGCCGCGTAGTAGAGCTCCATGTGCCGATAGCCATTCCACGCCAGGGTGGCAACGCGCTCGCCGAAGTTCACATCCAGGCTAGCGATAGCCTTGGCTAAACGGCGGCAGCGCGCGGCCATGTCTGTGAAGGTGTAGCGATGGATGTCGCCTTCGACGCGGCGAGAGACAACCTCCTGGCGGCCGTGGTGCCGTTCGCCATGCTGCAGTAGCGACGAGATCAGCAACGGTTGCTGCATCATTTGACCTAGCACGGTTGTCCCCTGTCCTGATGTGCCGGGCGGGCGATCCGGCATGCTCGCTCGTTGATTTCACCGAGCAGTGCAAGCGCGCGCAACGCGGCCTCGCGACCGCCCTTGAGATCCCCCCGGACGTACAACGGACGCATCTCTTCGATCTCGCCGAGCGCGCGCAGCAACTCGGGTTCGACAATGGCGTACTTGCGCAGCGTGTTCACCACCAGCATGGAGGTGTGAATGATGTCCTCCTGATCTGCGCAGACGCCATGGCAGTGCAGGGCATAGTTCGCCCAGTGCGTGCCAGCGAGCATGGCCGCTTCAATCTTCATCTCCCAGTCGTTCTCCTGGCAGACCGCCAAGGAACGCTCGATGCGCTCCGCCATCTCTCGATGGAGTTCCGGAATCATGGCCTGCTCCCTTTTCTGCGGTCCTTGAGAATGGATCTGATCTCACCGAACGCCTCGTTGCACTCCGTGACAATTGCTTCCGTGGGGGGAAGTCCATTGCGAATGCAAGGATCGCGATATTGCTCGATGGTTTCCAGCGCGTGCTCGAGGGCACGAATGTCCGAGGGGATATTGCCATCGATGGGAGGCCACCCGACGTGGCTCACGTCGCCTGGACCACGCAGCATGCGGGCGTACGTGCCATCTGGCTGTTGGACCATGTGCACACCGGGAATGGTGGAAAACACCGGGTCATCGCTGGTAAGTCCTGCCAGATGAAGGCATGTATTCAGTGCGTTGGTGCTCGCGGTGAGCGTGGTCCAGTCTACGCGTAGAACGTTACGCCGATAAGCTTGAGGCGCTTAAGCCATAGCTGCTCGAGATTGATGGTCGCAGTGCTCGATCCAAGCCGCCCAATGTTGATCAGGCGGCCCTGAACCGCAAGGCTATCGAGGTTGGCTTCAAAGACGGTTCCGCCAACTGAATCGATGATGATGTCGACACCGCGATTGCCGGTGAGCGCCATCACCGCTTCGACCTGGCCTTGCTTTGAGATATCGATCGCATGCTCGACTCCGAGTTGCTTCAGCTTCTGTATTTTGGCGGCGGAGCGCGAGGTGGCAATGACCATACCGGCGCCCAAGGCCTTCGCAATCTGAATCGCCGCCAGGCCGATGCCACTGGATGCGGCATTAACCAAGACTGTTTCGCCGCGCTTCAGTTGGCCGTTGGTTACGAGTGCATCATGCGCTGTGATGAACACATTGGGAAACGCCGCAGCCTTTGTCCAAGGCAGTGCATTGGGAATGCGCATGAGCGCGAGCGGATTGGCAACCACGTATTCGGCTTGTCCGCCGCTGCCATGGCCCACCACGCGGTCACCCGGTTGCCAGTCTTGAACGCCAGCACCCAGCGCGGCGACTTCGCCGGCAAACTCGACCCCCGCAGTGATTGGTACACCGCTACGCGCGCGCCTGACCATATTGATTTCGCCGCGATTCAGCCCTGACGCGCGCACCCGTACCAGTACCTCTCCATCGGCCGGCACAGGCGTCGGTACATCGACAATCTGCAGCCTGCCACCTTCCGATCCTGGAAATATCTGTACCGCCTTCATCTCATCTCCTCTACGGTTGCATTTCGATGCTCCGGCAATCTGCTCGCGTGGGCGTCATCGGCAAGTGCAGCTTAGCATCAAAAATAGTTATCATGTCGACATTAATTAATGCGGGATAATAAGTTCTCAAGACGAACGCTGGGTCGCGCTGTTGTTCATTGCTCTGCTTTGATATTGTTCTTCCGCGCGATTTCCTGCCAGACAGTCAAATCCTTTGAAATAGTGGCTCGGAACTGATCAATCGAGGCGATCGGTGGCGGTTCAAAGTTCAACCGGGCCATCAGCGTCTGCATTTCGGTGGTGGCCTGGATGCGGTTCACTTCGTCGTGCAGTCGCGCCACGATCGCGGGCGGGGTTCCCGCTGGGGCAAACATGCCGAACCAGCCGACGGCTTCAAACGGGAAGCCCTGTTCGCGCATGGTTAGTAGTTCGGGCACCGCCGGCGCTCGCGAATCTCCGCTAATCGCGAGCGCCTTTATGCTCTTCGCCTTGATGAAAGGGACCGGAGAGGAAGGATCGGCCCACCCGATCGAAAGGACGCCGGAAGTCAGCTCTGTCAGCAACTGGGGAACGGTCTTGTATGGGATATGGGCGACCTTCATGCCCGTCTGTTGCTTCAGGTATTCCATGATGAGATGCCCGGACGATCCGATGCCCCAACTTCCGTAGGAGTACTTGTCCGGGTTGGCTTTGATCAGCGCTATGAGTTCCGGGAGATTATTTGCTGGAAGCTTCTGGTTTACCAGAAGTATCACGCCGCCCACAGCGACCTGCGCGATTGGCGTCAAGTCACGCACGATGTCATAGCGCATTTTCGACGTGATTGCCGGAGCCATTACCGCGAACGAGGCATTCGTGTAAAGCAACGTGTAGCCATCGGGCTCCGACCTGACTACGGCCTCCGTGCCGATGACGCCGCTCGCGCCAGGCTTGTTGTCGACGATGATGGCTTGCCCGATGGCGCTACCCAGTCGGTCCGCCATCGCGCGCGCCAGCGTGTCAGTGCCGGATCCGGCGGAGGCCGGCACCACCATGCGAATTGATTTGGTTGGCCATGCAGCCACGGCTTGACTGCAGAAAGTTGCCCAGAAGCCGACCGAAGTAACCAGGGCGGCCGAAAGTCCTTTGATCCACTTACGCATCTATGTCTCCTTGTTCTGTTGTCGCTGCTGTCCAAGCATAGCTCAATATTTATGTCGACAAAAAATTTTTTTTAGGTATCCTTGAATCCGGAGTGCCGTTCATGGAAGGAGGGAAACGGCGTGTCGGAGATGGGCCAACGAATCATCAACTCACCAAGGGGGTACCAAGATGTTCAGAGCAAGGCGTTGTACGGCGGCATTCCTCGCCGTATTTCTCGGTTCCTTGATGAGCGCTGCCGCTCACGCCGATGCGTATCCGTCAAGGCCGGTTCGGCTCATTGTGACGTTCCCCGCGGGCAGCAGCATCGATACCGCTGCGCGTGTGCTCGCCCGCAATCTGGCACCGACGCTGGGTACAACCGTCATCGTAGAGAACAAGCCTGGCGCCGGTGGCTCGGTGGGAGCAGTGGCAGGCGCGCACGCCGCGCCGGATGGATACACCATCATGCTGGGGTCCGTGGCACAGCTGATAGGCAAGGTAGCGCAGCCTTCAGTCGCATTCGACCCGTTGAGTGACTTCACCCCCATTTCGCTGGCTTACAGGTCCGCGGGGGTCCTCACCGTTGGCGCGGAGTCGAATGTCAAGTCGGTCAGCGAGCTGGTTCAGTGGGCAAAAATACATCCGGGAACGCTGAACTACTATTCGGGCGGAGTCGGGACTGCTGCCCACCTTCTTGGCGCAATCTTCTCCAGCAAGGAAGACATTGCAACAGTGCACGTACCAGTTCGTCTCGTGACGGATATGCTGCCGCAGTTGACAGACGGTGTACCTCACTTCGCCTTCTTCATCGCACCCGCCGTGCGACCCTACATCGAATCAAACCGGCTGCGTGCCCTGGCGGTTTCCTCGCGTGAGCGAACGCCGCAGTTGCCGAATGTGCCGACGCTGTATGAGCTCTTCAAGGATCCGGATTTGATCCAGGAAAGTTGGCTCGGAATCTGGGCGCCGGCAAAAACACCGGATCCGATCGTACGAAAACTGTTCGAATCGACCGTCCGCGCAGTCAATTCGCGCGAGTTCAAGGAAGCGATGGCGCGTCAGGATCAGCAAGCCACGGCAAGCACGAGTCCAGAGGAGTTTGCCGCATACGTGCGGTCCGAATTCGCTAAGTGGGGGCGTCTGGCCAAGCTCGCGAAACTTCCGTCGCAGTAGTGCAATCACCAATCAGAAGTGTTCCGGGAATTGAAGAATGAGCATCAACCTGAAGAATCGCGTCGCCGTCGTTACGGGTGCAGGGGATGGGCTTGGGCCTGAGCATGCCTTGCTCCTTGGCCGCTTAAATTCTCCGGAGGTTTCTATCGGAAACGCTTCGGTTGGGTTGATCGATTGAGTTGATGATTGTCAGGAGAGGGAGCGATGAGTATGGGGAAGAATCTATTTGGTCTCGCTGGAAAGACCGCACTAGTTACGGGCGGATCGCGGGGGCTCGGCCTCCAGATCGCGGAAGCGCTAGGTCAGCAGGGCGCTACGGTTGTCATCTCGTCACGAAAGCAAAAGGACCTTGATGGTGCCGTGGCGCATCTGCAGGAACGCGGTATCGAGGCAATCGCAATCGCCGCCAACCTGGCGAAGGAAAGCGAGATTGCACCGCTCGTTTCCGAGACACTGAATCGGTTAGGACGTATCGAAATTCTGGTAAATAACGCCGGTGCAACCTGGGGCGCGCCCGCCGAGGATCATCCGATTGAGGCTTGGGACAAAGTCATGGACCTCAACGTGCGCAGCGTGTTTCTGCTATCGCAGGCAGTCGGGAAGCAGGCGATGATCCCAGGCAGGTACGGGCGAATCATTAACGTCGCATCGATTGCGGGGCTGCGGGGCAATGCACCCGGCGTGATGCAAACCGTGTCCTACAACACCTCCAAGGCTGCGTTGCTGAACTTCACCCGTACGCTTGCGGGCGAGTGGGGGCAGTATGGAATCACCGTCAACGCCCTCGCGCCGGGCTTCTTTCCTTCAAAGATGACGAATGACCTGCTCGGAAGAGAGGAAATTGGTTCATTGCTGGAGCGGGTACCGCTGCACCGCATTGGCGACGACGACGATCTGAAGGGGGCCACTCTCCTGTTTGCGTCGGATGCGGGCAAACATATCACAGGGCAGGTCTTGGCGATCGACGGCGGGATGTCGGCCGTCCTGTAGTGATGGTTCAAGCGAGTGGAACTATAGGAATAGGGAGCCGGGCCGCAAGGGGGGCGTGCATATTGTCTGATTCCATGCGCACTGCAGGTGGGCGGATTGCGGCTCGCCCGGGCGCCCGGCAAGTGCTGCCGAGCGGGCAGGGGTTAGCTGGGTAATGCTCCGAATATCTCGATCAAATTTCCAATGCAATTTATGTCGACATTAAAGATTTTGGCAGGTATATTGGTCCTAAGCAGGCGGGACCGCCTGCCTTGTTGGCCCTGCCAACTCAACACTGATCAAAGGAGACAGACATGAGCGACCCTCGATTCGACCGCCTCGCTGGCAAGATCATCGACTTCCGCCTGCGCCCACCGACTGGTCCCTATCGCAGCTTCTTCACCCCCAACGTGGTGGGTACCGTCAATCGCATCCTTGGAAATCCGGTACCGCGCTCCTACACCATCAGTACCGAACCATATCCCCATGCCGAGGACCGTGCCCTGAGCGCACTGCTGGACGAGATGGACAGTGTGGGCGTGCGCATCGGCGTCATGAACGGTCGCCATTCAGTTAACCGTCTGCATTCAGTTAACCGTCCGGTTCCCGTGCACATCGAGGATGCTGACCTCGCGACGCTGAGCAAACGCACTGACAACCGCGTGCTGGGCTTGGCAGGCGTCGATTTCGACAAGCCGATGGCAGAAATCCTGGCCGGCCTTGACACCGCAGTGAAGGAATTTGGCTTGGTAGGGGTATGCGTTGAGCCCGGACTGGCCCGCACACCGATGTATGCCGATGACGAGAAGCTGTTCCCGTTCTACGAGAAGGTGGCGGAGTTGCAGGTGCCGTTGCTGTTCATGACCGGACCGCTGGCGGGGCCGGATATCAGCCACACCGATCCGGTGCGCTTTGACCGGGTTGCACGCCGGTACTCCACCATGCCGGTGGTTCTCGGGCACGGCTGCTATCCCTATGTCACGGAGGCGGTGGCATTGGCATTCAAGAGCGAGGTGACCGGCTTGATGAACGTCTACCTCTCGCCTGACGTGTACATGTTCGCCCCAGGTGGCAACGGCTATGTGGAAGGCCTGAACTGGTTGCCGAATCGTTTCATCTACGCTTCGGCCTATTCATTCTGCGGCGTGGAGGAAGGCGTGCGCCAAACGCTCACGCTGCCTATCAAGGACGATGCGCTCGATGCGTACATGTACCGTAACGCCGAGGCGTTGCTGCGTCGCGCAGGAGTTTGAGATGACCGCACACAACACCCAGGTCTTGATGAAGCGCCATCCGGCGGGAATGGTCACGGAGGAAGACTTCTCCATCGTACAGGCGGCTTTGCCGCGCCCCGAGGCCGGACAGGCTTTGGTGCGCAATCTCTATCTTTCGCTGGATCCGTATATGCGCCCGCGCATGGATCCGCTGCGCTCCTATGTCGAGCCCCTGAAGCCGGGCGAACTCATGCCCGGTGGCACCGTTGGCGAGGTCATCGAGAGCAACGACCCCGAACTCCCGCGCGGAACGCTGGTGGCGGCGTCGCTCGGCTGGCAAACGCATGGCCTGGTAACCAAGGCAACGGTGCGCGTGCTCGACCCCGGTCTCGGACATTCTTCCGCAGCGCTCAGCGTGCTGGGCATGACCGGGGTGACGGCGCATTACGGCATGATCAAGCTGGGGCAGCCCAAGGCGGGTGAAACCGTGGTGGTGACCGCCGCTTCCGGTGCGGTTGGCGGTATCGCCGGTCAGATCGCCAAGCTGAAAGGTTGCAGGGTGGTGGGGATCGCTGGCGGCCCCGAGAAATGCCGGTATGTTGTCGAGGAACTTGGGTTCGACGCCTGTGTCGACTACCGTGCTGCTGACTTCGAGGCACAACTGGCGGCCGCTACACCGAACTATGTCGACGTCTTGTTCGAGAACGTAGGCGGCCCCGTGATGGATGCCGTGCTCAAGCGAATCAACGACCATGCGCGCATTGCATTGTGCGGCAATATCAGCCAGTACAACGCCAAGGAGCCCTATGGCATCAAGGGCATGCGGGAACTGTTGATGCACCGCGTGACCACTTATGCCTTTGTCATCGCAGATCATCGTGACTACTGGCCTACGGCACTGGCTGAATTGTCGGCCTGGCATCGCGAAGGGAAGTTGCGCTTCAAGGAGGACGTTGCGCAAGGCTTGACCAGCGCGCCTGCCGCGTTTATCCGCATGCTTACCGGCGCCAACTTCGGCAAGCAACTGGTGCATCTCGCTACTTGAGCGATCTCGATCATCCCGGGGGCGTACCGCACGCCTCCGGGAAGTTCAATGAAGGGCGGGTTGTGAACCATGTCGCTGTTGTTACCAGCACTCGCCTTGCCGTGTGCGGTTTGATCTAAGTCTCCCGACATACCTAATCTAATGGAGTCCATCATGCGCATAGAACCTTCGACCTGCAGTATTGGTGCCGAAGTTAGCGGAGTAAGCCTGGGTGATGCTTCGCGCAACGATTCGCTATTCTCCGAGGTCAAGGCGCTCTTGTTGAAATACAAGGTACTCTTTTTCCGGGATCAGAAAATCACGCGGGCAGAGCATATTGCGGTCGCCCGGAAATTCGGCAACCTCGAGGATCATCCGATCCTCGACAGCGATCCTGATTATCCCGCCTGGTACGGATCTATCGAAGCGACAAAAAGGAAAGCTACGAGAACAACTATCACACCGACGGATTGTGGCGCGAATGTCCGCCGATGGGCGCCGTACTGCACTGCATCGAATGTCCGGACGTAGGCGGAGACACCATTTGGGTCAATATGGCGGAGGCTTACAAGAAGCTCCCGGACGAGATCAAAGCCCGCATCGCAGGTTTGCGCGCCAAGCACAGCATCGAGCATTCATTCGGTGCTGTTATGAGCCCGGAAGCTCGTGCAAAGCTGGCGGCGGAGAACCCCATGGTTGAGCATCCGGTAGTGCGGACGCACCCGGAAACGGGGGAAAAGATTCTCTATGTGGGCAGCTTCACGACGCATTTCGCGAATTTCCACACCCCCGAGAATGTCCGCTATGGCCAGGACAAGACGCCGGGTGCGAGTCATCTGCTGAACTACCTGCTGAGTCAAGCCGCAATTCCCGAATATCAGGTCCGTTTCCGCTGGCGGCCAAATACCGTTGCGATATGGGACAATCGTTGCACTCAGCATTATGCCGTGCACGACTATTGGCCAGCCCCACGAAAAATGGAACGCGCAGCCATCATCGGGGATAAGCCGTTCTAAGGTTTATGTTTTCAACTGGGCACACATCGGCGATGTGGCGCTCTCGAACGGCTGAGACCAAGGCAAGCGCCATGCGTGCGCAAGCCCCGGGATACCACTGACTTCACGCAACTGCCGGTCGCGGCAGCACTGTCCTTCGGTAAGGGACGCTAGAGGTGGCGCCCCTTACCGAGCACGGGCGGCGATGACAACGCTCTCGGATATTGTCCCAGGATGAAAATATTGTCGACAAAAGTGATTCATTGGGCTTGCTCGGTGGTTTATAGGTGCTGTCAACCTCAAAGAGAGCATTGGGAAGGATAGAATACCGAAGTTACGCAGTAGCCATGCGGCGTCAGGAAAGTACACCGGTATTCGAAACCATGAGCAGAAGCAAGACTGAAAACCTCCCGGATCTCTCTAGCCTCCTCACGCCCAAAAATCAGCTGATGCTGGCTGTTGAGCACGCTGTGCTAAGAGGGCAGGACTGGGCGCGCGCATCCGCGCCCGTTGCCGAACAGATCGCCGCTCGACTGGCTGGCGTGATCACGCTAGATCTTTTCCGGTCGGGTCAGCGTTTACTAGAGAAGGACATTAGCGAAGTGCTGCATGTAAGCCGCGCCCCGGTCAGGGAGGCTATGCGCATTCTCGAGCGAGACCGGTTGGTCGAGTTTCAGGCTAGGCGCGGTGCTATTGTCACCGCGCCCGGCGAGATGGAGCTTCGCGATATCTTTAAGGTTCGAGCCGTACTCTACGTTACGATGCTGGAGCAGGTTGTGCGCGAGAACTCGGGCGGGCTCCAGGAAGTCCTCGACGAACGCATGCCAAAGCTCGCTAAGGCAGCGGACGAGTCGGTCGACGCCTATGCTGTCGAGAGCTTTCTGCTAAATTTTGCGATTGTCGATTTGTGTGCTAACAAATTGCTGGTTGACATGCTGCAATCCATATCGCTTCGCACGTTGCGTTACGTTCGTCTTGGGCTATCCGCCGCTCCGCAATCCATTCCTGCTTCGTTAAAGACCTGGCGTGCGCTCCATAACGCGGTGCAAAAGCGTGACGAGGAGTTGCTGCTCGCCCTTGCCCAGAAGCGGTTGGATGAGGCGAGGGATGCCGCGCTGCGTGCCCTCAAGGTGAAGCCCGTTGCTCCCGCCGTCTCAAAGGACGGCAAAGGCTCGGTCGTGCGAGAGCAGACAGCGCAGACTGCTAAGCGGCGCAAGGCTGCCTAGTTGCCCCCACGAACCATCGGGGCTACCGGTTTGATGCCTGCGGCACGGAGTTCCTTCTGTTGATGATACTTCGTGCCGATGGCTGCCACGGCGGTAGCTACGCGCAGCAATCCGACGCGTGTAGTCGTATCGCCAATCTCTTTTGATGTACTGAATCCCGCACCTACTACCTGCGGGGCATCGCGGATGGTTTCGCCAGTCAAGGCAGTCCACTCATCTGCGGCTCTTTCCGCCCTCGCAATGCTGTAATCATCTACGCCAGGTGGCGCCTCATCATAGCTGTCGGCTCGCCTCATCCGCTTGAGGCAGCCCCACGCTCTTCATCTGCTGTTCTCTCCATACTTGCGCGACGACGCGTCTATTCATAGGCCAGTGAATGGAGCATCTCGCCTCGATTTATTGTTGTCGACAATAATATATATGGTGTACAGTCTGGACGTGAGCTTACTGGCCACATGTGTTGTGTGCGACCGATGCGAACAGGCAGGCAGAACGCGTGCTTGAGTCGTACTTCCCGCGCTCTGCGCGACGTAGGGTCTTTTGTGAAAGGAAACCAATGATGCAGATCGGCATCCCGCGGGAGACGCGATCAGGTGAGGCACGCGTCGCCGCCACCCCGGAGACAGTCAAGAAGTATGTCGCACAGGGCCATCAGGTGATCGTGCAAGCCGGTGCGGGCTTACGCGCCAGCCAGCCCGACGCTGCCTACGAGGCGGTCGGCGCCCGCATCGGCAGCGCCGCCGACGCCTTGGGCGCACAGCTGGTGCTCAAGGTCCGCGCCCCGACCCCGGCCGAGATGGCCCGGATGAACGAAGGCGCGGTGCTGGTCGGCATGCTCAACCCCTTCGATGCGGAGAACAAGGCCCGCATGTCCGCCGC
>NZ_AHJE01000082.1 GCF_000243095.1 Cupriavidus basilensis OR16 | reverse complement strand
CGAATACTTCAACCAGCACGCCGATTGCGCGGTGACCGCCGCCCGCGAGCTGGAAGTGCTGGTCAACGACCTGCCCAATGCCGAGGCACATGCCCGCCGCGTGCAAGCCACCGAAAAGAAAGCCGATCGGATCACGCACGACACGATCGACCTGCTGCACAAGACTTTCATCACGCCGCTGGACCGCGATGAGATCCACAAGCTCATCACCACCATGGACGACATCCTCGACTTGATGGAAGACGTGGCCGAGACCATCTCGCTGTACGACGTGACCAGCCTGACCGACGAAGCGCGCAAGCTGGCCTCCATCTGCGTGCAGTGCTGCGACCAGGTCAAGATCGCGGTCGGCCTGCTGGACGACATGAGCAATGCCGGCGCCATCCTGAAGACGGCGCAGCAGATCGACCAACTCGAGTCCGAGGCCGATCGCGTGATGCGCGCCGCCATGTCCAAGCTGTTCCGCGACGAGACGGACGTCAAGCGCCTGATCAAGCTGAAGGCTATCTACGAGCAGCTCGAAACCATTACCGACAAGTGCGAGGACGTCGCCAACATTCTCGAAGGCATCGTCCTGGAAAACGCCTGAGGCACACATCGGCATGCAAACAATACAAATGAGCCTGTGGGTCATCGGGCTGCTGGTGGCTCTCGCACTGCTGTTCGACTTCATGAACGGCTTTCACGATGCCGCCAACTCGATTGCGACGGTGGTATCGACTGGCGTGCTCAAGCCGCACCACGCGGTGGCCATGGCGGCCATGTGCAATGTGGTGGCGATTTTCATCTTCCACCTGAAAGTGGCGGCGACCGTCGGTACCGGCACGATCGACGTCAACATCGTCGATCACTACGTGATCTTCGGCGCCCTGATGGGTGCCATTGCCTGGAATCTGATTACCTGGTACTACGGTATTCCGTCATCGTCGTCTCACGCGCTGATCGGTGGCCTGGTAGGCGCCGCCGTGGCCAAGAGCGGCACCAGCGCACTGGTTGGCGGCGGTCTTCTCAAGACCGTGGCGTTTATCGTGATCTCGCCGCTGCTGGGATTCCTGCTCGGTTCGCTAATGATGGTGATCGTGGCCTGGACATTCTTCCGCACGCCGTGGACATTCTTCCGCACGCCGCCGTCGCGGGTCGATCGCTGGTTCCGCCGGCTGCAGCTGGTCTCGGCATCGCTGTACAGCCTGGGCCATGGCGGCAATGACGCGCAGAAGACCATCGGCATCATCTGGATGCTGCTGATCGCCAGCGGCCACGTGGCGCAGGGTGGCGCGGAGCCGCCGATCTGGGTCATCGTTTCCTGCTACGTGGCGATCGGCATGGGCACCATGTTTGGTGGCTGGCGCATCGTGCGTACCATGGGCCAGAAGATCACCAAGCTCAAGCCGGTAGGCGGCTTCTGCGCGGAGACGGGCGGCGCCATCACGCTATTCATCGCCTCGGCGCTCGGCGTGCCGGTGTCGACCACCCATACCATCACCGGCGCCATCGTCGGCGTGGGCTCGGTGCAGAAGATGTCGGCGGTGCGCTGGGGCGTGGCCGGCAATATCGTCTGGGCCTGGGTGCTGACGATTCCCGCATCTGCCTTCATGGCCGCCATCGCATGGTGGATCGGCCGGCATATCCTCTAAGCCACCGGGCCGTCGGATTCTCGCTCGACAAGCAAAAAGCCAGGCATTGCGCCTGGCTTTTTGCTTGTTGGGAAGACCGGAGCCGAAGGCTATCGATTGGCAAATGCGGCAATCGGATCGTCATCCACGGGGGCTGGGGGCGCAACGGAAGGTGGCGGCGCTGGTGCGGCCGGGGGGGCGACCGATGCCGGCGCCTGGTTGATTCCCGACGCAACGCGCCGCGCGCCGTTGTACCGGGAGGCCCAGTACGACTTGGTCATGTCTTCGAGCCGCACCGTGCCGCCGGTGGAAGGCGCGTGGACAAAGCGGTTCTGCCCGACATAGATGCCAACATGCGAATTGGCCCGGCCCGTGGTGTTGAAGAAGACGAGGTCGCCCGAGGCTACCTGGCTGCGCTCCAGCGAAACGCCGCGGTCGCCCATGGCCTCGGTGGTGCGAGGCAGGTTGACATTGGCGGCGCGCAGCACGACATAGCGCACGAGCCCGCTGCAGTCGAAGCCCGAGTCCGGCGTATTGCCACCGTAGCGATAGGGTGTGCCAACCAGCGACATTGCCTGGATGGAGACCTCTTCGAGCCCGGCGCTGGGATCCACCATGGGAGTGCCCGCAGGACGCGGCTGGGCGTTGTAGCGCGCTGGCGGCGTCGAGGCGCAGGCGGCGAGCAGCAATGCCGCCGTGCAAAGCACGGGCAGGTGGGCGGTGTGGAAGATGAGAGCCACGCGGGCCACGCGTCTTCCTGTTGGGGCAATCTGGCGCAGAGGCATCCTTCTCGGTCCGATCCCGGGTCAGGTGCCGTGGCGTGAGGGGGCGCCCCCTTGGCCCCTTACCAGCGCAACTGCGCGTTGTAAGTGCCCGTACTCACGCTGACCGACTTGGCCTGTCCCTTATAAGTCGCTTCGATATTGTAGCTGCCTTGCGGGGCCTTGATCAGGCACTTTGGCCCGGACGCGATGAAGCTGGCCACTTCATGGCCTTCGCGGGTCATCTTGACGGCGACATCGGACAGGAATTCGCCGCGCTCGCCCTGGATGAACAGCACGCCCATGTTGAAGTTTTTCTGCTGCGCGGCCAGCTGCTGCTGTTCATCCGCGCCAATGCCACCGCAGACGTAGCTGACCGGGCCCATGGTGCGAATCACCAGTTCGTCGGCGGCCAGCGCCGGGCCCGATGGCAACGAGAGCGCGGCAATCGCGATGCTGCCAGCCAGCGCGAGCCGCAGCGGTGTGTGGCGAAGGTGGTTGTCCATCAATGTCTCCATCGATCCAACAAGCCGTAGGGGGCAAAAAAAAGCGCCCGCCAGGCGCCGGCACGCGAGGTACCGAAATGGCGGGCGTTCCGGATGCCTTGATGCTAGGCCACGCCGGCAGGCAAATCTGCCGGTCGCGGTCCTACAGGGTTTCCGGTAGTTCAAGGGGGCAGGCGTCTTAACGGCTCCGGTTGGCGCGCCCCTTAAAGCACATCCGCGGCATGGTCGGCCAGGCGCGAGCGTTCGCCGCGCGCCAGTGTCACATGGCCGCTGTGGCTCCAGCCCTTGAACCGGTCGACCACGTAGGTAAGGCCGGACGAACCCTCGGTCAGGTAAGGCGTATCGATTTGCGCAATGTTGCCCAGGCAGATGATCTTGGTGCCGGGGCCGGCACGCGTTACCAGCGTCTTCATCTGCTTGGGCGTCAGGTTCTGCGCCTCGTCGATGATGACGAACTTGTTGACGAAGGTGCGTCCGCGCATGAAGTTCATGCTCTTGACCTTGATGCGCGAGCGGATCAGTTCCTGGGTGGCGGCGCGGCCCCATTCGCCGGCGCTGTCGTCGCTCTTTTGCAGCACTTCCAGGTTGTCGTCGAAGGCGCCCATCCAGGGCTGCATCTTTTCTTCCTCGGTGCCGGGCAGGAAGCCGATGTCCTCGCCGACCGGCACGGTCGCGCGGGTGACGATGATCTCGTTGTAGAGCTTCTGGTCGAGCACCTGCTCAAGGCCCGCCGCGAGCGCCAGCAGGGTCTTGCCGGTACCGGCCTGGCCCAGCAGGGTAACGAAGTCGATCTCCGGATGCATCAGCAGGTTGAGCGCGAAGTTCTGCTCGCGGTTGCGCGCGGTCACGCTCCACACATTGTTCTTGTGATGCGTGTAGTCCTTGAGTGTCTGCAGTAGCGCGGTCTTGCCGTTGATTTCCTTGACCTGGGCGTACAGCGGCAGGCTGCCGTCGCTGGGTTCCAGGAAGACGAACTGGTTGACCAGGAAGGAGGGCACCAGCGGGCCTGTCAGACGATAGAACATGGCGCCGGACTTCGGATCCTGCCAGCTTTCCACCCCCTTGCCATGCTTGGCCCAGAAGTCGTTGGGCAGCAGCATCACGCCCGAGTACAGCAGGTCCTTGTCCTCGAGGACCTGGTCGTTGAAGTAGTCCTCGGCGGGCAGGCCGAGCGCGCGCGCCTTGATGCGCATGTTGATGTCTTTCGACACCAGCACGACCTGGCGCTCCGGGAACTGCTGCTGCAGGGCGCTGACCACGCCCAGGATCTGGTTGTCCGCCTTGCCCTGCGGCAAGCCGTCGGGCAGCTTGATTTCGTTCAGCCTGGTCTGCAGGAACAGCTTGCCTTGCGCGTCGCGGTTACCCAGCTTGGCCAGCGGCAAACCATCGTCGAGCACGCCGTCGGTGCCGCCCACCAGCGCGTCCAGGGTACGGCTGACGGTGCGCGCGTTGCGGGCAACTTCGCTCATGCCCTTCTTGTGGTTGTCCAGTTCCTCGAGCGTCATCATCGGCAGATAGACGTCGTGCTCTTCGAAGCGGAACAGCGAGGATGGGTCGTGCATCAGCACATTGGTGTCCAGCACGAACAGCTTGCTGGGGCCAGCGTGTTTCTGCATGCGCCGGTTGGTCGTGCCAGGGGCCTTGGCGGGGGCTTTGGGCACGGCCGCCAGCGACGGCACGGACTTCAGCGCGGACGGCGGCGCATCCTTGGTGCGCGCTCGCGTCGGACCGCTGGCGCTGGCCACCACGGCCGGCGCGTTTTCCGCTTTGCTAGTTCCGGTTTCCAGCAAGGCCACACGCTCCAGCGCCGGCACAGGTTTCTTACCCTGCGGCGCTGATTTGGCCTTAGTCAGCTTGGTCACCGGGGCGAATTCGCTCGGGTCAAGCAATTGGGCAGGCTTGGCGGGCATGGTCGGCAGCGGCATGCTAGGCTTTCCTTTCAGGGGGAGAAGACGGCTGGAAAACGGCGCAGGACACTGGCGCGGCCGCATGGCGCCGCGTCATTGGGGATCGTGTCCTGTGCGTACAAACCACACAAACAAAAAAGCCGCCAACCTGGGTAGCAGGTTTGGCGGCTTTTCTTTGGACCGGAGACACGGCAGGTCCGCTACCGGCCTGTGGCAAGGTGCGCCTGGGCCGGGACAATGAAGCTGCGTGGCATCCGGATCTTGAACTCATTAAAGGTCAATGTATCCGAACGTTTTCTGTTTTGCAATCGCTCGCAGAGGCGACTTGTAACGGTGTTGTTGCGCTGCATTAAAGCGCCGGGCCGAATTGCTCTGGATCTCGCTCCGGATCTCGCCCAGGATCAGAGGCCGCGCACGATTTCCAGCACGTCATCGACGTGGTTGGGCACCTTGATGCCCCGCAGCGCATGGCGCAGGATGCCCTTGCCGTCGATGATGAAGGTGCTGCGCTCGATGCCGCGCACTTCCTTGCCATACAGTTTCTTCATCTTGATGACATCGAACAGATGGCACACGGCTTCGTCGCCGTCGGAGATCAGTTCAAAGGGGAGTTCCAGCTTGGCCTTGAAATTCTCGTGGGACTTCAGGCTGTCGCGCGAGATGCCGAAGACCACCGTGCCCGCCTTGACGAAGTCGTCATGCTGGTCGCGGAAGTTCATGGCTTCGGTGGTGCAGCCCGGGGTGTTGTCCTTGGGGTAGAAATACAGGACGATGGTCTTGCCACGCTGGGCGGCGAGGCTGAACGTGCCGCCGGTGGCAGGTGCGCTGAAATCGGGTACGGGCTGGCTGAGACTGACTGTCATTCTTATGGCTCCTGGGAGGGACAGGACGGGGGCGGCTGCGTGAGTGCGGCCACCATGGTGGCGGCAGATGGGGGCAGGCCGGCAAACTTCAAGCGTGGCGCGTACCTAACTTGCAACTCGGCCGCTGGGCCGCAGGGCGGGCTCAGGCAGGTTCCTCCAGCATCAGGATGGCCGCCACCTTGCGGCCTTCGGCCATCAGGATATTGTATGTGCGGCAGGCGGCCTGCAGATCCATGGCGTCCACCCCGACATGCAGGCGCGCCAGGGAGGCGGTCAGGCGGGGATGGGGGAAGCGCAGGCGGCTGCCGGTGCCCAGCAGCACCACTTCGGGCGAGTGCGCCAGCAGGCCTTCGAAGTGCGCGGGTTCCAGGTCTTCGAAGCGCTGCACGGGCCACGGCCGGATCTCGCCTTCGGGCATGACCAGCACGGATTCCGTGTAGCGCACCATGTTGATTTCGATATAACCCGGGCCGTACGACGTTACCGTATTGAGGGCATTGGGCTGGTCAGCGTGGAGTTTCAAGGGCGAACCTTATCTGGCGCTGCCCTTCGCGGCGCGCGCGGCGACTCGGCCGGGGGCAGCGCAGGGCGGGTTGAGAGCATTTTGGGGCAGGCGGGCCGGGCGGCTTTGCTGCGGCCCCGGGGTACCGGCGGCGTACGCTGCAATGCAAGAATCCCTGCCGAAGTCTGTCATAATCCGATAAATTATAGCTTTTGCCTCCCTGCCTGCCACGTTTTGCGTTGCAACGCAGCGCAGAGGCTACGCGGGCCGCTCCTTTCCCACCCAGATTCCCTAGATTGCCGCCGCTACCCGGCGGCCCTTGCCTCCTGCCGACATCGCCGTGAAACCGATCCAGAAATCCAACAAGCTCAACAATGTTTGCTATGACATCCGCGGCCCGGTGCTGGAGAAGGCCAAGCAGATGGAAGAGGAAGGCCACAAGATCATCAAGCTGAACATCGGCAACCTGGCCGTATTCGGCTTCGATGCGCCGGAAGAGATCCAGCAGGACATGATGCGCAACCTGCCCAATTCGGCGGGCTATTCGGACTCCAAGGGCATCTTCGCCGCGCGCAAGGCGATCATGCACTACACGCAGCAAAAGAGCATCGAGGGCGTGGGCCTGGACGATATCTACGTCGGCAACGGCGCCTCCGAGCTGATCGTGATGTCGATGAACGCGCTGCTCAACAGTGGCGACGAAGTGCTGGTGCCGGCGCCGGACTACCCGCTGTGGACCGCTGCGGTGAGCCTGTCGGGCGGCACCCCGGTGCACTATGTGTGCGACGAGGCCAACGAGTGGATGCCCGACCTGGACGATATCCGCGCCAAGATCACGCCGAATACCAAGGCCATCGTCGTCATCAACCCGAACAACCCCACCGGCGCCCTGTATTCGGACGAACTGCTCAAGGCCATCGTGGTGATTGCGCGCGAACACGGCCTGATCATCTTCGCTGACGAGATCTACGACAAGGTCCTGTACGACGGCCATAGCCACACCTCGATCGCGGCGCTGTCAACCGATGTGCTGACGGTGACCTTCAACGGACTGTCCAAGAACTACCGCTCCTGCGGCTACCGCGCCGGCTGGATGGTGGTGTCGGGCGACAAGCGGCCCGCGCTGGACTATATCGAGGGGCTGAACATGCTGTCCTCGATGCGCCTGTGCGCCAACGTGCCCGGCCAGTGGGCCATCCAGACCGCGCTGGGCGGCTACCAGAGCATCAATGACCTGGTGGGCGACGGCGGCCGCCTGCGCCGCCAGCGCGATCTTGCCCATGAACTGATCACGCAGATTCCGGGCGTCACCTGCGTCAAGCCCAAGGCCGCGCTGTACCTGTTCCCCAAGCTCGACCTGTCGATGTACCCGATCCAGGACGACCAGGAGTTCATCTATGAACTGCTGCAGGAGTCCAAGGTGCTGCTGGTGCAGGGCACCGGCTTCAACTGGGACAAGCCAGACCATTTCCGTATCGTGTTCCTGCCCCATGAGGAGGACCTGCGCGAGGCCATCGCCCGCGTGGGCCGTTTCCTCGAGGCCTACCGCAAGCGCCACGGCCACGCGGCCTGAGCCGGCCCCAGCGAGGCCATTGCGGCGTATTCCATTTTTCAGCAACTCAGAGTCAGATCGTCCATGAATCCCATCAAAGTAGGCCTGCTTGGCATCGGTACCGTCGGTAGCGGCACGTTCAATGTGCTGCAACGTAACCAGGAAGAAATCCGCCGCCGCGCCGGGCGCGGCATCGAGATTGCCATGGTGGCCGACCTCAACACCGAGCGCGCCCGCGAGCTGACCGGTGGGCAGGTCGAGGTGGTGGCCGATGCCAACGAGGTCGTCACCCGCCCCGAGATCGACATCGTGATCGAGCTGATCGGCGGCTACGGCATCGCCCGCGAGTTGGTGCTCAAGGCCATCGAGAACGGCAAGCATGTGGTCACCGCCAACAAGGCGCTGCTGGCCGTGCACGGCAACGAGATCTTCGAAGCCGCGCGCAAGAAGGGCGTGATCGTTGCCTTCGAAGCCGCGGTGGCCGGTGGCATCCCCATCATCAAGGCGCTGCGCGAAGGCCTGACCGCCAACCGTATCGAGTGGATCGCCGGCATCATCAACGGCACCACCAACTTCATCCTGTCGGAAATGCGCGACAAGGGCCTGGACTTCGACACGGTGCTCAAGCAAGCGCAAGCGCTGGGCTACGCCGAGGCCGATCCCACCTTCGACATCGAAGGCATCGACGCCGCGCACAAGATCACGCTGATGAGCTCGATCGCCTTCGGCATGCCGGTGCAGTTCGACAAGGCCTATGTGGAAGGCATCACCAAGCTGTCGGCCGTGGATATCCGCTACGCCGAGGAACTGGGCTACCGCATCAAGCTGCTGGGCCTGACGCGCCGCCGCGAGAACGGCATCGAGCTGCGCGTGCACCCGACGCTGGTGCCGGCCAAGCGCCTGATCGCCAATGTGGAAGGCGCCATGAACGCCGTGCTGGTGCAGGGCGACGCCGTGGGCGCCACGCTGTACTACGGCAAGGGCGCAGGCGCCGAGCCGACCGCCTCGGCCGTGATCGCCGACCTGGTCGACGTGACTCGCCTGCACACCGCCGACCCCGAGCACCGCGTGCCGCACCTGGCCTTCCAGCCGGATGAGCTGTCCAGCGTGCCGGTGCTGCCGATCGAGGAAGTCACCAGCTCCTACTACCTGCGCATGCGCGTGGCGGACGAAACCGGCGTGCTGGCCGACATCACCCGCATCCTGGCCGACGCCGGCATCTCCATCGATGCCATGCTGCAGAAGGAGTCGCGTGAAGGCGAGCCGCAGACCGACATCATCATGCTCTCGCACCTCACCCTCGAGAAGCAGGTCAACGCCGCCATCGCCAAGATCGAGGCGCTGCCGACCGTGCTGTCCGCCGTCACGCGCCTGCGCATGGAAGAACTGAACTGAACGCACCGATGAAATACCAGTCGACGCGCGGCCATGAGATGCCGCAAACCTTCTCCGAGATCCTGCTGGGCGGCCTGGCGCCGGACGGCGGCCTGTACCTGCCCCGGGAGTACCCGCAGGTCACGGCCGACGAGCTGGAAGCCTGGCGCAAGCTGTCGTACGCCGATCTCGCGTTCGAAGTCCTGTCCCGCTTCTGCGACGACATCCCGGCCGAGGACCTGCGCGCGCTGACGCGCAAGACCTACACCGCCGAGGTGTACTGCAACGCTCGCCCGGGCGACAACACCGCCGACATCACCCCGCTGCGCACGCTGGGCGAGGAGGGCGGCACGCGGCTGCAATTGCTGGGCCTGTCCAACGGCCCCACGCTGGCCTTCAAGGACATGGCCATGCAGTTGCTCGGCAACCTGTTCGAGTACGCGCTCGCGCGTGCCGGGCAGGAGCTGAACATTCTCGGCGCCACCTCGGGCGACACCGGCAGCGCGGCGGAATACGCCATGCGGGGCAAGCGCGGCATCCGCGTGTTCATGCTCAGCCCGCACCGCAAGATGAGCGCGTTCCAGACCGCGCAGATGTTCAGCCTGCAAGACCCGAATATCTTCAACCTGGCGGTGGAAGGCGTGTTCGACGACTGCCAGGACATCGTCAAGGCGGTCTCCAACGATCTCGACTACAAGGCCCGCCAGAAGATCGGCACGGTCAACTCGATCAACTGGGCGCGCGTGGTGGCCCAGGTGGTGTACTACTTCAAGGGCTGGCTGCTGGCGACCGATGGCCCCGGCCAGAAGGTCTCGTTCTGCGTGCCGTCGGGCAATTTCGGCAACGTCTGCGCTGGCCATATCGCGCGCATGATGGGCCTGCCGATCGACAAGCTGGTGGTCGCCACCAACGAGAACGACGTGCTCGACGAGTTCTTCCGCACGGGCACCTACCGCGTGCGCAAGTCGGCGGAGACGTATCACACGTCCAGCCCGAGCATGGACATCTCGAAGGCGTCGAACTTCGAGCGCTTCGTGTTCGACCTGCTGGGCCGCGATGGCGACAAGCTGGCCAAGATGTTCCGCGAAGACGTTGACACCAAGGGCGGCTTCGACCTGTCAGGCACCCCGGAATTCGAGCGTATCCGCGCCTTTGGCTTTGTCTCGGGCCGCAGCACGCACGAGGACCGCCTCGCCACCATCCGCGGCCTGTCCGAGCGCTACGGCATCACCATCGACACGCACACTGCCGATGGCATCAAGGTCGCGCGCGAGCATCTCACGCCCGGTGTGCCGATGCTGGTGCTGGAGACCGCGCTGCCGGCCAAGTTTGCCGACACGATCCGCGAGGCGCTTGGCGTTGAGCCGGAGCGCCCGGCCAGCTTCGAAGGCATCGAAAACCTGCCGCAGCGCTTTGAGGTGATGCCGGCCGAAGTGGACCGGATCAAGGCTTATATCGCCGGCCACACCGGCCTGTAAGCCTTGGCGCGCTGCCGGCGGCGTTCCTGCCGGCAGCGCGCCAACTCGCTACAATCAGACTTGCCGAGCAGGAATCGCGCGGCCCTCGCATTGCCCTGCATGTACCGGGGGCGGTACGCGGGCCGTTTCCCATGGGCGCTGGATGGCCTTGGGTTCGCGGTCTGACAATGCCTGAGCTGCCTGAGCTGCCTCGCCCGCCCGTCCCCCCATGCTGACCATGGCCCAGGCCCTCGAAGCCTTGCTGGCTGGCGCCCGCCCGCTCGCTGAAGCCGAGCGCATCGCCACGCTGGAGGCCAACGGCCGCGTGCTGGCCGCGCCGGTGTCGAGCACGCTGGACGTACCTCCGGCCGACAACACCTCGATGGACGGCTACGCGGTGCGCAGCGCCGACGTGGCGGCGCCGGGCGCGCGCCTGCGGGTGGCCCAGCGCATTCCCGCCGGCCATATCGGCACCGCGCTGGCGGCTGGCACCGCGGCCCGCATCTTTACCGGCGGGCTGATTCCGCCGGGCGCGGACGCAGTGGTGATGCAGGAGCAGTGCGTGGCGCAAGGCGACGAAGTGGTCGTCAATCACGCGCCGCGGCCGGGCGAGTGGATCCGCCGGGCCGGCGAGGACATCCGTGCCGGCAGCGTGATCCTGCCGGCTGGCACGCGGTTGACGCCGCAGGCGCTGGGTCTTGCCGCCTCGGTGGGGCAGGCGTCGCTGGACGTGGTGCGGCGCGTCAAGGTGGCGGTGTTCTTTACCGGCGACGAACTCGCCATGCCGGGCGAGCCCCTCAAGCCGGGCGCCATCTACAACTCCAATCGCTTCACGCTGCGCGGGCTGCTGGAAAACCTCGGCTGCGAGATCAGCGATTTCGGCATCGTGCCCGACACGCTGGCCGCTACGCGCGACACCTTGCGCCGGGCCGCCGAGGGGCGTGACCTGATCATCACCTCGGGCGGCGTCTCGGTGGGCGAGGAAGACCATATCAAACCGGCGGTCGAGGCCGAAGGGCGGCTCAACCTGTGGCAGATCGCCATCAAGCCGGGCAAGCCGCTGGCGTTTGGCGAAGTGGCGCGCGGCGAGCAGGCACCGGCGTTTTTCCTGGGGCTGCCGGGCAATCCCGTTTCCAGCTTCGTGACCTTCCTGCTGTTCGTGCGGCCCTTCATCCTGCGGCTGCAAGGCGTGCAGGACGTGATGCCGCGCCGGCTGCCGCTGCGCGCCGATTTCGACCTGCCCAAGGGTGACCGCCGCAACGAGTTCCTGCGCGTGCGCATCAACCAGGCCGGCGGGCTCGATCTGTTCCCCAACCAGAGCTCGGGCGTGCTGACGTCCACGGTGTGGGGGGAGGGGCTGGTCGACAACCCACCCAACCAGCCGATCGCGCGTGGCGACACCGTGCAGTTCATCGCCTTCGACAACCTGCTGGCATGAGGAGCGAGACCGCCATGCACATCGAACTGCGTTTTTTTGCCAGCGTGCGCGAGCAGCTGGGCCTGGGGCAGGAGCGCGTCGCGGTGCCGGCCGAGGTGGCTACCGTGGCGGACCTGCGCCAGTGGCTCGGGGCCCGCGGGCGGCGCCTGGGGCCCGAGGGTCCTGGCCGAGGGCCGTGCCTTGCGCATGGCCGTGGACCACGAGGTGGCCGGCGCGGACAGCGTGCTGGCCGATGGCTGCGAAGTGGCGTTTTTCCCGCCCGTGACCGGAGGCTGAGATGAGCGTCAGGGTGCAGTGCGAAGATTTCGACCTGGGCGCCGAGGTGGCGGCATTGCGCCATGGCCAGCCCGGCGTGGGCGCGGTGGCCAGCTTTGTCGGCACGGTCCGCGACATGAACGACGGCAGCGCGGTCAGCGCGATGGAACTGGAACACTATCCGGGCATGACCGAGAAGGCGCTAGCCCGGATCGAAGCGGTGGCGCGGGAGCGCTGGGCGCTGCTTGGCGTCACCATCGTGCATCGGGTCGGCCCCTTGCTGCCGCTGGACCAGATCGTGCTGGTGGCGGTGGCCTCAGCACATCGCGGCAATGCCTTTGCCGCTTGCGAATTCATCATGGATTACCTCAAGTCCGAAGCGCCGTTCTGGAAGAAGGAGCAGACGCCGGACGGCGCGCGCTGGGTCGACGCGCGGGTGACCGATGAATCGGCGCTGGCACGCTGGGGCATTCGCTCGCTTAACGCCACAGCAGAGGTGGCGGACGTGCAAACTCCGGGCCTCAAGGGTTGATGGGCGCGCTCGGTTTTGTGGCGGTCGGGGTCGGGGCCGCGGTCGGTGCGTGGCTGCGCTGGGCGTTCTCCGTGCTGTGGAACGCCGCCAACCCGGCACTGCCCTACGGCACGCTGGCGGCCAACCTGGTGGGCGGCTACCTGATCGGGCTGGCGGTGGGATTCTTCGGCGCGCATGCGGAGTTGCCGCCCGAATGGCGCCTACTGGCCGTGACCGGCTTCCTGGGTGGCCTGACCACCTTTTCCACGTTCTCCAGCGAGGTCGTCAGCAACCTGATGGCGGGCGACTACGGCTGGGCGGCGGTGCACCTCTTGCTGCACCTTGGCGGCTCATTGCTGCTGACCGCGCTGGGCCTGTGGACCTATCGGCTGCTGGCTTGAGCGCCAGGCGAGTCCAGCCAGTCAAGCATCTCGCGCAGCGCTGCGTTGAAGGCAGCCGGGCGTTCCATGTGCGGGGCATGGCCGGTGCCGTCGATGGTGGCAATGCGGGCGGCCGGTTGCAGTCGCAGCGTGGCCTGGGCCACGGCTGGCGCGTAGAGACGGCTGCGTTCCCCAACCAGATGGAATAGAGGCAGGCGAGCCTGGCGCAACGCCAGGCGGTAGTCCTGGCGGGCCATGTCTTCCCACAGCGCGGCAAGGGCATCCGGCGCGCACTGGCGCATGATGCCGGCGATTCGGCTTGCCTGGGCCGCATCGGGTTTGTTGCCGGCGGACCACAGGCCGGCGCGCACCGAATCGATCAGGCGAGGCCAGTCCTGGCGCACGTGCGCGGCCATTTGAGCGGCCTGGACGATGTCGTAGCGCCCATGCAGGCCATGCGGCCAGTCGGCCGCGCCGACCAGGCGCGGCGTCATGTCGATGGCGCCGACCGCCGCCAGGGGCAGGGCAGCATCGCTGCGCATCAACTCCCAGGCCACCATGGCTCCCATCGACCACCCGACCACCACGACATCCCGCAATCCCAGGTACCTGACCAACCCGGCGGCGTCGGCGGCGAGTTGCGCGACGCTGGCATGCCCGGCGTGCGGCAGTGCAGCAGACAGGCCATGCCCGGCATGGTCGGGGGCGATCACACGATAGCCGTGTCGCGCCAGTGCGCGCTGGCCGTCGAAGGCCTCGCCAGATAGCGACCACCCATGCAGGAGCAGCAGTGCCTGCCCGCTGCCGGCCTCCCGCCAGGCGGGCCGGGAACCGCGGGCCGCATGGGCAACGAAGGTGGGAGCGGACTCGCCCGGATCGGCATTGGTCATCGCGTGTGCAGCATCCAAGGGCGAGCTTCCAGTCTGGGCATCTGGCCTGGCCCGGTGGCGGCCAAAGCTCCGGGTAAGCCATGTATTGACATACGGATCGCTAACTTTATATCATGAAACATGAATCAGTTATCATGTTTTGAGGTTGGCCGGAGGCAGCGGTTTCCGCGGCGCATGACCGCTGTTTAACTGCCGTTTCCGGCCTGACCAGCCACTGCGGAGCCCCGATGTCCCTTACCGAATCCGGCGTAAGCCAGCCTAAGACCGCGCGCGGCCAGAAGACCCGCGAGGCGTTGCTGCGTGCCGCCGAGAAAGTGTTTGGCGAGAAGGGCTACTACGTGGCTTCGATCTCGGAGATCACGCAGGAGGCGGAGGTGGCCATGGGCACCTTCTACCTGTACTTCAAGGACAAGGAAGACATCTTCCGCGCGCTGGTGCAGCACATGCTGGAACTGGTGCGAGCCCACCTGCGCAAGCACGTAGGGCCGGCGCAGACGCAGATCGAAGCCGAACGGCTCGGGCTCAAGGCCTTTCTTTCCTTCGTGTCGCGCCACAAGAATCTGTACCGTATCGTGCTCGATTCCTACTCGGTGGACGAGACCATCTACAGCAGTTACTTCCAGGTGTTCGCCGATGTCTACAGCCGCCGCCTGGGCAAGGCCGAGGAGCAAGGCGAGATCTCGCCGGGCGACGCCGAAGTGCGGGCGTGGTGCCTGATCGGCATCAGCAATTTCCTCGGCATGCGCTACGCGCTGTGGAAGCGGCCGGCGTCGATGGACAAGGTGGTCGACACGGCCTTCGACATGATCTCGCACGGGCTGGCGGCGCGATGAGCGCGCTGGTGCTGGTCGAGCGGGTCGGCAGCACGGCGGTGCTCAGGCTCAATCGCGCTGAGCGTCACAACAGCCTGGTGCCGGAACTGCTCGAAGCACTGCTGGCCGCGCTGGAGCACGTGGAGGCGGACGCGGAGGTTCGCGCCGTGGTGCTGAGCCATGCGGGGCGCTCGTTCTCCACGGGCGGCGACGTCGGCGCCTTTGCCGCCCTCCCGCCGCAAAGCGCCGAGCTTGCGCAGTACGCGCAGCGGCTGCTTGGTCTGCTTAACGCGGCCATCCTGCGCCTGGCAGCGCTGCGCTGCCCGGTGATCGCCGCGGTGGAAGGCTGGCTGACGGGCGGCTCGCTGGGCCTGGCGCTGGCCTGCGATATGACGGTGCTGGGCGAGGGCACGCGCATCGCGCCTTACTACACCGTGGTGGGCTTCAGCCCGGACGGTGGCTGGACCGCGATGCTGCCGCAACTTGTCGGCGCCGCGCGCGCGCGGGCGATCCAGCTTGAGAACACCACGCTGACGGCCAGCCAGGCTGCGGCGCTGGGCTTGGCCACGCATCTCGCGCCGGCTCGCGAGGCCGAGGCGATGGCGTTGTCGCTGGCGGCCGGCCTGAAGGACAAGGTGCCCGGCAGCGTGGCGCACACGCGCGCGCTGCTGTGCTGGGATGCGGACGCACTGGCCGCCGGGCTTGAGCGCGAACGCGTGGCGTTCGTGGCGCAGGTGACGAGCGCCGAGGCGGCGGCAGGCATGCGCCGCTTCCTTGGCGACGGGCGCGCGGGCTAAGGCGGCAAACAGAACACGGGAACACGGGAAGGAAAGCGCAGCGGCAACACGCTGGCAGGATCTGCACTTGCAACGACAAGAGACACCCACAGAGGAGACAGGAATGCAATTCAAGCACCAAGTCGCTGGCGCCATCGCACTGGCCAGCCTGCTGGCCGCCGCAGGCGCCCTTGCCAAGGATATCCGTATCGCCCACGTCTACGACAAGACCGGGGCGCTCGAGGCCTACGCCAAGCAGACCCAGACCGGGCTGATGATGGGGTTGGACTACGCCACCAACGGCACCATGATGGTCAACGGCAACAAGCTGGTGGTGCTGGAAAAGGACACCCAGGGCAAGCCCGACGTGGCCAAGGCGCAGCTTGCCGCAGCGTATAGCGACGATCGCGCGGATATTGCCGTGGGGCCGACGTCTTCCGGCACGGCGCTGGCAATGCTGCCGGTGGCCGAGGAGTACAAGAAGATCCTGCTGGTGGAGCCCGCCGTGGCGGATTCCATCACCGGCGAGAAGTGGAACCGCTACATCTTCCGCACCGGCCGCAATTCTTCGCAGGACGCCATCTCCAACGCAGTGGCGCTGGACAAGCCCGGCGTGCAGATCGCCACCCTGGCGCAGGACTACGCCTTTGGCCGTGATGGCGTGAAGGCCTTCAAGGGCGCGCTCAAGAACGCCAAGATCGTGCACGAGGAATACCTGCCGACCAACACCACGGACTTTACCGCCGGGGCGCAGCGGCTGTTTGACTCGCTCAAGGACAAGCCGGGCCGCAAGATCATCTTCATCATCTGGGCCGGTGCCGGCAACCCGTTCAAGATTGCCGACCTCGATCCCAAGCGCTACGGCATCGAGATCGCCACCGGTGGCAATATCCTGCCTGCCATGAGCAATTACAAGAACTTCCCCGGCATGGAAGGCGCGACGTACTACTACTTCGGCATTCCCAAGAACAAGGCCAACGAGTGGCTGGTGTCCAACCACTACACCAAGTTCAAGTCGCCGCCTGACTTCTTCACCGCGGGTGGCATGACGGCGGGCATCGCGCTGGTCGAGGCGCTCAAGAAGACCAATGGCGACACCAATACCGAGAAGCTGATCGGGGCCATGGAAGGCATGTCGTTCGAGACGCCCAAGGGCAAGATGACCTTCCGCAAGGAAGACCACCAGGCGCTGCAATCGATGTACCACTTCAAGATCAAGGTCGATCCCGCGTTCGCCTGGGGCGTGCCCGAGCTGGTCCGCGAGATCAAGCCGGAAGAAATGAACGTGCCGATCCGCAACAAGCGGTGATGACGGTGGGCGCCTCTTCCATCGACACAACGGCGGCGCTTGCGCGGGCAGTGGCGGGGCCGCCCGCGCTCGAGACGCGCGATCTCACCATCCGCTTTGGCGGCCATGTGGCGGTCAATGCGGTGTCCTGCGCGTTTCGTCCGGGCGAGCTGACTTGCATCGTCGGCCCCAACGGGGCCGGCAAGACCACGTACTTCAACCTGATCTCGGGCCAGTTGCCGCCCAGCGCCGGGCAGATCCTGCTTGGCGGCGAGGACGTGACGCGCCTGCCGGTGCCGCACAAGGCGCGGCGCGGCATTGGCCGGGCATTCCAGCTGACCAGCCTGTTTCCCAATTTGTCCGTGTTCGAGTGGCCTCGTTGCCGCACGGCGACCAGCGCAAGCTGGAGGTGGGCATCCTGCTGGCGCTGCAGCCACGCATCTTCATGTTCGACGAGCCGACCGCCGGCATACGAGCCGACCGCCGGCATGAGCGTGGACGAGGTGCCGGTGATCCTGGGCCTGATCCAGGAGATCAAGCGCGACAAGAGCAAGACGGTGCTGCTGGTGGAGCACAAGATGGATGTGGTGCGCTCGCTGGCCGACCGCATCATCGTGCTGCATAACGGCAACCTGATGGCCGACGGCGATCCGGCCGAGGTGATCGCCTCGCCGATCGTGCAGCAGGCATACCTGGGCATCGCTGCCGACGGCGAGAGCGCGCAGCAGGAGGGCAGTCATGGCTGATGGACCGGCAGCACCCATCCTGAGCCTGGATAGCGTGCAGACGCATATCGGGCCGTATCACATCCTGCACGGCGTGAGCTTTGCCGTGCCGCGCGGCGGCGTGACCATGCTGCTGGGGCGCAACGGCGCCGGCAAGACCACCACGCTGCGTACCATCATGAACCTGTGGCAGGCGAGCGAGGGGCGGATCGCGTTCGACGGGGCCGACATCACCCGCCGCGGCACGCCCGCCATTGCACAGGCCGGCATTGCCTATGTGCCGGAGAACATGAGCGTGTTCTCCGAGTTGACGGTGGCCGAGAACATGCGCCTGGCCGCGCGCAGCGGCGCGATCGACAGCGAACGCCTGGACTGGGTGTTCCGCATGTTCCCCGCGCTCAAGATCTTCTGGCATCAGCGCGCCGGTGTGCTGTCCGGCGGGCAGAAGCAGATGCTGTCGGTGGCGCGCGCCATCATCGAGCCGCGCAAGCTGCTGATCGTGGACGAGCCGACCAAGGGCCTGGCGCCGGCCATCATCCAGAACATGATCACGGTGTTCCGCGAGCTCAAGCAGACGGACGTATCGATCCTGCTGGTGGAGCAGAACTTCCACATGGCAAAGTCGGTAGGGGACACCGTTGCCGTGATGGATGACGGGCGTGTGGTGCATACGGGAACGATGGCAGCGCTGGCGGGGGACGAAAGCCTGCAGCAGCGGCTGCTCGGTTTGTCGCTGGCGGCGCACCAGTAGCGCGTCATCGATAGCGGCCAGATAGCGGCCGGATAGCGGCCGGCTAGACAAGACCCATAACAAGATATCGTCAGGACCGAGACTATGGCGAGTACAAGCTCCTTACCCACCACCCCGGCGGCGCCGGCCGACCTGCCCAGGGTCCGGCTCGACTGGACCCCGCTGGCGCTGGCGCCGCTGCTGATGCTGCTGGCCTATCCGCTGATCGGCAGCGGCTCGACCTGGCTCACGCTGACCATCGCAGGGCTTGCCATGGGCATGATCGTGTTCGTGGTGTCGTCGGGCCTGACGCTGGTGTTCGGCCTGATGGACGTGCTCAACTTCGGCCATGGCGCGTTCATCGCGCTGGGGGCCTATGTGGCGGCATCCGTGCTGCTGCCGCTGGGCGCCTGGGTGGAGGCCGACAGCCTGTGGCTCAACCTGGCGGTATTCGGCCTTGCCATCCTGGCGGCGATGGTGGCTGCGGGCACCGTCGGCTTGTTGTTCGAGCGCATCGTGGTGCGCCCGGTCTACGGCCAGCACCTCAAGCAGATCCTGATCACCATGGGCGGCATGATCGTGGCCGAGCAGCTGATCAAGGCGATCTGGGGCGCGGAGACCATCGCGCTGCAGGTGCCCATCACGTTCCGCGGCGCGGTGCTGCTGGGCGATGCCGCCATCGAGAAATACCGGCTCATCGCCGTGGTGCTCGGGCTGGCGATCTTTATTTCCATGGTGCTGGTGCTCAACCGCACGCGCATCGGCCTGCTGATCCGCGCCGGGGTGGAGAACCGCGAGATGGTGGAGTCGCTCGGCTACCGCATCCGGCTCCTGTTCATCGGCGTGTTCGTGGTGGGCGCAGGGCTTGCCGGCATGGGCGGCGTGCTGTGGGGGCTGTACCAGCAGAACATCACCGCATCCATCGGCGCCCAGGTCAATGTGCTGATCTTTATCGTGATCATCATCGGCGGGCTCGGCTCCACCACGGGCTGCTTCGTCGGCGCCTTGCTGGTCGGGCTGATGGCCAACTACACCGGCTTCCTGTTTCCCAAGGTGGCGCTGTTTTCGAACATCCTGCTGATGGTGATGATCCTGCTGTGGCGTCCGCAGGGCCTTTACCCGGTGGCCAAGCGCTGAGCGCCGAGGAAAACCAAAACCATGACCCGACTGCTTTCCGGCGACCTGCCACGAAGCCGCGTGCTGACCGTCATCCTGGTGGCCATGCTGCTGGCGCTGGCGTGCGCGCCGTTCCTGTTTCCCGGCGCGCGCGCGCTCAATATGGCGGCCAAGATCTGCATCTTCGTGGTGCTGGTAGCCAGCTACGACCTGCTGCTCGGCTATACCGGCATCGTCTCCTTTGCCCACACCATGTTCTTCGGCATCGGCGGCTATGGCGTGGCGATCGCCATGTCGCGGCTGGAGCCGGGGTGGGGCGCGCTGGCGCTCGGCACGCTGGGCGCGTTGCTGGTGTCGATGCTGCTGGCCTTCCTGATCGGGCTGTTTTCGCTGCGGGTCAGGGCCATCTTCTTTGCCATGATCACGCTGGCGGTGGCCACCGCGTTTGCCACGCTGGTGTCGCAACTCTCCGAGTGGACCGGCGGCGAGGACGGCATCAGCTTCAAAGTGCCGGAAGTCTTTACGCCGGGTTTTTCGCTGGGGGACACAGAGTGGTTCGGCGTGCCGCTCAACGGCAAGCTGTTCTCGTATTACTTCGTGTTCGCGAGCGCGCTGGTGTTGTTCCTGTTGCTGCTGCGCGTGGTGAACTCGCCGTTTGGCCGGGTGCTGCAGGCGATCCGCGAGAACGATTTCCGGGCCGAGGCCATCGGCTACCGCACCGTGGTGTACCGTACGGTGTCCACCGTGCTGTCGGCTGGGTTTGCCACGCTGGCCGGCGTGCTGATGGCGCTCTGGCTGCGTTACAACGGCCCGGACACGTCATTGTCCTTCGAGATCATGGTCGACATCCTGCTGATCGTTGTGATCGGCGGCATGGGCACGCTGTACGGCGCGCTGATCGGCACCACGCTGTTCCTGGTGGCGCAGACCTACCTGCAGGACGTGATGAAGCTCGCGAGCGATGCCACCGCGGCAATCCCGCTGCTCTCAGGGTTGTTGCATCCGGACCGCTGGCTGCTGTGGCTTGGCCTGCTGTTCATCCTCAGCGTGTATTACTTTCCGCAAGGCATCGTCGGCAGGCTGCGCGGCGACCGCTCCGAGCACGAGGTGGCGTCGTAGGGCGCAAGCAGCAAGCAGCAAGCAGCAAGCAGCAAGCAGCAAGCAGCAACAAGAGCATTCAAACACGCTATAACAAGAACATCCACGAGCGGAGATTCCTGACCATGTACGTAGTCGACTGGCTGCACAAGAATGCCCTGCATACGCCGGACAAGGTCGCGCTGGTCGACGTGGAGAGCGGCCGCGCGGTGACCTACCGGCGGTTCGACGAACGCGCCAGCCGCTTCGCGGAATACCTGAGCGAGCGCCTGCGGCTGGCTCAAGGGGCGCGCGTGGCCGTGCTGGCACACAACAGCTCGGATTATTTCGAGATGCTCTATGGCTGCGCCAAGGCCGGCATGGTGATGGTCTGCCTGAACTGGCGGCTGCCGGCGGCGGAGCTGTTGCCGATCTTGCGCGACTGCACGCCCGACGTGCTGGTGGCCGGCGACGGCTTTCTGGCGACCGCCGCCGCGCTAAGCGACGCCTTGCCGCTGCGCGCGGTATTGCACCTGGCCGACGACGAGAGCGCCGACGTGCCGGGTGGCTGGACCGAGTACGAGGCGATGCTGGCAGGCAGTTCCGGCCGCATTATCGAGATGCCGTGCCGCGACGAGCACGAGGTCTGGCACCTGCTTTATACCTCCGGCACCACGGGCCGCCCCAAGGGGGTGATCCAGACCTACGGCATGGTCTTCTTCAATGCCGTCAACGCCATGCTGGCCAACAAGATCACGCGCGACGACGTGTTCCTGAACGTGCTGCCGTTCTTCCATACGGGTGGGCTGAACCTGTACGCCAATCCGGTGCTGCATGCCGGCGGCACCGTGCACATCATGCGGCAGTTCGATGCCGATGTGACGCTGCGCAAGCTCGATGCCAGCGCCGGCGAGGGCATCACCATGTTCTTCGCCGTGCCCGCGGTCTACCTCTTCCTCAGCCAGCATGCCGGTTTCGCGGCGGCGGACTTTTCCCGGGTGCGCAATATGTCCGCGGGCGGGTCCTCGGTGCCGCGGCCGCTGCTGGAGGCCTACCTGGCCAAGGGCGTCACGATCTGCTTTGGCTTTGGCATGACCGAGACCGGGCCGACCGTGTTCGTGTGCGACGAAGCCACGGCGCGCCGCAAGATCGGCACCATCGGCAAGCCGGTCGGCTCCATGCTGACCCGGGTGGTGGATCCGCAGGGCCGCGACGTGGCGCCCGGCGAGCGCGGCGAGTTGCTGATCAAGGGGCCGGGCGTCACGCCCGGCTACTGGAACCTGCCGGAAGCCACCGACGCCACCATCCGTGGCGGCTGGCTGCATTCCGGTGATATCGCCTATATGGACGAGGAGGGCGATTACTACATCGTCGACCGCGCCAAGGACATGTTTATTTCGGGCGGCGAGAACGTTTACCCGGCTGAAGTGGAGAATGTGCTGTTCCAGATCGCCGCCGTATCCGAGGCCGCCGTCATCGGCGTGCCGGACGCGCGCTGGGGCGAGGTTGGCATGGCGCTGGTGGTGGCAAAGCCCGGCATGGCGCTGGATGAGCAAGGCGTGCTCGCGCATTGCCGTGCCGCGCTCGCCGGCTACAAGGTGCCGCGCCATGTCAGGATGATCGAGGCGCTGCCGCGCACGCCGTCCGGCAAGGTGGAAAAGCACAAGCTGCGCGCGCGCTTCGGGTCGCAGTGAAGGCGCTGCGCAGTGTGAGGTCAAGTCGTGGCTGTCTCGTGAAATTCTCGTTTCCGTATTGCGTTCCGATCGATCCGGCATGCCGAACCAGCATGCAAAGGGGGGCACAACATGTTGCGCGGACTTGCAGGACATAGGGGGTGGACCGTACACGGCGCGCGCCGGGCGCTGGCAGGAGCGGCAGGCTTGCTGCTGGCGGCGTGCGGCTCGGGCGATAACAACACCAGCAGTGGCAACACCAATCCCAATATCAAGCCGGCGAACATCGGCACGGTAACGGTCAAGAGCTACGACGGCAGCACCGACGACCTGCTCACTGCCGGCCTCGGCAAGGACGGCCTGGCCTCCGCCACGCAGCCGCTGCCGCTGGACCCGGCCGCACCCACCGCGGCCGAGCTGCGCCGCTACGCCATCTACACCAACTACCGCGCGCTGGTGGACACCACGGCGGGCGGTGGCTACGGCTCGCTGTATGGCCCCAATGTGGACGCGCAGGGCAACGCGACGACGGGGCAGGGCAAGGTCGCCGGGCGCGAGTATGTGGCTTTTTCCGACGATGGCAGCGGCCTGCAGAACGTGACCATGGTGGTGCAGATTCCCGACAGCTTCAATGTGGCCAAGCCGTGCCTGATCACCGCCACATCGTCCGGCTCGCGCGGCGTCTATGGCGCGATCTCCACCGGCGAATGGGCGCTCAAGCGCGGCTGCGCCGTCGCCTATACCGACAAGGGCACCGGCGCCGCGCCGCACGACCTCGATACCGACACCGTGCCGCTGATCGACGGCACGCGCGCCAGCCGCGCCACGGCCGGCGCCACGGCGCAGTTCGCCGCTCCCTTCCCCAATACCAGCCTGGCCGCGTTCAACGCGCTGGCGCCGCACCGGCTGGCGTTCAAGCATGCCCATTCGCAGCGCAACCCCGAGAAGGACTGGGGCACGTTCACGCTGCAGGCCGCGGACTTCGCCATCTGGGCCATCAACGACCGCTTCGGCAGCGTGGCCACCGATGGCACGCGCCAGCGCAGCCTGGGCCCGGACAAGGTCGTGGTGATCGCTTCCAGCGTGTCCAATGGCGGCGGCGCGGCCATTGCCGCGGCGGAGCAGGATACCCAGGGCCTGATCGACGGCGTGGCGGTGGGCGAGCCGAACCTCAACCTGCCCGACAACACGGGTGTGACCGTCACGCGTGGCGGTGTGCCGGTCAGCAAGTCCGGGCGGCCGCTGTATGACTACACCACCACCGCCAACCTGCTACAGCTTTGCACTTCGCAGGCGACCGCGCTGGTGAATGTCGGGTTGGCGCAGCCAGCGCTCAACCGCTGCCAGTCGCTCGCCAATGGCGGCCTGGTGACCGGGCCGGATGCCGCTAGCCAGGCAGCCAGTGCGCTGCAGGCGCTGCACGCATTCGGGTGGGAGCCCGAGTCCGACGCGCTCCATCCTTCGCTAGCCCTGTTCGAGGTGGCCAATGCGGTCTCCGTGACCTTCGCCAACGCGCTCGCGCGTGCTGGCGTGGCGGACCGGCTGTGCGGCTTGAGCTTTGCCGCTGCCGGCACCGCGGTACTGACGCCGGCAGCGATCGCACCGGCCACGCTCAACGTGCTGTACGCGACCGGCAACGGCGTGCCGCCGGCGGCCGGCGTGCAACTGATCAACGACAACAATCCCGGCGGCCCGCTGCGCGACATCTATTCCCAATCGCCGAGCAGCAATGTGGCTGATGCCAACCTCGACGGCGCCCGCTGCCTGCGCGGACTGCTGACGGGCACCGGCGCGCAGGCCCAGGCGCTGCAAGCGGGCCTGGCCCAGACGCTGCGCTCGGGCAACCTGCACGGCAAGCCGACCATCATCGTGCATGGCCGCAGCGATGCACTGTTGCCGGTCAACCATACGTCGCGGCCGTATCTCGGCTATAACCGGCTCCAGGAGGGCAATGCCAGCAAGCTCTCCTATATCGAAGTCACCAATGGCCAGCACTTCGATAGTTTCATCGGCGCGGTAGCGGGCTACGACAACCGCTTCATCCCGCTGCACGTCTACCTGAACCGGGCACTCGACGCGGTCTATGACAACCTGACCACCGGCCGCGCGCTGCCACCTTCGCAGGTGGTGCGCACGGTCGCGCGCGGCGGCACCACGTCGCCGGCGCCCACTATCCTGCCCACCAATTTGCCGCCATTTGCCGCCACCCCGGCAGATGTGGACCGGATCACGGTCAACGGCAGCACCGTACAGGTACCCAACTGATGAAGGCATCCCGCCCACGCGTCCTGACGCAAGAAGATTTCGACCGCTTCGCCTCGCTCTCGCGCGACGACAACCCTATCCATTGCGATCCGGCGTTCGCCAGCACGACGCATTTCGGCGCCACGGTCGCGCATGGCATGTTCCTGTTCTCGCTGCTGTGCGCGCAGATGCAGCGCAGCAACCCCCGGCCGGTGCTGCCAGTCGCGCAAACGCTGATGTTCCCGCGTCCCACCTTTGTCGGCGACGGCGTGGCCGCCGTGCTGGTGTTGAACGAAACGCCCGGACGCGACCGGATTGCGCTGGAGACCTCGATCCGCTGCGTGCAGCGCGGGCGCAACCGCGCGCCCGCTAGCGATGAGCAGGTTACGGCACAAGGCGACGCGGTGCTGCTGGTCGACGCCAGCGCGGAATTGCTCGCCGAGGTGCAGCGCCAGGAGGCCGGCGAAGTGGGACATCCCGCCGTGCAGCCGGCGGGCGACCGCACGCTGTACCACCTGAGCGTGGGCCAGGAGGCCTCGGCGATACGCAGCTTCAGCGCCGGCGATATCGACGAATACGTGGCACTGACCGACGATGGCAATGCCTTCTACACCGATCCGGTGTTCGCCCACAGCCGCGGCTTCGAGGGCACCATCGTGCCGCTGCCGTTGCTGGCCGGCATGTTCTCGGACCTGCTGGGCACCCGCTTGCCTGGCCGCGGCACCGGCTGGATGAAACAGTCGCTGCGGCTGCGCTCGCCCGCGCGGCTGGGCGAACTGCTGACCGCTTCGGTGCGCATCGTGCGGCTGCGCGGCGACAAGGACCTGGTCAACCTGGCGACGGTGGTCACTGGCGGCGATGGCCGCGTGGTGCTGGCCGGCGAGGCGCTGGTGCTGGTGCGCAACCTTGAGGACAAGCGGTCGCTGGCGGCAGCCTGAGGCAGCCGGAGCCTCGGAGGGCGGTCAGCCGTTGGCCGGCCAGGAGGCAACGTATTTCCTGCGCCACATCAAGGCGCGTGCAGTCAGGCCTTGAAATGTAGGCGCAAAGCCTTATCTTTCGTTCAGACACCAGTGTCCGGCCCGTGTGACGGGATCGGCAGGTTGGGGCGCGACGGCCCCGCCTTCCGCAGCGGGACACTCATCCGACAAAGAGGGCTCCTAAATGCGACTTGACAAACTGACTACCCGATTCCAGGAAGCGCTGGCTGATGCCCAGAGCCTGGCGATCGGCCACGACAACCAATACATCGACCCGCTGCACGTGCTGCGCGCATTACTGGCGCAGAATGACGGCGCCGCGCGTGGCCTGCTGGCGCGCGCTGGCGTGAATACCGGCGGCCTGGCCAGCGCGCTGGATGCGGCCATCAAGCGCCTGCCGCAGGTGCAGGGCACCAGCGAGGTTCAGGTCGGGCGCGAACTCAGCGCGCTGTTCAACGCCACCGAGAAAGAAGCCATCAAGCGCGGCGACCAGTTCATCGCCAGCGAGCTGTTCCTGCTCGCGGTGGCCGACGACAAGGGCGAGGCCGGCCGCATCGCGCGTGAGAACGGCCTCTCGCGCAAATCGCTCGAAACCGCCATCCAGGCCGTGCGCGGCGGCGATTCGGTCAACAGCGCCGACGCGGAGACCCAGCGCGAAGCGCTCAAGAAGTACACCGTGGACCTCACCGAGCGTGCCCGCATCGGCAAGCTCGATCCCGTGATCGGCCGCGACGACGAAATCCGCCGCACCATCCAGATCCTGCAGCGCCGCACCAAGAACAACCCCGTGCTGATCGGCGAGCCGGGCGTGGGCAAGACCGCCATCGTGGAAGGCCTGGCCCAGCGCATCGTCAACGGCGAGGTGCCGGAAAGCCTGAAGAGCAAGCGCGTGCTGGTGCTCGACATGGCAGGGCTGCTGGCCGGTGCCAAGTACCGCGGCGAGTTCGAGGAACGCCTCAAGGCCGTGCTGTCGGACATTGCCAAGGACGAAGGGCAGACCATCGTCTTTATCGACGAGCTGCACACCATGGTCGGCGCCGGCAAGGCCGAGGGCGCGATCGACGCAGGCAACATGCTCAAGCCCGCCCTGGCGCGTGGCGAGCTGCATTGCATCGGTGCCACCACGCTGGACGAATACCGCAAGTACATCGAGAAGGATGCCGCGCTGGAGCGCCGCTTCCAGAAGGTGCTGGTCGACGAGCCGAGCGTGGAGGCCACCATCGCCATCCTGCGCGGCCTGCAAGAGAAGTACGAGCTGCACCACGGCGTGGAGATCACCGACCCGGCCATCGTCGCCGCGGCGGAGCTGTCGCATCGCTATATCACCGACCGCTTCCTGCCCGACAAGGCGATCGACCTGATCGACGAAGCCGGCGCGCGCATCAAGATGGAAATCGACTCCAAGCCTGAGGTGATGGACAAGCTCGAGCGCCGCACCATCCAGCTCAAGATCGAGCGCGAGGCCGTCAAGCGGGAAACCGATGAAGCCTCGAAGAAGCGGCTCGAGCTGATCGAGCAGGAGATCGGCCGCCTCGAAAAGGAATACGCCGCAATTGAGGAGATCTGGAAGGCAGAGAAGGGCGCCGCCCAGGGTGCCGCCGCGCTCAAGGAGGAGATCGACAGGATCCGCCTGGAGATCACGCGCCTGCAGCGCGAAGGCAAGCTCGACAAGGTGGCGGAGCTGCAGTACGGCAAGCTGCCCGAGCTGGAAGGCAAGCTCAAGGCCGCGACCGTCGCGGAAGCCAGCGAGCAGAAGCAGCCCAACAAGCTGCTGCGCACGCAGGTGGGCGCCGAGGAAATCGCCGAAGTGGTGAGCCGGGCGACCGGCATCCCGGTGTCGCGGATGATGCAGGGCGAGCGCGAGAAGCTGATCCAGATGGAGGACTACCTGCACCGCCGCGTGGTGGGCCAGGATGAGGCCGTGCGCCTGGTGTCGGACGCCATCCGGCGCTCGCGCGCTGGTTTGTCGGACGAGAACAAGCCCTACGGCTCGTTCCTGTTCCTTGGCCCCACCGGGGTGGGCAAGACCGAACTGTGCAAGGCGCTGGCCGAGTTCCTGTTCGATTCGCAGGACCACCTGATCCGCATCGACATGAGCGAATTCATGGAGAAGGCCCGGGTTGGGCCGGCTGATCGGCGCGCCGCCGGGCTATGTGGGCTATGAGGAGGGCGGATACCTGACCGAGGCCGTGCGCCGCAAGCCGTACAGCGTGATCCTGCTCGACGAAGTCGAGAAGGCTCACCCTGACGTCTTCAACGTGCTGCTGCAGGTGCTGGACGATGGCCGCCTGACCGACGGCCAGGGCCGCACGGTGGACTTCAAGAACACGGTGATCGTGATGACCTCCAACCTGGGCTCGCACATCATCCAGGCGATGAGCGGCGAGCCGCACGAGGCGGTCAAGGGTGCGGTATGGCAGGAAGTGAAGACGCATTTCCGGCCCGAGTTCCTGAACCGTATCGACGAGGTGGTGGTGTTCCATTCGCTCGACCAGCAGCATATCGAGTCGATCGCCCGCATCCAGCTGGAGCGGCTGACGGCACGGCTGGCGCGCATGGACATGACGCTGGAGGTGAGCGAGGCTGCGCTCGCCAAGATCGCCAGCGCAGGCTACGATCCGGTGTTCGGGGCGCGGCCGCTCAAACGCGCGATCCAGCAGCAGATCGAGAACCCGGTGGCACGGGCCATCCTTGAAGGCAAGTTCGCCGCCAAGGACGTGGTGCCGGTGGATTACCAAGACGGGGAGTACACCTTCGGTCCCAAGGTCCGCTGAGGCAAGGCATCACGCCAGGACACCGGCACGCCAAAAAGAAAAACCGCCCCTTTGCCGGGGCGGTTTTTTTTTGTAATCAACATTAATAAAATGCGGCCCGGGCCGTTGCGTCCGCGCCACCTTCGGGTCAAGCCTGCATCACATGCCGCTTGGTGGGCAATCCCTAGCGCCGATACGGGTAAGGGTGATGGTAGGCGTACCAGTCGCGGCGCCCCCACCAGCGGCGGCCGTCCCAGTAGCGCTCGCCGTGCCAGCCGATCACCACCGCGGGGGCCGCCCCGGCCGGGGGCCCCACTATACGCCCGGAGGCGGTCCATACGCAGGAGGCGGCCCGTAGCCCGGAGGCGGCGCGGGATAGGCCACGGGCGGCGGGGGCGCAGGGTAGGCCGGCGCCGCATACACGGGCGCCGCATACACGGGCGCGGGATACACGGGCGCTGGATAGGCCGGCGCCACCACCACCGGCGCGGGCACGCCGATATTCAGGTCCACATCAACGCGTGCCAATGCGGGCTGGGAGGCCGCCAGGGCCAATGCTCCAACGCCCAGCGCGTAGAAGTAACCATGCTTCATGTCGATCCTCCTCTTGCAGTAGCCATGACCTGACTCTAGCGGTGCCGCGGCCCTGCCGGGGAATCCAACTGTAACGATATTTCACGGGGAATTCGGGCGCATGGCGCGGCCGGGGTCTTCAGGCCTCACAGGCCTCAAGCCGACCTTTCGTTCTGGAGGCGGTACAGGGGCATCAACTCCCTGATGCAAGCGTCTGCCGCCGCGTTGCTTTTGACCTTGATCGCGCTCGGCTTGGACCTACTTCGTTGCGCGTTCGCGTAGCAGCAGCGTTTGGGTTGCGATGCCGATCGGCCCCATCTCGTCATAAAGGCGTGACATCGTGATGCCAATCCCGCCGCCATCTACTTCCGTACCGGACACAAGCCCGATCCACTCCCCGACGGGCTCGCGATGCAAATGCAGGCTAAGGTCAGCATTGGCAAACAGATAACGATCCGCCGGAAGCACCCAGCCCAGTCCATTGCCGAAATCGGCAGCGGCGGCAGCACGCATGGCGGGAGATGTCGGCGCTCCTTGCACGATCGGAACCGTGAGCCGGAACCAGGCCGCACTGGGGCCGGCTTGCGACGGGTCGCCCTGTGCGACGCGTGTTTCCATGGCGGTTTGATAGAAGGACGTTCCGTCGAGCATGCCAGGGATGCGCACTCTGTCATTGCAGTTTGCCGGCAACGGTTCAAGCTGCTTGGGCGACCAGCCTGCAGGCAGGTCACCAGGCAGCGTCAGTTGCTCGCCACGCATCAGCAGGGCATGTGCGCGGGCGACCAGAAGGTCTGCGGCAAGCAAGTCGATAGTGAGACGTGAAGTGGCTCGCGACGACTGGAGGTTGCATCTCGTTGTCAGTGGGGCGATCGGAACTGGCTTGATCAGTTCGACACTCAAGCGCGCAAGCCGCCAACCTGGCTCCGCGACCGCGCTTTCGGCCACATGTGCCAACAACGCGCATGGCGCCCCGCCATGCTGGGAGCGCGCGTCCCACGGACCCCGCGAGAGCTCTGTCGGCAACCATATGTCGCCTTGTCGTTCGTAGACAGCCGATGCACTGTCACCTGATGCTGAGATCGCTTGCGTCATGGTGTGCTCCAAACCGAATCGTGGGCAGAGGTGGCTGCCCAAGCGAAAACTGGGTGGCCCAACGCCCGCTGGAGCCGGTATCTACTTAGAGACTGTCAAGACGGGAAACGGCGCGAGGTTATCAAGAGCGGAGAACGCATGCATTGCGCAAAGTCGCCCGCGATCGCTTTCTGTCTCCCTTTGCTGAATTATATGTATATGCAATAAATGCAGATGCATATAGTAGGGCCGCGAGAAAAAAACACAAGCGCCGGGGTTTCATGGCCCAGTTCCTCCCCTCGACCGCATACAAGGTTCGCAGGGATCTGCGCCAGGAGTCAGGGCGCGGCAGGCGCTGCCACCTTGCGTCCAGCCATATGATGCAGATACGCTAGCAAGTCCTTCAGATCACCGTCGGACAGCGTTTTTTCGTCGATCGCCGACATGCGCGCGTTGGGCCACCAGCGCAACGACTGCGGGTCGCGGATCAGCGTGGCCAGCTTGTCGTCGCCCAGGTAATCGACCGCGCTGTGCGGCACATTCAGGTCGGGGCCAAGGTGCGCGTCGCCGACCCGGTTGAGGGAGTGGCACGAGAAGCAAACGCGCTGGAATGTCGCAAAGCCGCGCATGACCGCCGCGTCCGCCGGCAGGCCGGGTGCGGGCCGGATGGCCGCAAAGCGCTCCGCTGGGGACGCGGTGATGTCGATGCGCACGATGCTGTACGTCCAGAGGCTCTCGTTGATCACCGAAGCGGCGCGGCCCGCCGGCACTGTCCAGATCAGCCGGAATGGCCCAATGTCCTGGCCCTTCAGCGTCGGCCACGGCGCGGCGGGATTTTCCACCGCCAGCCAGGCGCGTGGCTCGTCGACGCTATCGGCCAGCAGCAGGCGCATCGGCAGGTGGGAAATATACCCATCGCTGGCAGCGGTCGTCGCACTCGCGTCGGCCGATACCGGCATGCCGCGCAGCAGGGCTGTCATGGGGATTGCCTTGAACGTCAGGCGGCGCTTCAGATTGTCGTCGTCCACCGTCACGTCGGTCAGGCGACGGTCCTTGAGCAGCGCATCCAGCGTCCAGTTGCGATGTTGCGTACCGGCGGCGATGGTGAGCGTCGCAGTGTCGGCGGCACAGGCCGGCCCTGCCAGGAACGCCATTGCGCAGCCAAGCGCGCCAGCGGCCATTGCGATCCAGGCTTTCATGCGTCTTACTCCGAGGCGAGCGAATCATGTGCGGCAGTCGTTGGCAAGCATTCTAGCCGTTGCGGGCGAGCCGCCGGTGTTTTCGCCGGCCAGGCGATCGGCGCGGTCGTTCGCATGATCCTTCGTCATTTCTGCGTCTCGGAGCGCCCGGCGCCGAGCGCTTCGAGCAGCGGCTTCAGCGCATCGAGTTCCGCGCCAAAGCCGCCCCAGTCGCCTGCCTTCAATCGCTCCATGGCGCGGTCATAGTGGGCGAGTGCCTCGCGCGCGCGGCCTTCCGCCGCGCCATGGGGCGGCGCCGCCATTGGGGCCGCCTCCTTGAACAGCGCCGCCAGGGCCGCGCCTAAGGTCTCCTCCATCACGACATGGTCGCCATAGGCGGCGATCACCCGTTTCAACTCTGGCAACTGACCGGACTCCGCGCGCAGGTAGAGCGGCGAGACGTAGAGAATCGAGTTGTCGATGGGCACGACCTGGAGGTGGCCGCGGATGACGCGCGAGCCCATCTGGTTCCACAGCGAAATCTGCTGGGAAATCTCGGTATTTTGCTGGATGCGCGCCTCGATCTGGAACGGCCCATAGACCAGTTTGTCCTTGGGGAAGGCATAGACGACGAGCTTGCCATAGTCGGGTGGATCGCAACGCGCCGCCAGCCACGCGATCATGTTCTCGCGCTGGCTGGGCACCATCGGCAGCATGAGCACAAACTCGGCGCGCGGCTGCGCGGGGAGCCGCACGATCATGTAGTAGGGCGTCATTGGCATGCCGGGACCAGTGCCTGCGTCGATGTCGGCCTGTTTGCGCGGGAATTGCCAGAGATCTTCGCGGTTGTAGAAGACTTCCGGTGTTTCCATGTGGTAGGCGCGGTAGACCTGGGCCTGGAGCAGGAACAGGTCCTCAGGGTAGCGGATATGCTGCTGCAGGTCCTGCGGCATCGCGCCCAGCGGCTTGAACAGGCCCGGGAAAATACGCTGGTACGTCCGCACAATGGGATCGGCGGGATCGCTGATATAGAAGTCGGCGGTGCCGTTGTACGCGTCGATCACCACCTTGACCGCGTTGCGGACGTAATTGTCGCCATCGCTGGTACCCGGCTGGGAGTACGGATACCAACGGCTGGTGGTGTAGGCATCCTGGATCCAGAATAGCCGCCCGCCAGCGCTCACGACGATGTAGGGGTCATGGTCGAGGCTGAGGAACGGAGCGATCGTGCGCACCCGGTCCTGAATATTGCGATGGAGCAGGATCCGGCTTGCGGGCGTGATGTAGCCGGTTACCAGGATGTTGGGGTCGTCGAACTGCCAGGCGAAGAGGGCCTGCAGCGCCAAGCTGCCGATCGCGACACCGTCGCGCCCGTGGTAGGTCGTATAGACGTTCTCGTCGCCTTTGGGGTAGTCGAATTCGGGTGCGTTGCCGTTGACGATCACATAGCCCTTGCCGCCTTCACCAAAGTACAGGCGCGGCTCAACCATGGGCGGGCCGCCATTGGAGACCGGCGGAATATCCTTCAGGTAAAGCGCAGGCAGGCCTTCCGCGGATTTCTCCGTGACCGGCGACATCACGACGCCATTGCCGTGGGTGAACAGGAGGTGCAGGTTCACCCAGGTCTGGGCATTGGCTGGAAGCAGCGACGGCTCCAGCTCCCGCGCCGAGAGCATCACCTGTTGATAGCGGGCGTCGAACCGGTAGCGGTCGATGTCGGTCGCCAGGAATTTGTAATAGGTCCTGATCTCCTGCAACTGCGCGTAGGTATCCCGCAACGGCTGAAGATCCCACAGGCGGATGTTGTCGATGGTCGGGCGATTGGCCTGCAGCGCGGCGAGATCCAGGTTCTGCTCGGCGGGAAACGGCTTTACCGCTATCTGTGCCAGGCCATAGGCGTCGCGCGTCAGCGCAATATTGTGGGCGATATAGGGCGTCTCCAATTGCAGTTCGTTCGGCTTGACATAGAAGCGCTGGAACAGTGCCGGGTAGATCAGCACGAGTACCAATGCGCTGCCGAACACGGCCAGCGCCGAGGCGGCGGGAATGCGATAGCCCAGCCAGCGCATATTGGCCCATGAAGCGGCTGCGGCCGCGGTGGCCAGGCCGATCAGCGGCCACAGGACCGGCAGGCCCACATGGATATCGGTATAGCTGGCGCCCACCACCACGCCGTTATCCCCGTAGAGCAGCAGGAAGCGGTCGAGCCAATAGGACACGGCCTGCAGCAGGAAGAACAAGCCCAGCAGAGCCGAGCCGTGGGCAGCGGCGGCGGGCGAGAGTCCGCGCGGTGAGCGCATGCATGCGATGTCGCCGCGCATCCCGTACACCACGGCGGCGACCGCCGCACTGCAGCAGAGCAGCAGTAGCAGCCAGTTCCTCAGCGCCAGATAGGCGGGCAGCGAGAACAGGTAGAAGCCGATATCCTTGCCAAAGATCGGATCGGCCTTGCCAAAGGGCACCTGATTGAAGTAGCGCAGGGCGATATCCCAGTCCGGGATTTCGCTGGTGGCGAGGAGCAGCCCCAGGAGGACGGCGGCACCGGCGATGGCGGCGTGCCAGGGCAGGTGCGGCGCGACTTCGCCGATCAGTTCGCTCAAGACCTCCGCCTTCCAGGAGCCAGGCCGGCTCGCATAGCGGTGCGCCAGCAATCCCGACACCCAGATCGCGCTCGTCGACGCAGCGAAGACGGCGACGAACAGCAGCACCTTGGCGACCAGGATTGTCCAGAAGACGTCGACGTAGCCGATGGAGGAAAACCACAGCCAGTCGATCAGCATGCCCGTGATGCGGCCGACGACGATCAGGGCGATGACGCCAACCGCAACCCTGGCGGCAATGCGCCTCAGGCGAAATCCGGATATCCCAGGCGAGCGCATCGATCATGCTCCTTTGCCGGACCGTTATCCGTGGCCTGCCGCTACCGGAAACCAGGCAAAGGTACAGCCGACCCGGCCCGATAATCAATTGTAGGTGGGGAATCAGCAGGCAGCACGCTCACCGGCATGCCAAGTTGGATACCCCTCCACGTCCACGTCCATGACGTGGCACGGCGGCGGTGAGGTTTACGGGCTCTTTATGCCCGGCCAATACCTATCTACGCCATTTGTATGGGTGAGCTCTTAATCTGGGGGCTTGGCGATTCGGTGGCGCCGTCGATTTCCGCGTCTCGAATCGCTTTGCCGGCCAATGGCTGAAAGAGCGCGTTGCCCGTAATTCCCTTGTCCAATTCGGTGAGCAATATGATGTCGCACATCCGCAATGCGTCGCGCACAGGCCAGCCTCATCACGGCGGCGGTTACTACCTGAAACTCAGCGGATGGCTGCTGGCGCTCGGTTTGTTGTACGCCTTGTCATCGTGAAACCAGCCTGAGCCGACCGCGCAAAGCTACGCGCTGAGGCTCGAGGGGAAGCGCCGGCCGGCGTGCCGTCAGGCTGCCGCCCTTTGTACCAGATAGTCCACCAGCAGTTTTGCCGCTGGGGAGAGGCTTGCCTCGTCGCGGAAGCAAATTGCGAAGCGGCAGCGGGGTCACCCGCACGCCAAAGCTCGCTGAATTTGGCTCAACCACCTCGCGCGGCACGATGGCAAGGCCGAGATTCGCGCGGACGCAGCGCAAGGACGCATCGAAGGAGGAAACCACGACGCGATACGCCATCGGCTTGCCGATGATGGCCGCGGCGCGTGCGAGCATGGTGTGCACGGCCGTCTGCCCCGGCAGCCCGATATGGTCGAATTCAAGCGTTTGCTCAAAAGTGCAATCCGGCTGGCTCGCGAGCGGATGCTCGGGGTGCACGATGGCCGCCAGGGCATCGCTGCGATAGGGGCGGGTCTGGAGTCCTTCCAGATCCGCGGCATCCCAGCAGATACCCAGCGGTGCGGATCCTTCACGCAATGAGCGGACGAGGTCGCGGCTAAGGCTTTCCTCGACAGTGACGCGGATGTCCCTATGCTCGGGCACCTGCAGGAAGCTTGCGATATCGTCGGGCAGCGACTCGGCCATGCACGATACGGTGGCCAGCAAGCGGACTTGCCCCTTGATGCCGGTGCCGTAGTCGGCCATGTCGCGCTCCACGCGATCGGCCGCAGCCAGCATGGCACGAGCGTGCTCAAGCAGGATCTCACCTGCCGCGGTCGGGATCACGCCGCGCCGGCGCCGCTCGAACAGCGTGACGCCCACCGTGTCTTCCAGTTGCGCCAGCCGCTTGCTGATGGCCGAAGCGACGATGTGCTGCTGTTCGCCGGCGCGCGCCATGTTGCGCGTCTCGCAAACCGCAACAAACAAGCGCAGGGAGGTGAGGTCTAGATCACGCATCGGAGGCCTTCCATCGAGGATTTCCAATCTGGAAATTTAGTGCGGCCATCTTAATGCTTTTTGTGGCAACCGGAAATTCATGGAATGGGACGCAAGAGACGGCACCCGGTGTGCGGCAGTCGGGGGCGGGCGCTGGCTCACGAATCGGGGCGATTCGCTCAGATGTTCCAATCCGGAATGCTAGCGCTTCTCGATTACCGCTTCTGGCTTAGGTCGGAACAACATAGAGTGCATAGGCCAGACTAAAGCACGAACCTCCGAGGGGACACAGGGCAAATGACAACGCACACTCAATCGGCACCGCGCCAAGCCGTGATCCGCGAGGTTGGGCTGCGTGACGGGCTGCAAAGCATCGCCACCATCCTGCCGATTTTCGCCAAGCGCGAGTGGATCCAGGCGGCCTACGCGGCAGGCCAGCGGGAGATCGAAGTCGGCTCGTTCGTCCCGGCGAAGCTGTTGCCGCAACTTGCCGATACGGCGGAACTCGTGGACTTTGCCAAGTCGCTGCCGGGACTGTTCGTCTCGGTCCTGGTGCCGAATCTGCGGGGCGCGGAAAACGCCATTGCCAGTGGCGCCGACCTGATGCTGATACCGCTTTCCGCCAGCCATGCGCACAGCCTGGCCAACCTGCGCAAGACCCCTGACGACGTAGTGGCCGAGGTTGCCAAGATCCGTGCCGCCCGCGATGCGGCCGGCTCCAGGACCTTGATCGAAGGTGGCGTGGGCACGGCCTTCGGCTGCACGATCCAGGGCCATGTGAATCCCGACGAGGTGCTGCGCCTGATGCAGGCCCTGCTGGACGCGGGCGCCGATCGCGTCAGCCTGGCCGACACGGTGGGCTACGCCGACCCCGCCATGGTGCGCGGCCTGTTCGAGCGTGCCACGGCGATCGCCGGCGACCACTTCTGGTGCGGCCATTTCCACGACACGCGCGGACTCGGGCTGGCTAACGTGTATGCCGCCCTGGAGACCGGGGTCACCCGCTTTGATGCCTGCCTCGCCGGAATAGGCGGTTGCCCGCACGCGCCCGGCGCCAGCGGCAATGTCGCCACCGAAGACCTGGCCTACCTGCTGGGCAGCATGGGCTTCGAGACCGGCATCGATATCGGCCGGCTGCTGGCGCTGCGCGAGCGCGTGGCCGGCTGGCTGACCGATGAAACCCTGCACGGCACGTTATGGCGCGCCGGCCTGCCCAAGACATTTCCCGCACCGGTCGCCGATGCGGCCTTCCGCCTGAGAGCGAACCATGAACACTGAACATTCCTCCTTGCCGCTCGCCGGCGTCCGCGTGGTTGAGTTCACCCATATGGTGATGGGCCCGACCTGCGGCATGATCCTCGCGGACCTGGGCGCGGAGGTCATCAAGGTCGAGCCGCCTGGCGGCGACAAGACCCGCAACCTGCCCGGTCTTGGCATTGGTTTCTTCCGCTCGTTCAATCGCAACAAGAAGAGCGTTGTGATCGATATCACCACAGCGCAAGGGCAGGCCACGGCAGCGGAACTGGTCGGCGAGTGCGATGTGTTGCTGGAGAATTTCCGCCCGGGCCTGATGGAGAAATGCGGACTAGACTACGCCACGTTATCCACCAGGTTTCCCAAGCTGATCTACGTGTCGCACAAGGGCTTCCTGCCCGGTCCTTATGAAAACCGCCTGGCGCTCGACGAAGTCGTGCAGATGATGGGAGGGTTGTCTTACATGACAGGGCCCAAGGGCCGCCCGCTGCGCGCCGGCACCTCGGTCAACGACATCATGGGCGGCATGTTCGGTGCCATTGGCGTGATGGCCGCCTTGCGCGAGCGCGACCGTACCGGCAAGGGCCAGGAAGTGCAGAGCGCGCTGTTCGAGAATTGCGTATTCCTGTCGTCCCAGCATATGCAGCAGTTCTCGATGACCGGCGAGCCGCCGCCGCCGATGCCGTCGCGCGTGTCCGCGTGGAGTGTCTATGACGTGTTCACGCTGGCCGAAGGCGAGCAACTGTTTATCGGTGCCGTCAGCGACAAGCAGTTCAACACGCTGTGCGACGTGCTGCAACGCCCCGACCTGGCCGGCGATCCGGAACTCGCGACCAATGCCATGCGTGTTGCGGTACGGCCGGCACTGCTGGAGCGCTTGGGCGCGATACTCAAGGACCATCGCGTGGAAGCGCTCTCGGCGAAACTCGAAGCCGCGGGCATTCCCTACGCGCCCATCATGCGTCCGGAGCAACTGCTGGAGGATCCGCACCTGAAGGCAAGCGGAGGCCTGGTGCCGATGCAGACCGAGGACGGCGGCACCACCGACGTGGTACTGCTGCCGCTGCTGATGGGCGGGCGCAGGCCCGGCGTGCGCATGCCGCTGCCGGGCATCGGCGAACACGACGATGAAATCCTGTGCGGCCTGGGCGGGCGTAGCCGAGACTGAGGCAGTGCGCTGCGCCGCGTGGCTTCGGATGGCCACTCGGACTAGAACGACAAATACACGGAGACAGACATGGCATTCCCCCTTTCGGGCCGGGCAATTTTCGGCATGGCCGTTTCGGCTATTGCACTCACGCTTGCCTTGCCGGCAGCCAGCGCTATGGCCCAAGGCTCGGGCCGGCCGGTACGCCTGATCCTGCCGATCAGCGCCGGCTCGGGCGTGGACGCCATCGCACGCGCCGCCGGACCGTCGCTCGGCAAGAGCCTGGGCCAGCCGGTGGTGATTGAGAATCTTCCCGGCGCCGGCGGCATCACCGGCGCGGCGGCGGTGGCCAAGGCGCCGGCCGACGGCACCACGCTGGGCCTGTTCTCCAACAACCACGTCATCAACCCGAGCGTGTACAAGAAAATGCCGTTCGACGCGATCAAGGACTTCACGCCCATCAGCGTGATTGGCTCGACGCCGCTGGTCCTGGTGGTCAACCCCAAGGTGCCCGCGAAGAACGTGCAGGAGCTTGTGGCGCTACTCAGGGCCAAGCCCGATGCCTTCAACTACGCCTCGTCGGGCAACGGCACCATCATCCAACTCGCCGCCGAAATGTTCCTTGATGAGGCGCATGTCAGGGCGCGCCACGTGCCGTACAAGGGCACCGGGCCAATGGTCACCGACCTGATCGCGGGCCAGGTCGAGATCGGCGTGGTGGCGTTGAACGCCGTAGCGCCGCACCTGAAGAGCGGCACCCTGCGCGCGATCGGCCTGTGCGGCGCGACGCGCTCGCCGGCCGCACCGGAGATTCCCACCATCGCCGAACAAGGTTTGCCAAACTACGCGGTCGAGGGCTGGTTTGCCGTGGTGGGTCCGGCAGGGCTTCCGCCGGCCGAGGTCAAGCGCCTCAACACCGTGTTCGTCAAGGCATTCACCAGCGCGGATGTCCTGGAAGCGATGAGGAGGCAGGGCAACACGATCAATCCCGGCACGCCGGAGGCCGCCGCGAAGTTCTTCCAGAGCGAAGCGGCGCGCTATGCGGCACTGGTCAAGAAGGCCAATGTCACCCTGGAGTAAGGCTGTGGCGTCATGTCCCGGCGGGAGCGCTGGCGGCGTCGCGCGCAAACGCATCGCAATCGTGGCCGGCGGGGCAAACCCCCCCGCCGGCTCTCTCCGTAGCCCCGCTCCCGTCAGAAGATAGGCTTGACGCCGGCCACGACACCGGTCTGCCCGACCCCTGGCGCCGCCGTGGTGGCGTTGACCACGCCCAGGCTGGACGCGCCCTTGTTGTTCAGATAGGACGCATTGCCCGCGCCTTTGCAGTTCATACTCTAGCGATTGCGCCGAAGGTCTGAGACGGTGGTTCGGAAGGGCTAGGATCTCCGATTGGAAACGCAAGTAGCGACGCGCATGCCTGCAGCCGATCCAGGTCGATGCCGGTCTCGCATTCCATGCCGTGCAGCATGGCAAGCAGCGCCATCCCGCGCGCATTGCTCAATTCCACCGCCACATCCAGCCCCTGCCAGCGCAAGCATGACCGCGTCGCAGGCCCTTTCTATCGCCGCGCCGCCGCCTTCATCCACGCCGTCGTCTAGATCGGGCCGACCGCCATCCAGGCTATTCGCCAACGACAATCGAGTTTCGGATCCTGTCGAGCAGCGGCAGCCACACACCCCGCGCCGTGTCGCGGCAGGAGAGGATGAGCAGCAGTTCCTGGTCCGGCGTATAGATATCGAAGTGCTGCACGTAGATCGCGCCTTGCTCACCGGTACGGACGTAGCTGATTGCAATCGCGGGCCAGCCCCCGACTCGCTCGATGTGCGGCTCCTCCATGGAGAGCAACGCTCTGCCCGATGTCTTCAGGGAGTCGCGCATCCTGCTCTCGAAGCTTGTGCCATAGTCCCGCAGCAGCGACCTGTCGAAGCGGCGGACCTGCTCGGGCGTGACCGGCGCCTGCGGCATCGAGTTGACGATGACGGCCGCGTACGGATTCTGCACATTGGATACGGCATGGAGGAGTTTGACGGTTTGGCCCGCCGGTACCGGGACGATGGAGATGCCCCCCACGGCGTCCGCGATGGTGCCGTGGGCCCGGCCCTGGGCGCCGGACAGGACGGTCCAGTCCTTGGGAAGCTGAGCGGCGATGTGCCGGGCGAGTTCGATCTTGACGAACAATATGTCCGCGCTCACGCCGGTCTGGGCGAAACACGGGGAGAAACACAGGGTGATTGCCGTCACCGCCGCTCCTGCAAGCCTGCTGCAGAGTGCATGCATGCTTCCCTCCGTCGTGATCCCGCACAGGATCAATATAGGCGTGAAGAGCCAGTCCGGCACGGCGCCCGGCGTTGCACGCGCGCGCGCCTGACGAGTTCCACGCTGCGGTTGCGGTTCATCGTGGTCTTCAGGGGGGCGACCTGCTTTCGCACCGTCGTTTGTGTCCACCAGGTGCCAAACCTGGAAGACGCATCGGGCAAGCCTTGTTTGCTCGATGTTCGCGCAGTGACGCCATGACAAGAAAGCCAGTCGTGAGACTGGCTTTCTTGTTTTGGAAGCTGGCGGTCAAAGTTTCTTGTTTTGGAAGCTGGCGGTCAAAGCCTGGCCACCGAGGTCACGCCAGTTCGAAACGGTCCAGGTTCATCACCTTGTTCCAGGCCGCGACAAAGTCGTGGACGAACTTCTCCTGGGCATCCGCACCGCCGTACACCTCAGCCACGGCCCGAAGTTCGGAGTTCGAGCCGAAGACGAGATCGACACGCGTGCCGGTCCACTTGAGCCCACCTGTCTTGCGGTCGTGGCCTTCGAACACGTCCTTGTCGTCCGACACGGGCTTCCACTCCGTGCCCATGTCGAGCAGGTTCACGAAGAAGTCGTTGGTCAGCGTCCCTGGGCGCTTCGTGAAGACACCGTGCTGCGACTTGCCGACGTTGGCATCCAGCACGCGCATGCCGCCCATCAGCACCGTCATCTCCGGCACGGTCAGCGTCAACAGTTGCGCCTTGTCGACCAGCAACGCCTCGGACGGGATCGAGCACTTGCCCTTGACGTAGTTACGGAAACCGTCCGCGATCGGTTCGAGCACGGCCATGGCCTCCAAGTCGGTATTCTCCTGCGAGGCGTCCATGCGTCCCGGCGTGAAGGGAACCGTCACATTGTGGCCGGCATTCTTCGCCGCCTGCTCGACACCCGCGCACCCGGCCAGCACGATCAGGTCGGCCAGCGAGACCTTCTTGCCGCCAGTCTGGGCCTTGTTGAACTCGCTCTGGATGCCCTCGAGGGTGGCCAGCACCTTCGCCAGTTCTGCCGGCTGGTTGACGTCCCAGGCCGCCTGCGGCGCGAGGCGGATGCGGGCGCCGTTGGCGCCGCCGCGCTTGTCCGAGCCGCGGAACGTCGAGGCTGACGCCCAGGCGGTCGACACCAGTTGCGCAACGGTCAGCCCCGACGCCAGCACCTTGCCCTTGAGCGCGGCGACATCCTGCGCGTCGATCAGCGGGTGGTCGAGCGCCGGGATGGGGTCTTGCCAGAGGAGTTCTTCCTGCGGGACTTCCGGGCCGAGATAACGTGCGCGCGGCCCCATGTCGCGGTGGGTCAGCTTGAACCATGCCCGGGCAAACGCATCGGCCAGTTGCTCCGGATGCGCGTAGAAGCGCCGCGAGATCTTCTCGTAGGCCGGATCGAGCCGCAGCGAGAGGTCAGTCGTCAGCATGGACGGCGAACGACGCTTCGACGGGTCGGCCGGATCGGGCACGGTGCCGGCACCTGCATCGCCCTTCGGCTTCCATTGATGCGCGCCGGCCGGGCTCTTCGTCAGTTCCCATTCGTATTCGAACAGGTGCTTGAAGTAATCGTTGCTCCACTTCGTCGGCGTGGTGGTCCAGATGACTTCCAGGCCGCTGGTGATGGTGTCTCCCCCCTTGCCCGTGCCAAAGCTGCTACGCCAGCCAAGACCCTGTTCCTCTATGCCGGCGGCCTCGGGCTCGGGCCCCACATGGGACGCGGGACCCGCGCCGTGGGTCTTGCCAAAGGCGTGGCCGCCTGCGATCAGCGCAACCGTTTCTTCGTCGTTCATCGCCATGCGGGCGAACGTCTCGCGGATATCCCGCGCTGCCGCAACGGGATCCGGGTTGCCGTTCGGGCCTTCCGGATTCACGTAGATCAAGCCCATCTGCACCGCAGCCAGCGGATTCTCGAGGTTCCGGTCGCCGGTGTAGCGCTTGTCGCCCAGCCACACGGCTTCGTTCCCCCAGTAGACGGATTCGTCCGGCTCATAGACGTCCTCGCGCCCGCCGCCGAACCCGAAGGTCTTGAACCCCATCGTCTCCAGCGCAACGTTACCGGTGAGGATGATGAGGTCGCCCCATGAAATCTTTCGGCCGTACTTCTGCTTGATCGGCCAGATCAGCCTGCGTGCCTTGTCGAGACTGACGTTGTCGGGCCAGCTGTTGGTAGGCGCGAAGCGCTGCTGGCCGGTCCCGGCGCCACCACGCCCATCGCCGATGCGGTACGTGCCGGCGGCATGCCATGCCATGCGGACGAACAACGGGCCGTAGTGACCGAAGTCCGCCGGCCACCAGGGCTGCGAATCGGTCATCAGCGCCTGGAGATCCTTCTTCACGGCTGCCAGGTCGAGGCTCTTGAACTCCTTCGCGTAGTCAATGTCCTTGCCCATTGGATCGGACAGGGGGGAGTTCTGACGCAGGATATGCAGGTTCAGTTGCTCGGGCCACCACTCCCGGATCGATCGGCCGGCGCCTGCGGGATGAACAAATGGGCACTTCGCTTCACTCGTCATGCGTGTCTCCTTTGGTCGCTTGTACTCAACGTAACACCATGTACTCCACGTAACACCATCCTGTCACTCTTCGCCCTCGGTGAATATTAGTCTTCAGGGACAGTGTCTGGACGCCAGACTGGCGTCGGACGTCCACAGTTGACCCTTCCATACTAGAACGCGACGTCGCCAACTCAATGATGCGCATCAATCTCGTGGCTGCAGAATGTCCCTTCAGCAACTTTGCATGCTCAGTTGTTGATTTGCACCGAACCTGCGCCAGGGATGGGTCATTTTTACATTGGCGCCAATGTTCTGTCCCACAAATAACTGGCACCAGTCTTGCGTGCCGACTTGGTCCCGTGCTGGCCAACGCTTGACCTATAGTTACTGGCATCAGCTGTCGCGATGAACGCGTCGGAGGTTGCAATCATGACCATGGCTACCACGCTGGCGAGATGCCTAAGCAAGAAGCAGAGCCGGTTCGACACCGTGCGTCACCCCTACAGCCCCGGCAGCATGGCCACTGCGCAGGCTGCGCACGTTCCCGGAGACCGGCTTGCCAAGACTGTCCTGCTGGAAGACGACCGCGGCTACGTCGCCGCCGTGATCCCTTCCACCCATCACCTGAAACTGTCGGAGATCTGCGAGCAGACTGGCCGCAAGCTGTCGCTCGCACATGAGTATGGCGTGCGCGAAGTGTTCAGGGACTGCGACCTCGGCGCGATCCCGCCGGTCGGTATGGCGTACGGCACGCAGACCTGGCTCGACGATAGCCTGCTGACGCATCCCGACGTCTACTTCGAAGCGGGCGACCATCAGGAACTGGTGCACATGAGCACCGAGCAGTTCGTCGACCTGATGGCCGAGGCGCGGCGCGGGCATTTCGCGCACCGAATGATGTAGGCGGGGTGCCTGCGACCAGTGGCGACGTCCAGGACGCGCCCCTGATCGGAGAGCGCGCCAGAGCGGGGGCTACGGTCAGTCTTCTTTCAAGCGGATGATGAGCCACCTGCTATGTGCTCATGTCCTTTGCCCGCACGCAGCCGATCGGCGTTGCTATGCGGCAGCCTGGCCGCAGCGGGCGGAGTCGGCTTCGGGTGGCTCAACGCGTCGAGCCGATCGCCCCGGTCGCGAGCGCCAGCGTGGCGGCGGCAACCAGCGCGCCGCTATACGCATCGGTCGACGCGTTCCATGCCAGCAGCAACTGGTTCTGCGCCAGGTTGGCTTCGGTTACCGATCCCACGCCCTTGCTATAGGCAGCAAAGGCCGCGTTGTAGGTGACCTGGGCGGCGTCGGCCAGCGCTTTGGCTGCGTCGTACGCTGCCAGGCTCGATTCGAGCGCGCTCTGGCTGACCACTACTTGCCGCACCGATTCTTCCTTGGCCCGCGTCAGCCGGGCCGATGCGCTGTCGACGTCATTGCGCGACTGCGCGAGCACCGCCGAGCGCAGCCCGCCGTCGTAGATGGGCACGGTAACGCCAAGGAATACGCTGGCGCCGTAGCGATAGCCGTTGAGGTTCAGCGTCGGGGGCTGCTGGCCGATCGGCGGAATCGCAGAGATGGACGTTCCACCCGATGCATATGACGTGTACCCGGACAGGAACACTTTAGGCAGGAACGCTGCCTCGGCTGCCTTGACCTTGGCCTGGCTGGCGCGCTCGACCGCGTACGCTCCCAGCACGTCGGGCCGCTGCGCGATCGCGCTTTCGACGATCTGCTCGATGGAGCCGCGCAAGGCCGGCGACAAAGGCCGCACGGGCATTTCGGCGATGCGCGGCTTCGACAGCGGCGAGATACCGATGGCCGTGATCAGGGCCAGATACGCGTCGGTCTCGGCGCCCCGTGCCTGCACCATCGCAAGGTTGGTCTGCGCACGGTTCTGGGTGGCCTGCGCTACCTCCACGACCGTGCCGACGCCGCGCTGGTAGCGGGCCTTGGCGGCGGCGAGCACGGCATCGGCGTTGGTCATGGCCTGCTGCACCGTGCCGCCGCGCGACCGGGCGGCCTGATAGCGATAGAACGCCACGCTGACATCGTGCACGATGCGCTGATGAACGGCCGTGAACGCGATATTGACGGCGATCGAAGCTTGCTCCGCGGCATCGACAAGCCCAGCACGTTCACCGAAATCGAACAGCAGCCATTGCAGCGACAGCACCGACACCGCGCCGTGGATGGATGAGTTGGTGCCGGCCGATCCCAGGGGCGTGCCGGTGGAAAGATGCCCGTTCTGGTAGCCGCCCATGGCCGCGGCCGAGATGTGCGGCAGGTAGCTGGCCTTGGCGATGCCCGCGGCCAGCGCCGCATTGCGTGCGTCGTTCCACGCGATGCGCGTCAGCGGATTGGCGGACTCGGCCATGTCGATCAGTTCCGGCAGCGCGTACCCGTGCGCCGGATCGAACGCGGGCGGTGGTGCGATCGACGCCAGCGCCGAATTGGCGGGCAGCGTGTAGTCGGAAGGCCGCGGCGCGGGTGCGGTCCTGGCCGCGGCGCCGGGCACGATTTCTCCGGACACCGTGGTGGCAGGCTGCCACGGCCGATCGGCTTCTGGAGGCGCGAGATTCAGCGACGACGTGGCACAACCGGCCAGCGTCGCAGCCATCAGCGATAGCGGAATCACCAGCGAATCACGTTTGCGCATGGATCGGGGAAGGGTGGGCCGTCTGCGCTGCGTCGGCAACGGCGGCGGCCAGGCGTTTGTCGATGAGAGCCAGCAGGGCGTCGCGGACCGGGCCGTCGTGACCGGCGGCGTCAGTGGCCTCAGTGGCGTGAGTGGTGTGAGTGGCGTGAGCGGTCTGCACTGGCTGCGGCGCCGCATCGTGGGCCCGCAGCGTGCGAAGCCGCTGCGCGAGGCAGGGGTCGCCCGGGAACCGCTCGGCGAACAGGAACGCCGGCCCGGCAATCGCGTCGAGCGAGCGCAGGCGCCGCAGGCGGTCGTCGACCCACTCGGGCGCCGGGCCCACGGACGCAGGCTCATAGTGCGCGAGGATCAGGTCCTGCGCGATATCGCCCTGCAAGGCCAGCGCGGTGGCGGCATGCCCGCGCCGGTCGTCGGGGCGCTTGGCATGCGCCAGTTGCTGCCATTGCTCGACCAGCCGGCCCAGCGCCGCTTCGATGCGCGCGGCAATGCTGACCGGCCAGATGCGCGTGAACACCAGGTAGACCATCAGGTTGCCAACAATGATGCCGATGAGCCGGTCACGCGCGATGGTCAGGTCAAAGCCGGGGCCGGCGCCCTGGATGACGCACAGGTAGAACGCGAACGCGATCTGGAAGCCTGCGTAGGCGATGCGCGGCGAGCCTTGCGCGACCCAGCCCGATATCCACGTGCCCGCGAAGACGAGCAACATGAGTCCGCCCACCGACGACAGCGAAGGCACGACATACACCAGGGCCGCCGTGCCGATGACCGCGCCGGCCAGGCAGCCGGCCAGCCGCAGCGAGAGTTTCTCCACGGTCTGCGCGGCGGTCCCGAGCGACACGAGATAACACGTAATGAAGCAGGTATGAATGCCCGGCCAGTTGAGCTGCTGGTAGAGCAGGTAACAGAACATGGCCGCGCCGGTGGTCTTGAGCGCGTAGTGGATGTGGTCGCGATTGGTAAAGGCATCTGCGTCGAGGAAGCCGCCGTGGGTGGTGGCCGGTGTCGGGGCTGTCGCTGTGTCCGTCGCCGTGTCCGCTTCAGGGGGCTCGGCAAAGACGTTGATGGCCGTGAGCAGTTCCCTGGCAACCGCCGCCTGCGCCGGCGCAAGCTGGCCGGAGTCCGGAAGGCTCAGCCCGATTTCCACCGGATAGCCGCCCGCATCGAGCATGCGCGCCATCGTGTCGAGCGCGTCGGCGATCGGATCGGCAAGCAGGGCGGGCAGGGGAGCGCCCGGCTGCCGGCGGGCGACATCGACTGCCAGCAGGATCGCCATGGTCGACGCCGCGGCATGACGCAGCGCGGCTACGTCGCTGGCATTGGCCGAGCCTTCGATCCTTGCCAGCTTCAGCCAGCCCGCCACCGGCTGAACGCCGGCGTGCAACGCTGCCTGCAGCGCGGCCCCGTCCGGTGGTGGATCGCGCAGGCAGGCTGCCGCCACGCGCAGGCAATGGGCCAGCCGGTCGCAGGCCAGCCGGCGCGGCGACGCCCCCAGCACCAGGTTGACCACTACGTTCACGCCGATCGGGATCGCCACCATCAGCCAGGTATAGAGCAGGGCGCGCGTGGCGATCTCACCGCCGGGCACCAGGCCGAGTTCGTCGAGCGCGAAGCCGATGATCATGGCGATGATGGCGCCCACCGGGCGCAACTTGCTGGCCGAGGTCAGGAAGAGCAGGGCGGCCGACAGCACCGCCATGCACGCCACCCGCCGCAGTGGATCATCGATGCTGAAATCGGCCAGCAGCATCACGAGTCCGATGATGATGCTGACCAGCACCAGCGCCGCCACGCTCATCACGATGCTGGTGGTGCGATCCGCCCGGTTGATGAAAAAGACGATATAGGCGGAGATGGCAGCTTCCGGCCGCTTGGCCACGCGCACCCAGTTCACCGATGGCTGGACATAGGGCAGGGAGCGCGGCAGGTTCAGGCGTTCGGTATCGGTGATGCCGATGCCAATCCCCTCGACCTTGCCGCGCATGGCGCGGCTCCGGTCGATCATCGAATAGACCGTGGCGCAATCGCCAAGCTGGATATCGGCCAGCTGGGTTTCACGGAAATTGGCGACGGCGAACCATTCACCGGTATGCACCAGCAGGAAGAGCGACTGATTGGGAATCACGACTTCGCCGGACAGCACGGTCAGGCCGCTCACGCGGCCGTCATGCGGGGCGCGGACTACCGTGTCATCCAGTGCCCGCTGGGCGATGGCCAGAGCCGCCTCGCGCGCACGCACGGTCGCCGTGGCATCGTCTTCGGTGCCCACCGCCTTTGCCGTCGCAGCACGCTGCACATTGGCCTGTTTCAGCGATACGGCTGCGTCGCGCTGCGCCACTTCGGCCTGGTCGAGTTGCTGCTTCGGCACGTAGCCATCCGCGGCCAGCGGGCGCAGACGCTCCACGGTGCGCGCGGTCAGCGCGTAGTTCTGCTCGGTGCGGGCGGTCTGCTCAGAGGCAATCGCCGCGTTGGCGCGTTCGGTGGCAATCGCGCGTCTGCGCGTGCCTAGCACAGCCTGCGCCAGTTCCAGATCGGCAGCCGCCTGGGCCACGGCTAGCCGGTATGGCACAGGATCGATCTCGAACAACACCTCACCCTTGGCCACGTGCTGGTTCTCGCTGACGAGGATCCTCGAAATCCTGCCGCCCACGGGCGAGGCTACATGTACCAGGTCAGCATCGAGCCCGGCATCGTCGGAAGACGGAAACCGCACCGTGCGATGCCAAGCATAGATGGAGAGCAGGATGGCCAGAACAACGATCGCCAGGGCGATCAATTTCCCGCGCGGCGGGCTTTTGCGGACGCCGGCCATTTTCATAGGATGTGTCCCGTAGCCGATAACCAGACGATTTCAGCGATCATCAGGCCGGTTGCTGTGTTCACCAGCAGCGGGGAGCCGACGATATCCGCCCAGCCGGCCAGGATAAACAGCCGCCAGGAAATGACAGCGCCCACGATGCCGATCAGGGCGCTCAGGAGCCAGAGCGGAAAATAGGCGCCAAACAGGCTGAAGGATGGGGCGCCGGCGCAACCATGGAGCGAAGCGGCCAACACGACGAGCACTAACGAGCGTGCCATGGGATCTGGGGCAGGATTGGTTCACGCAATATAGCAGCGTGTGTTCGCGATTGTCCAAGGGACAAGGAAAATTTAGCGTGGGAGCTTGAACACAATCGTTGAATGTCCCTGAATTGGGTCGATCGAGGCTGTGAGGCAAGGATGGGGAGGATAGGCGTTCAGCCAGCCGGCGTCTCAGGCGCGAATTTACCGCGTTAACGATTTAACATGAGAAGCAATGCTGCGCGGGGCTACTTGTTGAGTGGCGTGCCTTCTTCCAGCTTGGCGTAGCCGTGCGCTTCAATGACTGCGGGAGCCACAACAATGTACCCCAGCGATCTGAGTAGCGTCACGGCTTCAATTTCAGCGTCAGTGTGGGGCGGTTGTTTCGAAGGCGATACAAAGCCTGTGGCCGATCTCAGCGCCGAATCCTGCGGGAGCTCTCGCGGCTGGTCGTCCTGGCTGCTAGCAACGAGCTCGCAGCGCTGCGCATTGGGTCTCCAGGTGACCTCCACCGCGGTGCAGAATCTTCCGGTGAAGAGCTTTAATTGCGAGCTTGCCTTCAGCCACGCCACAAAGGATTCGCGAGATGCAGGCTGATACCCTTGCAGCAGCGTTTCCAGATTCTTCTGTGGCAAGCCTTCCCCCTGGGAGGCAGACTCTTCCAGCAGTGACAACTGCAGCGCCACGCGCTCGCGGTCGGCCTCCTCGTAAATGAGGCATTCGTTGTCAACCACACCTTCGCGCAGCAGTTCGCATAGCAACGCCCAAGCCCTGGGATTCTTCTCGACGCAGCCTTCCAGGCCAGGGTCCAGGCTCTTCAGAATTGCGAGCATCGATGGGTGCCTGCCGGACGCGACTGCGAGCGCGAAGGAAGCGGCATTGCGCGACGGGCTAGCCCGTCGCTGGAGCACTTGCAGGGACTCGTGCTTGTACTCCTGGATCTCGGCAAGGGTCTCGGCAGCTTGGCTCCACGCGTATTTCTCGAGATTTTCAGAAAGCTTTCGCGCAGCCCTGGCCATGTCATAGGCGAGAACGCCAACATAGCTCGCGCACGCAGCGCATTGGCACTGGAGACGCCCGTAATGCAAGAATCCGGCATACACCCGTTCCTGATGCCCGCAGTGATCGCACTCGAGCGCAAAGCCGCCTTGGCGGGCCGGGCGCTGATTGGCAAGCAGCCCATCGACCTGGTATCGCGCCGGACGATCGCAACACGGACATCCCCAAATGATCTTGTGAGAGCCGTCGCGTGCCGCCGCCCTGCCGAATTGACGTTCCAGCGCGCTGCGCGGAATGCCCTGGGCCCGTCCGAGCACGTCGGCTGAGTAGCGCCAGTAGAAGTAGGAGTGAGCGGCAGCTGCCACTTCCGGACCGTGCTCGCGCAACGCCTGTAGCACCCGTGGTGTGTGCCGAATCCGATCGGCAAGGCTATCGACCATGTGGGACCGGCCCGGAACCAGCGCCTCGAGGGCCTGGCGGCTCTGCTCGACAAAGGCAGGCACATGATCGCGGCGGATGGCGTCTTCCTCCTTGAGCCAGCGCGAATGCCCCGGCAGCGTGTTAAGCGCATCGATGGCCTCCTTGAGTTCTGCTATCGGCGGGCAGGCCAGGAGGGTAAACGGCTTGCTGAACAGCAATGCTTCTATCATCGCATCGTCTCCGGCAGCATGGCACGCCGTCCAGGGGGCGGCGTGCCTCGAAAACACCTACAGTCAGTTGGCTAGGCACTCGGCAACCAGCGTGGGTTTCCTCTCGCTTGTGACCGCACAGTAGGCCGCCGTCGTCGGTCTCGAGCCAAACTCGCGCACGCTAAGTCGGGCGCTTGCCTCGGCCAGCGCGCGCAGGCGGGCTTCATCCTGTGGGCCATCAATGCCGACATAGGGGTCATGATGCAGAACATGGCCAAAGATGCGCTCGCAGTCGCTGGCATAGCGCCTGGTATCGACAATATGGGCGTGCCAGAATGCGTCCACTTGTTCGCTGGGCACGACTGGCGCGTCGGGGTACTTTGCCGCAAGTTTGAGAAAGCTGCGGTAACCGGCCTCGGCATCGACCAGGCTTTCGGGGCTCCAATGGGCGGACTTGCCATGGAGAAGCTTGGCTTTGATTCTCGAGAAATCGAGCGCATCGATTACTTGCCATGACCGTTCAATCGATTGTTGCTGCACTGTCATGATGCGGTTCCTCCTATTGTTGACGCTGGGGCGCGCATCGGCTGCGGTCCCTGCTCAGGCAGCAGACCGTGCGCGGTATGGCCGGCGAGGAACGCGGTGACGTCCGCGGCCGGAATGGGGTGGCTAAAGTAGTAGCCCTGGACTTCGTCACAGCCCTCGCAGCGAAGAAAATCCAGTTGCGCCTCGTTCTCGACGCCTTCGGCCACGACCTCCAGCGCCATCTGATGTCCCAGCCCGATGATCGCGCTCGTGATCTGCGCATCGCTCCTGCTGTCGGGCAGATAGCGTATGAACGAGCGGTCGATCTTCACCGTGTCAATCGGGAAACGGCTCAGGTAGGCGAGTGAGGAGTAGCCGGTGCCGAAATCGTCAATGGCCAGCCGCACCCCGGTTCGCTTCAGGCGCGACAGCCAGCGCGCCGCTTGCTCGGCATCGCGCATGACCATGCTTTCGGTCAGTTCAAGTTCGAGCAGATATCCTGGCAAGCCGGATTGCTTCAGCGCGTCGAGAACGACCCTCCTCAGATCCTTGTCGGCAAATTGCCGTGCGGACAAGTTGACCGAGACGCGTATCGGGGCGATGCCGTCGGCAAGCCATTGCGCATTTTGCCGGCAGGCCTCACGCAGTACCCACGCGCCAATCTGCACGATGGCCCCGCATTCCTCCGCAACCGGAATGAAGTCGGCCGGCATCACCAGGCCGAGCTTCGGATGGTGCCATCGGATCAGGGCTTCCACGCCGGTACAGGCATCGGTGTCCAGCGAGATGCGTGGCTGGTAGTGCAGCACGAACTCATTGTGTTCAAGTGCGCTGCGCAGATGCGATTCCATGTCGATGCGATTCTGCAGGGACACGCTCATCTCGCGCACATAGTATTGGAAGCCGTTCTTGCCGAGCTGCTTGGCGGCATACATGGCGAGATCGGCATGCTTTAGCAGAGTCTGCGCGTCATTGCCATCTTCGGGGAAAGAGCTGACGCCGATGCTCGCCGTCATCTGCAACTCCTTGCCATCGACGACAAAGAAAGAGGATGTCTAGACGGTGCTGACGGGAGCGTGAACGAGCGAGGCTGCTCTCGAGATGATTCTTGAACATCAGCCGGTTGGGCAGACCGGTGAGCGCATCGTGATTGGCAAAAAAGCGCAGGGTTTCCTCGGCCTGGCGCCGCAGCAGGAAGTGGCCAGTGTGACTAGCAATCGCGCTGGCCATGGCAAGCGCATGTGGATCGCGGGGACGCTTGGTGCGCGAATACAGCGCCACCAGTCCAAGCGTGGTCCTGCCCTTGCGCAGTGGGAAAGCGAATACAGTTCGCACGCCCCCGTCGGCCAGCCAGCGATGCTCAGGCAAATGCGCGATGGCACTGCGGCTCGCATACCAATGCGGCTCCGTCGGTATGCCTGCCTGATCCGCCTGCGGGTCAACCGGCCGCCGTGCCAGCCAAGCCTCCAGTTCGTGCTCTGCGGCCTGACGAACCGGCGCAAGCGTCAAGCCGCGCCCAGCTTCCGAGGGCCAGAACGCACCTGCCTCCCATTCCATTCCTGCGACCAGGGTACGAACGATTTTCTCCAGGACTTCGGCTTCGCTGGACACGGTGGCGAGATGCAAAGCTACCAGATGCTCCTGCGCGCGAGCCTGCTCGATGAGCTTTCGCTGCGTGATGTCCTGCGCGGTGCCGCGCAGGACGGCGGTACCCGGTGGGCCATGCGCGTGGCCGATCAGGTGAAGCCAGCCCGCGCGTCCACGTGACGAGCGGTAAGGGCATTCAAGCTCGAAGGGGGCCCGCGAGCGCAAAGCGGTTTGCATCCTCTGCCACAATACGGCGCGCAAGCGAGGATCGGTTGCGCCCAGCAGTGTGTCTGGTGTGGGATCCCGTACTCGCGCACCAAGCAGCCGGGCCATCTCGCGGGAGAAATAGGCCGTATTGCGCTCAAGATCCAGACGCCAATCCCCGAGATGCGCGATCCGCTGCGCCTGGGCAAGCCCCTCTTGACTCTCGCGCAGGCTGTGCGTCATGCCATCGGCCACTGCCAGGGCACGCGAACGGGAACTGGAGAGCGCGTAGGCTAGCCCGGCCAGCAGCGCGGTAATGATCAGCCCGGCCCCCAACACCACACGCGTCAGATAGTGTTGCGGGCTCGCCATGGCCTGGGCGTCGGCGGAGAAAACAATGAGCCAGCGCCGCCCGCCAAACGGCTGTGCCACCTCCTTGCGCAAGTAGGAACGATCGTCCGATGCGGTGGCCCGGCTAGCAGCCTCGATACTGGCGGGGCCGGTGGTCGTCATGCCGCCGGCGCTGTTGTACAGCAAAGTTGCTGGGGACGGCGGCACTGGCTCGCCATCGAGTTTCCCTGCGTCGTACAGTTTGAAACGGGTTCCATATACGCGCTCGTTGCCGGCGATCGCCCCGAGTAGGCCGCTGATTCGTATGCCAGCACCGACGGAGCCGATATAGGCACGGCGGCGCTGCTCCACTGAATCGAGCGGCTGGCCCTTTTTGTAGACCGGAAGGCGCAAGGCAATGCCGACGTGGGGACCTTCGGCCTCGCTGAAGATCAGGCGCCCGCTGCTCACTGCCTGCCCACTGTCACGGGCTCGTTCGAGGGCGGCCAAGCGCCCCGGCTCAGCACCCATGTCGATGCCGATAGACGGCAAGTTGTTATGGAACGGTTCGACATAAGTCAACACGAAATAGGCTGGCCGCACGCCTGCCGGGCGGATGGAGAATGCGACTCCGGCGTTGCGCAGGACCGGATCCTTGCGCTGGCTGGCGACAAAGCTGGCCAGCTCGGAGGCCGGCACATAGGGCGCGTAGTTGAGCGTCTGGAACCCGGGGTAGCGTTGCTCCAGGTTGAGGCCATTGACGAAGTCGCGGAATTCCTCGCGCGAGATATCATCACTAGCCCCGAAGAGCGCCTGCATGGTTACCAGGACGTCCGTGTAGAGCCGGATGCGCGTATCGATCTGCTGGACGATATCGTCGGTATCGCTCTTGAATCGCAGGCGCGCATCCCTCTCCAGCAGCTCGGTGTAGAGCGAATGCACGACCATTGTGCTAAGCAGGCCGAGCAACAGCGCGCCGAGCGTGACGGCGGTCGTACTGACACGTCCGAACGGACGCAGCAATTGCGTCAGTAGCGTGCGCACACGATATCCCCCCGGAACGTGACGTGTGAACTGCAGGCCTAAGCGATCAAGCAGCAATGGTGTCAGCCGGCTACAACTGGGCCGCTGCCGGGGCGGGCGGATTCACCCAGGGTTGTTTAACCTGTCTCCACAACGTTATCCCAAATTGGAGCAGGGGCAAGGCCAAATACGGATGCGGATTCCCCACTTAAGTGGGGGTGGGCTATGTGCTTAGTCCAGCTGAGGAGCGGAAAGAGTGCCGCCGCACACATTCGCCATGACGCGGCGCGTCATGGCGAGCTTGTCGTATCCGCCAATCGGGATAGGCCTCAGGCCTCCACCACGTTGCGCGGCGAGCCGGCCGCGAACGCTGCGATATTGTCGATCAGCTGGTCCGCCAGCGCCTGGATGGCTTCCCGGCTCGCCCAGGCCACGTGCGGCGTCAGCAGGAAAGCGGGGTGGTCGCGCAGTGCGTGGAACGGGTGGTCGGGGCCGGGCGGCTCCTGCGTGGCTACGTCGAAGCCGGCCCCGGAAACCTGCCCTTGCCGCAGCGCCTGGACCAGCGCCGCTTCGTCGACCAGCCCGCCGCGCGCGGTGTTGATCAGCAGCGGGCGGCGCGTCATCTGCGCGAACTCCTCGCCGCCGATCAGCCCCACGTTGGCGGGGGTCAGCGGGCAGTGCAGCGTGATGATGTCGCTCAGGCGCAGCAGGTCGGCGAAGGGGGTGTGTTGCGCGTCGGTGCTGTGCTGGCCTTTGCGGGCGGCGTACAGCACCTTGAGCCCTAGCAGCTGTGCGATCCCGCCCACCGCGCGCCCGAGTGTGCCGCCGCCGACGATGCCGATGGTCGAGCCGGCCAGGTCGTGGATCGGGTAGTCGTGGAAACAGAACTGCCCCGAGGCCTGCCAGCGGCCCGCGCGCATCGCGTCGCAATAGGCATGCAGGCTGCGGCGCAGTGCGAAGATCAGCGCGAAGGTGTGCTCGGGCACGGTATGCACGGCATAGTTGCGCACGTTCGACACACAGATGCCCCGGGCGGCGCAGGCGCGCAGGTCGACGTGGTCGGTGCCGGTGGCCGCGATCGCCACCAGGCGCAGGCTGGCGGCCTCGCGCAGCACCTCGCCCGGCAGCTTGACCTTGTTGGTGATGACGATCTGCGCATTGGCGATGCGCGTGGCCACTTCGTGCGCTGCGGTGGCGTCAAAGACCGTCAGCCGGTGCGCGAACGGCAATGCGCGCAGCACCGTCTCGGGCGATAGCGTGCCTCGGTCCAGGAATACCACTTCCGGCGTGGTCTGGGATGGGTTCATGGTGTTTGCCTGTCGGTAAGCCTGGGTGTTGAGTACGCCATGCCGGTGGCGATCGGCCGGAGCGCGTGGACCGGCCATGGTGGCCCGGGATGCGCAAATTGACAATGTCGTTCTTGTCCACTAGCCTTTCCCGATTCTCAAACCTCAGGGCATGGCTTGACGATCCTGGCGAGCCCGGCGCCTGTTCCTGGTGGTGGCGCAGAGCGGCAGCTTTACCAAGGCCGCCGAGCGCACCCACATGACACTGTCGGCGCTCAGCCGCCGCGTCGCCGACCTGGAGAAGACCACCGATTGCGCCTTGTTCGTGCGGCTGCCGCGCGGGCTTGAGCTTACGCCGGCCGGCCACGGGCTGGTCGGCCACGCGCGGGCCGTGCTGGATACCGTGAATCGCCTGGCGGGCGACATGAGTGATTTCGCCATCGGCGTGCGGGGGCATGTGCGCGTGTGGGCCAATACCTCGGCCATCATCCAGTTCATGCCGCGGGACCTGGGCGTGTTCCTGCACGCGCAGCCGCTGATCCGCGTCAGCCTGGAGGAGCGCATGAGCGACGAGGTGATCGCGGCGGTGGCGGGCGGGCAGGCGGACATCGGTGTGTTCGCCGACAACGTCGCGGCCGGCGCGCTGGAAAAGTTCGAATACCGCCGCGACCAGCTGGTGGTGCTGGTGCCACCGGATCATCCGCTGGCGGCGCGTGCCGAGGTGGCCTTCGCGGATGCGCTTGCATACGATTTCGTCGGCCTCAACCAGGGCAGCTCGTTGCTGCAGCGGCTGGCCGACGCATCCGCCGCGCTGGAGCGGGTGCTCAAGCTGCGCGTGCAGGTCAGCAGCTTCGATGCGATCTGCCGCATGATCGAGGCGGGCCTTGGCATCGGGGTCTTGCCGCAGGGCGCCGTGCGCGCCGAGATCCTTGGCGCCGGGTTGCGCGCCATCCGCCTCGCCGATCCGTGGGCCTCGCGCACGCTGTGGCTTGGCGTGAAATCGGTCGTGGCGCTGCAGCCCGAGGCGCGCAAGCTGTTCGATCACCTGCTGGCGCCGCGCTGAGGTGGCCGCGTCAGCCTTGCGTTTTCGGAAAGGGTGCTGGCGCAATCCGACATGTTCATGTGCCTGCGCGGCTGCCATGATGGCTTCCGGCTAAATCGCAGACGGAAGGCAGCGACATGATTGACCACCTCGACCACTTGGTGCTGACCAGCACGGATGCCGGCGCCACCATCGATTTTTATACGCGCGTGCTAGGCATGCAGCTGGAGACCTTCGGTGAGAACCGCGTGGCGTTCCGCTTCGGCAACCAGAAGATCAACCTCCATGTGCGCGGCGAGGAGTTCGAGCCGAAGGCGCACCTGCCGGTGCCTGGCGCGCTGGACCTGTGCTTCATCGCGTCGATCCCGCTCGATGCCGTGATCGAGCGGCTGGGCGCCGCCGGCTGGCCGATCGTGCAGGGACCGGTCGCACGGACCGGCGCCACGCAGAAGATCCGCTCCGTCTACGTGCGCGATCCGGACCTGAACCTGATCGAGATTTCCGAGCTGGCCGCGCCATGACCAGCGCGATGGCGTTGAAGAACGTGCCAGCGGGGGCGCTGCGCGTGCTGCTCGCGCCAGATTCGTTCAAGGGCAGCCTGGACGCGCCAGCGGTGGCCCGGCATATGGCCTGCGGCATCCGCCATGCGCTGCCGCAGGCCCTGGTCACGCAGGTACCGATTGCCGATGGCGGCGAAGGCACGGCCGCCGTGGTGGCCGGGGCATGCGGCGGGCGCTGGCATGCGGTGGACGCAACGGATGCCAACGGCAGGCCGGTGCGCATGCCGTTTGCCGCTTGCGAGAGCGCGGTGCTTGGCGCCTTCGCCATCTTCGATGTGGCGGCGGTGGCGGGCCTCCCCGACGCGGTAGCGGCGCCCGGCGCGCGCACCACGCGCGGGGTAGGGCAGGCAATACGCGGAATCGCCGCGCGAGGTTTCGCCACCATCGTGATTGGCCTGGGCGGCTCTTCGACCAACGATGCCGGCGCCGGCATGCTCTCGGAGCTGGCATTCGATTTCCTCGATGCCGCGGGCGCGCGGGTTGACCCGGTGCCCGACAATCTCGCGTCGATCCGCAGCCTGCGCCCTCGGGGCGATGCGGACCCGCTGCAAGGGCTGCGCCTGGTCGCGCTCACCGATGTCACCAGCCCATTGTGCGGGCCGCTTGGCGCGAGCATGATGTTTGGCGGGCAAAAGGGCGTGACGGATCTCGCGCAAGCGGACGCGGTGATAGGCGAGTTCGCGGCGCGTTGCGAACTGGCGCTCGGTTGCCACGCCGCGCAAGCGCAGGGCGCGGGCGCCGCGGGCGGGCTGGGCTTTGCCATGCGGCTGCTTGGCGCGCAATTGCTGCCGGGCGGCAGCTTTATTCTCGACACCGCCGGGTTGGCGACGGTGGCCGGGTACGACTGGATCCTGACCGGCGAAGGCCGCTCGGATCGCCAGACCTTGCTTGGCAAGGGCCCGGCGCTGATCGCGGCGCTGGGACGCCGGCACGGCGTGCCCGTGACCTTGCTATCGGGCGCGATCGCCGATGGCGCGCTGCTGCGCGAGGCATTCGACGGCTGCTTCTCGGTGCAGGCCGGCCCTGCGTCGCTGGCCTGGTCGATCGCACAGGGCGGGGCACTGCTGGAAGCCGCCGCCGCGCAACTGGCCCGGCTCTATGCGGCCGCGCGGCGTTCCGCTTAGACGGACGATCAGTCGGACGCCAGGGCCGGCGCCGAAGCCGCGACAGCACGCGGTGCCACCGGCACGGGGCACCGCCGTACTCGCGGCACTCGCCGCGCTGGCGACGCCCCGGTTGCCCAGCCTGAACACGGCCACCGTGTCGCGCCGCCGCTCGCTCGGAACGTACTGCGGCGCCTAAGGAGGAGCCCACTGGAAACCACACGTGGCATCTACCGCGAATCGCGCGCGTTGAGGCGACTGGCTCAGCCAGGCGAGGACGGCCGTCCTGCGGTTGATTCACTGCATGGCGGGATTGATTACCGCATCATGTCCCGGGTGCTTCGGGTGCAGCCGCCACCATCTCGCGCACCATCGCGCGAAAGCGCGCCACCGCGGCCGGCAGCGTGCCTTGGCGCATCGCCAGGTGCAGGGGCGCGCTCAGCGACGGGGTCTGGCCCAGCGGGCGATAGACGATGTCCTCGCCACCCAGGCGGTGCATGGACGCGGGCACCACGGACACGCCAAGGCCCGCTGCCACCAGGCTCAGTGTGGCCGGCAGGCGCGGCGCTTCCTGCGCCACCAGCGGGCTGAAGCCCGCGGCGCGGCAGGCGGTCAGGATCGCGTCGTACAAGCCGGGCCCGGCGGGGCGGCGGTAGAGGATGAAGGGCTCGCGCGCCAGTGCCGATAGCGCCAGCGCGCCGGCCTGCGCCGCCAGCGCATGCCCGGCTGGCAACGCCGCCAGCATCGGCTCCTCCAGCACGGCGTCGAGCACCAGCCCGGTGGTGCTGCCCACCGGCGAGCGTACGAAGGCTGCGTCCAGCCGCTCGTGCAGGATCGCGTCCACCAGCTCGCTGGTGCCGGCTTCCTCCAGCGTCACGGCAACGCCCGGCACGCTCTCGCGAAACCGGCGCAGCACGGCGGGCACGAAGGGGTGCAGGGCGGCGGAGCTGGTAAAGCCAACCGCTAGCCGCCCTTGCTCACCGGCCGCGGCGCGGCGTACCACGGCGGCCACCCCATCGGCCCGCGCCAGCACCGCGCGGGCTTCGTCCAGCAGCGCCAGTCCCGCCTCGGTGGGCCGCACGCCGCGCGGCAGGCGCCGCATCAGCAGAACGCCCAGTTCCTCCTCCAGCCCGCGCAACAGGCGCGTAAGCGGCGGCTGCTGCATGCCCAGGCGCTCGGCGGCGCGGGTGACGTGGCCTTCCTCGGCCAGGACGACGAAGGCGCGCAGCCGGCGTAGCTCGATCATTGCCATACTTTCAAGGTATTAAAATCGTGTCCAATATGCATTGGAAATCATAGCAGTTCGGCTCTATCCTGACGGCATGCATCGGGCATCAACGGAGCACGGCAATGCGTCTAGCCAAGGGCAACGAGCAGGATCGAGGCAGGGACGCCAGGCTTCCTGCCTCGTCGCACCCGGGCAACCTGCTGGAATTCCTGGCGTGGGTAGGCGCTAAGCCGCGCACCTTCGCCGACACCATGGAGGCATGGCGCACGTCCTGCCCACGGCTGTCCGCGTGGGAGGACGCGACCACGGCCGGCCTGGTCGGGATGACATCCCAGCCCGGCGTGCCGCGCGCGCAGGCTATCGTCGAGCTGACCGCCAAGGGCAGGGCCGCGCTGCGGCTGGCGAGGCCGCCCGCCGTGCCGCCCGCGCCAGATCTTCCGAAGCACTAGAACCGAACCCGCAAAGGAGCAGCAATGACTTGGTCCGCCAAGCAATACGTGAAATTCGAGAACGAACGCACCCGCCCGGTACGCGACCTGCTGGCCGCGGTGCCGGGGCGCGAGCCGCGTGTCGCGGTAGACATCGGCTGCGGCCCGGGCAACTCGACCGAGGTGCTGGCCGCCTGCTTTCCAGGTGCGAGCGTGACCGGGCTGGACAGCTCGGCCGACATGGTCGAGGCCGCGCGCAAACGGCTGCCCGGGTTGAAGTTCGCGGTGAGCAGTATCGAAACCTGGGACGACCCGGGCCCCTATGACGTGATCCTCGCCAATGCCGTGCTGCAATGGCTGCCCGACCACGGGCGCCTGCTGCCCGCGCTGGCCGCGAAGCTGGCGCCCGGCGGCAGCCTCGCGATCCAGGTGCCCGATACGCTGGATACGCCCGCGCACCGCCTGATGCGCGAAGTCGCCGCCGACGGCCCGTGGGCCGGCAAGCTGGCCGCCGCTTCGCAGGCGCGCACTCCACTGCCCGGAGCGGGCTGGTACTACGCGCTGCTGCGCGCGCATTGCGGCGCGGTCGATGTCTGGCACACCACCTACAACCACGCGCTGGCCGACGGCCCCGCCGCGATCGTGGAGTGGTTCAAGGGCACCGGCCTGCGTCCCTTCCTGGATCCGCTGGATGAAGGCGAGCGCGCGGCATACCTGGAACGCTACACGGCGGCGGTGGCGCGTGCCTATCCGCCGATGGCGGACGGCACCGTGCTGCTGCCGTTCCCGAGGTTCTTCATCGTGGCCACGCGCTGAAGGCCAGGCCGGGCTGCAGCCGGCCGTTGTGCCTCTCCACGTCTGACAATGCCATCCCTCGCTTGTCGCGTGCATGGCGTTGTCGTGCCATGTATGCCAATCCTGGCAAGGCAACCGGTACAAGGGCACCGGCCGACCATGAAATTCAAGAACGTCGAATCAGCTTCAGGCCTTGCGCAGGTAGCAGGCCTTGAGCATGAAGCTGCCGGCGTCCATCTTGCAATCGACCTCGTGGTCGCCGCCTACCAGCCGGATGCTCTTGACCTTGGTGCCCATCTTCAGCGTGATGGATGAGCCCTTGACCTTCAGGTCCTTGATCAGCACCACGGCGTCGCCGTCGTTCAACGCGGTGCCGTTGGCATCTTTCACCACGGCGTCGGCGTTGTCATCGTCCTGCGCGGTGGCCACCATGGCCCACTCGTGGCCGCAGTCGGCGCAGATGTAGTTGTCGCCATCGGGGTAGGTGTTTTCCAAGGTGCATTGGGGGCAGGCGGGGATGGTGGACATGACGGCTTCCGGTTGCGTGAGGCTTGAGGCTTTTGGGGGCTAGAGTATAGCGGGCGGCATTGTGCCGTCCAAGGCCGCGCAGCTTTTCCCAGCGGCCGTGTTACGCGGACGCGCGGGACGTTCGTGCGCCAAGCCGGCCTAGTTGCCGTTGCTGGCTTCCTTCGCATCGTGCAATGCTGGCGCCTGGCGGTTGCGTGCGCTGCCGCCGCGCCGCCGGTCCGCTAGCGGCAGGCCGCCGCGCGCGGCCATCTGCCGGGAGCGCTGCTCCAGCCGCATCAGCATGTCATCCAGTTGCGCCACTTCCTTGTCCCCGATCGCATCCAGCAGTTCAAGGTTGACCTGTTTCGTCAGCGGGAAGATCTCGCCGTACAGGGTCTCGCCCGCAGCGGTCAGCGCCAGCGTGACCTGCCGTGCATCACCGGGCCGCGCAGCTGGCATGGGGGCGGCCCAGATGAATCGAATCATAGGTTCGTGATCGCGCGGCCTGGCAAGGTAGCGCGCGAGAAGCTGCATTACAGGCCTGCGGCGTCACGGCGTCAAGAAATGCAATGAATGCTACACCGCGCTACACCGCGGCTGGCGCGCGTTCGGCCACGCCGTATGACCCGTTCAGATAATCCTGATTCTCTCGCACCGGCTTATCCGGCAACCTTGGGCCAGCACCCTGGAACAGGCAAGCGCTCCAGCTTGCCGGCCTGAGTTACGGAGACAATGATGATCGGCATGACCATGATGAAGCACGTAGGCACTGGCTTGAAGTGGATGGCTTTCGCACCGCTTGCGGCGGGGCTTGCCTCGGGCGCGATGGCCGTGGATGCGTTCCCTGCCAAGCCGGTCACGCTGGTGGTTCCCTTTTCGGCGGGCGGCCCGACGGATGTTGTGGCACGGGCACTTGCGCAGGCGATGTCCAGGGATCTCGGGCAAAGCGTGATCGTGGAGAACCGCCTCGGTGCCGGCGGCACGGTCGCGGCAGCTTATGTCGCGCGGGCCCAGCCGGATGGCTACACGATCCTGATCCACCACAACGGGATGGCGACGGCGCCGGCGCTGTACAAGAAGCTGTCGTATGGCCCGCTGAAAGACTTCGAGTACATCGGGCAAGTCGCGGATGTCCCGATGACCCTGCTCGGGCGCAAGGACCTGCCCCCGGCCACCACGCAAGACCTGGTGAAATACGTCGCCCTGAACAAGGATAAGGTCTCCCTGGCCAACGCCGGCCTGGGCGCGGTATCCCAGCTGTGCGGGCTGTTGTTCGAGGAGGCGGTGCATGTGAAGCTGAATGCGATTCCCTACCAGGGCACCGGGCCGGCGCTCACGGCGCTGCTCGGCGGGCAGGTCGACCTGCTTTGTGACCAGACCACATCGACACTGCCGCATATCAACGCCAACCGGCTCAGGTTCTACGGCGTGACCACGCCCAGGCGCATCAAGGCGCTGCCCAATGCCCCGACGCTGCAGGAGGGCGGCCTGAAGGGCTTCGAGATGAAGGTCTGGCATGGGGTCTACGCGCCCAAGGGCACGCCGCCAGCCGTTACCGCGCGCCTGACCAAGGCACTGCAGAAGGGCCTGCAGGACCCGATGGTAGCGAAGCGCCTCGATGACCTCGGCGCCGAGATCGTGCCCGTCGACAAGCAGACGCCGGAAGGGCTGCATAGCTGGCTCAAGACGGAAAGCGATAAATGGCAACCGCTGCTGAGAACGATGAAGGTGGAAGCGGACTAACGACCGATATCACCGCGGGCCGGCCGCGGCCCGCCGTCATCGCATGCACGCCGCCCTGCAACCGCAGCGGCGTTCTTGCGTTCGCCTCCTCCAGACCAAGAGCGTCTGGATCAACACCGGCGCGGGCTCCGGAAATCCGTTCACCATGCGGTAGGCAGCCGCTTGGTGCGAGACATGATCGGTGGGACGTTCGCGTGCTTAACCGATGCGCTGAGCCGGGCTCCCGCCGGCAGCTTGCGCCACGCTGATCAGCTCATCGATGAGGGCGCGCGCGCAGCCGGGCAGCCCCTGCAGCTCGCGCACGATGACTGCGCGCTCGCGGATCACCCACGGGTCGTCCAGCTCGACGATGGCGAGCTTCATGGTCTGGCGGTGCCGCAGCGCCGCGGAGAGCGGCACCACGCCGATGCCCACGCCCGCTTCGATCATGCGGCACATGGCTTCGAAGCTGCGAATCTGGATGCGGATCTGCAGCTTGCGCCGTTGCTCGTGGACCAGGTCGGTGAGGAACGCATGCAGGGTGCTGCCCTCATGCAGGCTGACATGCTCGTACTCGAGGGTGTCGGCAAGCGAGACCTTGCTCTTCTGCGTGAGGGGATGGCCCATGGGCGTGGCCAGCACGAGCTTGTCGGTGCTGAAGTGCACCACTTCAAGCCCTTCCGGGTTCTTCCGGGTTCAGGGGCCCGGAGATGATGCCGAGGTCGGCGCTGCCGTCGAGCACGCCCCGGATGATGTCCCGCGTCAGGCGCTCCTGCAGGTCGACGGTCACCGCGGGGCGCTCCGCCATGAAGCGGGAGAGCACTTCGGGCATGAACTCCGTGACCGCGGTGGTGTTCGCGAAGATGCGGATGTGACCGACGGAATCCTTCGAGAATTCCTCGAAATCGCTGCGCACGTGTTCGAACTGCCGCTCGATGACCCGCGCATGGCGCAGCAGCCGTTCGCCGGCGGGCGTCAGCGCCAGCCCTCGGCTCTCCCGGTAGAACAGCCGGGTGCCCAACTGGTCTTCCAGGGACTTGAGGCGTGCGCTGGCGGCGGCGGGGGAGAGAAATGCCTTTCTCGCACCACGCGAGAGGTTTTCTTCCTCGGCGATGCGGGCAAAGAGCCTGAGGTCGGCAAAATCAAAGTGCATGGATACTCCTTCGTCGCCACTGTACCAAGGGGTCGCCGGCGCCGCAATTCATGTGGCCGGCCCGCTGGCAAGGCGATGGTTTCCATTGAAGCGAATGGCCGATTCGAGAAAACGAGATGGCCCGATGCCCTCCACTCTGAGAGACTAGCTTCGGTGCGCTCTGCACCAAGCGTGCTGCCCATGCGTGGCGACTTCCGGCCTGGCCGGGGCGCCGTGGACCCACTTCTCCTGTTTGCCGCTGCGCTGCGCAGGGCAGGCGGGCCATGACTGAATAAGGCTGCTATGCGCCCCCTGGATGGCATCACCGTCGTTTCCCTCGAGCCGATTTCGCGCGCGGCTACGACGAGCGGGTGGATGGCCTGTCCTCGCATTTCGCCTGGACCAACCGTTCAAAAGAGAGCCTCGCGCTGGACCTCAAGCACAGCGAGGCGCCGGCCATCCTCGGCAAGATCCTCGGCCAGGCCGATGTGCTGGTGCAGAACCTGGCACCGGGCGCGGCGGACCGGCTCGGGCTTTCCTATGCGGCGTTGTCGCAGCGCTATCCCGCCATGGTCGTCTGCGATATTTCAGGCTATGGCAGCGATGGTCCCTACCGGGACAAGAAAGCCTATGACCTGCTGATCCAGGCGGAATCCGGTTTCGTCTCGATCACGGGCACCCCCGATAGCCCCGCCAAGGCGGGCTGCTCCATTGCCGATATCGCGGCTGGCATGTATGCCTATTCCAACATCCTGGCGGCGCTGCTGCAGCGCGGCAGGAGCGGAAAGGGCGCACATATCGACGTGTCGATGCTGGAGAGCATGGTCGAGTGGATGGGCTATCCGCTCTATTACGCGTTCGATGGCGCCGCGCCGCCGCCGCGGGCCGGCGCCTCGCACGCCACCATCTTCCCGTATGGCCCGTTTACAGCCGGCGACGGCAAGACCATCATCCTCGGCCTGCAGAACGAGCGCGAGTGGGACGCCTTTTGCCGCGTCGTGCTGGAGCGCCCGGAACTCGCGACCGACGAACGCTTTGTCTCCAACTCCCTGCGCACGCAGAGCCGCGCGGCGCTCACCGACATCATCACGGCGGTGTTCTCCACCCTGAGCATCGCGGCGGTGATCGAGCGGCTTGAGCGCGCCCAGATCGCCAATGCCCGCATGAACGACATGCTCGACGTCTGGAACCATCCGCAGCTCAAGGCGCGCGAGCGCTGGACTTCCGTGCAGTCGCCCGTGGGCATCATTCCGGCGCTGCTGCCGCCCGGCACGCCGCAGTCGTTCGAGCCGCGGATGGACGCGATTCCCGCGCTCGGCCAGCACAGCGAGAGCATCCTGCTCGAGCTTGGCTACACCGCGGACGAGGTGGTTCGCCTCAGCGCCGAAGGCGCGATCTGAACCTATGCACCCCCCATCCGAACGCTCCGGCGTCCCGCGGCAGGCAGGAACAAGGGCAACAAGCGCGACGCAGATCGCCGTGCCCCAACTTTGCCCGCCCGGGCCGTCATTAGACCTAGAACCCTCGGGAGCTTCTCTTGAAAGCAGTATTGAATGTCGGCAGCGCCGCTTGCCTGGCCCTCCTTGGCCTGTGCCACAGCGCCGTTGCACAAACCTACCCGACCAAGCCGATCCGCCTGATCGTGCCGTTCGCCGCGGGCGGCACCACGGACATCGTGGGCCGCGCGGTGGCCGACGGTATCGGCCGTGAGCTTGGCCAGGTCGTGGTGGTGGAGAACCGCGGTGGCGGCGGAGGTACGATCGGCGCCGACGCCCTGGCCAAATCCGCACCCGATGGCTACACGCTGGGCATTGCCACGGTGAGCACCATGGCGACGAACCCGGCCACGAACGCCCGCAACCCGTACGATCCGATCAAGGACTTCGTGCCCATTACCAACCTGGTCAATGTGCCGAACGTGCTGACGATCAACCCCAAGGTGCCAGCCAAGAACCTGCAGGAGTTCATCGCGCTGGTCAAGGCCAACCCAGGCAAGTACAGCTACGCATCGGCCGGCAAAGGCAGCATCTCCCACCTCGACGGCGAACTGTTCAAGTACCTGACCAAGACCGACATGGTCCACATCCCCTACCGTGGATCGGGCCCCGCCCTGAACGACACGCTGGCGGGCCAGGTCAGCGGCCAGTTCGACAATCTGCCCTCATCCATGCCGCACATCCAGGCCGGCAAGCTGCGCGCCCTCGCGGTGGCGGCGCCCAAGCGCGTGGACGGCTTGCCCGACGTACCGACCTTCGCTGAAGCCGGCATGAAGGACATGAACAACATGGCCTGGTACGGCCTGGTGGCACCCGCCGGCACGCCTGCCGCGATCATCGCCAAGGTGCACGACGCGGCCGTGAAGACCCTGCAGGACCCGAACGTGAAGCGCCGCCTGGCGGAAAGCGGTGCCTACCCTGACGGCAACACGCCGCAGCAGTACGCCGCGCAGATCAAGCGCGAACTGGAAATGCGCAAGAAGATCGCGCGCGACCAGAACATTACGCTCGAGTAACGTCCAACGGCCCGGCTGCCTGCAGCCGGGCCTTGCCAGGGCTCGCGCCTTCGGCAACCCCGCCCCCCTCCTGTCAGCCCCCCACCCCGGAAAACAACGCTTGCCTTGATCTGGCGCAGAACCCGCCAGGCGAATACGCGTTTCAATACAGTGGGAAGAAAGATTAACTTCGCAGGGTCATCCCAAGTCGGTAGAGTAACCTTGGTCTGACGACCATTTTTTGCGGCCATGCCCCCTGCCCGTGGTCATTGCTCACGAACTAGCCACGAATTACTCACGAGGATGAAAATGCGCAACAAGACCGTACCCGCCCTGATCATTGCCGCCCTGACCGCCCTTGGCGGCGCGCAGCTGGCGCACGCCCAGAAGAACTACACCGATGGCGGCGACCTTTATGGCGGCGCCCATACCAACAAGACCGACCCGAACAAGAGCGCCGCCAAGTCGGGCAAGTTCGATCCGTACACCGACGGCGCGAAGAAATCGACCAAGTCGAACCTGAACGCTTCCGGCGCCAACAAGAAGGCCGATCCCTATACGGACGGGGCCAAGGCTGGCAAGCCCGACCCGTACACCGACGGTGCCAAGGCCGGCAAGCCCGACCCGTACACGGATGGCGCCAAGGCCGGCAAGTTTGATCCCTATACCGACGGCGCAAAAAGCAAGCAGTAAGCAGTAGGTTGCAGGCCGTCCCGCCGGATGGTGCGCCAGCGCACCATCCGGGCCGCAGTGAACAGGCAAGATCAAGCCAGTCGCATCAAACACGGCGAACTCCAACGCCCGCTTGAAACGTCATCTGAGCCAGATGATGCCGCATGTGGAAATGCGAGAAATGTCCGAGAATGGATTCGGAAGCCCGCCTACAGCACGAACCGTAGCGCAGGCCTGCCCTTTCGCTATCCCGGACCTCTCCCTTTCGGAGACCAACATGCTAGACCTGCTGATCCTGATGGCTTCCTCCCTGGTGCTGGCTGTGCTCATCTTCAAGGGGTAAGGCCGAAGAGAATCCGGGAAGGTCAAAGTGCAAGCGGCCTCAGGCCGCGGCCAGGGCCGCCTTCGTGCCGCCCATCGTGCCGTCCTCGCGCAAGCGCGCGTGCCAGGCCAGCGCCTCCTCGATGAGGTGCGGCGTATGCCCGCCCCGGCGCGTGGCACGCGTCACGTAATCACGCAGCAACTCCCGGTATAGCGGATCGGCGCAATGGTCGATGACCTGCTGCGCGCGCTCGCGCGGCGCTAGGCCACGCAGATCGGCCAGGCCGTGCTCGGTCACGATGATGTCAACGTCATGCTCGGTGTGATCCACGTGGGATACCATCGGCACGATGCTGGAGATGGCGCCAGCCTTGGCCACCGACTTGGTGACGAACACGGACAAATGCGCATTGCGGGCAAAGTCTCCCGACCCGCCGATGCCGTTCATCATGTGCGTGCCACCCACATGCGTGGAGTTCACGTTGCCGTAGATATCGCACTCCAGCGCCGTGTTGATGGTGATCAGACCGAGCCGCCGCAACAACTCCGGATGGTTGCTGATCTCCTGCGGGCGCAGGATCACGCGGGTCTTGTAACGTTCCAGGTCTGCCAGGAAGCGCGCGTAGACGGCGCTGGTCAACGTCACCGATGAGGCCGAGGCAAAGCGCAGCCGCCCGGCGTCCAGCAATTCGATCGTGCTGTCGATCAGGCCATGCAGCACGGCGTTGGCGATCGTGCCGATGCCGGCCTGCAACGGCTGCAGCGATGGCGCCAGCCGGCCTGAGCGCACCTCATGCGCCAGGAAATCATTGAGGTGCCCAGCGATCTGGCGCGTCTCCTGGTCGGGCGGCAGCGCATTGGACGGGCTGTCGTCCTTTTGCGTGATCACGATGGCAGCGATCTTCGCGGGATCCACCGGGATATAGGGCAAGCCGATGCGCTGATCCACCGAGACCAGCGCAATGGGCTGACGCTGGGGGCGCGGGGTCGGCAGATAGATGTCGTGCAGGCCTTCCAGGCCGGCTGGCATATTGAGGTTGATCTCGACGATCACCTTCTGCGCCAGCATCGCGAAGCTCGCGGAGTTGCCGACCGACGTCGTTGGCACGATGCCACCGGACTCGGTGATCGCAACCGCCTCCACCACCGCTACGTCCACCGGCGTAATCTGGCGCCCGCGCAGTTGCTCCACGGTTTCGGACAGATGCTGGTCGACGAACATCACCTCGCCCGCATTGATCTTGCGCCGCAAGGTGGGGTCGACCGAGGGTGACGTGCGCCTTGGCCGCGAGCAAGGCGTGACGGGCATCGTGCTGCCGAAGGCGGAAAGCGCGGCGGATGTCGCACTGGTTGCCCGGCACCTTCGGCCCGGCGTGAAGGTGCTCCCGCTCATCGAGACGGCCAGGGGCATGGCCAACGTCAACGAGGTGGCGGGTGCGCCGGGCGTCGATCGCCTGATCTTCGGGACCGTGGATTTCCGCACCGAGCTGGGCATCGAGGGCGACGGCCAGGAGCTGCTGTTCTTCCGCTCGATGCTCGTCCTCGCGTCCCGCGTCGCGGGCATTGCCGCCCCCGTGGACGGGGTGACTGTCGCCATCTCCGACGTGGAGGAACTGCGCAACGCTACCGAGCGCGGGCGGCGCCTGGGCTTCGGGGCAAAACTCTGCATCCATCCCGCGCAGGTGGCCGAGGTGAATGCTGCCTACCAGCCAACCGAAGCGCAGCTCGCCTGGGCGGCACGCGTGGTCGGGCAGGCAAGGTCTGGCCCGGGCGCATTCCAGCTGGACGGCGAGATGATCGATGCGCCCGTCATGGCCCGCGCCGTGACCCTGCTCAAGCGCGCGGGCCGGGAGCCGGCCTGATCACAGCGTAACCGAAGAGACCAAAGAGAGACTAAAGAGAGATTCATGGACACTGCCAAGCTGAAGGAGTGGATCGGTAAGTCAACCGAGTCCCAAGACGAGATCACCGCGTTCCCGGTCAAAGCGCTTGGCGCGACCCTGGACCGGGAAGACCCGGCCCCCGTGCGCGGCGATGCCTTGCCCGCGCTCTGGCACTGGCTGTATTTCCTGCCGCTGCACCGCCAGTGCGAGCTGGGCGTCGATGGCCACGCCAATCGCGGCGGTTTCCTGCCGCCCGTGCCGCTGCCGCGCCGCATGTGGGCCGGCGGGCGCCTGCGCTTTCACCAGCCGCTGCGCCTGGGCGACGCGGTCTCGAAGACCTCCACCATCCTGGATGTGAGCGCCAAGACGGGCCGGTCCGGCGCGCTGGCCTTCGTGACAGTCGAGCACCGCTACTCGGGGCCGCAGGGCCTTGCCGTGACGGAAGAGCATGACATCGTCTACCGCGAAGAAGCGGCCCCCGGCGCAGCGGCGCCGGCGCCGGTCGCCGCGCGCACGGACGAAGACTGGTCCCGCGAGATCGCGCCCGACCCGGTGCTGTTGTTCCGCTTTTCCGCGCTGACCTTCAATGGCCACAGGATCCACTACGACCACGACTACGTGACCACGGTCGAGCACTACCCGGACCTGATCGTCCACGGCCCGTTGCTGGCCGTGCTGCTCCTGGATCTGGTACGCAGGAACCTGCCGGAAGCCACCGTCAGCAGCTTTTCCTTCAAGGGCGTGCGGCCGACCCACGTGCCCCAGCGCTTCCAGGCCTGCGGGAAAGTGAGCGAGGACGGCAAGACGGTCGCGCTGTGGATCCGCCAGGCGGACGGCGCGCTCGCCATGAGCGCTACTGCCGAGCTTGGCTAAGCCAGTCCAATCCGAAATCAAGCCGAACCAGGGTCATCATGGAGGAGATCAACCGTGCCGGCGGCAACTCGGGCGCCTGCCACGGGCAGATGTACAACATGGGCACGCTGCTGCGCCATGGCTCGGCGCAGCAGAAGCGGGAGTATCTCCCGAAGATCGCGAGCGGCGCGCTGCGCCTGCAATCCATGGCGGTCACCGAACCGAGCACCGGCACGGATACCACCAAGATCAAGACCACCGCGGTGCGCAAGGCAGACAAGTATGTCGTCAACGGGCAGAAGGTCTGGATCTCGCGCGTGCAGCACTCGGATCTGATGATCCTGCTGGCGCGCACCACGCCGCTCTGCTGGCGCGCACCACGCCGCTGGCGGAGTGCAAGAAGAAGTCGGAAGGCATGTCCATCTTCCTGGTGGACCTGCGCGAAGCCATCGGCAAGGGCTTGACAGTCCAGCCGATCATCAACATGGTCAATCACGAGACCAACGAGCTCTTCTTCGACAACCTGGAGATCCCCGCGGAGAACCTGATTGGCGAGGAAGGCAAGGGTTTCAAGTACATCCTGGATGGCCTGAACGCCGAGCGCACGCTGATCGCCGCCGAATGCATCGGCGACGGCTACTGGTTTATCGACAAGGTGACCAGGTACGTCAACGAGCGCGTGGTGTTCGGCCGGCCCATTGGCCAGAACCAGGGCGTGCAGTTTCCCATCGCAAGGGCATTCGTCAATGTGGAGGCCGCAAGCCTGATGCGCTTCAAGGCCGCCAAGCTGTTCGACGAGCACCAGCCCTGCGGCGCTGAAGCCAACATGGCCAAGCTGCTGGCGGCGGATGCCTCCTGGGAGGCCGCCAACGCCTGCCTGCAGTATCACGGCGGGTTTGGCTTCGCCGCGGAATACGACGTGGAGCGCAAGTTCCGGGAGACCCGGCTGTACCAGGTCGCGCCGATCTCGACCAACCTGATCCTGTCTTATGTCGGGGAGCACATCCTTGGCATGCCGAGGTCGTTCTGACCATTCGCATGGACTGGTGATGGGGCCGGAAATGATTGATTAGAACAATCGACGGCATGGCAAGTAGAGTTGTCCGGCACTGCGGCGCCGCGAGGCGCCGCAGTGCCAATGCACATAACAACGGAGACCACGCCATGTTCCATCGACTTGCCGCCCCGCTGCGGGCCGCAACCCTTGCGCTCCTGCTCTGCGCGCCGGGACTCGCTGCGCACGCCCAGGATCGCTATCCGGCCAAGCCGGTTCGCTTCGTCAACTCGTTCCCGCCGGGTGGCCCGTCCGACCTGCTGGCCCGTTCAGTGGCCGAGGTGCTGCAGGGCGAGCTCAAGCAGGCCTTTGTGGTCGAGAACAAGCCGGGCGCAGGCGGCAACCTGGGCGCGGGGGCGGTGGCCAAGAGCCCGGCCGATGGTTACGTAGTGCTGTTCGGCATCGATACCACCTTTACCGTCAATCCGCACATCTACAGCACCATGCCGTTCCGGCCCGGCGAGCTCAAGCCCTTGATGATACTGGCCAGTTCGGGTTTGCTGGTAGGCACGTCCCCGTCGTCGGGCATCGCTTCCTTGCCGGACCTGGTCAAGCAGGCCAAGGCGAGGCGCCTGAACTTCAGCTCCGGCGGCAGCGGCAGCCCGGGCCATCTGGCCATCGAGGAGTTCCAGCGCGCCACCGGCCTGAAGCTGAACCATGTGCCTTACAAGGGCAGCACGCCGGCGGTGACCGCGGTGGTGGGCAGCGAGGTGGATGGCGGCATCCTGGCCACGCCCAGCATGCTGCCCTTCGTCAAGGCGGGCAAGGTGACAGCGCTGGCGGTGACCAGCCACCAGCGCTCGCGCCTGGCGCCGGGCATCGCTACCGTGGCAGAGCTCGGCATGAGGGCGCTGGAGCATGAGGTACTGTACGTGGCGATGGTGCCGGCGGCCACGCCGGAGCCGGTGATGCGCGTGCTCGAGCGCGCCATCGCCGACGCGCTGACGCGGCCCGATGTGCAGGCTCGCATGCAGGCGCTGGACCTGCAGCCCGAGGCCATCATCGGCGCGGCGGCCGCACGGCGGTTGTCGGACCTGTCCGAGCGCTATCGTCAACTCATTGTCGCCACCGGCATGAAAGTCGAATGAAACCGAACCTGATCTATATCGTCGCCGACGATCTCGGCTACGCGGACCTGGGCTGCTATGGCGGGCGCGAGCCGGTGTCTCCGGTGCTCGACAGCCTGGCCGCCAACGGCCTGATGCTGACGCAGGGCTATGCCAACTCGCCGGTGTGCTCTCCCACGCGCTTTGCGCTGATGACGGCGCGCTACCAGTACCGGTTGCGCGGCGCGGCCGAGGAGCCGATCAACAGCAAGAGCCGTGGCAGCAGCGCGCTGGGCTTGCCGCCGGCGCATCCCACCTTGCCCTCGCTGCTGCGGGCGCAGGGCTACCGCACGGCGCTGATCGGCAAATGGCACCTGGGCTTTGCGCCGGCATTCGGGCCGCTGCTGTCGGGCTACCAGGCGTTTTTCGGCCCCATGGCGGGCGGTGTCGATTACTTCACGCATTGCGATTCCAGCGGCCGTCACGACCTGTGGCACAACGACGCGGAACACCAGGAACCCGGCTACCTGACCGATCTGCTGTCGCGGCGCGCGGTGGATTACGTGACGCGCATGAGCGGGGAGGGCGCGCCATTTTTCCTTAGCCTGCATTACACCGCGCCGCACTGGCCGTGGGAAACCCGTGACGACGCCGCGCTGGCGCCGCAGGTCAGCAACAACCTGTTCCATCTCGATGGCGGCAACATCCACACCTACCGGCGCATGATCAGCCACATGGACGAGGGCATCGGCTGGCTGGTGCAGGCGCTGCGCCAGCTCGGCCAGCTCGACAACACGCTGATTGTCTTCACCAGCGACAACGGCGGCGAGCGCTTCTCGGACAACTGGCCGCTGGTGGGCGGCAAGATGGACCTGACCGAGGGCGGCATCCGCGTGCCATGGATCGCGCACTGGCCCGCGATGATCGCGCCGGGCGGCACCAGCGCGCAGCACTGCATGACGATGGACTGGTCGGCCACGTTGCTGGATGCGGCGGGCGTGCAGGCCGATCCCGGCTACCCGCTGGACGGCGTGTCGCTGATGCCGTTGCTGCGCGATGCGGCGCACCGCTTCCACCGCCCGTTGCACTGGCGCATGAACCACCGCGACCAGCGCGCGCTGCGTGACGGCGACTGGAAGTATCTGCAGGTGGATGGACACGAGTACCTGTTCGATCTAAGCCGCGACGAGCGCGAGCGTGCCAACCTGGCAAAACGCGAGCCTCTGCGGCTGGCTGCGATGCGCGGGGCCTGGCTGGCGTGGAATGCGGGCATGCCGCCGATTCCTGAGGATGCCACGGTCAGCCTGGGGTACTCGGCGGCGGATATGCCGCAGAGATAGCGGCCCGGCCGCGGCCCCGATGCGCACCTTGGTGTATTGTTAAAGGCTTTCGCGAAACGCGGGAATCCTGACAGGGGACACATCGAATGCTGACGATCTGGGGCCGAGCGAATTCGGTCAATGTGCAGAAGGTGTTGTGGGGTTGCGAAGAGCTTGGCTTGCCGTTCCGGCGGATCGATGCCGGCATGCAGTTCGGCGGCAACAACGAGCCCGACTATCTCGCCATGAATCCTAACGGGCGCGTCCCGACCATCATTGATGGCGATTTTGTGCTGTGGGAGTCGAATTCCATCCTGCGCTACCTCGCCATGGCCTACGGCAAGGCAGGCGCGCTGTACCCGGCCGAGCCGAAGGTGCGCGCCAGCGTGGACCGCTGGCTGGACTGGGCGCTGTCGACCTTGCAGCCGGCGGAGCGGCCCGTTTTCTGGGGCTTTGTGCGCACGCCGGCCGCCGAACGCGATGTGGCTCGCCTGGCTGCCGAAGCCGGCGTGGTGGCAGGGTTGTGGCGCATGCTCGACCAGCACCTGGAGGGCCGCGACTATCTTGAAGGTGGCGTCTTCACGCTAGCCGACCTGGTGCTGGGCGCCTATGCGCGCCGCTGGTTCGGCCTGGACGGCCAGATCGAGCGTCCGGCGCTGGCGAATCTCGAGCGCTGGTATGCGCGCGTCGGTGCGCGGCCAGGTTTCCGCCAGTACGTCGCGGCGCCGCTGAGCTGAGCCCTGCATTCCCCATCAAGGACCGATTCCCATGACCATCACCTTGCACACCTGGAACACGCCGAACGGACGCAAGATCAGCGTCGCGCTCGAGGAAATGGCGTTGCCCTATACCGTCAATACGGTGAATATCACCAAGGGCGAGCAGCACCAGCCGGAATTCCTGCGCATCAGCCCCAACAACCGCATCCCGGCCATCGTCGATGCCGAAGGCCCCGATGGACAACCGATCAGCGTCTTCGAATCCGGCGCGATCCTCCTTTATCTTGCCGAGAAGACCGGCAAGTTCCTGCCCGCGAGCTTGCGCGACCGTGTGCCGGTGCTGGAGTGGCTGATGTGGCAGATGGGCGGCTTCGGGCCCATGCCGGGCCAGGTGCATCACTTCCGCACGGTCGAGGCGGAGGCTGACCGGCACTATGGGCTCAAGCGCTACTCGGAGGAAACGCGGCGCCTGTATGGCGTGCTGGACCGGCGGCTGGCGCAGGTGGAGTACGTGGCCGGCGACCTGTCCGTGGCGGATTTCGCGATCCTGGGCTGGGCCTGGCGCCATGAGCGCCATCAGGTCTCGCTGGAGCAGTTTCCGAATGTCAGGCGCTGGTACGACGCCCTGTTTGCGCGTCCCGGCGTGCAGCGCGGCTTTGCGGTCAAGCTGGACGACCTGGCTTGACGCTGGCAAATCCCTACAAGCTCCATGCATCCGCCGCACAACCCTTGCACAAACAGGGCAGCCATTTGACATGGGTCAAGAACCAAAATGGTGCGGCCCGCTAAGATGGTTTCCGTCATGGAGATGCGGGGGCGCTCTTCATGACTTGTCTACCCGTTTCCAGAATACGGAAACTTGGCCCGCGCCACGCAAGTGGGGCGGGCTTTTTTCTGCGCGCCTGCCGGGCGGTGCCAGTGGCAGTTCCCGGCTTGGCTCACGCATCATGCACGATGAGCAAGCTCATCAACTGGGCATCGTGGTAGGTCTCGCCAAGGCGGAGCGCTTCTGGTTCCCCTCCGTAGCTGACGAAGCCAAGGGATGCATAGGAACAGCTCAATCCCGTGCCAGTGTGATGCCGTTCCCGGGCTACGTGTTGCGACAAGTTCCTAGTCAGGCTGGCGTTTCCTCAACAGGTAGCGCTGTGTGCCTTCCATCACGAGCACGGCAGACTGGTTATGCACCGTGGAACGCATGGCCAGCACGCCGGTGCTCCGGTTCGACGCGAGTTCGCTGACTTCCAGCGTGCTGTAGAGGGTATCGCCGGCAAAGACGGGATGCAGAAAGCGGCTGCTCTGGTCGATGAACCCCTTCAGCGATTCCTCGACCATGTGCGGAAAGAGCCCGGCGCCGGCTGCCGTCTGGATCACGACCTGGAAGCCATGGGCGAGCAGTTGCGGCATGCCGTGCGCGCGGCAGTATTCCACGTCGTAGTGCACGGGATGGTTATCGCCGCTGGCGAGCTGGAACGCGGCAAACATGGCATCGGTCATGGTGCGTGACGGCAGCACGAAGCGCTCCCCAACGGTGAAGTCCTCGAAATACCGCTGTGCGCACATGCGGTGCTGGCTGGGGTCGAATGCGCTCGCAAGGTCGGGTCGGGTCATGCTTCACTGCTCCTTGATATCGGCCGCCTGCGCGACGGTCCGCCATTTGGCGATCTCACTGTTCACGTGCGCGGCGAGTGCCTGCGGCGTGGGCTCGGACTCGAGAACCAGGCCCATCTCGAAGGCTCGCTTCTTCAGGCCGGGGTCGGCAAGCGCACGGCGTAACGCGCCATTCAGCGTGGCGATCACCGCCGCCGGCGTTCCCGCGGGACGAAGGCGCCATTCCACGTATAGGCTTCGTAGCCGGGTACCGCTTCGGCGATGGCCGGCGTGTCCGGCGTCTGCGCAAGGCGCGATTGCATCGATGTGGCAAGCAGCCGCACTGTGCCCGCGCGGACCTGCGCGAGTCCCGTCGGCGCGCTGTCGAGCATGAAGCCGATCTGCCCGCCGATCAGGTCGGTCATGGCGGGCCCGGTGCCGCGGTACGGGATGTGCGTGGTCTTCAGCCCGGCCTTGAGGTTCAGCAACTCCGTAGCAACGTGGGGTGCGCTGCCATTGCCGGCGGAACCATAGTTGATCTGACCGGGATGCGCTTTGACGTACGCCAGGAATTCGGGGAGATTCCTGGCCGGGAAGCTCTTGTTCACCAGCAGGACCAGGGGTGCCTTGGCCGCCAGTCCGACAGGCGCGAAGTCCTGCGTGGTGCGGTAGGGCAGACGGGGCACGATACTCTCGTTGACCGCGTGCGCCACCGTCGTCAACAGGATCACATAGCCGTCCGGCTTGGCTTTCGCCACGTAGTCGGTGCCAACCACCGTGCCGGCGCCCGTGCGGTTCTCCACGATCATCGGCTCGCCCAGCTGCTTGCCCCATTGCTCGGCCAGCACGCGCGCGAAGGCATCGGTCGGCCCGCCGGCTGCGTAAGGCACCACCAGCCTCACGGCCTGGGCTGGCCATGCATCCTTCGCCGCGGCGCCACCCGGCTGCGCCGCGAGCAGCGCAAGGATGACGGAGGCGCTCCGGCGCAGGGTGTTCAGGAATCGCATGCGTTCGCTCCATTCTCGTTGATGTCAATGGTTGAAGCCGGCACGGTCAGGCCTGCCAGGATGGCTTGCGTTTTTCCACGAACGCGGCGATGCCTTCCTTCGCGTCGTCCGTCGCCACCACATTGCCGAAGCTCTCCACGGCCGCGGCGACGCCGCGCCGGTAGTCGTTGTCGTTGGCGCGCATGAAGGCCTGGCGCCCCATCTTGACGACGACGGGGGATTTCGCGCACAGGGTCTGCGCAAGCGCCCTGGCCTCGCGCATGACGTCCTGCTCGGGCACCACGCGGCTGACCAGTCCGAGGGACATGGCTTCGGCGGCGTCGAACGCGCGTCCGGTGAACAGCAGATCGAAGGCCCGGTGACGGCCAATCACACGCGGCAGGTGGGTGTAGTGGATGGCGGGCGTCAGCCCGACGTCGATTTCCGGATAGCCGAAGGTGGCCGTGTCGGCGGCGACGATCATGTCGCAGGAGATCGCGAGCGTCATGCCGCCGCCGCGCGCGGTGCCATTCACGGCGGCAATGGACGGCTTGCCCAGGTTGAATTGCGCGTCGCACAGCGCGTTGTACAGCTTGTCGACCAAGCCATAGATCCGGGCCGGCGGCGCCCCATGCAGCGCATCGAGCCGCAGCCCGGCGCAAAAAGCGCCGGGGCAGGGCGCTGCCCAGGATGACGGCCCTGACCGAATCGTCCTGGGCCGCGCGTCGCAGCGCCGCCAGCACGTCGTCGATCATCGCCTCGTTCAAGGCATTGACCGGCGCGCTATCGAGGAGGATTTCCGCGACCCTGTCGCGCACTTCATATCTGACTGAGGGCATGGTGACTCCTGATGTCATGCGGCCGTGGAAAGGCTGCCGGTTTTGCTGGCATCGGCGCTGGCAACCACGCCGCGCGCCTTGAATCGTTCGATGGACTCTGGCGTATAGCCCGTCTGCAACAGGATCTCGTCGGTGTGCTGGCCCAGCAAAGGCGGCGCGCGGCGCGCCCGCCGGCTGCCGCCGCGAAAGCGCACGGGCAAGCCCATATTCCTCACCTTGCCCAGCACCGGATGCTCGGACTCCGCGATCAGCGCGCGCTCGGCCACTTGCGGGTGCGCCAGCGCCTGGTCCAGCGTGTGGATCGGGGAGCATGCCACGCCAGCCTTGCGCAGTGCGTCGAGCCAGTAGGCAACCGGCTGGGTCCGAATGCGCGCCTGGACCATCTCGACCGTTTCGGCGAAGTGCGCGACACGGGCCGCATTGGTGGCGAACCGCGGCGCGTCGACCACATCCTGCAACCCGGCGACCGGGCAGAAGCGCCGCCACTGCGCGCGTTTGCCGACGCCCGATCATCACCGGCCCGTCGGCTGCGTCGAACACCTGGTAGGGCGCCATGGCCGGATGCGCGGTGCCCATGGGCTGCGGCACCTTGCCACTGAGCCAATAGTTCTGGGCGAGATAGCCCATGAAGCCCATTGCCGTATCCAGCAGGGATACCTCCAGGTGCATGCCGCGGCCGGTCTTCTGCCGCTCGATCAGCGCCGCCAGGACGCCACTGAACGCATGCATGCCGGTGCCCAGGTCCACCGGCGAAAAGCTGGCGCGCGCGTGCTGGCCACCGGCCTGGCCCATCGTGCTGATCATGCCGCTGAATGCCTGCAGCATGACGTCGTAGCCGGGCTCCTGGCCCAGGGGGCCCGTGCGTCCGTAGCCGGAGATCTCGCAGTAGATCAGCGCCGGGTTCAACGCGGACAGCGTGTCGTAGTCCACACCAAGCCTGGCGGCGGCGCCACTGCCGAAGCCTTGCAGCACGACGTCCGCCTTGGCCGCCAGCGTCTGGACGATCTGCCTGCCCTCGCTGCTCTTGAGGTCAACGGCGAGACTGCGCTTGTTGTGATTGACGGCAAGAAAGGTGGCGGACTGCCCGCGCTCCTGCGGCAGCCAGGCGCGCGTATCGTCGCCACTGCCGACCGGTTCGACCTTGATGACTTCGGCGCCGAGTTCGCCCAGATACTGTCCGCACAAGGGGCCGGCGAGCACCTTGCTCAAGTCGAGGACGCGAATGCCCTGCAATGCAATCATGGATATATCTCCGAAACGGATCGACGGCGGCCGCCCCGGATTGCTGGCGCAAGTCCGGCGTCGTGTTGTGGTCGTGTTGTGGCCGTGTTGTGGCAATGGGATGCCCGGGTGACCCTGGGGCGGCTACTCGGGCTTGATGTCGATGGAGCGGGCCAGCGCCGTCCAGCGCGCGGTGTCGCGATTCACATAGGCCTGCACATCGGCGGGCGCCATGTGGAACGGCTCGGCCCCCCGCGCAACCAGCGCATGGCCGTAGCCTGCATCGCCAGCGCTTTGCGCCACGGCCTGGCGCAGCGATTCGACGATGGCGGGCGGCGTCTTCGCGGACGCCTGCAACGACAGCCAGAACTTCAGGTCCAGCGCCGGATAGCCGGCTTCCTGCAGCGTCGGCACATCCGGCAGCAGGGGCGAACGCGCGGCCGAAGTGATCGCCAGTGCTTTGAGCTTTCCGCCCTGTATCTGGCCGATGGAGGTGGTCATGCTGTCGAAGAGGAAATCCACATTCCCGGCCATGACGTCAGTGCTTGCCGGCGCGCTGCCCTTGTAGGGCACGGCCACGGCGGTGAAGCCCGCGGCCTTCTGCAGCAGCGCGCCATAGATATGCGGGGAGCTTCCAGCGCCGAAGGTGGCATAGGTGAGAGTGTCCGGCCGCTGTTTGCCGGCGCGGACCAGGTCCGCCAGGGTGTTGACGCCGAGCCTGGTCGGATGCACCACCAGCACGTTCGGCACCGTCGCCACCACGCCGATGGCCACCAGGTCGCGTTGTGGGCGAAAGCGCAAATCGGGAAACAGCAACGGGTTGACGGCATGCATGCCGACCGTGTTGAGCAGCAGCGTATAGCCATCGGCATTGGCGTCGAGCACATTCTGCGTGCCGAGATTGCCGCCGGCACCGGGCTTGTTCTCGACCACCACGGGTTGGCCGAGCCGGTTGCCCAGCGGTATGGCAATCAGGCGTGCCACGAAGTCTCCGGGGCCACCCGCCGCGAACGGGACGACAAGCTTGATCGGCCGCGACGGCCATGGCTCAGCATGCACAGACGGGGCGAGCAAGGATGCGGCTGCACCCGTCAGGAAAGTACGGCGGCTGAGTCCCATTGAGTCTCCGTGGATTTATCTGTCTTGGAATCCGCGTGCGTTGCGCGGAAGCTGGCGCCACTATGGGCTCCGGTACCGCTATATGTCCAAGATAGATTTTTGATACTAAGTATATTTTTATGCTATACCCAGCTGGACCTTGCTGCCATTGCGCCGCCGCCCGGGCGGCCGCGTGGCGTCACATGCGGAGACTTGCCTATGTCGATCGATGTACGTGGACTCAGATGTTTCCTGGCGGTGGTGTCCGCGGGATCGATCTCCCGGGCCTCCGAGAACATGCATCTCGCGCAGCCGGCGCTGAGTCTCCAGATCAAGCACATCGAGCAGGATCTTGGCGTGGCGCTCTTCATGCGCAGCCACAAGGGTGTCGTCCTGACTGCCGCCGGGCTGAGATTCGAGAGCCACGCCAGGGATATCCTCAAGCGGCTCGACGTCGCCTGTGAGGACGTACGTGACCTGGTGACCGATCCCGCGGGCAGGGTCGCGATCGGCCTGCCGCAATCCATGGCGAAGATCCTGACCGTATCGCTGGTGCGCGAAGCCATCCGGCGCTGGCCCAAGGTTCAGTTGCAGGTGATCGAGCTCAGCACCGGGTACATTCCCGACCACCTGCTGAGCGGGCGTGTCGACATTGGCCTGACCTTCCAGGCGGACGCCGGCTCCGGGCTGCTGTTCGAGCACGTGGTCGACGAGGATCTTGTCTTGCTGGCACCCCCGGGGCAGTTCACCGATGCCCGCAAGAGCGGAGCCGATCTGACCAGGACGGTCCGGTTCAAGGACCTGCACCGCTTCCCCATGATCCTGCCGGCGGGCGAGCATGGCCTGCGCGCGTTGATCGATGGCTATCTGCGCGCCCACCAGGTCGAGCTCTCGGTACTGGCGGAGGTGAATGCCATTCCGCAGCTCATCCATCTCGCGGCGCATGGCGTGGGGTGCACGATCCTGTCCTACGCATCGGTCTGCGCGGAGTTGCACGATGGCTTGGTGTCCGCGGCGCGGATCACCCATCCGAGCATGTCGCGCCCGGTCTATCTGTGCCGCTCCGCCACCATGCCGCTGTCGATCGCGGTCTCGGCGGTGCTGGACCTGCTGATGGAAACGGTTCGCGCGCTGATTGCCGATGGGCAGTGGCCGGCCCGCGTGAACAGTGCGGGCCGCTGACCGCAAGGGCGGGGCGCGCAAGGTATTCGGCACCGCGAGCCCCTTTCCCACTTCCTCCGGCATGTGCATATTTCCGTCGAATCTTATGCGGAAAACGTGCAAGGATCGGCGAAACCATTCGTTCCTTTCACATAGGGCCCTCGGTAGTCTTCTTCCCTGACACAAGCCTTCCCACACAAGGAGGGCCATGAAACGCGGCGCGAACGCGCCATTTCACGACGAGAATACGGGAGCAAGACACATGATTCGCAAGCTGGCCATCGGACTCGCGGCACTGGCCGTCATCGGTTCCACCCAGACCGCCTGGGCCAACACCGCCCTGCTGAACGTCTCGTACGATCCCACGCGGGAGTTGTACGTGGACGTGAATGCCGCCTTCGCCAAGGCCTGGAAGGCCAAGGGCGGCGATGCGCTGACCATCCGCCAGTCGCACGGCGGCTCGGGCAAGCAGGCGCGCTCGGTGATCGACGGGCTGGATGCGGACGTGGTCACGCTGGCGCTGGGCTATGACATCGACGCCATTGCCGAGAAGGGCCTGCTCAAGCCGGACTGGCAAAAGCGCCTGCCGCACAATGCGTCGCCCTATACCTCGACCATCGTGTTCCTGGTGCGCAAGGGCAACCCCAAGGGCATCAAGGACTGGAACGACCTGGTCAAGCCGGGCGTGCAGGTCATCACGCCTAACCCGAAGACCTCGGGCGGTGCGCGCTGGAACTACCTGGCGGCCTGGGGCTATGCGCTGCGCCAGCCGGGCGGCAACGAGCAAAAGGCCAAGGAGTTTGTCGGCCAGTTGCTGAAGAACGTGCCGGTGCTGGATTCCGGCGCCCGCGGCGCCACCACGACCTTCGTCGAGCGCGGCCTGGGCGATGTGCTGATTGCCTGGGAAAACGAGGCCATCCTGGCGATCAAGGAACTCGGCCCGGACAAGTTCGACATCGTCGCGCCCTCGATCTCCATCCTGGCCGAGCCGCCGGTGGCGGTGGTGGACAAGGTGGTGGACAAGAAGGGCACGCGCAAGGTGGCGCAAGCCTACCTGGAGTTCCTGTACACCGACGAGGGCCAGGAAATCGCGGCCAAGAATTACTACCGCCCGATCTCGGAGAAGATTGCCGCCAAGTACGCGAGCAACTTCCCCAAGGTCAAGCTGTTCACCATCGATGAGGCCTTCGGCGGCTGGCAGAAAGCGCAGAAGGCGCACTTCGCCGACGGCGGCTCGTTCGATCAGGTCTACCAGCCGGGCAAGAAGTAAGGCGTGCCTGCGGCGGGCGCGTGCCCGCCGCGCACGTTCCGTACCCTAGCCCCGGCTCCAATTCCAATTCCAATTCCAATTCCATTTTCGATTTCTTTCCGATGCCGATCCTTGCCGGCGCGCCGCTGCGCCACGTATTGCTGGTGGCGTTGATTACCGGCGCACTGGGCGCCGCCTTGCTGGCGGCAGGCCTGCACGCAGCAGGCGAGGGCCGGGTGGCCACGATCCACAAACAGAGCTGAAGAGGCACGGACATGCAGGTCTTCTGGTTTATCCCCACGCACGGCGACAGCCGCTACCTCGGCACCTCGGAGGGCGCACGCGAGGTCAACATCGATTACCTGAAGCAGATCGCCACCGCGGCCGATACGCTCGGCTACGAAGGCGTGCTGATTCCCACCGGCCGCTCCTGCGAGGATCCGTGGGTGGTGGCCTCCACGCTCGCCGCGGTCACAAACCGGCTGCGCTTCCTGGTGGCGGTGCGCCCCGGGCTGATGGCGCCCACGCTGGCCGCGCGCATGGCGGCGACGTTCGACCGCTTGTCGGGCGGCCGCCTGCTGGTGAACCTGGTGACGGGCGGCGATGCGTCGGAGCTGGAGGGCGATGGCTTGTTCCTGGACCATGCCGAGCGTTACGAGGCCTCGGCCGAGTTCATCCGTATCTGGCGCGAGGTGCTGGCCGCCAGCCACGAAGGCGCGGAGCTCGACTACGAGGGCAGGCACCTCAAGGTCAAGGGTGCGAAGGTGTTGTTCCCGCCGCTGCAGCGGCCGCATCCGCCGGTGTACTTTGGCGGCTCCTCGGCAGCCGCACATGCGCTGGCGGCCGAGCAGGTGGATACCTACCTGACCTGGGGGCGAGCCACCGGCCGATGTGGCGAAGAAACTCGCCGACGTGCGTCAGCGCGCGGCGCGCGTCGGGCGCACCGTGAAGTTCGGCATCCGCTTGCACGTGATCGTGCGCGAGACCGAGAACCAGGCATGGGCTGCCGCCGATCAGCTGATCAGCAAGCTCGACGATGCGACGGTGGCGCGCGCGCAGGCGGTGATCGGCAAGATGGATTCCGAAGGGCAGCGCCGCATGGCCGCGCTGCATGCCGGTGGCGGCGGGCGCAGCCGCGCGGAACTGGAGATCAGCCCCAACCTGTGGGCCGGCGTTGGCCTGGTGCGCAGCGGCGCGGGCACGGCACTGGTGGGCGACCCGTTGACAGTGGCGGCGCGCATCAAGGAGTACGCGGAACTGGGCATCGATACCTTTGTGCTGTCCGGCTACCCGCATCTGGAGGAAGCCTATCGCTTCGCCGAACTGGTCTTCCCGCTGCTGCCGCGCTCGGTGCGCGACAGGCCGCCGGGCAAGGTGCTGTCCGGCCCCTTCGGGGAAGTCATGGCAACCGGCATCGTGCCGCGCGCGGCGCGCGGCACGCGGGAATAGGAGACCGCCATGTCCGCTCCCCTGACCCTGGCTCCGCGCAGCGCCGACTGGCTGCGCCATGCGTCTCGTTCGGCCGCGCCCTGGATCGTGCCGGTGCTGCTGCTGGCGGCATGGCAACTGGCCTCGCAGCTCGGCTGGCTGTCCAACCGCATCCTGCCCGCACCGTTCGATGTGGTGAAGGCCGCCTGGGGCCTGGCAGTGACGGGCGAGCTGTGGCGCCACGTGTGGGTGAGTACCTGGCGCGCCGTGCTCGGCTTCACCATCGGCGGCGGCTTCGGGCTGGCGCTGGGCCTGCTGACCGGTACCTTCCGCCCGGCCGCGACCCTGCTCGACAGCACCTTGCAGATGGTGCGCAATATCCCGCCGCTGGCGTTGATCCCGCTGGTGATCCTGTGGTTCGGCATCGACGAGACCGCCAAGCTGTTCCTGGTATCGCTGGGGGTGTTCTTCCCGATCTACCTGAACACGTACCACGGCATCCGCGCGGTCGACCCGGGTCTGATCGAGATGGCGAAGAGCTACGGCCTGTCGGGCTGGCGCCTTTACCGCGAGGTGATCCTGCCGGGGGCCTTGCCCAACATCCTGGTCGGCGTGCGTTTCTCGCTCGGCCTGATGTGGGTGATCCTGATCGTGGCCGAGACCATCTCGGCGCAGGCGGGCATCGGCTACATGACCATGAACGCGCGCGAGTTCCTGCAGACCGACGTGGTGCTGGTGGGCATCCTGCTCTATGCGCTGCTGGGCAAGCTGGCTGATTTGCTGTCCCGCGGGCTGGAGCGATTCTGGCTGCGCTGGCATCCCGGCTACCAGGCGCGCTGAGCGCCGCCGGCCAAGGAGAACCCGATATGCAAAGCAATCCGATCGAACAAGCCGCGCTGGCGGACGTACCGGCCAGCCAGGACGGCAAGGGCTTCGCGCTCCACGTGCGGCAGCTGGTGAAGCGATACGGCGGGCGCGAGGTGCTGCATGGCATCGACCTGCAGGCCGCGCCTGGCGAGTTCCTCGCCATCGTGGGCCGCAGCGGCTGCGGCAAGAGCACCTTGCTGCGGCTGGTGGCCGGCCTGGAAGACAGCGACGGTGGCGGCGTTACGCTGGACGGCGCACCCGGCCACAAGCAGCGCGAGGCGGTCCGGGTCATGTTCCAGGACGCGCGCCTGCTGCCGTGGAAGACGGTGCTGGACAACGTGGCGCTGGGACTGCCGCGCGCGCGGCGGGCCGATGCGGCCAGGGTGCTGGGCCAGGTCGGCCTGGCCGAGCGCGCGGGCGAATGGCCGGCGCGCCTGTCGGGCGGGCAACGCCAGCGCGTGGCCCTGGCGCGTGCGCTGGTGCATCACCCGCGCCTGCTGCTGCTCGACGAGCCGCTGGGCGCGCTGGATGCGCTGACCCGCATCGAGATGCAGGGCTTGATCGAAGCCTTGTGGCAGCGCCTGGGCTTCACCGCGCTGCTGGTGACCCACGATGTATCGGAAGCCGTCGCGCTGGCCGACCGCGTGGTGTTGATCGAAGACGGCCGTATCGCGCTGGACCAGCGGGTGACGCTACCGCGTCCGCGCCAGCGCGGCTCGGCGGCGTTGGCGCAGCTGGAGGATGCGGTGCTGCGCCGGGTGATGCAGCGCGATGGTGCAACTCCCGCCGATGACAGCGTGCATGGCCAGGCGCTGGCACCGGCGGTGGACTGGTCGGTGGCGCGCACGGTGGATTCTGTGCGCTGGGCGATCTAGCGCGTCAGCAAGCCACAAGCAAGCCACAAGCAAGGACGCCAACAAAGCAGCAGACATGTATGAAACAAAGCCGCGCGGCCTGCCTTGAGCGAAGCCGGCACAACCCGCGCCGGCAGTGGCAGTCACGGGTGAGCGGGCAACGTCACTCACCCGCGCAGCCGCCATCCTCTGAACCAACGTTTTACGCATTTCTCATTTTCACTCACGCAAAGGAACTTCTATCATGAGCATTCAGGCGATCAACGTACGTAACCAGTTCCGCGGCAAGGTAGCCGCCATCATCGAAGGCCCCGTGGTCTCGGAGGTCGATGTCGAGACGCCGGCCGGCATCGTCACTTCGGTCATCACCACCCGCTCGGTCAAGGATCTCGGCCTCACCATCGGCAGCGAAGTGGTTGCCCTGGTCAAGGCTACCGAGGTATCCCTGGCCAAGCTTTGAAGCCTCGCCCGAGGCGCAAGCGCAACGCAAAGGAAATCGCAATGGCAAGCGCGAACGAAGCAGGCGCGGCACCGGCGGCGCTCACCCACTATCTGGCAGGGCTGCCGCGCCGGCCAGAGAACGATCGGCAACTGTGGCGCGACGAGCGTGGGCAGGTGCAAGGCCAGTTCTATCACTGTTCCCTGACTAGCGCGTTCGAGCCGCTCATCACCTTGTCCAGCCGCGACGTGGTGGCGCATGAAGGCACGCTGCGCACGTACGCCGGCGACGGCGTCGGCCTGACGGCATGGAAGCTGTTCGCGATGGCGGCTGACGATGCCTCGCTGGTTTCGCTCGACCGGCTCTCGCGCCTGGTGCATGCCATCAACTATTTCGCGGCCGATGGCGATCGCAAGCTGGTGCTCAACGTGCACAACCGGCTGCTGGCCGCCGTGGCCGACGATCACGGCGCGGCCTTCCGGCGCGCGCTGCAGTCGCTTGGCTTGCCGCTGGCGCGCTTCGTGATCCAGGTGCCGGCCAGCGCCAACGATGATCTGCCGCTGCTGTTGCATGTGGTGGGCAACTACCGGCGCAACGGCTTTGCCGTGAGCCTGCAGGCATCGGACCCGGCGGAGGCTGGCGCGCTCATGGCGCACGCGCTGCCCGACTGGCTCAAGCTGGACATGCGCCGTAACTGGACTGACCGCCAGCTTGCCGGGTTGCAGGCCAGTGCCGACAGCGCCGGCGTGACACTGATCGGGCGCCGCCTGCAAAACGCCGAGAACGCCGAGCGGCTGCAGGCGGCCGGCATCGTGCTGGGGCAGGGCAGCTTCACCGGCTCGGCCGTGAGCGCGCGCCACCTGCATGAAATCGCCGGCGCGGCTGGCAATGGGGAATTCAAGGGCGGGGCGGCCCGGAGCGGATCCGGCGGCGTCCCGATGGCGTTGACCAAGGAGCCGATATGACGCAGACGAAGAGGCCGGCCGCGCTGGAGCAGCGCGGCGGGCAGGGGGGCGCAAGCGGACGCCCCGCCGACGTGCGGTTGAAGGTGCCCAAGGGCCTGCAGATCCTGACGGTGCCAGGGTTGCATGGCAGCGGCCCGGGACACTGGCAGAGCCGCTGGGAGCAGCGCTTCCCGGACTGGCAGCGCGTGGAGCAGCACGATTGGTCGCGCCCGAGCCTGCCGCTGTGGGCCGAGCGCGTGTCCGAGAGCGTCATGCGCGCGCAGCGCGTGGCCTCGAAGGGGGCCATCCTGGTGGCGCACAGCTTCGGCTGCCTGGCCACCTTGCGCCAGGCGGCGCTCGACCCCGACGGCATCGCGGGCGCGCTGCTGGTGGCGCCGGCCGATCCCGACAAGTTTGGCGTGGCCGGGCTGCTGCCTGCGTACCGGCTGCCGTTTCCCACCATCCTGGTGGCCAGCCGCAACGATCCCTGGATGCAGCAGCGCACCGCGTTCAGCTGGGGCACGCTGTGGGGCAGCGACCTCCATGACGCGGGCATGCTGGGTCACATCAACGCGGATTCCGGCCTTGGCCAGTGGCCCGAGGGGCTCGCCTTGCTCGATACCTTGATCCAGCGGATCGAGGCGGACGGCAGCGCCGGCCCGTCTGGCGACCGCGCCGGGCCTTGGGATGGCGGGCTGGAAGTGTCGTCTACGTTTCCTTATATCTAAAACGCCTAAGAACATACGTAAAGATTCGTTCTGTTTATAAGGCTGTATCTGCAGAATTTGTCTCGTAGGCCGGTGTGTTATGCGCCGGCGTCATAAAGAAGCCGCCCCCGCTGCTTCGGCTTCCAGCGAATCCCGCCCGAAGGCCCTTCCCCGGAGGCGGATACGACACTGACGGCACCGACGAGACAACATGCCACCCTCGATTTCCCTGGCGGACAATCCCCGCCCCCGGCGAGACCGGATGCCTCCCAAGCGCGCAGGAGCGCGCCGCCCAAGCCAAGCAAGCAGCGCTTTACCGTGCTGCCAGGCTTTGGCCTGTCGCTGGGCTTCACGCTGTTCTACCTGACGCTGGTCGTCCTGATCCCGCTGTCGGCCACCTTCCTCAAGACCTTCACCATGACCTGGGAGGCCTTCTGGACCGCGGTGAGCTCACCCCGGGTGGTCGCCTCCCTGCAACTGAGCTTCGGCGCCTCGCTGATTGCCGCCATCGTCAATACGGTGTTCGGGCTGATCGTGGCCTGGGTGCTGGTGCGCTACCGCTTTCCCGGCAAGCGCCTGATCGATGCACTGGTCGACCTGCCGTTTGCCTTGCCTACCGCGGTGGCCGGCATTGCGCTGACCGCGCTGTTCGCCGGCAACGGCTGGATCGGCCGCTACCTGGAGCCGCTGGGCATCAAGGTGGCCTTCACCCCGCTGGGCGTAGTGGTGGCGCTGACCTTTATCGGGCTGCCGTTCGTGGTGCGCACGGTGCAGCCGGTGCTGGAAGACGCCGAGCAGGAGCTGGAAGAAGCCGCGGCCAGCCTGGGCGCGACGCGCCTGCAGACCTTTGCCCGCGTGATCCTGCCGACCATCCTGCCGGCGCTGCTGACCGGGTTCGCGCTGTCGTTCGCGCGCGGTACCGGCGAGTATGGCTCGGTGGTGTTCATCTCCGGCAACATGCCGATGGTCTCCGAGATCGCGCCGTTGATGATCTATTCGAAGCTGGAGCAATACGACTACGCGGGCGCTACCGCGGTGGCGGTGGTGATGCTGGTGATCTCCTTCGCGCTGCTGCTGCTGATCAACCTGCTGCAAGCGTGGACGCGCCGTCACCACCAGGCAGTACGCGCGTGCGTCTCGTCGGACAAGGAGAGCTGAAATGGCTGGCGTCGTTACCAAAGGCCTGGCCGGCCGTGCTGCCCCCGCCGCGCGCTTGCAGGATGCCACGGGCGAAGCGCCGTGGGTGCGCTACACCCTGATCGCGATCGCGGTGCTGTTCCTCGCACTGTTCCTGTTCATTCCGCTGGCCTCGGTGTTTTATGAAGCGCTGCGCAAAGGCGTGCAGACCTATTTCGATTCGCTGGTAGAGCCCGATGCGGTGGCCGCGATCCAGCTCACCTTGCTGGTGGCCGCCATCGCGGTGCCGCTCAATGTGGTGTTCGGCGTGGCGGCGTCGTGGGCCATCGCCAAGTTCGAGTTCCGCGGCAAGAGCCTGCTGACCACGCTGATCGACCTGCCGTTCTCGGTATCGCCGGTGATCTCCGGCCTGGTCTACGTGCTGCTGTTCGGGGCGCAAGGCTGGCTGGGGCCGTGGCTGGAGGCGCACGATATCAAGATCATGTTCGCGGTGCCGGGCATCGTGCTGGCCACCATCTTCGTGACCTTTCCCTTCGTGGCGCGCGAGTTGATCCGGCGCGCGAGTTGATCCCACTGATGCAGGCGCAGGGCAGCGAGGAAGAGGAGGCCGCCATCGTGCTGGGCGCCTCGGGCTGGCAGACCTTGCGCCGCATCACGCTGCCCAATATCCGCTGGGGCTTGCTGTATGGCGTGATCCTGTGCAACGCGCGGGCGATGGGCGAGTTCGGCGCGGTCTCGGTGGTGTCGGGCCATATTCGTGGCCTGACCAACACCATGCCGCTGCACGTGGAGATTCTCTACAACGAATACAACTTCGCGGCCGCCTTCGCGGTGGCGTCGCTGCTTACACTGCTGGCCCTGGTCACGCTGGGCATCAAGACGCTGGTGGAGTACCGGGCGAGCCGCGAGCACAGGCAAGACGAGAACGTTGCGCCGGAGAACCCGAGCGCTGGCAAATTGCAAGGACAGGCATCATGAGCATCCAGGTCAAGAATGTGCAGAAGCGCTTCGGCAATTTCGTCGCGCTTGACGACGTCACCCTCGATTTCGATGAAGGCCAGCTGACGGCATTGCTGGGGCCCTCGGGCTGCGGCAAGACCACGCTGCTGCGTATCATCGCCGGCCTGGAACGCGCGGACGCCGGCCAGATCCTGCTGGAGGGGCGCGATGCCTCGCACCAGCATGTGCGCCAGCGCCAGGTTGGCTTTGTGTTTCAGCACTACGCGCTGTTCAAGCACATGACGGTGTTCGAGAACGTGGCCTTTGGCCTGCGCGTCAAGCCGCGCGCCGAGCGTCCTGGCGAGGCGCAGATCCGCGACAAGGTGCGCGCGCTGCTGGAACTGGTGCAGCTCGACTGGCTGGCCGATCGCTATCCGCCGCAGTTGTCGGGCGGGCAGCGCCAGCGTATCGCGCTGGCCCGCGCGCTGGCGGTGGAGCCGCGCGTGCTGCTGCTCGACGAGCC
>NZ_AHJE01000083.1 GCF_000243095.1 Cupriavidus basilensis OR16 | reverse complement strand
CCTTGTAGGCGGTGAGTTCGGCGCGGGTGGGGAGCTTGCCGTGCACCAGCAGGTGGGCGATCTCTTCAAACTCGCAGGTCTCGGCGATGTCGAGGATGTCGTAGCCGCGGTAGTGCAGGTCGTTACCGGTACGGCCGACCGTGCACAGCGCGGTATTGCCGGCGCTCACGCCAGACAGGGCGACGGATTTCTTCGGCTTCGGGCCGTTCTGCGGGACTGGCTGCTGCTCTGGCATCGCCTCTCCTGTCAGGTCTCGCACCCGAGCCCAGCCCGGGGTCGACCCTGTGGTACGTCGTGGTCATTGCCTGGCGCGCGCCAGGCAATGTTCATGCAAAGAAGCGCTCGAGCACGGTGCCGGGCAAATCGGCGCCCGTGGCGTGCGCCCGCTGCAGCAGCGACCAGTAATAGCGGTAGCTGGCGCGGTCATGCAACTGGCCCTGATGGCGGATCGGCGCCCAGTTGTTCTCGTAGGCGCCCAGCAGGATCTCGCTGGCAGCGCCGATCTCCGTGCCGCTGGGGCGGAAGGCCGCCACGATCGGCAGGATCTGGCTCGGGTGGATGCTCCACTTGCGCAGGTAGCCGAATTCCGCCCGGGCGCGCAGGGCATCGTCGCCGGCGCGGGATGGCTGCTCGATATCGGTGCTGACATTATGCGAGGGTACCTTGCCGTACCGGTGGCTGGCGGCCGAGATCTCCAGCATGGCGCGCCGGATCAGCGGGTGCTCGAACTGCTGCGGCGAGCGCATGGTGTCGCCGGGGATGGCCCCGTGGTGGGCGGAAACGAAATCCATCAGCCCGAAGCTGAGGCATTCCACCTGTACCAGGCGGGCGATGTCGAACACCTGGTCCAGTGCGGCGTGCGTCTCTATGAGCACGTGGATGGGGATGTGCCGTGCGATGCCGGCGGCGCGGGCCGCCTGGTTCACGTGATCGGTGACGCGCGCGACCTCGACCACATCGGTCACCTTGGGCACCACCACGTAGGCCAGCCGGGCGCCGGCGCTGCTCACCAGGATGTCGATGTCCTGCCGCCAACTGGGGTGGGCCGGATCGTGGATGCGCACGCCCACGCGGTTGAAGCGGTTTTGCGGGCCGTTGATGAGGCGCGCGCATAACTCGGCGTGCTCGCGCTCCAGCCCGACGGCGGCGCCGTCTTCGCAGTCGAAGGTGATATCGAAGACGGGCCCAAGCTCTTGCTGCAGGGCCAGCGATTTCAGCATCAGCTTTTCGCTGCCGGCATAGTGGTCGCAGACCGGCAGTTGCGTCGGAATGGCTTCGCCCTGGAACAAGACCTCGGAAGGATGCACTTTATTCAATCGGGTAGCGGTTGAGGGAGGCAAGGGCAGGGCGGCAGAACAAAAAAACCGGAGCCCGCGCCGATTCGTGAATCGATGCGAGGCTCCGGTCTAGTCATAGGCGCTGCCTGGATCCTGGATCAGCCGAGCAGATGCTGCACGCCGGCACGCTCTTCTTCCAGTTCCTTGAGCGTGATATTGATCTTTTCCCGGCTGTAGGCGTCGACTTCGAGACCCTTGACCATTTCGTACTTGCCATTGGCGGTGGTCACCGGGAAGCCGAACATGGTGTCTTCGGGGATGCCGTACGAACCGTCCGACGGGATGCCCATGGTGACCCACTTGCCGTTCGAGCCCAGGACCCAGTCATGCACGTGGTCGATGGCAGCGTTGGCGGCCGAAGCTGCCGACGACAGGCCACGGGCCTCGATGATGGCGGCGCCGCGCTTGCCAACGGTAGGCAGGAACACGTCGTTGTTCCAGGCGTGGTCGTTGATCATGTCCTTGACGCTTTGGCCGTCGACGGTCGCGTAGCGGTAGTCGGCGTACATGGTCGGGCTGTGGTTGCCCCAGACGAACATCTTCTCGATCGCCGCGACCGGCTTGCCGGTCTTGGCGGCGATCTGCGACAGGGCACGATTGTGATCCAGGCGCAGCATGGCGGTGAAGTTCTCCTTGGGCAGGCTCGGAGCCGACTTCATCGCGATATAGGCGTTGGTGTTGGCCGGGTTGCCGACCACCAGCACCTTGATGTCGCGGGCGGCGACTTCGTCCAGTGCCTTGCCTTGCACCGTGAAGATCTGTGCGTTGGCTTCGAGCAGGTCCTTGCGCTCCATGCCCTTGCTACGCGGACGGGCGCCGACCAGCAGCGCGACGTTGGCGTCCTTGAACGCGACCTTGGGGTCGTCGGTGATCACCACGCCGGCCAGCAGCGGGAATGCGCAATCTTCCAGTTCCATCACCACGCCCTTGACGGCGGCCTGGGCTTGCGGGAGGTCGAGCAATTGGAGGATGACCGGCTGGTCTTTGCCAAGCATGTCGCCGTTGGCGATGCGGAACAGCAGGGAGTAGCCGATCTGGCCAGCGGCGCCGGTGACTGCGACGCGCATTGGGGCTTTAGCCATGAGTAATTCTCCAAACAAGAGGGGGAAACTGGTCGGTGGCAGGCCGGAGGGTAGTCCGGACGTCACCGGTTGCGTATTTGTCGCCACGGCGGCAGGCGGCAATCCACCGGCGCGCTGCTAGCGATACCGACTGGAGGGAGCCACAACGGGTCATGGGGTGCGACAAAGCGTAAGTCTACTGCGAAGAGGGGTGCTGCATCCAGAGCGGATAGCGGCGTGAAACCTGCGGGAGTGTAGGCCCGCATAAAACCATTGTCAATTCATATGTCTTATATAAGACATAAGACATTTGATGCCGGGCTGGACGGCCTTCCTCGTTTTGTGGTGAAATTAGCTTATGTCATCCCTGCCCCCGTCCCTCGCCGGCGCTGCCGTTGCTGCAGTGCAGGATAACGGCGCCGCTACGTCCGGCGCCGGGACGCAGCCGTCCGCGGCGGCGGCCTCGCCAACGTTCAGCCCCCTCTACCAGCAGATCAAGGCCCTCATCACCCAGAGCCTGCAGTCCGGCGAATGGAAGCCAGGCGACATGATCCCCAGCGAAATGGACCTGGCGGCCCGCTACAAGGTCAGCCAGGGCACGGTGCGCAAGGCCATCGACGAGCTCGCCGCCGAGAACCTGGTGGCGCGCCGCCAAGGCAAGGGCACCTTTGTCACGACGCACCACGAGGATGGCGTGAAGTTCCGCTTCCTGCGGCTGGTGCCGGACGAGGGCGAGCCCCATTATGGGGCCAGCCAGGTGCTGGAGTGCAAGCGCTTGCGCGCGCCGGCCGAAATCGCCCGCCTGCTCGACATCCGCACCGGCGACGGCGTGGTACAGATCCGCCGCGTGCTGTTTTTCTCCGGCGAGGCCACCGTGCTGGACGAAATCTGGCTGCTGGGCACCAACTTCAAGGGCCTGACGGCCGAGAAGCTTACCGAATGGAAGGGCCCGATGTATGCGCTGTTCGAGGCCGAGTTTGGCACGCGCATGATCCGGGCGACCGAGAAAATCCGCGCGGTGGCTGCAGACCAGGCCACCGCGTCGCTGTTGTCCGTGGACGCGGGCACGCCGCTTTTGTCTGTGGAGCGCGTCTCATTTACCTATGGCGACCGGCCCGTCGAAGTCCGCCGCGGCTTGTATGTAACCACGCGGCACTATTATCAGAACGATTTGAGCTGATTTACCGGATGCAACCCATGTCTATCATTGCAGTTGCAGCTACGGCGGGCGCCGCTGTTGCGCAAAGCAACGATGATTACCCCGCGGCATGGTTGCGTGCGATTGTCGGGCACGCCATGTTGGTGCGCGATAGCTGAAAATTATTGGTGCGCCGCGCAACAAAGGCGCTAAAATTATCGGGATTTGCTCCGGCTGCATCCATTTGCATCCAGGGCGCTCAGTAGTTTCGTTTTTTGTTTACCGCAAAATGGGGTCTAGCAATGGCTGAAGCCAAACAAGCCAGGCCGGAGTTCAGGAACATCCATGTGACGCAGGCGCAAGCGGTGCTCTGATGTTCCTCCTCCTTCCTTTCGTCCTGTATCTCTTCGAGCAGAGCGTCACATCCGAACTGAGCTTCGCAAAGTTCTCGGCGCTTCTGTCCGGCGGCTTCGTCAAGCTGGTTCTGCTGGCCCTGATCTGGGGTTACCTGCACCACTTCTGCGCTGGCATCCGTTTCCTGCTGCTCGACGTGCACGTCGGCGTGACCAAGGCCGCTTCGGCCAAGTCCGCTGTCTCCGTGCTGGTCATCAGCCTGTTGCTCACCGCTGTGTTCGGCCTGAAGCTGTTCGGCCTGTTCTGAGGAGAGAGTCAACGTGGCAAATAATAATATCGGTCCCAAGCGTCTGGTCGTCGGTGCGCACTACGGTCTCAAAGACTGGCTCGCGCAGCGCGTCACCGCTGTCATCATGGTGGTCTTCACCGTCGTGCTGGCAGTCGCCTTCCTGCTCTCGAACGGCGCTTCCTACGAAGCGTGGGCAGGTCTCTTCGCCAACCAATGGATGAAGATCATCACGTTCCTGACCATCCTGTCGCTGCTGTTTCACGCCTGGATCGGCGTGCGCGACATCTGGATGGACTATGTGAAGCCGATGGCCGTGCGCCTCGTGCTGCAAGTTCTTACGATTCTGTGGCTCGTCGGTTGCGCGGGCTACGCAGCTCAGATTCTCTGGAGGGTGTAATAAATGGTCGCAGTCAAGACAGGATTGCCGCGTCGTCGCTTTGACGTGGTCATCGTCGGGGCGGGCGGCGCTGGGATGCGCGCATCCCTCCAGCTCGCGGAAGCCGGCCTGAATGTAGCCGTGCTCTCCAAGGTTTTCCCGACGCGCTCGCACACCGTCGCGGCGCAGGGTGGCATCGGCGCTTCGCTCGGCAACATGAGCGAAGACAACTGGCACTATCACTTCTACGACACCATCAAGGGTTCCGATTGGCTGGGCGACCAGGACGCAATCGAATTCATGTGCCGTGAAGCGCCCAAGGTCGTCTACGAGCTCGAACACTTCGGCATGCCGTTCGACCGTAACGCCGACGGCACCATCTACCAGCGTCCGTTCGGCGGCCATACGTCGAACTACGGTGAGAAGCCGGTCCAGCGCGCTTGCGCGGCGGCCGACCGTACCGGCCACGCGCTGCTGCACACGCTGTATCAGCGTAATGTGCGCGCCAAGACGCACTTTTTCGTCGAATGGATGGCGCTGGACCTGATCCGCGACGCCGACGGCGACGTGCTGGGCGTGACCGCGCTGGAAATGGAAACCGGCGAGGTCTACATCCTCGAGGCCAAGACCACGCTGTTCGCAACCGGTGGTGCCGGCCGTATCTATGCCGCTTCGACCAATGCCTTCATCAACACCGGTGACGGCCTGGGCATGGCAGCGCGCGCTGGCGTGCCGCTCGAAGACATGGAGTTCTGGCAGTTCCACCCGACCGGCGTGGCCGGTGCGGGCGTGCTGATCACCGAAGGCGTGCGCGGGGAAGGCGGTATCCTGCGTAACAAGGACGGCGAACGCTTCATGGAGCGCTATGCGCCGACGCTGAAGGATCTGGCGCCGCGCGACTTCGTCTCGCGCTCGATGGACCAGGAAATCAAGGAAGGCCGCGGTTGTGGCCCGAACGGCGACTATGTGTTGCTGGACCTGACGCACGTCGGGGCCGACACCATCATGAAGCGCCTGCCGTCGATCCGCGAGATCGGCGTCAAGTTCGCCAACGTCGACGCGATCAAGGAACCGATCCCGGTGGTGCCGACCATCCATTACCAGATGGGCGGTATCCCGACGAACATCAATGGCCAGGTGGTGGCGCCGAAGAACGGCAACCCCAACGAAGTCATCAACGGTTTCTACGCGATCGGCGAATGCTCCTGCGTGTCGGTGCACGGCGCCAACCGCTTGGGCACCAACTCCCTGCTGGACCTGGTGGTGTTCGGCCGCGCGGCCGGCAACCACATCGCGGCGAGCGCGATCAAGCAGAAAGAGCATAAGCCGCTGCCGGCCGATGCCGCTGACCGCGCCATGTCGCGCCTGGCCAAGCTGCAATCGTCGAGCTCGGGTGAATACACCCAGGACGTGGCCAACGACATCCGCAAGAACATGCAGTCGCATGCTGGCGTGTTCCGTACGCAGAAGCTGATGGACGAAGGCGTCGAGCGCATCCTGGAAGTGGCGGAGCGTGCCGACAACATCCACCTGAAGGACAAGTCCAAGGTCTTCAACACCGCGCTGGTGGAAGCCCTGGAAGTGGCCAACCTGGTGGAAGTGGCCAAGGCCACGATGATTTCGGCAGCTGCACGCAAGGAATCCCGCGGTGCGCACGCGCACAGCGACTTCCCGAATCGCGACGACGAGAGCTGGCTCAAGCACACGCTGTTCTACAGCGAAGGCAACCGCCTCGACTACAAGCCGGTGAAGATGAACCCGCTGACGGTGGAAAGCGTTCCTCCCAAGGCCCGGACCTTCTAAGCACCGCGTAGGACCCACAGGACCCACAGAAATGAAGCGTATTTTCGAAGTCTACCGCTACGATCCGGACAAGGATGCCGCGCCCCGCATGCAGACCTACGAGGTCGAGCTCGACGGTCATGAGCGCATGCTGCTGGACGCGCTGGTCAAGCTGAAGAAGCTGGACGAAACCATCTCGTTCCGCCGTTCGTGCCGCGAAGGCGTGTGCGGCTCGGACGCGATGAACATCAACGGCAAGAACGGTCTGGCCTGCCTGACCAACATGCTGGAGCTGCCGGAGCGCATCGTCCTGCGTCCGCTGCCCGGCCTGCCGGTGGTGCGTGACCTGATCGTCGACATGACGCAGTTCTTCAAGCAGTACAACTCGATCAAGCCTGTGCGCAAGCTGCTCGACGTCGTGCCCGTCGTTCTGGTGGAACCCGGACAAGTTCGTCGGCCCGGCCGGCCTGCTGCAAGCTTATCGCTTTATCGCGGACAGCCGCGACCAGGCGACCAGCGCGCGTCTGGACGACCTGAACGACCCGTACCGCCTGTTCCGTTGCCACAGCATCATGAACTGCGTCGACGTTTGCCCGAAGGGGCTGAACCCGACCAAGGCCATCGGCAAGATCAAAGAGCTGATGGTTCGCCGCTCGGTCTGATCCGCGCGGTGGTCGTATGCGGCGCGTCGGTCCGGGCTATCAAATGCATACCCGACCGGCGCGCCGGAAGTAGGTACCTATGACCGAAAGTGTTTCCCCCAGTTTCTCCCACCAGGCCGATCCGCACCGGCGTGCACGACTGCGCTGGCGCGCGCGGCGCGGCCTCCTGGAGAACGACATCATCGTCGAACGTTTTTTCAACCGTTACGAAGAAAGCCTCTCCGACCAGGACGTGGCCTCGCTCTCCGAGTTATTCGAGTTGAGTGACAACGAGTTGATGGACCTGCTGCTTGCCCGCAAGGAGCTGGACGGTGAGCTCGACACGCCCCCGATGCAGCACGTGATTGCCCTGCTGCGCTCGGTCTGAGTTTCGTCAACATTATTAGTCAGCATTAGAAGGAACCGACATGACGCCGTCCGATGTGAAAGCCACGCTATCGTTTTCCGATGGTTCCCCCAGCGTTGAGCTGCCGATTTATACGGGCACCGTTGGCCCCGACGTAATCGATATTCGCAAGCTGTACGGACAAACCGGCAAGTTCACCTATGACCCCGGTTTCATGTCGACGGCTTCGTGCAATTCGAAGATCACCTACATCGACGGGGACAAGGGCGAGCTGCTGTACCGCGGCTACCCGATCGAGCAACTGGCCACCAAGTGTGATCACCTCGAAACCTGCTACCTGCTGCTCAAGGGCGAACTGCCCAATGCCAAGCAGAAGGAAGAATTCGTCGGCGCCGTGATGAACCACACCATGGTTCACGAGCAAATGCAGTTCTTCCTGCGCGGCTTCCGCCGCGATGCCCACCCGATGGCCGTCCTGACGGGCCTGGTGGGCGCCATGAGCGCGTTCTACCACGACGCCATGGACATCGATGATCCGCACCAGCGCGAAATCTCCGCGATCCGCCTGATCGCCAAGATGCCGACGCTCGTCGCCATGGCCTACAAGTACAACATCGGCCAGCCGTACATCTATCCGCAGAACGACCTGTCCTACTCGGGCAACTTCATGCAGATGATGTTCTCCACGCCGTGCGCCCCGTACAAGGTGAACCCGGTGCTCGAGCGCGCGCTCGACCGCATCTTCATCCTGCACGCAGACCACGAGCAAAACGCCTCCACCTCCACGGTGCGCCTGGCCGGTTCCTCGGGTACCAACCCGTTCGCCGCCATCGCCGCCGGCGTGGCTTGCCTGTGGGGCCCGGCCCACGGTGGCGCCAACGAAGCCGCCCTCAAGATGCTTGAGGAAATCGGCAGCGTCGACAACATCACCGAGTTCATCAAGCAGGTCAAGGACAAGAACTCGGGCGTGCGCCTGATGGGCTTTGGCCACCGCGTGTACAAGAACTACGACCCGCGTGCCAAGCTGATGCGCGAAACCTGCTATGAAGTGCTGAACGAACTGGGCCTGCACAACGACCCGCTGTTCAAGCTCGCCATGGAACTGGAAAAGATCGCGCTGGAAGACGAGTATTTCGTCAGCCGCAAGCTGTACCCGAACGTCGACTTCTACTCGGGCATCGTGCAACGCGCGCTCGGCATCCCGACGTCGCTGTTCACCTGCATCTTCGCCCTGGCACGCACCCCGGGCTGGATCTCGCAGTGGGAAGAAATGATCACCGATCCGGAATACAAGATCGGCCGCCCGCGTCAGTTGTTCAACGGCGCCGCAAGCCGCAACGTGCCGGATATGGGCACGCGTTGAGCTTTTCGCCCGGGGCAGGCAGGCCATACTGAAGTCAGGTGTGGCTGGCCTCGACCCTGAGGGTAATCTCCAGTCGCCCTTGAGATTGCCCTGTTGGCAGCGCAGCAATACCAAACGCCCCGGCAAGCCGGGGCGTTTGGTATTCAAGCCCGGCAGCGCTTGTGCGTCGCAAAAGATTTATTGCGTGAAACGTGGCGATAACGCCAATTTCGGACGATTTGTGCTGTGTTACTACCAATAAGATCCTCATTTGTTGTGCAAATGCGCCATCCGGCGCGGAATTTGACCCTATAATGCGGACTGCTTTGCCGACAGCAGCCGGGCCACCCTTCCGGACTGCGTTGAGGCGAGCGGGGCAGGCGAATCACCTGCGCAATAGAGAACGCATCAACGTTGTCTTTCCGAACCAAGGTCTTCCGGTGCATGGGTTGCGCAGGAGGGCTGACACATGCCGGGCCCCGCACACGCTTCTTTTTCTGCAGGCCCGTCTTCCGCGTCTCGGGCGTCTTTCCCAGGTTGTAGCTCGCGGGTGTTGTTCGATTGCGCAGGTCATGCCGCCTCAGCCCATGACCCAACCATAATCGAGGAGCTCCTGCATGACGCTGTCCCGTCTTACGTCCATCTCCCTGGCCACGGCCCTGTGCGCTTTCGGCGCTGCTGCCAACGCTGAAACCATCAAGATCGCCATCGCCGGCCCCATGAGCGGCTCGGTCGCACAGTACGGCGACATGGTCAAGGCCGGTGCGCTGACTGCCATCGAGCAGATCAATGCCGCTGGCGGCGCGGGCGGCAACAAGTTCGAAGTGGTGATGATGGACGACGCCTGCGAACCGAAGCAGGCCGTGGCGGTAGCCAACAAGATCGTCAGCCAGAAGATCCATTACGTGATCGGCCATGTGTGCTCTGGCTCGACCATTCCGGCTTCGGACATCTATGAGAACGAAGGCGTTGTCATGGTGACGCCGTCGGCCACGGCCCCGCAGCTGACCGAGAACAGAAAGCGCAAGTTCATCTTCCGCACCATCGGCCGCGACGACCAGCAAGGCCCGGCCGCAGCCCAGTACATCATCACCAAGGTCAAGCCCAAGAAGGTCGCGATCCTGCACGACAAGCAGTCGTACGGCCAGGGCATTGCCTCGTCGGTGAAGAAGGACCTGGAAGCCGCCAAGATCCCCGTGGCCGTGTTCGAGGGCGTGAACGCAGGCGATTCCGACTACTCCGCCGTCATCACCAAGCTCAAGTCGCAAGGCGTGGACTTCGTCTACTTCGGCGGCTACCACCCGGAGATGGGCCTGCTGCTGCGCCAGGCGCGCGAGCAGGGCGTCAAGGCGACCTTCATGGGTCCCGAGGGCGTGGGCAACAAGGACGTGACGGCCATCGCAGGCGCTTCCTCCGAAGGCATGCTGGTGACCCTGCCCGCCGACTTCTCCGCAGATCCGGCCAACGCCGCGCTGGTCAAGGCCTTCGCCGACAAGAAGCGCGATGCCAACGGCCCGTTCCAGATGCCGGCCTATGCCGCGGTCCAGATCATTGGCGACGCCATTGCCGGCGCCAAGAGCACGGATCCGACCAAGGTCGCTGCCTACATGCACAAGAACGCCTTCCAGACCCCGATCGGCAAGGTCGAGTACGACGCGCAGGGCGACCTGAAGTCGTTCAGGTTCGTTGTGTTCACCTGGCACAAGGACGCCACCAAGACCGCTGCCAACTAAGCCGCACTTTGGCTTTGCGCGCCCCGCTCATGGCTTGAGCGGGGCGTTTTGGTATCGGGGTCCGGTTGCCCGGCCGGCGCGGTTTATCCGCCACGTCCGGGGCATGGGCATATCCGGCATTACGGAGCTATCCCGGCGCTTGCGCACCTCCTGCAACGCCGGCGTCTCCAGCTTCAAAGTTATGGGGCTTCCCGCATGAACGAGTTCCTTCCACAGTTCACCCAGCAGCTGGTCAACGGCCTCACGCTGGGTGCGATCTATGCGCTGATCGCCATTGGCTACACCATGGTCTACGGCATCATCGGCATGATCAATTTTGCCCACGGCGAGATCTATATGATCGGCGCCTACGTGGGCCTGGTGACGCTCACCGCCATCGGCGCAAGCGCGGGCTATCCGCTGCCGCTGGTGCTGGGCGCCGCCTTGCTGGTATCGGTGCTGGTCACCGGGTTATACGGCTTCGCGGTGGAGCGGGTGGCCTACCGGCCGCTGCGCGGCGGGCCGCGGCTGGTGCCGCTGATTTCCGCCATCGGCATGTCGATCTTCCTGCAGAACTACGTGCAGATCGGGCAGGGCGCGCGCGACGTGTCGGTGCCCGTGCTGATCTCCGGCGCCATCGAGTTCCAGATGGGCAGCGACTTCACCGTGACCATGCCGTACTCGCGCCTGCTCATCGTCGGCGTGACGCTGGTCCTGATGATCGCGCTGACGCTATTTATCGGCCACTCGCGCATGGGCCGCGCCTGCCGCGCCTGCGCCGAAGACATGCGCATGGCCAACCTGCTCGGCATCGACACCAACCGCGTGATCTCCTTCACCTTCGTGCTTGGCGCGATGCTGGCGGCGGTGGGCGGCGTGCTGATCGGCCTGACCATCGGCAAGCTCAACCCGTATATCGGTTTCGTGGCCGGCATCAAGGCCTTTACCGCGGCCGTGCTGGGCGGCATCGGCAGCATCCCGGGCGCCATGCTCGGCGGCGTGCTGCTGGGCCTGGCCGAGACCTTCGCCTCCGGCTATATGCCGGCCGAGTACAAGGACGTGGTGGCCTTCGGCCTGCTGGTGCTGATCCTGCTGTTCCGCCCGACCGGGCTGCTGGGCAAGCCTGACGTTGAAAAGGTGTGAGGACGCTATGACACAAGCTATTTCTACGCCGATCGGCGTGGCGCAAGGCGCTCCCGCGGGGCAGAGCCTGAAGAACGCCATCGTCGCGGCCGTGATGACGGCCATCCTGACCATTCCCGTGCTTGGCCTGCAGCTCAAGCTCGATGGCTACAAGGTCGTGCTCGAGCCGCACTGGAAGCCGGTGTGGCTGGCAGTGGGCGCGGTCTTCCTGTTCCAGCTCTTCAAGCCGCTGTTCCTGCGCGCCACGGCCGGCGTCAAGATGCCGAGCCTGCCGGCGCTGGGCAACACCCAGCAGCGCAAGGTGATCTGGCTGCTGCTGGCGGTTGGCCTGGTGTTCCCATTCTTCGGCTCGCGCGGCGCGGTGGACGTAGCCACGCTGGCGCTGATCTACGTGATCCTTGGGCTGGGCTTGAATATCGTGGTGGGCTATGCCGGCCTGCTCGACCTGGGCTATGTCGGCTTCTATGCGGTCGGCGGCTATACCTACGCGCTGCTCAACCAGTACTTCGGCCTGAGCTTCTGGGAATGCCTGCCGATCGCCGCGTGCATGTCGGCGGCCTTCGGCTTCGTGCTGGGCTTCCCGGTGCTGCGCCTGCGCGGCGACTATCTCGCCATCGTCACGCTGGGCTTTGGCGAGATCATCCGCCTGCTGCTTAACAACCTGACCAGCCTGACCGGCGGCCCGGATGGCGTGTCGGGCATCCCGAAGCCGACCGTGTTCGGCATCGAGATGGCGCGCAGCGCCAGCGTGGAGGGCGTCAAGACCTTCCACGAACTGCTGGGCTGGGACTACAGCGGCGAGCACATGGTGATCTTCCTCTACCTGCTGGCGCTGCTGCTGGTGGGCTTCACGCTGTTCGTCACCAGCCGGCTGATCCGCATGCCGATGGGGCGCGCGTGGGAAGCCCTGCGCGAGGACGAGATCGCCTGCCGTTCGCTGGGCCTGAACCCGACCCGCATCAAGCTGTCGGCGTTCACGCTGGGCGCGGCCTTCGCCGGCCTGGGTGGTGCGTTCTTCGCCGCGCGCCAGGGCCTGGTCAATCCCGAATCGTTCACCTTCATCGAGTCCGCACTGATCCTGGCGGTGGTGGTGCTGGGCGGCATGGGCTCGCAGCTGGGCGTGATCCTGGCCGCTATCTTGCTGACCGCGCTGCCGGAGGTGGCGCGTGGTTTCGCTGAGTACCGCATGCTGATTTTCGGCCTGGTGATGGTGCTGATGATGATGTGGCGTCCGCAGGGCCTGCTGCCCGCGAGCCGCCCCCATGTGGAGTTGCCGCAATGAGCCAAGTTCAATCAGCGGAACTGCTGAAAGTCTCCGGCCTGCAGATGCGCTTCGGCGGCCTGCTGGCGGTCGACGGCATCGATTTCGATGTGCGCCGCGACGAAGTCTTTGCCATCATCGGGCCCAACGGCGCGGGCAAGACCACGGTGTTCAACTGCGTGGGCGGCTTCTACAAGCCCACCGCCGGCGAGGTCATGCTGGACGGGCATTCGATCGCCCGCCTGCCGAGCCACCAGGTAGCGCGCCGCGGCCTGGTGCGCACGTTCCAGAACATCCGCCTGTTCAAGCAACTGACCGTGGTCGAGAACCTGCTGGTGGCGCAGCACCTGCAGGTGCGCTCCGGCCTGTTGCGCGGGCTGTTTGCCACGCCGGCTTACCGCCGTGCTGAGCGCGAGGCGCTGGAGCGCGCCGCGCTGTGGCTCGAGCGCATGGGCTTGCGCGGCGTTGCCAACCGCGAGGCGGGCACGCTGTCGTACGGCCACCAGCGCCGGCTGGAGATCGCGCGCTGCATGATCACCAACCCGCGCCTGCTGATGCTCGACGAGCCGGCTGCGGGCCTCAACCCGCAGGAAAAGGTGGAACTGTCGCAACTGATCGACCAGCTGCGGCGCGAGTTCAAGATCTCGGTGCTGCTGATCGAGCACGACATGAGCCTGGTGATGGGCGTGTCCGACCGCATCCTGGGGGGCGCCCGATCGTGGTCGGCAAACCGGCCGAAGTGCGCAACGACCCGCGCGTGATCAAGGCTTACCTGGGAGAGGACTGATGCTGAAGCTGGAACAGGTCCATACCCATTACGGCGCGATCGAAGCGCTGTCTGGCGTATCGATTGAAGTGAACAAGGGCGAGATCGTCACGCTCATCGGCAGCAACGGTGCCGGCAAGACCACGCTGATGATGACCGTGTGCGGCTCGCCGCGCGCGTCAAGCGGGCGCGTGATGTTCGAAGGCCAGGACATCACCCGGCGTCCCACGCACGAGATCATGCGGCTGGGCATGGCGATCTCGCCGGAAGGGCGGCGCGTGTTTCCCAGCCTGACGGTGCTGGAAAACCTGAAGATGGGTGCCTTCTTTGGCAAGCGCGACGAGATCGAGGCGGGCATCGAGCACGTCTACAAGCTCTTTCCACGCCTGAAACAGCGCTCCACGCAACGCGCCGGCACCATGTCCGGTGGCGAGCAGCAGATGCTGGCGATCGGCCGCGCGCTGATGAGCCGGCCCCGCCTGCTGTTGCTGGACGAGCCTACGCTCGGCCTGGCGCCCCTGGTGATCGCGCAGATCTTCGACATCATCCGGACCATTCGTGACGAAGGCGTCACAGTGTTCCTGGTCGAGCAGAACGCCAACAAGGCGCTGGGCGTGGCGGATCGCGGCTACGTGCTGGAAACCGGCCGCGTGGTGCTGGCGGACACCGGCGCCAACCTGCTGGCCAACGATCGTATCAAGAGCGCTTACCTGGGCGGCTAAACCCCGCCCCGGTTCGCCCCCGGAAGGGGGCGAACCGGGGGTGCAAGCCATCCCCGGCACGTCCCCCTTTTCGCCATCGGCGAAATCCCCCTTTCGCCAATCACATTACATTTCCAGCGCCGCGCGGCCCGGGCACGGCCCAGTCGCGCGCTATCGCTGTGGCATAATCGATTGTGAAGTCAAGCATCGCAGCAAGCCGCATTGCATTGCCCGCATTCCTGCGAAAAATCCCCCAAACTACCGCGCGACGCCGCCAACCGTGCTGTATCAAACGGTCCCGGCCCGCCCCCCCTGCATCATGGCCAAGACGCTTTACGACAAACTTTGGGATGACCACACCGTGCACGTCGAGGATGACGGCACCACGATGCTGTACATCGATCGCCACCTGCTGCACGAAGTCACCAGCCCGCAGGCGTTCGAAGGGCTGAAGCTGGCGCAGCGGCCGGTCTGGCGCATCAGCGCCAACCTGGCGGTGTCGGACCACAACGTGCCGACCACTGATCGTAGCCAGGGCATCGCCGATCCGGTGTCGAAGCTGCAGGTGGATACGCTGGACAACAACTGCGATGCGTACGGCATCACCCAGTTCAAGATGAACGACCTGCGCCAGGGCATCGTGCACGTGATCGGGCCGGAGCAGGGCGCCACGCTGCCGGGCATGACGGTGGTCTGCGGCGACTCGCATACCAGCACGCACGGCGCGTTCGGCGCGCTGGCGCACGGCATCGGCACCTCCGAAGTGGAGCACGTGCTGGCCACGCAGACGCTGCTGGGCAAGAAGGCCAAGAACATGCTGGTGCGCGTGGAAGGCAAGCTGCCGCGCGGCTGCACCGCCAAGGACATCGTGCTGGCCGTGATCGGCAAGATCGGCACCGCGGGCGGCACCGGCTACACCATCGAATTCGCTGGCTCGGCCATTCGCGACCTGAGCATGGAAGGGCGCATGACGGTGTGCAACATGGCCATCGAGGCCGGCGCGCGCGCGGGCCTGGTGGCGGTGGACGATGTCACGCTCGAATACGTCAAGGGCCGCCCGTTCTCGCCACAAGGCGTGGAGTGGGAGCAGGCCGTGGGCTACTGGCGCACGCTGCATTCGGACGCCGGTGCGCACTTCGACCTGGTGGTCGAGCTGCGCGCGGAAGAGGTCCGTCCGCAGGTGACCTGGGGCACCTCGCCCGAGATGGTCGTCAGCATCGAGGACCGCGTGCCGGATCCCGAGAAGGAAAAAGACCCGAACAAGCGCAACGCCATGGAGCGCGCGCTGGAGTACATGGGCCTGCAGCCCAACGTGCCGGTGGACAGCATCAAGATCGACAAGGTCTTTATCGGTTCCTGCACCAACTCCCGCATCGAAGACATGCGCGCCGCGGCGTGGGTCGTGCAAAAGCTGGGGCGGCGTGTGGCAAGCAACGTGAAGCTGGCGATGGTGGTGCCGGGCTCGGGCCTGGTCAAGGAGCAAGCCGAGCGCGAAGGGCTGGACAAGGTCTTCAAGGCCGCCGGCTTCGAATGGCGCGAGCCGGGCTGCTCGATGTGCCTGGCCATGAATGCCGACCGCCTGGAAGCCGGCGAGCGCTGCGCGTCCACTTCGAATCGCAACTTCGAAGGGCGCCAGGGCGCGGGTGGCCGGACTCATCTGGTGAGCCCGGCGATGGCGGCCGCGGCTGCCATCGAAGGCCACTTCGTCGATATCCGCCAGCTCGGCTAATTCGCGCAGGCTCATCATGAAACAAGCCCTGATCGTGTTGCTCGCATGCCTGGGCATGCTGCAACTGGCCGGCTGCCATACGATGGCCGGCCTTGGCAAGGACACGCAGGCCGCAGGCCGCTCGCTCGAAAGCGCGGCAAAGAAGTAAGGAACCGACCATGGATAAGTTCACTGTACACAGCGGGCTCACGGTGCCCCTGGACCGCGAGAACGTCGACACCGACGCGATCATCCCGAAGCAATTCCTCAAGTCGATCAAGCGCACCGGCTTCGGCCCCAACCTGTTCGACGAATGGCGCTACAAGGACGTGGGCCAGCCCGGCCAGGACAACAGCAGCCGTCCGCTCAACCCGGATTTCGTGCTCAACCAGCCGCGCTACCAAGGCGGCTCGATCCTGCTGGCCCGCCGCAACTTCGGCTGCGGCAGCTCGCGCGAGCACGCGCCCTGGGCGCTGACGCAATACGGCTTTCGCGCTGTCATCGCGCCGAGCTTTGCCGACATCTTCTTCAACAACTGCTACAAGAACGGCCTGCTGCCGGTGGTGCTGACCGAGCTGCAGGTCGACCACGACCATATTTTCAACGAGACCAATGCGTTCAACGGCTACAAGCTGACGATCGATCTCGATAAGCAACTGGTGGTCACGCCGGGCGGCGACAGCTATGCGTTCGACATCGCGCCGTTCCGCAAGTACTGCATGCTCAACGGTTTTGACGATATCGCCCTGTCCCTGCGCCATGCCGACAAGATCAAGGCTTATGAAGCAGAGCGCGTGGCCAGGATGCCGTGGCTGAACAACCGCGTGGTCGGCTGAAGCCGGCGGTACGCTGAGACAAAACAAGGAAGACAAAGCATGAAAATCGCAGTCCTGCCGGGTGACGGCATTGGCCCCGAGATCATCGCGGAGGCCGTCAAGGTCCTGAACGCGCTCGATGAAAAATTCGAGATGGAAACCGCCCCGGTGGGCGGCGCCGGCTACGAGGCAAGCGGCCATCCGCTGCCCGACGCCACGCTCAAGCTTGCCCAGGAAGCCGACGCCATCCTGTTTGGCGCCGTGGGCGACTGGAAGTACGACAAGCTGGATCGTCCGCTGCGCCCCGAGCAGGCCATCCTTGGCCTGCGCAAGCACCTGCAGCTGTTCGCCAACTTCCGTCCGGCGATCTGCTATCCGGAGCTGACCGGCGCGTCCAGCCTGAAGCCCGAGCTGGTGGCAGGCCTGGACATCCTGATCGTGCGCGAGCTGAACGGCGACATCTACTTCGGCCAGCCGCGCGGCATGCGCGAAGCGCCGGACGGCCCCTTCAAGGGCGCGCGCGAAGGCTTCGACACCATGCGCTACAGCGAGCCGGAAATCCGCCGCATCGCCCACGTGGCTTTCCAGGCCGCGGCCAAGCGCGGCAAGAAGCTGTGCAGCGTGGACAAGGCCAACGTGCTCGAGACCTTCCAGTTCTGGAAAGACGTCGTGATCGACGTGCACAAGGAGTATCCGGAGGTCGAGCTGTCGCACATGTACGTGGACAATGCGGCCATGCAGCTGATCAAGGCGCCGAAGAGCTTCGACGTGATCGTCACCGGCAACATGTTCGGTGACATCCTGTCGGATGAGGCCGCCATGCTGACGGGCTCGATCGGCATGCTGCCGTCGGCTTCGCTGGATGCCAACAACAAGGGCCTGTATGAACCGTCGCACGGTTCGGCGCCGGACATCGCCGGCAAGGGCGTGGCCAATCCGCTGGCTACCATCCTGTCGGCGGCGATGATGCTGCGTTTCTCGCTGAACCGCGCCGAACAGGCCGACCGCATCGAGAACGCCGTCAAGAAGGTGCTGGCCCAGGGTTACCGCACCGGCGACATCCTGACGCCGGGCTGCAAGCAAGTCGGCACGCGCGAAATGGGCGAGGCCGTGCTCGCGGCACTGTAGGCCGCATTAAAGTTGAAAAGGCGCCGCATGCGGCGCCTTTTCTTTAATTTGTCCCCGATTTCCCCCGTGTGGCAGCGCCACAAAATCGTGTAGACTTTGCGGATGGTCCGAATCTTTCCGTGGTCCTCGTCTACTGCCATCGCCGCCCCGGTTGCTACCCGCAGCCCGGTTGGCCTGGGTTCGCACGGCCACCCGCTTATCGCAACGACGATTAAAACCATTATTACCAAAACGATCGGCTAGATCGTTCGTCGTGCCTGCTCGTCTTCCCCGCGCAGTCACGTCGGGCGAGGAAAGCGCGGGGAAGTTCAAATCACATCCGAGGTTAGTCATGATTGTAGGTCTCGTCGGCTGGCGAGGAATGGTCGGTAGCGTCCTGATGCAACGCATGCAGGAAGAGCGCGATTTCGACCATATCGAGCCCGTATTCTTCAGCACGTCCAACGCTGGCGGCCAGGCCCCGGCCGGCCATCCTGGAAATCGACCGTACCATCCTGGCGACCCAGCATGGCCTGTCGGCCGACGAAACCAAGCAGTTTGGCGTGCCGCTCGCCGGCAACCTGATTCCCTGGATTGACAAGGACCTGGGCAACGGCGTGTCGAAGGAAGAGTGGAAGGCCGGCGCGGAGACCAACAAGATCCTGGGCCGCGGCGAAGGCTTCCTGGGCGCGACCGGCGCCGCGCCGATCGCCGTCGATGGCCTGTGCGTGCGCATTGGCGCCATGCGCTGCCATTCGCAGGCGCTGACCATCAAGCTGCGCCGCGACGTGCCGCTCGATGAAATCGAGGGCATGCTGGCCGAGAACAACCAGTGGGCCAAGGTTGTGCCGAATACCCGTGAGGCCAGCATGACCGGCCTTACGCCGGCCGCCGTGACCGGCACCCTGACCATTCCGGTGGGGCGCCTGCGCAAGATGCAAATGGGTGGGGAATATCTCTCGGCCTTCACTGTCGGCGACCAGCTGCTGTGGGGCGCCGCCGAGCCCCTGCGCCGTATGCTGCGCATCCTGATCGAGACCTGAGCCAGGGACTTGCTCCCCAAGGAGTCCTTGAGTCATGTCTTGGCCCATGTCTTAAGGCTCCACGCAAGGCATCCGGGGATTCGTTGCAGCAAGGCAACAGAAACCCCCGGCTTTGATGACAACGCCGCGCCTGTGCGCGGCGTTGTCACGCCCGGCCGCCTATTTTTCCTGGCGTTGCGTCACAATACAGGCGGCATATGCCGGGCTGCGGGGCGGTTATCCGCACGTCCGTACGAGTTGGCGCAGGGCTCAGTCGGGACGCTAACTTGCTGCGCTAAACCATTGATGTTAAGTTAATTTCACTACTAGAACACAACGGAGCACAAGGTGAGTGTGAGCCAACATCGCCGGAAAGATGCGCCTACCGCCCGCCAGCGCTGGTCAACGCTGGCCTTCACGGCACTCGGTTTGCTGCTCGCGCAGCCGGCCGTGTATGCCGCGGGGTTCGGGCAATTGCGGGTACAGTCGAATCTGGGTCAGCCGCTGCAAGCGGAAATCGATATTAGTGGCGTCAGTGCGGAAGAAGCGGACGGCCTGGCCGTCAAGCTGGCGTCGCCCGATGCCTATGCCAAGGCCGGCCTGACGTATCTGCCGGCGGTCAGCAGCCTGCGGCTGCAGGTCGAGCGCCGCCCCAATGGGAGCTATGTGGCACGGGTCCGGTCAACCCAGCCGCTCAGCGAGCCCTTTGTCGACATCCTGGTCGACATGACATGGGCGAGCGGCAAGGTGTCGCGCGCATATACCTTCCTGCTGGATCCTGCAGGGGCCAAGCCTTCCAACCAGACTTTCTCGCCTGCCACGGTAGTGCAGGCGGGCACTCCCGACGAATCCGGCGCCACCAGCCCGGCGGCGCCCGCGCCAAGCGCCGCGCCCGTGCCCGCTCCGTCAGTGCAGGCCCCGCCTCCCGTGGCGGCCAGCCCAGCGCCGCGGCCCCAGGCCAAGGCGCCGGCGCCGCGTCCGCACCGCGCCGCCACGCAGGCTTCGGCCGACGGCGCAGCCGCGGCTGGCGGCACCTACACCGTGCAGCGCGGCGACAACCTCTCCGCCATTGCCGGCGAGGCGTCCCAGGGCCAGGATTCGGTATCGCTGGACCAGATGCTGGTCGCGCTTTATCGCAACAATCCGAATGCCTTCGTCGGCGGCAATATGAACCGCCTCAAGGCGGGCGCCGTGCTCAAGGTGCCTAGCCAGCAAGAAGCACAATCGGTCACCCCCCGCGCGGCACGTCGCGAGGTGGTGGCACGCACGCAGGGCTTTGACGCCTACCGAAGCCGACTGGCTACGGCGGCCGCGGGCCGCTCGGTCGAGGCCGGCAGCGGCCGCGAGCAGTCGGGCAACGTCACCGCGCGCGTGCAGGAGCAGGCCGCACCGGCCGCCGGCCCGCGCGACGAGCTCAAGCTCAGCAAGCCCGATCGCGGCAGCCAGGCCGCCGCCGCTGCTGCAGCCGAAGCCACTATCGCCAAGGAACGGCAGCTCAAGGAAGCCGAGGCACGCCTCGCGCAGCTTGAGAAAAACGTGGGCGACATGCAGCGGCTGGTCGAGCTGAAGAACGCCGAGATCGCCAAGCTGGCCCAGGCACAAAAGGGCACGGGCAAGGATTCGGCCGCGGCGCCTGCGGTGGTGCCGGCCGAGGCCGCCAAGGCCGACGCAGCCGTGCCGGCCCCGGCAGCGGCCAGTGCCGAAGCCAGCGCGGCAACGGCGGCGGCAGCGTCCCCGGCTTCGGCGCCTGCGGCCTCGGTGGGCGCCAGTGGTGCCAGCGCGAATGCCGCGGACGCCGTGGCTGCCACGGCCAAGCCTGCCGCCGCTTCCGCGCCTGCCGCCAAGCGCCCGCCGCTTGTGACGCAGCCCGCGCCCGTGGCCCAGCCGTCGTTCATAGAAGACCTGCTGGCCAATCCCATGCTGTTGCCTGGCGGAGGGCTGTTGATTGCCCTGCTGGGCGGCTACGCGATCTATCGCCGGCGCCAGCAACAGAAGACCAGCGACGGCGCGGCCTTCGGGGATAGCATCCTGTCGCAGGAAAGCACCGTCATGGCCGGCGGCAATTCGCTGTTCGGCACCGCGGGTGGGCAGAGCGTCGACACCTCGCAGCACAGTGTGTTCGGTGCCGATTTCCGCATTGGCAACAACGCCGCGGAAGCCAACGAGGTCGATCCGATCGCCGAGGCCGATGTCTATATCGCCTACGGGCGCGATGTGCAGGCCGAGGAAATCCTGCGCGAAGCCCTGCAGCAAAACCCTGAGCGCCAGGCGATCCGCCTGAAGCTCATGGAGATTTACAACACTCGTCAGGATGTGGAAGGTTTTCGCGTGATTGCAGAAGAAATGTTCGCCCAGACTGGAGGACACGGGGCGGAGTGGGCACAGGCAACGGAGATGGGGCGTAGCCTCGATCCGGGCAATGCCTTGTATTTGAGTGTGGCGCCCGATGTCGCGTCGCTTGACACCACCACCTTGCCAGCCGATCAGTGGCGCACCCACGATCCGTCGCAAGACTTGGCGGCGGCACCGCGCGAAACCCCGCTGGCGGACCTGGCAGATTTTGCGCTTCCGCTGGATGGGTTCCCCGCACCGGCAGCCGGTGCGCCGATCACCGCGCCCGAGTCCGCGTCGCGCGTGTTCGGCAATGGCGAGGCGGTGCCTTCGGCGCTTGCCACGCGCCTGGACGATGGCCTTGGCCTGGATCTGCCCGAGACGCATGGCATCGGTGGTCATGACGAGGTGCCGGCACTGGATACGCCTACGCGTAGCCGTCCGCTGGACTTCGATATGTCCGGTATCTCGCTGGATCTGAATCCGGTGGGTCATGCCGACGCGCACGCCGACAGGCTGGCGCAAGCGCATGACGAGGCCAGTTCCTCGTTCGGCGCATCCCTGCCGGCGCCGACCATGCTGCGCGATGGCAAGCTGTCCGAGCCGATCGACCTGTCGCGCGTGAGCGCGGAAAGCGGGCTGGATACGGCGCGCGGCATCTCGCCGAGCACGCTGTCGGCCGAATCCGCCGATGGTGGCCGCGACATGCAGATCAAGTTCGATCTGGCCCGTGCCTATATCGAGATCGGCGACAAGGAAGGCGCGCGGGAGTTGCTGCAGGAAGTGGTGGAGCAGTCGCAGGATCCCCTGCTGACCGAAGCCAAGTCTTTGCTGCGGGACGTGGCCTGACCGGCAGCCTGCAGGCGGGCTGACAAGCAAGCTGTAGAATGGCGGGCTGTGCGCAAGCGATGCGCCCGGCAGCTCGCCGCCAATGCGCTGGGAGCCTGGCTCCCGGCGCATTTGTTTTTTGCGGGCCGGTAATCGGGCGTTTTTCGTTGGCGCCGCGCCGTTTCCGCTAGCTCCCGTTATATCGTCAATTTCCGCCTCATGACCCGCATTGCCCTCGGCCTCCACTATGACGGTGCCGCCTTTTCCGGCTGGCAGTCGCAACCGCACCGCAATACGGTGCAGGACCGGCTCGAGGACGCGATCGGGCAGTTCGCCGGCAGCCGCGTGCAGACCACGGTGGCGGGCCGCACCGATACTGGCGTGCACGCGCTCGGCCAGGTGATCCACATCGACACCCACCTGACGCGGGAGCCGTTCTCGTGGGTGCGCGGCGTCAATGCCTTCCTGCCACCCAGCATTTCGCTGCAATGGGCCAAGCCGGTGGACGATAGCTTCCATGCGCGTTTCCTGGCCTTCGAACGCATGTATTACTACGCGCTCTACGCCGGCCCGCACCGGGTGCCGCTGGTGCACGGCAGGGCGGGCTACCTGATGCTGCCGCCGGGCAAGGGCCTGGACGTGGACGCCATGCGCGCGGCCGCAGCCTGCCTGCTGGGCGAGCACGATTTCTCGGCCTTCCGTGCCGCTGAGTGCCAGGCGAAGTCGCCCGTCAAGACGATGTACGACATCACCCTCAAGGCTGACGGCGACTGGGTGTTCGTGCGTTTTCGCGCCAGCGCTTTCCTGCACCACATGGTGCGCAACCTGATGGGTTGCCTGGTGGCGGTAGGGCGGGGACGCAACCCGCCGGAGTGGCTGGCCGAGGTGCTGGCCGGGCGTAGCCGCGCCAAGGCAGCGCCCACTTTCATGCCCGACGGCCTGTACCTGGCCGGGGTGAAGTATCCTGAGCAGTACCAGATCCCGGCCGCCGACACAGCCGCCAGCCTGTTCCATGGAGTGTTTGCCAATGACCCAGTTGCCTGAAGCGGCAGCGCGCCGCGCCGCACCCGCGTCAAGGCCGATCACATTGCCCACGTGGTGGAGCGTGTGCCGCTTACGCTACTGCAATTCCATGGCGACGAGCGGCCCGAGGACTGCACCCTGGTGGCCCAGCGCTGCCGGCTGCCGTTTCTGCGCGCGGCACGCGTGCAGCCGGGCCTCGATTTGGTAGAATTCGCGGATCTGCATCGTGATGCCGCTGCCTTGCTGCTTGATGCCTTCGTCGAAGGCTACGGCGGTGGCGGGCACGTCTTCGACTGGACCCTGATACCCCCGGCATGGCTTCCGCCCACCCACAACCCGACCGCAAGCGCCGCTCCTCGGATCGTTTTGAGTGGTGGGTTGAACGCGCAAAACGTCGCTGGCGCGATTGAGCGCGTGCGGCCCTACGCTGTCGATGTAAGCAGCGGCGTGGAGGCTGCCAAAGGCGTGAAAGACCACGCCAGGATTGCCGCCTTCGTGCGCGCGGTGCGCAGCGCGGATGCCGGGTGAGCCAGGTTGCCGTCCAGGCACCCGGCCTCCCGCCTATCCCCCGCAAACCGCACCTGCCCTGCGCACGACCCTAACGTCATCGAGCCCCTGCCAGAAAGGCAAGGGCCCTGTTCAGAAGAGCTGACTCATGTACGACCTGCCCGATTCCCGTGGCCATTTCGGCCCCTATGGTGGTTCCTTTGTTTCCGAGACCCTGGTGCACGCACTGGACGAACTGCGCGAAGCCTATGCGCACTTCCAGAAGGACCCGGAGTTCGACGCGGAGTACCGCCGCGAGCTGAAGCATTTCGTCGGCCGCCCGTCGCCGATCTATCACGCGCAGCGCTGGAGCGAGATGCTCGGCGGCGCGCAGATCTATCTCAAGCGCGAAGACCTGAACCACACCGGTGCCCACAAGATCAATAACGTGATCGGCCAGGCACTGCTGGCCAAGCGCATGGGCAAGCCCCGCGTGATCGCCGAGACCGGTGCCGGCCAGCACGGCGTGGCCACCGCCACCATCGCCGCGCGTTTCGGCATGGAGTGCGTGGTCTACATGGGCTCGGAAGACGTCAAGCGCCAGGCCGCCAACGTCTATCGCATGAAGCTGCTGGGCGCCACCGTGGTGCCGGTGGAAAGCGGCTCCAAGACCCTCAAGGACGCGCTCAACGAAGCCATGCGCGACTGGGTCACCAACGTCGAGAACACCTTCTACATCATCGGCACCGTGGCTGGCCCCCATCCTTACCCGATGATGGTGCGCGACTTCCAATGCGTGATCGGCGACGAGGCCAAGGTGCAGATGCCGGAGATGACGGGCCGCCAGCCCGATGCCGTGATCGCCTGCGTGGGCGGCGGCTCCAATGCCATGGGTATCTTCTATCCGTACATCGAGCACAAGGATGTGCGCCTGATCGGCGTGGAAGCCGCTGGCGACGGCCTGGACACCGGGCGCCACGCGGCCGCGCTGATCGGCGGCTCGCCAGGCGTGCTGCACGGCAACCGCACCTACCTGCTGCAGGATGCCAACGGCCAGATCATCGAGACCCATTCGATCTCCGCCGGCCTGGACTATCCCGGTGTCGGGCCTGAGCACGCATGGCTCAAGGATATCGGCCGCGCCGAGTATGTCCCCATCACCGATGAGGAAGCGCTCAAGGCGTTCCACGACTGTTGCCGCATCGAAGGCATCATCCCGGCGCTGGAATCCAGCCACGCCATTGCCTATGCTTGCAAGCTCGCGCCCACGCTGCCCAAGGACAAGCTGCTGCTGGTGAACCTGTCCGGCCGTGGTGACAAGGACATGCATACCGTGGCCGAGCGTTCGGGACTGACCCTCTGATGCGCGACTTTCTCCCGCCGGGCGCCGCTGAAGGCGGCGCCCCGTCCGCGCCCATCGCCGCACCGCAACTGACGCTCTACCAGGAAGACATGCTGGAAGGCATCAAGCGCATCGCCGACGGCTCCATCGATCTGATCGTTGCTGATCCGCCTTACGGCCTGGGCAAGGACTACGGCAACGACTCCGATCGCCTGTCCGGGGACGCCTACCTGGAGTGGTCGGCGAGCTGGATCGATGCGGTGGTGCCCAAGCTGGCGCCGCGCGCCTCGCTCTACCTGTTCTGCACCTGGCAATACTCGCCGGAGCTGTTCGTGATGCTCAAGCAGCGCCTGACCATGATCAACGAGATCATCTGGGACCGGCGCGTGCCGAGCATGGGCGGCACCACGCGCAAGTACTCCTCGGTGCACGACAACATCGGCTTTTTTGCCCGGGCGCGCGACTACTACTTCGACCTCGACCCAGTGCGCGTGCCGTACGACGCAGAGACCAAGAAGGCGCGCAGCCGTCCGCGCTTCGAGGGCAAGAAGTGGCTGGAGGTTGGCTACAACCCGAAGGACCTGTGGAGCGTGCCGCGCATCCACAGGCAGGATCCGGAGCGTGCCGATCACCCGACCCAGAAGCCGTTGCATATCGTGCAACGCATGGTGCTGGCCAGTTGTCCGCCGGGCGGGCTGGTGCTCGACCCCTTTACGGGCAGTGGCACCACGGCCGTAGCTTGCGCGCTGCACGGGCGCCGCTTCGTCGGCTTCGAGATGAACCCTGACTATGTCGACGTGGCGCGCGCGCGCGTCGCGGCATGCATTACTACGCCGCAGGCCGCGCCCGCTACCCTGAACATCGCAGCCGCGAACGATGAGCCCCTGCTGGCTGCTTCGTCCACGCCGCTGCCCACTCTCGCTCAATGACCATGTCCCGAATCAAAACGACTTTCGCGGCGCTGGCCGCGCAGAACAAGAAGGGCCTGATTCCGTTCATCACCGCCGGTGACCCCGAGCCCGGCCTGACCGTCGCGCTGATGCACGCGCTGGTGGCGGGCGGGGCCGACGTGATCGAGCTTGGCGTGCCATTCTCCGACCCGATGGCCGACGGCCCGGTGATCCAGCGTGCCTCCGAGCGCGCGCTTGCGCAGGGCGTGACGCTGACCAAGGTGCTGGCCTGGGTGGCCGAGTTCCGCCAGACCAACGCGGCAACGCCCGTGGTGCTGATGGGCTACGCCAACCCGATCGAGCGCATGGGCGAGGAAACCTTCACCAAGGCCGCGCGCGCCGCCGGTGTCGATGGCGTGCTGGTGGTCGACTACCCGCCCGAGGAGTGCGAGTCCTTCGCCGCGCAGATGCGCGCCAACGAGATGGACCCGATCTTCCTGCTGGCGCCGACCTCCACCGATGATCGTATCGAGGCCGTGGCCAAGCTGGCCAGCGGCTACCTGTACTACGTATCACTCAAAGGCGTGACCGGTTCGGCCACCATCGACCTCGACAGCGTGGCCGCCCGCATTCCGCTGATCAAACGCCATGTCAACTTGCCGGTGGGCGTGGGCTTCGGCATCCGCGACGCGCAGACCGCGCGCACGATCGGCAGCGTGGCCGATGCCGTGGTGATCGGCAGCCGCCTGGTGCAGTTGCTGGAAGATGCGCCGCGCGACCAGGCGGTACAATCGCTGCAGTCGTTCATCGCGGAAATCCGCCAGGCGCTGGACGCCTGATTGTGATTTAAGCGACGCCGCCCGTGTTGACGCACGGGCGGTGAATGCAGCAAAAAACACTGATTTTGACGACCGTTGTGCCGCAACAGGCGCATCGTCCCGGCGGAACGGGGACTGCGGACCGCAGGCATGGTAAATTCGCGGCCTGACATGTTCCGCGCATGTGCCGAAAGGAGCCTTTCATGAGCTGGTTGGATAAACTCCTCCCTCCCAAGATTCAACAGACCGACCCCTCCACCCGCAAGGGCATTCCGGAAGGGCTGTGGGTCAAGTGCCCGTCGTGCGAGTCGGTGTTGTACCGGACCGACGTCGAGGCCAACCTTCACGTCTGCCCCAAGTGCGACCACCATATGCGCATCCGCGCCCGCGCCCGCCTCGACGGGCTGCTGGACGCCGAAGGCCGCTATGAGATCGGCCAGGAAATCCTGCCGGTCGACGCGCTGAAGTTCAAGGACACCAAGAAGTATCCGGACCGCATCAAGACCGCCATGGACGATACCGGCGAGACCGATGCCATGGTCGTGATCGGCGGTGCCATCCACACCATCCCGGTGGTCGTGAGCTGCTTCGAATTCGAATTCATGGGCGGCTCCATGGGCTCGGTGGTGGGCGAGCGCTTTGTGCGCGGCGCTCAGGCGGCGCTGGAGCAGAAGGTGCCGTTCATCTGCATTACCGCCACGGGCGGTGCGCGCATGCAGGAAAGCCTGCTGTCGCTGCTGCAGATGGCCAAGACCACGTCCATGCTGAACCAGCTGTCGAACTCCAAGCTGCCGTTCATCAGCGTGTTGACCGATCCCACCATGGGTGGTGTTTCGGCCAGTTTTTTCGGCCAGTTTTGCGTTCCTGGGCGATGTGGTGATTGCTGAGCCCAAGGCGCTGATCGGCTTTGCCGGTCCCCGCGTGATCGAGCAGACCGTGCGCGAGAAGCTGCCCGAGGGCTTCCAGCGGGCTGAGTTCCTGCTGCAGAAGGGCGCGATCGATATGATTGTCGATCGCCGCAGGTTGCGCGATGAGTTGGCGCAGTTGCTGGCTTTGCTGCAGAAGCAGCCGGCGGATGCGGTGGCATAAGGGTTTGGGCTAGTTGATGGCGATTGGGCGCGGACTGGTATGTTCGCGCTTTTTCGCTTTATGGGGAGGGTGTTGGGGGTAACTGCAGCTTCAACTGCAACTGCAACTGCAACT
>NZ_AHJE01000084.1 GCF_000243095.1 Cupriavidus basilensis OR16 | reverse complement strand
GGGAGACCGCATCGCCCCCGCGATTGGCGACCTGGGAGGCCGCCGCCGCCAGTTCGCCGGCGCGCACGGCGGCCTCGGCCGAGTTTTGCACGGTGCCGGTGAGCTCGTCCATGGCGGCCGCTGTCTGCTCCAGGCTGGCCGCGGCTTGCTCGGTGCGCGTGGACAGGTCGATATTGCCTTGCGAGATTTCCGCGGTTGCCGTGCGGACCGATTCACTGCTGTCGCGGATATCGATCAGCACGGTGGCAAGCTTGTCGGCAAACTGGTTGAACGCGCGGGCGATCTGCGCGATTTCATCATTGCCATCGGACGGTAGCCGCTTGGTCAGGTCGCCGTCGCCGGAGCCGATTTCGTCCATCGCCTCGCGCACCTGGGAGAGCCGCCTGAATGCCGAAGCCGTCATGACCGAGCCGACACCGGCAGCGAGGAAGGCCACCGTTACCAGGGTCATGAACATGGCCCGCAGCACATCGCGCAGACCGGCCAGGGCTTCGTCCTCATCCATGGCAACCACCAGCTCCCAGTCGGAGTGCTTGACCGGCTCCGCGTGAAGCAGCTTGGTGGCGCCGGCGATCCGCACTGCCAATGGCTTGTCGGGATCGGCCAGGTTGCCCAACGCGCTGGCCGTCAGGTCGGCGGACAGATCGGTGGCGGGCTTCAGGTTGAGCTTGGCATCCGGATGGGCCACGATGCGCCCGCTCTTGTCGGCCAGGAACGCGAAGCTGGCCGGGGTGGGGTGGATGCCGTTCACGGTCGAGGTCACGCCATCCAGGTTCACGTCGGCGGCTACCACGGCCTTCAGCTGACCATTGGCGAGCACCGGCAGGGCCAGCGTCACCACCAGCTTCTTGGTGGCGATATCTTCATACGGCTGCGTGATGACGAGCTTGCCGGCGCTCACCGCGGCCTGATACCACGGGCGGCCCGTGGGATCGTAATCGGCGGGGATGCCGAGGTCGCGGGAAAACACCGCGTGCTTGTCCGGGTAGCCCGCGTAAGCCACGACAAAGCCGCCCGATTTTTCCAGTTGCGTGACCGCGGACACGGGATCGGCGGCAAGGCTCTCCGGCGAAACGGCCTGCACCATGGCGGCTCGCGCGGTCAGCCACTCGGTGATGGCCTGCGCGTTGCCTTGGGTGATCGTGGCGAGGTTTTGCCGCAGCGTGCGTTCGTCGTTGTGCTTCGTGACTACGTAGGTGATGCCGGTGGATGCCGACAGGGCGGTGACAACGATGGCGACACAGGTCGCCGTAATGCGTGTACGGAGCGAGAGAAGCATGCGCAGTGGGTAGGAGCGGTTGTGAAAAAAGGCCTCCGACAATTTTGTTGTCGGCCAGCATGCCCCGGCTAACGGATGGCTGGAGGGGAACTGTAGGGCTGGAACCGTAATGTGCAGACATTTCACTGCGTTGGTGCATCCAGGTGGTCCACGGCGTGGTGAATACGCCGCTATTGCGCAGTAGGGCCGGTTTTCCTGATCGCCCTTGCCCGCAGTCGCCAGCCTCGAAAAATGCCAGGAACCGACGCATGATCGGTGACGGCGCCCCGGTGCGATGCGCCACCGACACCCGGCTGGCGTGCGCCGGCCAGACCGTGGACCGGCACCGCGGCTTCGACGGGGCCTGACGCGGCCACCGCCGGTTCGGTATCTGGTATAAGCGTCGCAGACACGAATCCAGGCCGGGGAGCCAGATGGAACTGCGCCAGCTTCAGTATTTCGTCCGCGTGGTGGAGCTCGGCAGCATGAGCCGCGCGGCGCTCGACCTGGACATGGTGCAGTCCGCCATGAGCCAGCAGATCAGCCGGCTGGAGAGCGAGCTGTCCACCCGATTGCTGCGCCGGACCACGCGCGGCGTGACCCCCACCGAGGCCGGGCTGGCCTTCTTCCGCGAGGCGCAATTGGCGCTGCGCCATGCCGAGCAGGCCAAGCGCGCGGCCCATCATGCCCGGCTATCCGGCACCGTCAGCGTGGGGCTGGCGCCCACCACCGCCTCGGTCATCGGCGTGCCGCTGATGCGCGCCATGCGCGAGCGCTATCCCGATGTGCGCCTGCATATGGTGGAAAGCCTGTCCGGCCACCTCAGCGCCATGCTCAATGCCCGCCAGCTCGACCTGGCCGTGCTGTTCGACACGCACGTGGCACGCCGCTGGAGCGTGACGCCGCTGCTTGAAGAGACCCTGTTCCTGATCCGCTCGCGCAAGGCACTGCTGGCCGACGCCGACGCCGACGCCAACGCCAACGCCGATGCGCCGCCGCGGCTGCGCATGGCGCAATTGCGGGACGTGCCGCTGATCATGCCTACCGGCCTGCACGGGCTGCGCAGCACGCTCGATGCCGCCTTTGCCCGCGTGAAGATCGTGCCGCAGGTGGTGCAGGAGGTCGATTCCCTGGCCATGCTGATGGACGCCGTCGATCTCGGGTTTGGCGCCACCCTGCAGCCCTGGGCGGCTGTCGGGCGCTACGCCGATGCGCAAGAGCGCTTCCACCTGGCCGAAATCGCGGACCCCAAGGCGCGGCGCCAGAACACCCTGTGCAGCCTCTCCGACGACGAGCTGTCGCCCGCCGCGCTGGCCCTGCGCGTGGTGCTGGCCGATTGTGCCCGCGAACTGGTGCGCTCCGGCGCCTGGCGAGGCGCGCGGCTGCTTGGCCCGGAAGCCTGAAGGGCGGCGGCGCGGGGTATCACGATTCGTGATGCCCCCATGCGATTCGGGGGCTTACCAGGACGCCGGCGGGCCGCTACAGTGCGGGCGTCCCCACCGGAACATGCATCGTGTTTTTCACTATTCGAACGCGGGAACCGTCCCCGTTGACCGGCCCGAGCCTTGCCGGAGCCGCGTACCCATGATCGACGTCCTTGTCATTGGCGGCGGCAATGCCGCGCTGTGCGCCGCGCTGATGGCGCGCGAAGCCGGCGCCAGCGTGCTGCTGCTCGAAGCCGCGCCCCGCGAATGGCGCGGCGGCAACTCCCAGCACACCCGCAACCTGCGCTGCATGCACGACGCGCCACAAGACGTGCTGATCGAAGCCTATCCCGAAGAGGAGTACTGGCAAGACCTGCTCAAGGTCACCGGCGGCCAGACCGACGAACGCCTGGCCCGGCTGGCAATCCGCGCCTCATCGACCTGCCGCGACTGGATGCGCGGCCACGGCGTGCACTTCCAGCCGCCGCTTTCCGGGGCGCTGCATGTGGCGCGCACCAATGCCTTCTTCATGGGCGGCGGCAAGGCGCTGGTCAATGCGTATTTCCGCAGCGCTGAGGCGCTCGGCGTGCAGGTGCGCTACAACGTGCCGGTGGACGCCATCGAGATGGATGGCGACCGGTTCAAAGCCGCCCGCATCGGCAGCGAGCGCATCGAGGCGCGCAGTTGCGTGCTGGCCGCGGGCGGCTTCGAGTCCAACCGCGAATGGCTGCGCGAGGCCTGGGGCCAGAACGCCGACGGCGACTGGCCGGCCGACAATTTCCTGATCCGCGGCACGCGCTTCAATATGGGCGTGCTGCTCAAGTTCATGATCGAGGCCGGGGCCGATGCCATTGGCGATCCGTCGCAATCGCACTGCGTGGCCATCGACGCGCGCGCACCGCTGTACGACGGGGGCATCTGCACTCGGGTGGACTGCGTCTCGCTGGGCGTGATGCTCAACCGCAACGCCGAGCGCTTCTACGACGAGGGCGAGGATTTCTGGCCCAAGCGCTACGCCATCTGGGGGCGGCTGGTCGCCCAGCAGCCCGGGCAGATCGGTTATTCGATCATTGACGCCAAGGCCGTGGGCCGCTTCATGCCGCCCGTGTTCCCGGGCATGCGCGCCAACACGCTGGCGGAATTGGCGCGCCAGCTCGGCCTGGACGAGGCTACCTTCGTGCGCACCATCGAGGATTACAACGCGGCCTGCCGCGTCGGCACCTTCGACCATACCGTGCTGGACGATTGCCACACCGAGGGCATTGCCCCGGCCAAGACCCACTGGGCGCGCCCGATCGATACCGCGCCGTTCTTCGGCTACGCCCTGCGGCCCGGCATCACCTTTACCTACCTCGGCCTCAAGGTGAACGAGCACGCCGCTGTGCACTTCGGTGGCAAGCCCAGCGCCAACCTGTTCGTGGCCGGCGAGATGATGGCCGGCAACGTGCTTGGCAAGGGCTATACAGCCGGGGTCGGCATGGCCATCGGCACCGCCTTTGGCCGCATCGCCGGCACCCAGGCCGCCGCAGCCGCGCTCCGGCGGCCGGGTCATGACGCATTCCAGGAAAAGCAGCATGCAACATCTTGAAGCGCTGACGCGCGAAGCGGCGGCGCTGGCCCAGGGCATGCTGCCGCTTGGCGGTGACGAGGCCGAGGTGGGCCGCGTCATGCAGATCTGCAATGCCTGCCGCTATTGCGAAGGCTTTTGCGCCGTGTTTCCGGCCATGACGCGCCGGCTGGAATTCGGCAAGGCCGATATCCACTACCTGTCCAACCTGTGCCACAACTGCGGCGCTTGCTACCACGCCTGCCAGTACGCGCCGCCGCACGAGTTCGCGGTCAACGTGCCGCAGGCCATGGCCAAGGTGCGGGTCCAGACGTATTCCGACTATGCGTGGCCCGCCGCCCTCGGTGGCCTGTACCGCCGCGCCGGTCTGGCCACCGCGCTGGCGCTGGCAGCCGGGCTGGCGCTGTTCCTGGTGATGGTGCTTGCCATGCGCGGCAGCCTGCTGCACGCACCGCTGGCCGGCAACTTCTACGCCATCTTCCCGCACAACCTGCTGGCGGCGATGTTCGGCGTAGTGTTCGGCTTCGCGGCGCTGGCGCTGGGGGCGGGCGTGACGCGCTTCTGGCGCAAGGTCTCGCCCGGCGAACTGCAAGGCGAGGCTCGCGGCCCGGCCATCGGCGGCGCGGCGCACGACGCGCTGCGGCTGCGCTACCTCGACGGTGGCCATGGCCGGGGCTGCAACAACGCGGACGACGCGTTCACCCTGTGGCGCCGGCGCTTCCACCATTTCACGTTCTATGGCTTCATGCTGTGCTTTGCGGCCACGGCGGTTGCCACGCTCTACCACTACCTGCTGGGCCTGCACGCGCCGTATGCGCCCACCAGCCTGCCGGTGCTGCTGGGCACGGCCGGCGGCATTGGGTTGCTGATCGGCCCGGCGGGTCTGCTCTGGCTCAACCTGAAGCGCGACCCGCGTACCGGGGATGCGGCCCAGAAGCCGATGGATCGCGGCTTTATCGCACTGCTGTTCTTCACCAGCCTGACCGGGCTGGCACTGCTGGCCTGTCGCGACACCTCGGCCATGGCCCTGCTGCTGGCGGTGCACCTGGGCGTGGTGATGGCGCTGTTCCTGACACTGCCCTACGGCAAGTTCGCGCACGGCATCTACCGCAGCGCGGCGCTGCTGAAGTGGAATATCGAAAAACGCCGGCCCGGCAACCTGGCGCTCGGCTCGGACTGAACGCCAGGAATTCAAAAGACCAAGGGACCAAGGGACCAAGGAAAACACCATGACAAAACCCGGAATGCTCGCCATTTCCTCCATGCGGGACCAGTGCACCGACGCCGAATGGCAGGCGCGCGTGGACCTCGCCGCCTGCTACCGCCTGGTGGAGCTGTACGGCATGGCAGACATGATGGCCAACCATATCTCGGCGCGCGTGCCGGGCGAGGACGGCGCCTTCCTGATCAATGCCTACGGCATGATGTACGAGGAGATCACCGCCTCCAGCCTGATCAAGGTGGACCATGCCGGCAAGATCCTCGCCAAGCCCGATTTCGGCGCGCTCAACTACGGCATCAACAAGGCCGGCTACGTGATCCACAGCGCCGTGCACGAAGCGCGCCCGGAAGTGGCCTGTGTGATCCACACGCATAGCTGGGCCTCCATGGCCGTGTCGTCGCTGGACTGCGGGCTGCTGCCGCTGACGCAGACCGCCATGCGCTTTCTCAAGATCGGCTACCACGACTACCAGGGCGTGGTGCTCGACACCGCCGAGCAGGCTTCTCTGCTGGAAGACCTCGGCAAGGGCGAGGCCCTGATCCTGCGCAATCACGGCCTGGTGACGCTGGGCCGCAGCGTGGCCGAAGCCTTCATCCTGATGCACAACCTGGAGCGCGCCTGCCGCGTGCAGGTGGCGATCCAGTCCAGCGGCGAGCGGGTCAACCCGGTGCCGCCGGCCATCTGCGAAAAAACCGCGCGCCAGTACGAAAGTGGCGACACCAACCGCCTGCCGGGCGCGGCCGACCCCTACGCGCGGGAATGGCGCGCCTTGGTTGAGCGGCTGGAGCCGGCCGCGGCCACATCGTTCCGCGACTGACGCCCCGCCCGCGCCATCGGTTCCATCTTGTATTTCCAGCTTTGCCGGTTACCCATCCCTAGCCCCCAGGAGAGTTCTGCAATGAATCGTCGCCAACTGATCAAAATGGGTGTTGCCACCACCGGGCTGTCGCTCGCTGGCGTTCCGTTCCACGTCCTCGCGGCGGGAAAAAAGGGCGGCGTGATCAACGCGCTCGTGCAGCCGGAGCCCTCCGGCCTGATGATCGGTATTACCCAGAACGGCCCCACCCAGCTGATCTCCGGCAACATCTACGAGGGCCTGCTGCGTTATGACGAAAAGCTGGAGCCGCAGCCGGCGCTGGCGACCTCCTGGACGGTGAACCCGGCCGGCACCGTGTACACCTTCAAGCTCAAGCCCAAGGTCACCTGGCATGACGGCAAGCCGTTTTCTGCGGCCGACGTGGTGTTCTCCGCCGATGTGTTCCTGCGCAAGACGCACGCCCGCCTGCGCGCCAACCTGGCGGCGGTGGAGAGCATCCGCGCGGTGGACCCGCTCACGGTGGAGTTCAAGCTGAAGTACCCGTTCAGCCCCTTCCTCGGCATCTTCGAGGTGGGCACCATGCCCATGGTGCCCAAGCACATCTACGAGGGTACGGATTTCCTGACCAACCCGGCCAACGCCAAGCCCATCGGCACCGGCCCGCTGAAGTTCAAGGAGTGGGTGCGCGGCTCGTACATCCAGCTGGTGCGCAACGATGCGTATCACCAGCCCGATGTGCCGCTGGTCGACAGCGTGTACTTCCACGTGATCCCCGATGCATCGGCGCGTGCCGCGGCGTTCGAGTCCGGCAAGGTCGACCTGGTGCCAGGCGGCGCGGTGGAGTACTTCGACGTGGCGCGCCTGAGCAAGCTGCCCGGCGTGCAGGTCACCACCAAGGGCTGGGAATTCTTCGCGCCGCACTCCTGGCTGTGGGTCAACAACCGCAAGGCGCCGATGGACAACATCAAGTTCCGCCAGGCGCTGGCTTGTGCCATTGACCGCGACGCGATCGCCAAGGTGGCATGGCAAGGCTATGCCAAGAGCGCCACCGGCCCGTTCAACAGCCATATCAAATACGCCAGCACCGACGTTGCCAAGTATCCGCGCGACCTGGCCCGCGCCAAGCAGCTGCTGGGCGAATCCGGCTACAAGGGCGAAACCCTGCGCCTGCTGCCCCTGCCCTACGGCGAAACCTGGACCCGCTCCGCCGAGATCGTCCGGCAGAACCTGCAGCAGGCCGGCGTGAAGATCGAGATGACGCCGACCGACGTGGCGGGTTGGGGCGAGCGGCTGAACAAGTGGGACTACGACCTCGCCTTCACCTACGTCTACCAGTACGGTGACCCGGCGCTGGGCGTGGCGCGCAACTACACCTCGGACAACATCGCGCAGGGCTCGCCCTTCAACAATGTGGAGGGCTATCGCAACGCCAAGGTCGACGAGTTGTTCCAGGCTGGCGCGCGCGAGATGGACCCCGTCAAGCGCGCGGCGATCTACGTCGAGGTGCAGAAGATCCTGGTCGACGAAATGCCGGTGGTGTGGCTGCACGAGCTCAACTTCCCCACGCTGTACCGCAGCCGCATCAACAACCCCATCAGTTCCGGCATTGGCCTGAACGATGGCATCGGCCGCGCCTGGCTGGCGTGATGGCACCCTGATCCTGCGCAATCACGGCGCGCTCACCGTGGGCAATACCGTGGGTGAAGCCTTCAACTGGATGCACCGGCTGGAGCTGGCCTGCCGCGCGCAGATCGGCGCGATGTCGTGCAACACGCCGCTGCGCGAGGTCGGCGCCGGCGTGCTGCAGGAAACCTGGAACAACTACCAGCCGGGCACGCGCCGCCCCTACGGCGTGATGGAGTGGCCCGCGCTGCTGCGCAAGCTGGACCGGCTGGATCCGAGCTTCCGCGACTGAGGCTGGACGGGTGGCGCCAGATGGCGATCAAGAAAACGATAACGATAAAACCAATACGCCAAGGCCAATCCGGGCAAGCTGAACTACAGCTCGACCGGCGTAGGCACCTCGTCGCAACTCTCCAGCTTCATGTTGACCCAGCGCATCGGCACCGAGGCCACGCATATCCCGTACAAGGGGGCGGATGCGCTCAACGATCTGTTGTCCGGCCGGGTACAGTTCATGTTTGCCACGATCCCGTCGGTCATCGCCCATATCAAGGCCGGCAAGCTGCGCGCGCTGGCGGTCAGCAGCGCGCGCCGCTCGCAATCGCTGCCGGACGTGCCCACGGTTGCGGAAAAGGGCTTCCCCGGCTTCGAGGCGGGGTCCTGGTTTGGCGTGTTCGCGCCCAAGGGCACGCCGCAGGCGGTGATCAGCAAGGTCAATCAGGCGGTCAACGAAGCGCTGCCGTCGCTGCAGGCGCAGATGGTGCGGGAAGGGGCGGATCCCGTGGGTGGCTCGCCGGAGCAGTTTGGCAAGTTCACGCAAAAGGAATACGCCAAATGGAAAGTCGTGGTGCGTGACTCGGGTGCTTCCCTGGAATGAACATGCGTGTGAATACGAACCAGCCCGCAGCCGCGCAACCCTTGCGCATCCTGCTGTCGGAGCAAGCCCTGCAACAGTACGGCACGCCGATTGGCGAGGCGCTTGGCGGGGCTTTCGTGCCAGTGATGGTGCCGTCGCGGCAGGGGCAGAACGACGCCCCCGGGCTGGACGCCGACATCGCCTTTGTCTCGCGCGATGTCACGGGGCTGTCCACCAAACATGAAATCTTGCCCGCCACCCGGCGCTTCTACGATGCCATGCTGGCAAGCCCCGGGCTGCGCTGGGCGCATACGCACTCGGCCGGCGCGGACCGCGCCGTGTTTGGCGAACTGCGCGCGCGCGGCGTGGCGGTGACGACTTCCTCCGGTGCCAACGCGGGCGTGGTGGCGCAGACCGCGTTGGCGGGTGTGCTTGCGCTCGCGCGGCATTTCCCGCAGATGCTGGCGGCGCAGCGCGAGCGCCGCTGGGCGCCGCTGATTGGCTCGGGGCTGCCGCGCGATCTGGCGCGGGGCAGACCGCGACCGTCGTGGGCTGGGGCCCGATCGGGCAATGGCTTGGCAAGCTGCTGCAGGTGCTGGGGCTGAATGTGATCGTGGTACGGCAGAGCGCGACGCCAGCGGGTGCCGGCTATGAGACGGTGGCATTCGATGCGGTGCGGGGCGTGCTGCCGCGCACGGATTGGCTATTGCTGGCTTGTCCGCTGACCGCGCAGACGCATGGGCTGGTGGACGCCGATGCGCTGGCTTTGCTGCCGGCGGGTGCCAGATTGGTGAATGTGTCGCGGGGCGAGGTGGTGGACGAGCTTGCGCTGATCGCGGCGTTGCGGGCCGGGCGCCTTGCTGGTGCCTATCTGGATGTGTTCGCGCACGAGCCGCTACCGGCGGATTCGCCGCTGTGGACGTTGCCTAACGTCATTGCCACGCCGCATAGCGCGGGTTTTTCGGATGGCAATGCAGGGCGGGTGGCCGGGATCTTCCTCGATAACCTGCGTCGCTGGCACACAGGCGAGGAATTGCGGAATTTGGTGGTTTGAGGTTGAGGTTGGTTGTGGCTGCGACTGCAGGATCAGGCCGCTGCGCGACAACATCCGCCCCGCGTCTCCTCGCCACACGGCCTTTCCGGCGTGGCGGCGCGAGCGCGAGGCTGAAACGCAGGCAATCGTTCCAGGCGAGGGTTGGCAGCAAACCTGTCGGATATCGCTTGCCGGCGGGTCTCAGGCGGGATCGAACCGGTACAGCCGGTAGGCGTACGGCGCGTGGATTGACAGGTAGCCGTGCACCGCGTGGCCGACCATGCGCCGCAGCGCAGCGGTGTCGATCCGGCCGCTGGTGGTCAGCAGGGCTTGCGACACCAGGCTGTACGCCATGGCGTGGGCGGCGAACGCCGCGGGTTGGGCGGGGATGCCGCTCGGCCAGCCGGGGCCGGCGGACAGCGCCTCCACCCACAACTGCATGAATTCCCCGTACATGCGCCGGAAGGCTTCGATGCCCGACACCTTGCGTTCCACAAGGAACAACGCCGCCCACTGTTCGGGTTCGGCCAGCGCTGGGGCAGATTGGGCATCGAGCAGGGCGTCGACGCGCACCGGCAACGGCTCCGCGCGGTTGGCTGCGATGCTCGCCCGCATGTCCGCCGCGATGGCCTTGACGCGCAGGTGGATGCAGACCGCCGCCAGCGCGTCCTTGCTGGAGAAATATTCGTAAAAACTGCCGATGCCCACGCCAGCTAATCCGATCACCTGCCGGATCGAAACCTTCTCGTAGCCTTTCTCGACCAGCAACTGGACGAACGCTTCGCGGATGGCGTCCGCCGTGGCGCGCGAGCGGGATTGCGCCGGCCGCCGGCGCTGCGTCCTGGCGGTGGATGAGGGGGAGTCATTCATGTCTTCAAAAACCCGAACACCTGTGGATTGGCGCGATCTTATACTTGTCTCCGACCACGACACAGCCGGATCTGGCGCGCGTTGCTGCCCGCGCAGATCCACCATCAGGCAGATACCGGAGACACGCCAATGGACTGGAGCACGCACGACGTCACGAACGTGGTGACGGAACTGCAAGACTATAACCTCTACACCACGGATGTAGCGCTGCAGGACGCCGTGCGGCGCGCGGGCGGTGCGGCGCACGAAGCCGAGCTGACCGACTACGGCGCACGCCTGGGCGCAGCCGAGACCATCCGCATGGCCGAAGAGGCCAACCACTTCAAGCCCGAACTGCACACCTTCGACCGCCAGGGACGGCGTATCGATCGTGTCGAGTTCCATCCGGGCTGGCACGGCATGATGCGGATGCTGCGCGAGCAGAATCTGGTGTCGCAGCCGTTTTCCGACGCGCGGCCCGGCGCGTGGGCGGCCTATGCGGCCGGGTTCTCCATGCACGGCCAGATCGAGGCCGGCTCGCAGTGCCCGAACTCCATGACGTTCGCCTGCATCCCCGTGCTCCAGCGCGAACCCGAACTGTTTGCCGCGCTCAAGCCCAAGCTGTATTCACGCACCTACGATGCGCGCGATATTCCGCTGGAGCAGAAGGATTCCATCCTGGTCGGCATGGGCATGACGGAAAAGCAGGGCGGTTCCGACGTGCGTGCCAACACCACGCGCGCCGAACCCATGCGTGGCGAAGGCCGCGGCGGCGAATACCTGATCACTGGCCACAAATGGTTCTTCTCCGCGCCGATGTGCGATGCGCACCTGGTGGTGGCACGCACCGAGAGCGGCCCGGCGTGCTTCTACGTGCCGCGCTACCGGCCCGACGGCACCAAGAACGCGATCCACATCCAGCGCCTGAAGGACAAGGTCGGCAACCGCTCCAACGCCAGCAGCGAGGTCGAGTTCCAGGGCGCCTGGGGCCGCATGATCGGCGAGGAAGGGCGTGGCATCCCAACCATCATCGAAATGGCCACCTTCACGCGGCTGAACTGCGTGATGGGCAGCGCAGGGCTGATCCGCCAGTGCCTGGTCCAGGTGATGCACCACGCCAGCAAACGCCACGTGTTCGGCAAGCGCCTGGTCGAGCAGCCGCTAATGCGCAACGTGCTGGCGGACATGGCGCTGGAGTCGGAGGCCGCCACCCAGCTGATGATGCGTCTGACCGAGGCTTTTGCCCTGGCCAACGAGGATCCGCTGCAACGCGCCTACCAGCGCATCGTGACGCCGGCCGCCAAGTTCTGGCTGGCCAAGCGCAGCGTCGAGCTGTCCGGCGAGGCGATGGAAGTCTTCGGCGGCAACGGCTACATGGAGGAGAGCCCGGTTGGCCGCCTTTATCGCGAGACGCCCGTCATCTCCATCTGGGAGGGCTCGGGCAACGTGATGGCGCTCGACATGATGCGCGCCATCAGCCGCGAACCGCAGGCCATGCAGGCGCTGCTGGACGACCTGACGCCGTTCTGCCAGAGCGACGCCCGGCTGCGCGAGCCGGTCGCGACGCTGGTGGCCGGGCTATCCATGCAGGACGAAGCTTCGGAATGGCTGGCGCGGCGCCATGCGCAGTTGCTGATCCTGCTGGTACAGGCACGCTTGCTGCGCGAGCACGCGCCTGCGGAGGTGGCCGATGCCTTTGCCGCCAGCCGCTTCGACGGCCAGTGGGGCCGCGTGTTCGGCCTGCTGCAGGACGGCATTGCTCACGCCGCCATCCTGGAGCGTGCCTGGCCGGTGTGAGAGACCATTGAAGTCAGATTCCGACGGCCCGGTGCCGCCTTGCAGTACGGTGCGTACTGCAAGGCGGCAGCCGAGCCGTCAGAACCGCGTTGTTTCCATTTGCGACGATCGCTAAGCCGCGCGGTGCCGGCCATGCATCGCGCATCCGCAGGCATTCCACAGAGACCCCCAAACCATGAATATCGTTGCCCTGCTGGACAGCAATGTTCGCAAGTATCCGGACAAGCCGTTCTTGCGGTATGTCGGCAAGTCGACCACGTATGCGGAGGTCGACACGCTGTCGCGGCGCGCCGCCTCGGTGCTCTCCGCGCATGGCGTGCAGGCGGGCGACCGCGTGGCTGCCATGTGCTTCAACACGCCGGCCTTCGTGGTGGCAATGCTGGGGGCGTGGCGCCTGGGCGCGGTGGTGGTGCCCGTCAACCACAAGATGCAGGCGCCGGAGGTCGACTACATCCTTGGGCATGCGAGGGTGAAGCTGTGCGTGTTCGACGGCGCGCTGGCGCCGGTCGTCTCGCGACTGCAGATACCGGTCACGCTGCTGAGCACGGACAGCGCGCCAGATGGCTTTGCGTCGTTCGATGCGCTGCTGGCGTCGGCGGAGCCGCTTGCGGCCACCGTGCCGCCGCGCGACGACACGCTGGCGGAGATCCTCTATACCTCGGGGACCACCGGCCGGCCCAAGGGCTGCATGCTGAGTCATCGTTGCGCTTGCCTGGCCGGCATGACCACGGCGCTGGCGCTGTCCATGCACCGCGACGAGCGTACGTTGATGGCGATGCCGCTGTGGCACTCATCGCCGCTCAACAACTGGATGCTCGGCACGCTGTTCGTGGGCGGCACCGTCATCTTGCTGCGCGAGTACCAGCCGCAGGCCTTCCTGCAGAGCGCGCAGGATGAGCGCGCCACGCTGTACTTTGGTGCGCCGGTGTCCTACCTGCTGCCGCTGCAGCTGAACATCGATGTGACGTCGTTCGATTTGAGCTCGGTGCGCGCTTGGGTCTATGGTGGCGGCCCCATCGGCGCCGACACCGCGCGGCAGCTGGCGGCCTTGTACCACAGCGACCGTTTCTACCAGGTCTTCGGCATGACGGAGACAGGACCCTCGGGCACCGTGTTGTACCCGGAGGAGCAGATCGCCAAGGCCGGATCGATCGGCCGCGTGGCGACGCCCGGCGTGGACATGCGTGTCGTTGGCGAAGATGGCGCCGAGGCTGGCCCAGGGGAAATCGGCGAAATCTGGCTGAAGGCCGACTCGACCATGCAGGGGTACCTGGACAACGAAGAGGCCACGAACGAAGTGCTTCGCGACGGCTGGTACCACAGCGGCGACTTGGCCCGGCGCGACGCAGATGGCTTCCTGTTCGTCGTCGACCGCACCAAGGACATGATCATCACCGGCGGCGAGAACGTCTACTCCAAGGAGGTCGAGGACGTTCTGCTGGCCCACCCGGACATCCTGGACGCGGCCGTGATCGGCCGGCCCGATGTGCAGTGGGGCGAGACCGTGGTGGCGGTGCTGGTGCCCAAGGCCGGCGCGCAGCCGGATGCACAGGCGCTCAAGGCGTTTCTCGGCGAGCGGCTGGCGCGCTACAAGGTGCCGAGGGATTTCCTGATCCGCGACACACTGCCACGCACGCCGACCGGCAAGCTGATGAAGCACGTGCTGCGGGCGGACATGGGGAGAGCGAACTGATATTCGCAATACCGGCGGCGCATGGGGTGCGGCACGGCAACATGGGGGAGATCGATATGAAGTGATCCGCGGGGGCGGGGCTCCCCTATCCCGCTTGCGGGATAGGGGCCGGGGGCCGAGGGCCGGGAGAGGGCGGGCGCCCGCAAATGCAATATCCCTCGCGTTCCCGTTTGCCTCAGCCAGCGCTAAGCGGCGCTAACCTACGCTAACCGGCGTGAACGTTGGCACCGGCGGCCCGTCGTCCGTCGGCGTGAACGTGAGCTTCACTTCCTGCCCGATGCGCACCGTGTCCAGGTCGCAATCCACGATATTGGTCATCATGGTCACGCCTTCTTCGAGCGTCACATAGGCGATGCAGAAAGGCGTGGGCCCCGCGCGGCGGGTGACGCTGAACGCGTAGACGGTGCCACGGCCCGAGGCCTGCTTCCATTCCGTCTCGCCCATGCAGAACGGGCACAGCGTGCGCGGATACCAGTGGGGCTTGCCGCAGGACTTGCAGTGCTTGACCAGCAGGCGGCCTGCGCGGGCGGCTTCCCAGAACTCGGTGTTGTCCGGGGCAACCTGCGGGGCTTTGAGGGGAGTGGCTGTGTATGGTGTGCTCATCTGATTACTCCCGTTCCAGGATGACAGTGGCGCTGCCGTGGCGCGAGCCGAGGTAGCCGCCGGTGCCCTGGGCCAGGGCCAGGTCGCAGTTCTTGACCTGCACGGCGGGATGGGCTTCGCCGCGCAACTGGCGCACGGCTTCGATCACCTTGGTGATGCCGCCGCGGTTGGCTGGGTGGTTGTTGCACAGCCCGCCGCCGTCGGTGTTGAACGGCAGCTTGCCCACGCCGGAGATCAGGTTGCCATCGGCCACGAACTTGCCGCCTTCCCCCTTCTTGCAGAAGCCGAGGTCCTCCAGTTGCATCAACACGGTGATGGTGAAGCTGTCGTAGATCGAGGCGTACTTGATATCGGCGGGGCGGATGCCGGCTTCTTCGAACGCGATCGGGCCGGAGATGGCGGCGCCCGACCAGCTCAGGTCGACCATGCCGCCGAGCTGGCCCTTGACGGCTTCCCCGGCGCCAAGAATCTTCACCTTGGGGCGCTTGAGCCTGGCAGCGATTTCCGGGCGGGCGACGATCAATGCGCCGCCGCCGTCGGATACCACGCAGCAGTCGAGCTTGTGGAGCGGATCCGAAATCATCGGCGAGTTCAGGACGTCTTGCACGGTTACCACGTCGCGCAGCATGGCGTGGGGGTTGTGCTGCGCATGGTGCGAGGCCGCCACTTTGATCCAGGCAAGCTGCTCGGCGGTGGTGCCGTACTGGAACATGTGGCGCATCGCCACCATCGCGTACAGGTTCACGGTCACCGGGCTGAAGGGGGCTTCGAACGGCTGGTCGGGCAGGTTGGCGCCCCAGTTGCGCGCCTGCGTGCCGCTCGATCCTTCCGAGCGTGGTCGGCCCGCCAGCGTGATCAGCGCCACGTTGCACTTGCCAGCGGCGATGGCCTGCGCGGCGTGCGACACGTGGGCGATGTACGCCGAGCCGTCCACGTCCTGCAGGGTGAGTCCGGCGTCATCCAGCGCGCCCTTGGCGCACTCGGCGTGCAGCTGCGCGACGGATTTGTCCGGTGCCTTGCGGGTCGGGTGCTCGTAGGCCCCGACGATATAAGCCTTGCCGTTGATACTCATGGGTCTCCCTAGTTGTTGTCCCGGGTACTTTGGTGTGCGGTGATGTCTATGTCTATAACCGATGTCTTGCGTTCTTGCTTGTTGCCGCGCGCGTCAAGGTGCGCGCCCGTACTGGTCGCGCAGGTCGCGCTTGAGCACCTTGCCGATGGCGTTGCGCGGTAGTTCCGGCGACAGTTCCAGTGCGGCCAGGCGCTGCATTTTCTCTAGCCGGTCATTCGCCCAGTCCAGCAGCGCGGCGGCCTGGGCGGTGGCGCCTGGCCGCAGCACCACGAAGGCTACGGGCGTTTCGCCCCAGCGCTCGGAGGGCACGCCGACCACCGCCGCGTCGGCGATGGCGGGATGCCCGAGCAGCACCGTTTCGATGTCGCTCGGGTAGATGTTGAAGCCGCCCGAGATGACCATGTCCTTCTTGCGGTCCATCAGGATGAGGAAACCGTCGGCATCGAAATAGCCGACGTCGCCGGTGCGGATGAAACGCTTGCCGGTGGCGTCGAACCACTCGGCTTCGGCGGTCTTCTCGGGATGATTGTGGTATCCGGACATCATCGCGGGGGAATGCCCGACGATCTCCCCCGGCGTGTCGCGCGGCGCATCGGCCGGGAGCTCGCGCCCTTGGTCATCCAGCAGCCGCATGTCCGTGTCCGGCGACGGGCGCCCGACCGTGTGCAGCTTGTCCGGATGTTCATGCGCGCGCAGCTCGCAGCGCCCGCCGCCCTCGGTCATGCCATAGTACTCGACCAGCGCGCCGGGCCAGCGCTGCAGCACCTGCGCCTTGAGCGCGGCGGCAAACGGCGCGCTGGTACAGAACTTATAGCGGAACGACGACAAATCGGTGCTGGCAAAGTCCGGGTGGGCCAGGATGCGCTGGTATTGCACCGGCACCAGCATGGTGTGGGTGACGTGGTGCCGGGCCGCCAGCGCCAGGTACTGGCCGGCGTCGAACTTGCGCATCAGCACCACGGTGCCGCCGAGCGACAGGGTGGGGAACAGGCTGACCAGCGTGGTGTTGGAGTACAGCGGCGTGGATAGCAGCGCCACGCTGTCCGGGCCGTAGCCGCCCTGGGTGGCGCGCTGCACGTGCGACGCGCGCATGCCGAACGGCTGGATGATGCCCTTGGGCACGCCGGTGGTGCCGGATGAATAGATCAGGTTGAAAGCCCAGTCGGGCTGCACGTCGACCGGCGCCGGCCGGGCATGTTCGGGGGCCAGCCAGTGGCTAAAGGCAATGCCCGCGTGGCTGTCGTCCAGCGCGATGCAGGGAATGCCTAGCTCGGCTTCCAGCCCGTGCAGGGCCTGGCGCGTGCTGGCATCGATCAACAGCCGGCGCGCCCCCGAGTCCTGCACCATGCCGCGCAGTGTCTCCGGGTTGAGCGAGGGAGACAGCGGCGCCACCGCCACGCCCGCCCGCAGGCAGCCGAGGAAGGCACAGACGTATTCGATCGAGGTTGCCGCGCAAATGGCGACAGCGCCTTGCGCTGGCACGCCGTCCCGCTGCAGCGCGGCGGCAACGCGGTCGGCAAGCCGGTTCAGGCTGGCGAAATCAACGCTGCGTTCGTCCAGCACCACGGCCGGATGGTGCGGCCGCAGCTCGGCTTGTGCGTCGACGAGGGCGGCGAGGGGGGTGAAGTCAGTGCTTGTCGGTGACATAGGGCTGCCGTTGCGGCTCTCGGGGGGCGGGGCTTGCGGGTCTCGTGGCTGGGTAGCCTGTCGCCGCTCGCGGAGAGTGTCGCGCCTTGCGCCGGGTTCGACAATTTGGCTTTTTGGAAGAGGGGCTTGCCGGGAATGGTTGTTGCGGTGCACAACGGGGTGTGCCGGACAAGCGCAGGCGCGCGCGGGGGCGCTGGAAAGGTAGACGGCGAGAAGGCTAGCTCGCGGGGCGGCCCGCTACGGCGCCGCCCGATGGCGCAATCCGCCCATGGCCAGGGCAGCCGCGCTAATCTGCTGCTCGGGCGAGGCCTTTTCCATGGCCTTGACCAGCGCGGCGTTGGCGCTCGTTGTGGCACCCGAAAGCGAACCGATGGCCTGGTTCAGCGCCGCCAGGCGGACCTGCTTCTGTTCGGTAGTGAGGTTCTGAGCCGAGGCCACGGCTTGCAGTTCTTGCTGCTTGCTCGCCATTTCCTGGATGCCACCGGAAGACGTGCCACCGCCCCGGCTTGCCGCCGCCCGGCTGGATGATGGGCGCTGCCTGGCTGGCGGCGACGCTGGCCGCGCGCGGCCACCTGGGTACCCTGTTCTAACGAGCGCGAGGAGCAGATCTGTAGCGCAATACAGTATATTTTGTGATGCTTGCGGCCTATATAGCAGTAGTAAGTCTATCAAAAGCCTCAAAAAGCCGATGCCATGGGACGCGCCTTGCGATAAAGGATCATGGTGGCCAGCAACCCGCATGCCGCGGCAAAGCTCATCCAGTAGCCCGGCGCGGCTTTGTCGCCGGTTACCTCGATCAGGTAGGTCGAGACCGCCGGCGTGAAGCCGCCGAACACCGCCGTGGCAAGGCTGTAGGCCAGCGAGAAGCCGGCCACGCGCACCTCCACTGGCATCACCTCGGTCAGGGCCACCACCATGGCGCCGTTATACATGCCAAAGAGGAAGGACAGCCACAGCAAGACGATCAGCATGCGCTCGAAGCTCGGCGCTCCCGCCAGCCAGGACAACGCGGGATAGGCGGTGACCAGCGCGATGGCCGAAATTGCCAGCAGGATAGGGCGGCGGCCGATGCGGTCCGACAACGCGCCGCCAATGGGCAGCCAGATAAAGTTGGAAATGCCTACGCATAGCGTGACGGCCAGGCTGTCGGCCGTGCTCAGCTTGAGTACCGTCTTGCCGAACGTGGGGGTATAGACGGTGATCAGGTAGAAGGTGGTGGTGGTCATTGCCACCAGCAGCATGCCCGCCAGCACCGTGCGCCAGTTGCGCAGCATGGAGTCGAATACCTCGCGCGTGCTCGGATGGTGCCGGCGGGTACGGAACTCCTCGGTCTCCTGCAGCGAGCGGCGCAACACGAACAGGAAAGGGACGATCAGGCAGCCGATAAAGAACGGGACGCGCCAGCCCCATGCGCCCAGTTCCTCGCTCGTCAGCCAGCGGTTCAGCCCAAAGCCAAGCCCGGCCGCGACCACGATGGCGATCTGCTGGCTGGCCGACTGCCAAGCGGTATAGAAGCCCTTGTGGCCCGGCGTGGCCATTTCGGCCAGGTAGACCGATACGCCGCCCAACTCGGCGCCCGCCGAGAAGCCCTGCAGCAGCCGCCCGATCAGCACCAGCAGCGGTGCCAGCACGCCGATGCTGGCATAGCCCGGCACGAGCGCGATCAGGATGGTCCCGCAGGCCATGAGCGACAGCGTCACGATCAGGCCCCTGCGGCGTCCCACCTCGTCAATGTAGGCGCCCAGCAGGATGGCGCCGAGCGGGCGCATCAGGAAGCCCGCGCCGAACACGGCAAAGGTCAGCATCAGCGAGGCGAATTCGCTGTTTGCCGGAAAGAAGGTGTGGGCGATGTAGGTGGCGTAGAAACCGAACAGGAAGAAGTCGAACTGTTCGAGGAAATTACCGCTGGTAACGCGCAGAACCGCGCCCAGTTTTGAGGATCCAGGCACTGCCGCGCCTGCCAGTTCCGCTTGCATCGCCAGCCTCCTTCGGCACGCCGTCCGGGCTATCCGCCGCCTTTTGCAACAGGTCGGCTTGCCGGCGCGCAGCCGCGCTTGTGCTGGTCAATATATGCCTTGCAAGCCGCCAGCGCCAGCCCCGCATGCGCGAGGCGCCAGCAGCCTGGCACACGCCGCCGGCGCCTCGCCCGGTACTCAGGCGCCGCGAAACACGGCCGGGCGCTTTTCCACAAAAGCGCTGCTGCCTTCCCGCGCGTCTTGCGAGGCCGCGGCGATCATGAACTGCATCGCTTCCACCGCCAGCCCCTCATCGATAGGCAGGTTGATGCCGCGGGTGACAGCGCGCAGCGAGGCCGTGACCGCAATCGCGGAATGCCGCGCGATCCGATCGGCCAGCCGCTGGCAGGCGGGCAGCAGCTCGGCGGCGCTTACCACCTCGTTGACCAGGCCGAACCGCAGCGCGCTGTCGGCATCGATGGCCTCGCCGGCGAGGATCATTTCGTTGGCGCGCTTGCGGCCCACGTGGCGCGGCAGGCGCTGCGTGCCGCCGAACGTGGGCGGAAAGCCCAGCTTGATCTCGGGCTTGGCAAAGGTGGCGTGCCCGGCCGCGATGGCCAGGCTGCAAGCCTCCACAATCTCGCAGCCTCCGCCGAAGGCCAGGCCATTGACCGCTGCGATGACCGGCTTCGGAAACGTTTCGAGGCGCCGCGTCATGGCTTGTCCACGTTGCAGGAAGCGGCGCAGCGCCTGCTCCGGGGAGGCCGCGATATCAGGCGCGAAGCCGGCAATGTCGGCGCCCGCGCTGAAGGCCCGCGTGCCGCGGCCAGTCAGGATCACGCTGCGCACGGCGGGATCTGCCTCAATCGCATCGAGCTGGGCCATCAGCGTGTCGATCAGCGCGTAGCTCAAGGCGTTGAGCTTGTCGGGGCGGTTCAGCACCAGCAGCGCGTGCTGGCCGAGTCGCTCGTATTGCACCAAGCCGTTTGCGTTGGTCATGTCGGATAGGTTGGTCATCTTCATCGTGTCCTGGATGTGCTGATTGTGCTGGTTGTGTTGATTGTTTTCATGGTTTGCCGGTGCGGTCAGTCGATTCCCCGAACGGCGATGCGCGCCGAGCGGCCGCGAAAACTGGAGACAAAGACCACGGCCTGCTGCCTGGCGCAAAAGCGCTCGCCGCTCGCCAGTACCGTGTCGTGGCAAGCCGCATCCAGCGCCGCCGACTGCTGCGTCAGCCATACGATGCCCTCCTCGCAGATCAGGTAAGATCCCAACCCGAGCTGGATCCGCAGCGCTTCCGGGCCAAGGATCCAATTGCCTTGTGTTGTGCTCACGACAGCCTCCTGGCGAGCGCGCCAATCTCTGCAACGGTGCTTGCATTCTTGCGGGGAAACGCCAGCGCCGCCCGGAAGCCTTTTCATGAAGGGTATGCCTGGCCGTCATGTCGATCCTGAGCCGAGCCTCCACCAATGCGCTGCGCGCCATGTCGCTCGAAGCCCTGCGCGGCTTCGAATCCGCCGCGCGCCATCTCAGCTTCACCGCCGCCGCTGAAGAACTCTGCATTACGCAGTCCGCCGTGAGCAAACAGGTCAAGAGCCTGGAAGACGTGATCGGCGCCGCGCTCTTCCTGCGCGGCGGCAAAGGCCTGAGCCTGACGCCGGAAGGCCGCCAGCTCTACGAGGCGGCGCGCCTGTCGATCGGCCAGCTCGGCGCCGCCATCGACCGCCTGCTAGCCGTGGACCGGATCTCCATCGCCGTCACCACCACGCCGTCCTTCGCCTCGCTCTGGCTGGTGCCCAAGCTCGTCCGCTTCCAGGCTGCCGAGCCTGGCATCGACGTGCGCATCGACGCTTCCGAGCCCATGGTCAACCTGGAGCGCGAAGGCATCGATCTCGCCATCCGGCTCAGCACGCAATCCGTCGACGCCAACGGTCCCCGCCCGCTGCTGCAAGAGCGCCTGATGCTGGTCGCCGCACCGGCCGTGGCCGCGCGCATCGGCGAGGCCCGCCAGATACTCGATACGCCGCTGCTGGTGTTCCATGACCCCGGCGCCCGCTTTGACTGGATGTCATGGACACAGTGGTATCAGCGCCTCGGGCTGATGCGCTCATCCAAGCAGGCATGTCTGTACTTCTCGCAGTACGCGCACGTCCTGAATGCCGCCGCGCAACAGGCGGGCATCGCGATAGGGCGTACGCCGATGGTGTTGCCGATGCTCAAGAGCGGGCAGTTGCAGGTGGTGCTGCCGGAGCATGTCGCTGACGGGCTGACCTATCAGATCGTGACGTCCAGCGTGGTGCGGCCCGGCGTGGAGCGGTTCCGGGCCTGGCTGGAGACGGAGCTGGCGGGGGAGGTGATTGGGTGAGTGCGGTCGCTTGCGTTCACACGCATCCGTAGGCGACCGAGATAGCCGGACTTGCAAGTCCGGATATCTGTTTAACCAATGAATTCATTCGAAAAATACATCCATTTCATGGGGTGTTATTAAGAATAATCTTATTCATCCGGTCATTAAATCCATCTCCATTTTTTGAATGCAGGCAGGGGTAGGCGCCATGCTTCCCAACTGAGCCGCAAGAGCGATCGAGAGAGCAAGCCGTCAAGCCAGACTTCCGTGGGGTACTGGGACGGCGGTTTGCCGCCGTTATCCAAGCGGGGCAATGGCGTGCTTATCGCTTCCCGGGGCCGGCAGTGTGCGTTTCTGAAAAGCCGTTGGAAACGCAGGCATGGCCGGCTTGCCGCTACGGTCCGCCGGACCGGCGGCGTGGTGCATTGGCTTGGCGCCTTGTCACCAACCCCGTAAGTTGTGGCTTTGATAAAACAGGAGAATCATGGGTCGTATCCGTCTTGCCGGGCTGTTCCTGGCGTTGTGTTCGTTGGCTGGTTGTGCAGTCGTGCAGAAGCCGATTCCTGCTTCCGCGAAGCTCTTTGATGATCGGACAAGCACGGTCGCGGTGGCAGTGCAAAAACTGCCCGAGCCGAACCAGAGCATGATCGGGGCGCAGGGGATCCTTGACTACGCCATCAACAAGGCCAATGCACAGGCAATCGTGGAGCGTTTGCAGCGGCAAGACTTTTCGTTGGTAAGCGGGCTGCCGCAGGAACTGGCAAAGGGGCTGGAGTCCCGCCAGGTCAAGGTCGTGCTGGTGGCGGCTCCCGTGGATACGGAGCAGTTGAAGAAGTTTACGGAAGGCTCCGGCGATGGTATTGCGGAGATGGACTACCGGCCTTTGGCTAAGCAGTATGGCGCGGACCGGCTGCTGCTGGTGGCGCCGCGCTGGCTGGGCACGTCGCGCAGCTACTATGGTTTCATGCCGCTGGGGGCGCCCGAGGGCTATGTGTCGCTGGTGGGGCAGTTGATCGATCTGCATACCAATCGGCTGCAATGGTACGAGCCGGTGAAGGCCAACACGCCAGTGACCGGCGAATGGGATGACGCGCCGGAATATAGCAACCTGATGAAGTCGGTGGACGCGAGCACACGGGCGGCGACCTCGAAACTGCGCGCGGCTTTGTTCATGGAGCAGATGACAACGGCCACGAGCGCCGCTGTATCCGCACCCGCCACCGCACAATAGGCCTTGGCAATGCCATCCTGCCGCGCGCGCACGCCGCGGCAGGGGGCTTGGACGCCGGCGCCCAGCATCAAGCCGGTGCCCGGGATTCGCTGGCCGGTGCCTTGCAGCGGGGCCCGCGTGCAGTTTTCTTCCCGATCCCTGGCGACCTCACCTAGGGTAATCCCCAGTATGCCGTATCATCACGCCCGGGCGTCGCGCAGCCGGGCGTTTTGCCGTTGTCGGCCCGCGAGCGTACCCCATCGCACTTTTTCAGGAAATCCGGGACAAAGCCAAGGTGCGCCGGCAGCTTGCGGGGCGCCAGATTGCCGGCCCGGGGTGCGGATTTGCACACATTGAATATTGCAGAGGCCATTCATGAGTGGCCTCGGAGACATCCGGGTGCTTTGTCGGAGCGCCCGGATTGCCAGGTATTGCAGGAGTTGCTTTTGTTGTCTACAACCGAAACCCAGCGCAGAACCGAGGTTGACCTGATTCGCGGCATCGCGCTGATCTTCATCGTGGTCGACCATGTGAACGGCAGCGTGCTGGCCGATTACACCATCCGCAATTTCGCGTTCTTCGACGCGGCGGAGATCTTCGTGTTCCTGGCCGGCTACTCCGCCGGCGCGGCCTACGTGGCCATGGAGGCCCGGCACGGCGCCAGTGCCGCGCAGAACCGCCTGATCCGCCGCAGCTGGGAGATCTACAAGGCATTCGTGCTGACCGGCGTGCTGATGCTGGTGTTCGGCCTGCTGCTGGCGTTGGCCAAGGTGCCGGCGCCGGCGATCCGGTCCACCGAGGCACCCATCTTCATGGCGCATCCGTTCAGCACGCTGATCGAGGTGTTCAGCGTGGCGCGGCAGCCTTTTGTCTCGGACGTGCTGCCGATGTACGCGGTCTTCATCCTGTTTGCGCCGCTGGCGATCCGCATGGCGCGCGCGATGCCGCTAACGTTTGTCGGCGCCAGCGCGCTGCTGTGGCTGATGGCGCCGATGCTCACGCCGCTGCTGCCCAGCAGCGATGGCAACGGCTGGAGCTTCAATCCCTTCGCGTGGCAATTGCTGTTTGGGCTGGGCCTGATGGCGCGCCTGCGGCCCGATGTGATCCTGCCGCGCCAGGCGCTGGTGCGCTGGGTGGTGACGGTGCTCGCCGTGGCGGTGACGCTGGCTGGCGTGCTGCTGGCCTATTTGTGGATGCGTCCGCATGTGTACGAGCCGTGGTTGCCCGCCTGGCTGCCGACCATGGTCTTCCCGCTGCCCAAGAGGAGCCTGGCGGCGCTGCGCATCGTGAGCTTCCTCGGGCTGGCGTGGCTATGCTACCTGGCCGTGCGCGCTGGCTGGATGGCCCGGCTGGCGTCGGTGATGGGGCCAGTGGTGCAGATCGGCCGTCATAGCCTGTTCTGCTTTGTCTTTGGCGCGGTGGTGTCGGTGGTGATCGAGGGCTTTACCTACGGCATTGCCGGCGGCCGGCCGTCGCGGCCGATCGCGCTGGGCGGCGACATCGTGGCGGTGGCGCTGCTGCTGGTGATCGGCGGCTGGTATGGGCGGCGCAAGGAAGAACGCAAGGAAGTGCGTAAGGAGCAACACAAAGAGCAACACAAGGAGGAGCGCAAGGAAGGACGCACGAAAGAACCCAAGGACGTGCAAAAGGCTGCCGCTTAGGCAGCCTTCGCCGGCTTGTCCCCGGTCTTGTTCTCTGGCTGCGTTATTCCTTGATATCCGCCTGGCGGATCACCTGCTTGTATTTATCCAGCTCCGCGCGGATGAAAGTGCCGAACTCCTGCGGGGTACTGACGATGGGGTCCACCCCGAGTGTCTTCAGCCGGCTGGTCACCTCCGGCTGCACCATGGCCTTTTGCAACGCGGCATAGAGTTTGTCGATTACTGGCTTGGGCGTCTTGGCGGGTACCAGGATGCCGTACCAGCCGGACGTCTGGAACTTGGGAAAGCCCTGTTCGGCAAAGGTCGGCACATCCGGCAGGTCCGGCTGGCGAGTGGCGCGGGCAATGGCGATGGCGCGCAGGTTGCCGCTGCGTACATGGGGCATGGAGGATGCCGCGGTGTCGAAGATCATGTCGACCCGGCCGGCCATCACATCCGGCAATAGCCCCGAGCCTCCCTTGTAGGGCACATGGAGCAGGTCGATCCCGGCCTGGCCGCGAAAGATCTCGCCGGACAGGTGCGGCGGCGTGCCGCTGCCGGCGGAGCCGTAGGTCAGCTTGCCTGGGTTGGCCTTGGCGGCAACCAGCACATCCTTGAGGTTCTTGTAGGGCGTGTGCGTGTTGACCACCAGCAAGGTCGGCGCCGACGCCAGCAACGACACCGGCTCGAAATCCTTGATCGGATCGTAGGGCACCCGCGCATACAGGTTGGGGCTGATGGCGTGCGAGGCAATCGAGCCCAGGAACAGCGTATAGCCATCCGGCGCGGAATGGGCCGCGGCCTCCGCGCCGATCATGGTGCCGGCGCCGGGGCGGTTGTCGATGATGACCTGCTGGCCGAGCGCGTCCGATAGCTTCTGGGCGATGGGGCGTGCCACATTGTCGTTGCCGCCGCCGGGCGGGAAGGGCACGATCAGCTTGATCGGGCGGCTGGGGTAGTCATCGGCGCGGGCGGCGGTTGGCGCCGTGGCGAGGGCGGTGGCGGCCATGGTCAGCGCGGCTAGCGCCAGCCCGGGAAGTCGTTTCGCGATCATCTTGTCTCCTCCCCCGTTGCCGGGGTGGGTTATATCTGTCTGAGTGCTTTGGCCAGTGCCTGATCGGCTCAGCCTTGCGCGACCGCCACCGGCCGCCCCGTGAGCGGATAGCTGGGATCGCTGTAGCCCGGCGTGGACGCGTGTCCGGGGCGTACCAGGGCGTCGACCATGGCTTCTTCTTCCGGCGAGATCACCGCGCCCACGGCGCCGAAGTAATCCTCGAACTGGGAGCGTGTGCGTGGCCCGGCAATCACCGAGCTGATGATGGGGTTGGCGAGCACCCAGGCCGTGGCGAACTGGCCCAGCTTGAGCTCGCGGGCCTGCGCGTGCTGCTTCAGCGTCTGCGCTATCACCAGCGACTCCTCGCGGAATTCGGTTTCCATCATGCGGCGGTCCGCGCGCCCGGCGCGCGAGTCCTGCGGCGGTTGCTGGCCTGGCAGGTACTTGCCGGTCAGCACGCCGCGCGCGATCGGGCTGTACGACACCACGCCCAGGCCGAAATGCTGGCAGGCCGGCAGGATCTCCACTTCGGGCATGCGGTTGAGCAGGTTGTAGTAAGGCTGGCAGACCGCCGGGCGGGGCACGTTGAGCACGTCGCACAGGCGCGCGATTTCCGCGATGCGCCAGCCGCGGAAGTTCGACACGGCCCAGTAGCGGATCTTGCCGGCGCGGATCAGGTCGCCCATGGCGCGCACGGCTTCCTCGAGGTTCTCGCCGGCGTAGTCGCGGTGCAGGTAGAGGATGTCGAGATAGTCCGTGGCCAGGCGGCGCAGGCTGTCTTCCACCGCGCGCAGGATCCATACGCGCGAGTAGTGCGAGTGGTTGGGGGCGGCCTGCATCGGGTTGCCCAGCTTGCTGGCCAGGATCCAGTCATGGCGATCGCCAGCCAGCAGCTTGCCCACCATCGTCTCCGACCCGCCCAGGCTGTACATGTCGGCGGTATCGATGAAATTGACGCCATGCGCGCGGGCGCTGCCGACGATGCGGCCGGCCTCGGCCTCATCGGTCTGGTCGCCAAACATCATGGTGCCCAGGCACAGGGCGGAAACCTGCAGGTTGCTGGCGCCCAGGCGCCGGTATTGCATCTTGAAGTCAGGCATCTCGAATCTTCCAGGAGAGAAATAAACGCTGCGCGGGCCTGTAGCGGCGGCTTATTGCGGCTTGTTGCGGTATGTTGCGGTATGTTGCGGCTAGTCGAGGCTTATTGCGGCTGCTTGAAGCGCGCCGCCAGCGCGTCGGTGGCCAGGCGCAGCAGGGTCATGTCGGTGCCCACCGCGACAAAGCGCGCGCCCATGTCGATGTACTGCTGGCCCTGTGCTTCGGTAGTGAGAATGCCAGCGGCCTTGCCGTTGGCGCGGATGCGGCGGATCGCGGCGGCAATGGTTTCCTGCACCTCGGGATGCTGGATATCACCCAGGTGGTTCATGTCGGCGGAAAGATCGCTCGGGCCGATAAACACGCCGTCCACACCGTCGAGCGCGCAGATCGCGTCGACGTTGCGGATGGCTTCCATCGATTCGAGCTGCACCAGCACGCAGGTCTGCTCCTGCACGTCATGCAGGAAATCCTTGATGCGGCCGAAGCCGCCGGCGCGCGTGCCGCTGGCCACGCCGCGCATGCCGCCCTTGGGAAAACGGCTCCACGCCACGGCATTGGCAGCTTCCTCGGCGTTCTGCACATAGGGCAGCAGCAGCGATTGCGCGCCGATATCCAGGCAGCGCTTGATCCACAGCATGTCGTTCCAGGGTTCGGTGGCCATCAGTTGCGTGTGCAGGGTGGAGATGTCGTTGGGGGCATGCTCCATGTCGAGCAGCAGCCAGTCGAACTGCGAGCGTGCCACCAGTTCCACCACCTGGTAGGAAGACAGCGAACACCACAGGCCAATCTGCGGCTGGTCGGCGAGGATAGCTTGCTTGAAAGCGTTGACGGGAAGTTGCATGGGAAGTCTCCGGGGGTTCGGTTGTTGACGGTGCGGCCGTGTGCTGGCGTGCGGAGCGTGCCTACATGTCCAGCTTCAGGCCGCTCTCGCGGATCAGGTCGGCCCAGCGCGTTTTCTCTTCGCGGACAAAGGCCTGCGTGGCTTCGGGCGTATTGCCAACGGGCTCCGCGCCGAGCTGCGCCAGGCGCTGGCGGATCTCGGGCTGCTGCAGGATGCGCACCACATCGGCATTGATCTTGCGGATCACCTCGGGCGGAGTGCCGGCGGGCGCGAGCATGCCCTGCCAGCCGCCGGCGCTAAAGCCCGGCACAGCCTCCGCCACCGTTGGCACGTTGGGCCACTCGGGATTGCGCTCGCGGCTGGTGAAGGCCAGCACGCGCAGCTTGCCGCCGCGCACGTAGGGGGCGCTGGCCACCATGCTGTTGAACATCAGGTCGGCCTGGCCGCCCATCACATCCACATTGGCCTGCGCGCCGCCCTTGTTAGTCTACGCGTGCCGATATTGCCGCCCGCACCGGTGCGGTTTTCCACCACCACGGGCTGTTTCCAGACCTTCTGCAGCTTGCTGCCAAGCAGGCGGGCCAGCACGTCGGAGGCGCCGCCCGGCGCATAGGGCACCACCACGCGCACCGGGCGCTGCGGCCATGGCCCTGGGCCGTCGGCGCTGGCCGGCAGCGCCAGCGCGGTGAGCGACGCGGCTGCCAGCAGGGTGATCCATTTGCGCAGCATGGTTGTCTCCTTTGTTGTTTTGGGTTTTTTCAGGCTGTTTGCGGCGGCTTTGGCGCCATCGCAATCGCCTGCAGCATGGCTTCGGTCATGCTGCGCGGATCGGCCACGCCCTTGCCGGCAATATCGAACGCGGTGCCGTGGTCCACCGAGGTACGCACCGCCGGCAGGCCGATGGTGACGTTGACGCCGGCTTCGAGCCCCAGCACCTTGACCGGTCCGTGGCCCTGGTCGTGATACATCGCCACTACCAGATCGAAGTCGCCACGGGTGGCGCGGTAGAAGAGCGTATCGGCCGGTAGCGGGCCATCCACCAGCCAGCCGCGCGCACGGCAGGCAGCCACGGCGGGGGCGATCTTCTGGGCTTCCTCGCCGCGCCCGAACAAGCCGTTTTCACCCGCGTGCGGGTTGATGCCGCACACCGCCACGCGGGGCTGGGCGATGCCGCTCTTTTGCAAGGCCTGCACGCCGCGCGCGATGGTGCGCTCGACCAGGCCAACGTTGATCTTCTCCACCGCATCCAGGATGCCGATGTGCGTGGTGACATGGATCACGCGCAGGTTCGGCGCCAGCAGCATCATCGAGACCTCCTCGGTACCGGTGAGCGCGGCCAGCATTTCGGTGTGGCCGGGATAGCGGTGGCCGCCCAGGTGCAGGGCTTCCTTGTTCAGCGGCGCGGTGCAGATCGCATCGACCTTGCCGGCCTGCACGAACTCGACGGCGCGCACGATATAGCGGTACGCGGCATCGCCGCAGACGGCGCAGACCTTGCCGTATGGCGTGTCTGCCGGGATCAGCGCGAGGTCGATGCAGGCGAGCGTGCCGGGCTCGAACGTGGCTTCGTCGGGGTCCGTCACCCGCACGATGCGCAGCGCAGTGCCGGTGCGACGGCAGGCGTCTTCCAGGCGCGCGGCGTCGCCTACCACGAAGGGCCGGCATTGCGCATAGAGCGTGCCGTCGGCCAGGCACTTGACGATGATCTCGGGGCCGACGCCAGCGGCGTCACCCATGGTGATGGCAATTCTCGGTCGATACATGGGGGGCTCGCTGAGGCGGGTGTTGGCAGGCATGGCCTGCCGCGGATGGGTCGGGCGGGCGCGCATGGCATCGGCAGGCGACGCTGGCGCGGTGGCCTGGCGCAGGTGCGCCATGCAGGCCAGCAGCGTGTCGCGCTGGCCAAAGGCGCCGGCCTTGATGCAGACCGGCACCGTCTTGTTGCCGTGGCCGAAGCCTGCGGGGTCCGGGGCGTTGTGCAGCTGCGCGCGGGCGCTGGTCACGCCGGGCACCAGCGCGCGTACGTCGGTAAGGCGGCTCACGCCCAGCGTCTCCAGCACGGCGCGCGCGCTTTCGCCGCCGGACAGCACCAGCCCCGCCGCCGCCTGCGCCATCGGGGCGGCAAAGCGGGCCAGCGCCGCGCACAAGGTGCTGCCGTCCAACGCCGGATCGGCCGGGCCTTCGACATGGATCACCACATCGTGGCCGAGTGCCAGCGCCGCGATGACCCGCTGGCGCTGCGCGCGCCATGTGGCACACGCGCTGCCTTCAACCAGCATGCGTGGCGAGCAGGACACCAGCAGGACACCGGCAGGCAGGTGGCGGACAGCGCCTGGACCTGTTCGGCGGCAAGCGCCGACATGCTGCCGATCACCGCCAACCGGCCGGTGGTTGCCGGGGCCGTAGCGGCGGCAGCGTGGCCAGTGTCCAGGATGGCTTGAGCAGGCGCCAAGTGGGCGGCAAGTTGCCGCGCTAGCCCGGCGGAGCCCGCGGCCAGCACGGGCCCGGGGCGGGATGCGATCAGCCCGGCCAGCAGCGCGAGGTCGTCGTCGGTTTCGGCGTCGCAGACCAACACATCGCAGGCGTGATCCAGCTTGCTTGGAGCCGCATCGGCATTGGCCAGCGCCCGCAAGTCCGGCAGCGTCAGCGCGCCGACCCGCAGGCCGGCCGAGTGGAGCAGCGTTGGCAGGTGATCGCTGGCCAGGCCCAGCGTGGACCACAGCGGCGTGCCTGACAGGGGCTTGCCATCCAGGAAGGCCTGGCCCGCGCGCAGCGTGCGGCCCTGCGCCGGAAAGGCCGGGCAGACCCAGATCGGGCCAGCGGCCCCTACGGCGTCGCGCGCCGCCATCAGTTCGGCGCCGATATGGCCGCGCAGCGTGGAATCGAGTTTGTGGAAATGCAGGCAGTCCGTCGCGGACGCGCCTTCTGGCGCGAGCGGCCCGAACCCTTCGGCAAAGGCCTGGGCGAACACCTGCGCAGCCTCTGCGGCGGGGCGTGCCCGCGAGTGGGCGTCGAGCGCCTGGATCCGCCCTTGCGGCACCACGCCAGCGGCGCTGCCACCCATGGCTTGCGCGTGCATCCGCACCTCGCCGTTGCCGTCGCCGGCGAACGCCGCCACGCTGTCGCACGCACCGGAAAGGTCGTCGGCAACGATGTGCACGGCTGCGAACCTCGGAGGGAGCACGGCTTTCGGCATGAGTCTGCGCGTAATGAATCAAGGGGATGGCAAGGGGAACGGCGTCTCCTCCGCCCCGGCCTGGTCTGCGAGTGGGCTTGCTGCGTCACAAGATAAATATGCCGCTTGAAGCATATTTCGTACATGCGTCGTCGCAAAACCTCGGTATGCAGGCAATATTACACGCCAAAACGTATAAATGCATGCAATTATTTGGATTGGCATTCAGTTGGTGAAAAATGCGCAGCGCTTGGCCTTTGCTGCATAATGCTTTCGCCAGCCCGGCCCAACCGCCCGCCAAAGGCAGCAATACCGGGCCTACTTCACGCCAGAAATGTCTATCGCAGAGATGTCACAGGAATTGCCAGCACTCCCGCAGGACCAGGACGACCAGCCGCTGTCACAACGGGTCTACCAGGCCATGTTGTCGGCCATCATCAGTGGGCAGCTCAAGCCAGGGGAAGTGGTCAACGAGATCCGGCTCGCGCAGGAGCTCGGCGTCAGCCGCACGCCGGTGCACACGGCGATCCGCGAACTGGTCAAGGATGGGCTGGTCACCCAGGAGGCGAACCGGCGTCCGGTGGTGGCGCGCTTCTCGCGCGAGGATATCCGCGAGGTGTTCGATATGCGCAAGCTGCTGGAAAGCGAAGCAGCCCGCATCGCCGCCGCGCAACTGGACCGCGTCACGCTCAAGGCGCTGTCGGACGCCGCCGATGCCATGGACGCCGGCGCCGCCGCCAGTGCCGACGACAACGAAGCGCTGGTGCGCTGGGCCGATTTCGACGACAACTTCCACTTGGCCATCGCCGATGCCTGCGGCAGCAAGCGCCTGCGCGAGGACATCCTATGGGAACATCTGCATGAATGGCAGGCGTACTACATGCAGCGGTTTCCGTTGTAGGACTTCGGCAACGCGCGCAAGGCTTGCATGGCCGATCCTTGTCAGCCGCTGCCCGCACGTAGCCGGAGCAGCGCCAGCAGCGCCACCATCGACAGCGCGCCGGACAAGGAGAGGGCGGCACCCGGTCCATATTGCGCAAGGACGAGGGCGAAGGCGATGGGCGCGAACGCCTGTGCCGTCCTGCCGAATACCGCAAGCCTTCCCGTCACAGCGCCATACCCGCTTGCCCCGAACAGCGCCAATGGCAGCACGCCGCGCGCGACCGAGATCATGCCGTTTCCAGCGCCGTGCAAGACGGAAAAGAGCGGCCCCAGGCCAGACGCCATGCCAAACAAGCCGAGAGAAATGCAAGCCACGGGATGCAATGCCGTGGCAAAGCGCGCGGTCGTCAGGGGGTGAACCTTCAGGCGCTGGGTCAGCCCGAACTCCACCAGCCGGGCGACGACCTGCGCAGGGCCGAGCAGGACGCCGGCAAACACCGCCTGCCCGAATGTCGCCCCCTTGGCCAGCAGCAGTGCCGGGAGGTGCACAGCCATCGCCGATGTCACGAATGCGGTAGCGCCGGAGAATATGCAGAGCAGCCCGAGTTGACGGGCGCGGCTGCCCGGCGGCGGCGTCGTGCTTGGCTGCGGGCGTGCGGCAGGCGTGGATTGAGGCATGGCGCGCCCAGGCGGGACGAGGCGCCAATACACGGGCAACGCAATCAGCAAATGGGCCACGGCCCATGCCTGGCAGCAGGTCCGCCAGCCCCAGTGCTCGATGACCCAGGTCGAGGCCGGCCAGCCAACGGTGCTGGCGAAGCCGCCGACCAGGCTCACGCCTACGATCAGGCGGCCGGCTGCCTTCGCGTGCTGCGCAACGAGCGCCGCGAAGACAGCATCGTAGAGCCCCAGCGCCATGCCCAGGCCCATGACGCACCAGGCTGCATACAGCCCGATGATGCTGCCCGCCTGCGACAGCATCAGCAGCCCGGCGGCAAGCACGAAATTCGACAATAGCAAGACGCGCCTGCCACCGTGCCGGTCGATGTACCGGCCGGTGGCTGGCCCTGCGCACGCCATGGCAAGCAGGGCGAGCGAGAAGGCCCCAAAGAACATCTCCGGTGACATGCCAAGGTCTTCGCAAACGGGCGTGGCGATCACTGCGGGGAGGTAAGTCGACGAGCCCCAGCCGACGATTTGCGCGGTGCCCAATGCCAGCACGCGCACCACATTGTTCTCGCTTCTGGTACCGGTCCGCTGCGCCGGGAGAGACTCGCTCACCAGCGGCTTAAGCCGGCAGCGGCTTTACTATTAGAAAATACGTCGAGGATGGACATTTGAATATCGGCGGGCGCCACTGTGGGAGGCAACGGATTCAGGGCAGAATCATAGCCATTAGAAAAAGTGACAGCATGCCAGCACAACTGACAGCATGCCAGCACAACTCCCACCGTTGAAGGCGTTGAAGGTCTTCGAAGCCGCCGCCCGCGCCAGGAGCCTGACGCTGGCGGCGGCAGAACTGCACATCACGCATAGCGCAGTCAGCCAGCAGATTCGCCTGCTGGAAACCCATTTTGGCCGTCCCTTGTTTGTGCGCAGCGCGCGCGGTGTCGAGCCGACCGAGGCCGCGCAGCTACTCTACGCGGAGGTCAAGGCAAGCCTGGACCGCATCGCGCTCGCGGCCGAGCAGTTCACGCGTACCGGCGAGCAGCGCATCGTGCGCGTCAACACCACACCGTCCATCGCAATGCGCTGGCTGATCCCGCGCCTGTCCTCGTTCCAGATCGAGAACCCGCGCATCGAAGTCCGCGTAGCCACTTCCGCGAGCGATGGCATTGATGACCTGAGGGAGCCGTTTGACGTGATTGTTCGCCGGGCGCCGATGTCACGGGCCGGCCATGAATGCATCCGCTTTCTCGATGATGTCTCGGCGCCGCTGGCCTCGCCCCGCTACCTGTCGTTGCATCCGGTGGCGGCGCCCGAGGATTGCCTGCGCGCCTCCCTATTGCACCTGAGCAGCCGGCGCGACGCATGGGCACGCTGGCTGGCGGCGGCAGGCGTGGTGCCGCCACCGCCGCTGGGCGGGCACTTGTACGAGCACTTCTTTCTCAGCCTGCAGGCCGCCACCGCCGATCTCGGGATCGCAATCGGCTCGCTGGCACTCGTGGACGAAGACCTCGCCACGGGCCGCTTGTGCCAACTGTTCCCGGACGTGGTGGTGCGCGACCAGGGGTTCCACATGCTGCTTCGTACGGACCGTGAAGCGGCAAGCGCGCTGAGTGTGTTTATCGGTTGGCTGGCCAGAGAGGGCGCGCGGGCTTCCTCCAGCCTGCGGCGGCGGGTGCAGGTTGCCGGCGGGCTATGACGCTTGTGCTCCTGCCCGCGGAGCGAACCCGTGCCGCAAGCGCAGTCAGTTCCCGCTCCGTCGCGTCCTGACCGGCAGGTTAGGGCGGCAGGACGCGGGCGTTCGACTCTCTTGAGAGGCGTCAATATGCACGCATGCCGACCTTGCCCGCGAGCGCGGATCGCTGGCCGTGCTTGAATGATGCGCGTTGCCACCCCTTCCCTAAGCGGCTTTCTGCCGCATCGCAAAGGCCCGCAGCGCCGCCGGCCGCGTCACGCAGCGCCGGTGCCATTCGCCCAGGCTGGTGAAGGCCTCCGCGTCCAGATCCGCCAGCCGGTGCAGCACCGATGCCACGTTCAGGTCCGCTACCGTGAAGACTTCGCCCAGCAGGTAGGGGTGGCGCGCGCAGTGCGCATCCAGCACCGCCAGCGGCTTGCCCAGTGCCACGAGCGCGCTCTCGGCCAGCGCCGGGTTGCGCTGCTCGGCCGGCAGTAGCCGGGTGTGCTGCGTCCATTGGGTGGTGAGTGGTTCCACCATGGTGGCGGCCCATAGCGTCCATTGCAGGATGTGGGCATCTTGCTCCGCAGTGCCGTTCCACAGCCCTAGTCCCGCGTGCTTGCGCGCCAGGTGCAGCGTGATGGCGAGCGACTCGTAGATAACCAGGCCGTCGTCGTCGATGGCGGGCACCGTGCCGTTGGGGTTGATCGCCAGGTAGGCGGGCGCCTTGACCGCGTCCGAGGCGTAGTGCAGGGGGAGGTTCTCGTAAGGCAGGCCGAGTTCTTCCGCCGCCCAGATGGGGCGGATGGCGCGCGAGGCGGGGATGCCGTAGATCTTCAGGGTCACCGGTGGGGCTCCAGGGGGTGGGATGGCGTGTGCAGAGGTCTTGCAGGGCTTACTCGCCCAGCGCGATGCCGTCCTTGCGCTTGTCCGATGCGCCGAGCAGTTCGCCGGACGCATCGCGCATGACGATCTGGGCGCCGCCGAAATCGCTGCGCCCGCCGAGTTCGCCAAGGCCGGCGGGATCGCTGTAGCCAGCATCGCGCAGGGCTCGCACGATGGCCGGCGGCATGCCGGCTTCGATGGCCAGCGCGGTGTCGGATTCCAGCCGCCAGCGCGGCGCATCCAGCGCGGCTTGCAGGGGTTGCTGCCAGGCCGCCAGCCGCACCAGCAACTGCAGTTGGCCTTGCGGCTGCATCAGGCCGCCCACCACGCCGAAGCCCGCGTGGAAGCGCCCGCCGCGCAGGGCTGCGCCTGGCACCACGGTGTGATACGGGCGCTTGGCCGGAGCCGGGCTGTTGATATGGCCTGGCCCGGCAAAGCCGAAGCCGCGGTTCTGCAGCACAAAGCCGCAGCCGGGCACGGCGATGCCAGAGCCGAAGCGCTTGAAGATGCTGGTCATCAGCGTGACCGCCAGGCCGTCGCGGTCCACCACCACGGTGCATACCGTGTCGTATTGCATGGCGCGGCCCATGGCCTGCACCGTGCGCAGCACGGCCGCGGGATCGTCCTCGGCCAGCCATGCGGGATCGAGTTCGCCGAGTTCATCCAGCGCGTGCAGGATGGCCACGCCGTGCGTATTGGGCGGGCATTCCAGTACGGTCAGGCCGCGGAAATCCGTGGACACGGGCGTGCAGAAATCGCCCCGGTGGGCGGCGAAATCGGCGGCGGCCAGCGCGCCGCCGGCGGTGCGGCTCGCCATTTCCGCGGCCTGGGCGGGCTTGCCGAGGTAGTACGCATCGGCACCCTCGGCGGCGATGGCGGACAGCGTGGCGGCCAGCTCCGGGTTGCTGAAGGCTTCGCCGGCCGCGGGTGGGCGGCCAGCGCGATAGAGCGCGGCGCAGACCGGGTCCTGATGCAGCACGCGGTCGAACAGCGCCCATTCGCGCGCCGCCACCGGCGCTACCGCAAAGCCGTCGCGCGCCAGCGCGATCGCGGGCGCGAACAACCGCCGCCATGCCAGCCTGCCGTAGCGGCGGTGCAGCTCCTCCCAGCCGCGCACCGCGCCGGGCGTGGTCAGCGAGAGTGCGTGGCGCTCGGGAATGCGCTGCTTGGGCAGGCCTGCCAGGGCATGCATGGGGAACGCGGCGGGGGCGCGGCCCGTGCCGTTGTAGCTGACAGCGTGGCCGTCAGGCTCGACGATCATGGCCAGCATGTCGCCGCCGATGCCGGTTGCCATCGGCTCAACCACGCCCAGGATGGCGTCGGCCGCGAGCGCGGCGTCAATGGCGCTGCCGCCTTCACGCAGCACCTGCAGCGCGGCCTCAGCCGCGAGCGGGTGGCCGGTGGCGACCATGCAGTGCGGCGCGCGCACGCCTTCGGCGGGGTTGGCACGGCTGGCGGAAGCTGGGGTTGTCATGCGTGGCGCTCCAAGAGAATCAGGTCAATCGGGTTTGATGCAATGGCATGGCGCGGCAGTAACTCAGCGCCACAGCACCACCGCGCACAACGTCGATACCGCCAGCCCGGCCAGCACGGGCATCAGCAGCGCCCGCACCGCGTCAAGCACCGGCACGCGCGCAAAGCCTGTGATGGCGACCAGCGACGACCACGCAATCAGTGTGCCGCCCCCATGGCCTTGAAGGCGAAGACGAAGCCGTCGGTGATGTGCTCCGCACTGACATCCAGCATCTTGCGCGGGCCCTCGGCCGCTAGCGTGCACAAGATCATCAGCAGCGCCGCCATGCCGCCCACCATGGCGGCGGCCTCGCCACCCTTGAGCTCGGCCATGCCCAGGCCAAGCTTGGGCACGACCATCAGCGCAATCACCGCGGCAAAGGCCAGCGGCGTCAGCACGGCGAAGACCTTCGACCACTTGATCTGGCGCTGTTCCACCATCGACAGGCTGCGCGCAATATTGGCATCGGTGCCCAGCGGCTCGTGGTGCGCGGTGCCGCGCGCCAGTTCGGCTTTGTCGAAGCTGCCCGCGGCTCGGGCGCTGGCCACGCTGGCGCCGGGCGTGCGGCCTTGCCAGCGGTCCAGGTGGCTGGCATGGGCCGGGACGGATCTGGGAGCGGATCGAGAAGTACGCCATGGCCAGCGCGATGCCGCCGGTAATCAGCGACAGCACCAGCGCGCGGTCCGCCACCATGGCGGCGCTGACGGCAGCGCCGGCGGCCTTGGCGCTGATGCCCGGCGCCACGCCGATCACATAGTCCGACGACAGCGCGGTGCCCTGGCCCGCGATGGCGATGGCCATGGCGCCCGCCAGCGGCGGCAGCCCGGCGGCGAT